>NZ_DATJPU010000129.1:0-20892 GCF_035506235.1 Mycobacterium sp.
ACGCCCGTCCGCCGGTGATCAGCTTGACGATCGCCAGCAGGATCACCGCCCCCACCAGACACGTCAGAAACGAGAACAACAACCCTCGCCCGTCGATGGTGACGCCCATGGCACGAAGGAGGAAACCACCGATCAACCCGCCGACGACGCCGACCGCGATGTTGAGGAGCAGGCCCATCTGCGCGTCGGTCCCCATGATTTTGCTGCCCACCCAACCGGCCACGCCCCCGATGACGATCCAGCCGATGACGCCCAGCGTGAGCACTGCCCGATCGTAACCGCGGGCGAGAGGTTTGGGATGGCGATGCGGGGGTTATCGATGACTCGTGAAGACGACGTTGAAAGCGCTGGCTCACCGCCTGCGCCAGGCGCGCGCGGTGGCGCTGCGGGCCGAGCTGACGGTGACGGCGGCGCAGATCCTGTTCTGGGCGGCGCTGATCGGCGTTCTTTCGGGTCTGGCGTTGCGCGCGTGGAGACGGCACCAAGGCAGCCAACCGGAGCCGGAGCCGCCGCCGCTCGCGGGCTGACGCTATGGCGCGCGCCACGTTGACGACATGTTTGCGCCGAACGCGGGTCCGGGAAACCTTCACTTAAGCCATCCATCAAGGGGAGGGAGATGCAAATGGTTGACATCAAGAGCGGCCCGATCGAGCTGGTCAGGGGCATCGTCGAGGATGTCTTTGGTAAGACCAAGCAGGTCATCGGCATCATCATCGGCCGCGATGACCTGGTGAACGAGGGCAAGGCGCAGCAGGACAAGGCCGACGCCCAGCGCGACGCCGGGAAGAAGGAAGCTGCCGCCGAAAAGGCGCGTGGCAAGGCCAAGGCGTACGAGGAGCGTGAGCGGGCCGAGCAGCAGTAAACGGCCGGCTTAGCGAGCGGGCCCGGTATCGATCGGGCCCGCTCCGCTTTGTAATTCGTTCTACTGCAACACGGTTTCGATGAGACCCAGGCGTTGATAGGCGCTTTCGATCTGGCTCTTTGCCTCGGCCGGCAGCTCGGCCTGCGGGGGGCGGGAATGCGGATAGTCGCCTATAGGCAGTCCCAGCAGCGACGCGGCGTACTTGAACGCCCCACCCCAATGGGTGAAGTAATCCGATCGCCCGGGGTAGCACGTCCACCACGAGCCGATGTCGAGGTCGAACCGGTCCATCCCGGACTCGCGCCCATAGTCCATCGCCTCCAGGAGCTTGTCGTTGAGCACCAGATCCCAATACTCGGAAAACAGTCGCCGCTGCGGGGTCTCGAACAGATAGCCGGCCGTACCCAGTTGCGCCGGGCAGACGATACCGGCACGCAACCACCCGGCGCGGTACACGGTCCTGTCGCATTCCCAGACCGCCAGGCCGGGCGCCAGCTGGTGCAGCCGCCGGCTCGCCTCCGGCCGGAACGCGCCCTCCTTGGTGGCGCACACCGCGGGCACCTCGTCGTAAATCCGTGCGCTCTCGGCCGGGGTCAAAACGTAGCCGGAGGACGGGGAGTTGAACATGCCCAACGCGATATCGGTGCGCGCGGCAACGTACTTGAAGAACCGCAACACGCCCTCACCCCCGTGGGCCTCCATCATCGGCGTTTGGATGTAGGCGATGTCGGCACCCACGTCTTGGGCATGCCGCGTCAATTCCAGACAGTCCTTCGCCGACATCGCCGCTGTGCAAGCCTGCACCACCACATCGGGATTCAGGCCGCGCGCGTCCTCGATCGCCACCTCTAACAGGCGTTTGCGCTCATCGAGGGTCAGTGACCAAAACTCGGCGATGCCGCTGGTACACCACAACATCGGGTGCCCGAGATCGCCGACGCAGTAACGCACCAGCGTCCGGTAGGCGTCCCAGTCGATGTCATCGCCGTCGGCGCCGCAGAACGGCGTGTAGAGCGAGTCGCCGATTCCCCGCAATGCTGCCCGCGCCCAGGTGCGCGCCTCAGTCGCCGTCGCCACAATCGACTCCTTCTGTCGGCCAAACGATTTCGGGTCAAGTGAAGTCCGAACCACCGTCGACGTTGATGTTGGCGCCGGTCATGTAGGAGTTGCGCCGCGATGCGAGAAACGCGGCGACCGGCCCTATTTCCTCCGGCAGGCCGGCCCGCGGCATCTGCGCGGGATGACCGAAATGCTTGGCAATGGCGTCCATCAGGGCGTACGGGTCGGTGCCGTCGACACCGACGGACTTCGCCCAGCCGACCAGCGACTCGGACGCGATGCTGCCGGGCGATACCACGTTGACCAAGATCTCGTCCTTGGCCAGCAGCAAGGACAGGTTTTTCGATACGCTCGTCAGCATCGACTTGGCGGCCGTGTAGGCGGGCAGCATGACGCTTTGCCGCTGGGTCGAGTGCGCCGAGAAGTTGACGATCCGCGCCCATTGCGCCTTGCGCAGCAGGGGAAGTGCCGAACGGACGCAGCGCACCATGCCCATGACCCCGTCCTCGACGGCCTGGTGCCATTGTTGGTCGGTCAGGTCGTCGAAGCGGCCCGCCGCGCCTGGCCCGACCGTATTGATGAGCACGTTGAGTTCGCCGCCCCACTGCCCCGCGAGATCGGCGA
Organism: Mycobacterium sp.; assembly: GCF_035506235.1. Lineage (GTDB taxonomy): Bacteria > Actinomycetota > Actinomycetes > Mycobacteriales > Mycobacteriaceae > Mycobacterium. Next base: position 2,546 of record NZ_DATJPU010000129.1, read on the forward strand.
ACACCTTCTCGACCGCAGCGGCGTCACCGATGTCGGCCGCGAGCCCGAGGGATTCCGGGCTACCGCGTCCCGTCAAATCGGCCACCGCAGAATCGAGCGCGTCTCGGCTGCGGCCGACCACCGCCACCCGGGCCCCTTCGTCGGCCAGGCAGCGGGCCGTCGCCAACCCCATCCCGCGACTACCACCGACGACCACCGCCGTGGCATTCGCCAGCCCTAGATCCATGTGTCCAGCCGTTTTACCAAAAAGCCTACGATAGGTATTACAGTAGCAGACGGAAAACGCGACGACACGCATGCGTATACGCAGGTCAGAGAGGAACTGCCGGTAGATTCCACTTTACCGGCGGCACGGCCAGACCCTGATGGAGGTGCCCGTAGTGGCAAAGCAGGCAACCGCTGATAAGCGTCAACGGCGCGAACGCGGGTCCATCAACCCGGACGACATCATCAGCGGCGCATTCGAACTCGCGGAGCGAGTGTCGATTGACAACCTGAGTATGCCGCTGCTGGGCAAACACCTCGGCGTGGGGGTCACCAGCATCTACTGGTACTTCCGCAAGAAGGACGATCTGCTCAACGCCATGACCGACCGCGCCCTGAGCAAGTACGTCTTCGCCACCCCCTATGTCGAAGCCAGCGACTGGCGCGAGACGCTGCGCAACCATGCCCGCTTGATGCGTAAAACGTTCATGGGCAACCCGATTCTGTGCGACCTGATTCTTATTCGGGCCGCCCTCAGCCCGAAGGCGGCGCGGCTGGGCGCCCAGGAGATGGAGCGCGCGATCGCCAATCTGGTGGAGGCCGGCCTGTCGCCCGAAGATGCCTTCGACACCTATTCCGCGGTCTCGGTTCATGTCCGCGGTTCGGTGGTGCTGCATCGGCTCTACGAGAAGAACCAGACGCCGGACAGCGGACCGCGCGCCATCGAGGACGCCGTGGCAATCGATCCGGCAACCACTCCGCTGATCGCCAAGGTGACCGGTCAGGGCCATCGCATCGGGGCCCCCGACGAGACCAATTTCGAGTTCGGCCTGGACTGCATCCTCGACCACGCCGGCAGCCTGATCGAGAAGGGCGCCAAGGGAGCCAAATCGGCGGCGTCCCGGCAACGCAAGGCGGCCAAGTCGAGCGGCCAGAGCGGACGAACCTAGACGGCAGCGGCCGTTGAAGGCGCTGTCTGAAGTCACATCCGCAACATACGTCTTCACTCCCGCGGGCATGTCCTTTGTCCGCCTCACAGCGACAAAATCCATTTGATGTGAAACGGCGCCCCGATTGTCGCTGTGCGGCGGGCAAATTGACAATCTAGTCTGCCGCTGAATCCGTTGTGGCAGAAGTGAACTAACGTGGTATCACAGCTCTGGCTCGTCCGCGCGCCGGCGATCTGGTGCGGCGCATGCCCCACGCCGCCCACCGCGTGATCGAACTCGTCGCGAGCGTCCAGCTGCCGGTGGTCTGCACCGTGCGGGGATGGGCGGCAGGATTCGGCTGCAACCTCGCGCTGGCCGCCGACTTAACCGTGGCCGCCGACGATGCGGTGTTCTGGGAACCGTTGGTGGACCGCGGCTTCAGCCCTGATTCGGGATCCACGTGGCTGTTGCCCCGGCTGGTCGGTGTGGCGCGTGCCAGGCGCATGCTGCTGTTCGGCGAGAAGGTGGGCGCCAGGGACGCGGCCGACTGGGGCCTGATCCACCGAGCGGTGGGCTCGCGCGAACTCGAGGACGCGGCCGAGAGGCTGCTGGAGCGGCTGGCCAACGGGCCCACCGCCGCGATCGGGCTGGCCAAGCAGGCGCTGAACTTCGGACAGCACGCGACGCTGAGCCAGCGTCGACAACGCCTACGTCGCCAACGTGCCGGGCGTCGCCGGCGAACGGGTGGGTGCGGCGGTGGTCTGTGGCGGTCAAGCGCTGACGCCCGAGTGGCTGCGCGAGTCGGCCCGAAAGTTGTTGAGCGCCTTCAAGGTGCCGACGGTTTGGTTATTGCTGGAATCCGACGACGACGTTCCGCGCGGCGCCACCGGCAAGGTCGACACCCAGCGGCTGCCCGAGATGTTGATCGACGCGAACCCGCCTTACGGCACCCGCGTCCAGGGCTGACAGTTCTGCGACTCGAAGGCCTTGACCGCAGTGTTGATGTTCGCGTACATCGGACCGATAGACATATTCGTCTGAAGTACGTGTTCCTTATTCGCATCAGGTGTGCTGTACGTGAACCACGCGCACATCGAGTCCTGTGTCGGCACATTGTTTATCCACACCCCAAAGGTCGACGCCGAACCGGCCGTGTGGTAAAGCCCGGGCGCGATGTCGGGCCCGACGACAAAGACGCCATTGCCGGGGATCGGATCGAGAGTATCGGCGACGGCCGGCGGCGCGAGGGCGATCCCGACCATGCACGCAACGAATAGGGCCGATGCGCGAATAGTTCGGGGCACTGTTCCTCGCTTTATGTTGTTGCCCCCTCCGAGGGCAGCCTATGCCTAGGCGTCCCTCAGCAACAACAGTTAGCCCGGCTCAGTGAGGATGGGGACCACTCGCGTCGACGACCACGCCTCGCGCGGTGAGGTGCGCCATCAAGGGCCCCGCGCCGGCGGCGAGGTGCTGCGACATCGCCGCGCGCGCGAGCTCCCCGTCGTGCTTTTTGAGCGCGGACAAGATCCGCCGATGATCCTTCATCGACTGTTGCGGCCAGCCGGCGATGGCGGGAAACACGGATTCCGGTGCGTAGCGGGTGATCTGCGACATCAGCTGGGCGAGTTTGGGCGAGTCCGCGGCAACGTTGATCGCCCGGTGGAACTCGTGATTGAGCCGAACAGTCCTGTCATCGTCAGCGCCGGCATAGGCTTCTTCGAGCTCCGCCTGGATCTGTTTGAGTTCGCGCAGCTGGTCGTCGGTGATGTTGGCCGCCGCCCGCGCGGCCAGTTCCCCGCCGACGTAACCCTGCACGTTCGCGACGTCGGCGACATCTCGTCCGGTGACGGGCAACACGACGAAGCCGCGGTGGGGCTGCTGGGCGATCAGGCCTTCGGCGCGCAGCGCGAACAGCGCCTCGCGCACCGGTGTGACGCTGATCCCCAGCTCCGCCGCCAGTTGATCCAGCCGGACGTAGGACCCCGCGGCGTAGCTGCCGTCGAAGATCCTCTTGCGGATCAGGCGCGCGACATCGTCGGAAAGTTGCGTCCGCGCGGCGAAATCCGGAACGGTCATCGGCGTCACACCTGATACTCGGCGAGCAGTCGCTTGCTGATGATCGACTTCTGGATTTCGCTGGTCCCCTCGCCGATCAGCAGGAACGGGGCGTCGCGCATCAGCCGTTCGACCTCGTATTCCTTGGAGTAGCCGTAGCCGCCGTGGATCCGGAAGCTCTGCTGGGTAACCTCCGAACAGTATTCGCTGGCAAGGTATTTGGCCATCCCGGCGGCGACGTCGTTGCGCTCACCGGAATCCTTCAACCGCGCCGCGTTGACCATCATCAGGTGCGCCGCTTCCACTTTGGTCGCCATCTCCGCCAACTGGAACGCGATGGCCTGGTGCTCGGCGATCGGCTTGCCGAACGTGTGCCGCTGCTGGGCGTACCGCACGGCGAGCTCGAAGGCGCGGATGCCGATACCGCATGCCCGGGCCGAGACGTTGACCCGGCCGACCTCGATGCCGTCCATCATCTGGAAGAAGCCCTGCCCCGGCTTGCCCCCGAGGACGTCGTCGGCGCTGGCCTGGTAGCCGTCGAAGATGAGCTCGGTGGTGTCGATGCCCTTGTAGCCCAGCTTGTCTATCTTGCCGGGTATCACTAGGCCGGGCACGACTTCGCCGAACCCGGTTGGCTTTTCGACGAGGAACGCGGTGAGGTTGCGGTGCGGGTTGTCGGCGCCCTCGTCGGTGCGCACCAACACGGCGATCAGCGTCGAACTGCCGCCGTTGGTCAGCCACATCTTCTGCCCGTTGATGGTGTAGTTTCCGTCCGGGTTGCGCGCCGCCCGGGTTCGGATCGCCGCGACGTCGGAGCCCAGCTCCGGCTCCGACATGGAAAACGCGCCGCGGGACTCGCCGGTCGCCATGCGCGGCAAAAAACGTTGCTTCTGCGCATCGGTGCCGTGCTGGCGCAGCATGTACGCCACGATGAAATGCGTGTTGAGCACCCCGGATACGCTCATCCACCCGCGCGCCAGCTCCTCGACGCACAGCGCGTACGTCAGCAGCGACTCCCCCAGCCCGCCATATTCCTGGGGAATCATCAGCCCGAACAGGCCCATCTCGCGCATCTGGTCGACGATGTGCTGCGGGTAGGTGTCGCCGCGTTCGAGTTCCGGCGCGTTGGGAATGACTTCCTTTTCGACGAATTGGCGCACCGTGGCGATGATCTCGGTCTGGAACTCGGTCAGGCCGAGGGTTTGGGCGAGTTTGGTCATGCGCAGGGTTCCCCTATCGTCTTGGCGCTCGTCAGGCGCGCGATGTCGGCCGCCGAAAGCCCCAGGCACTCGGCGAGCACATCGGCGGTGTCCTGTCCCAGCGCGGGCGCAGGCGCGCCGGCGGGATGGGCGCCGTCGAACGCGGCCGGCAGGCCCGGGGCGAAATGGTCCCCGACGCCAGGCTGGTGCAGTCGGGAAAACAGCGGATTGGCGGTCACTTTCGGGCTCGCGGCGACGTCGGCGAACGTGCGGTACCGCTCGAACAACACGGTGGTGCCCGACAGGGCGGCGGTGATCTCGTCGCCCGTGTGGTCGGCGAACCAGGTGGCGAACAGCCCCGACAGTGCGTCGCGGTAGCGGTAGCGGTCGCCCTCCGAGCCGAAGTCCACGCCCAGCGCCCCCTCGAGCGCCGACACAGCGGCGGCCGTGCCGGTCACGTCAACGAGGTCGCGAAAGTGCCTGCGGGTCAACGTGACAACCATGAACGCGACGCCGTCGCGGCTGGCGAAGTCCTGGCCGTACTGGCCGTAGATGGCATTGCCCAGCCGTTGCCGTTGCGTCCCGTTGACCTGGGGCTCGGTCAGCAGCCCGAGGTTTCCCGCAGTGGCCAGCGCCACGTCCTCCAGCGCCAGGCTGACGCGCGCGCCGACGCCGGCCCCGTCCCGGTGGCGGACGGCGGTGACGACGGCGAGCGCGGCGTAGAGGCCGCAGCACACGTCCCAGGCGGGCAGCACATGGTTGATCGGACCCCCGTGCCCGGCCGGACCGGTGACGAGCGGGTATCCCACACCGGCGTTGACGGTGTAATCCACCGCGGTGGATCCGTCCCCGCGCCCCAGCAGCTGGACGTGGATGACGTCGGAACGTTTGGCGGCCAGCACGTCATGGCTCAGCCAGGACAGGCCGGCGGCGTTGGTGACGACGATGCCGTCGCCCTCGACGATGAGGCGCTGAACCAGCTCCTGACCCTCGGCCGAGCGCAGATCGATGGTGGCCGAACGCTTTCCCTTGTTCAGTCCGGTCCAGTAGATCGACGCGCCGCCCGCGGCCAGCGGCCAGCGCTGGACGTCGGAAGCACCGCCGATCGGATCGACGCGGATCACCTGCGCGCCAAGCTGACGCAGTGTCATGCCGCACAGCGGTGCGGCGACGAAGCTGGACACCTCGACGACGGTGAGGCCGCTCAGGGGGCCGGTCATGCCGGGGCGACCCGTTCGAAGACCGCGGCTAGCCCCTGGCCGCCGCCGATGCACATGGTCTCCAGCCCGTAGCGCGCCTGGCGGCGCACGAGTTCGCGCGCCAGTGTGGCCAGCATCCTGCCGCCGGTCGCCCCGACGGGATGGCCCAGCGAGATCCCGGACCCGTGCACGTTGGTGCGGTCGTGGTCGGCGGCGCCGAACTTCCATTCCCGCATCACCGCAAGCGCCTGCGCGGCAAACGCTTCGTTGAGCTCGATGACGTCGATGTCGGAGAGCCGCAGGCCCGCCTTGGCGAGGGCGACCCCGGTGGCGGGCACCGGGCCGATGCCCATGATGTTGGGGGCCACGCCGGCCGACCCCCAGGACACCAAGCGGACCAGCGGCGTCAGCCCACGTTCGCCCGCCTTCTCCGGCGTGGTCACCACGCACATCGACGCGGCGTCGTTCTGCCCGCTGGCGTTGCCGGCCGTGACCGTCGCCTCCGGATCCTGGCCCAGCAGAACGGGTTTCAGCTTGCCCAATGACTCCACCGAGGTGTCGGCGCGCGGATGCTCGTCGGTGTCGATCAGTTCCTCGCCCTGGCGCATGCGCACCGCAACCGGGATGATCTCCTCGGCCATGATGCCGTCCTTCTGCGCGGCCACCGCGCGCTGGTGTGAGCGCACCGCCAACTCGTCCTGCTCCAGACGCGAGATGCCGTACTGGCGTCGCAGATTCTCGGCGGTCTCCAGCATCCCGCCCGGCACCGGGTAGTACCGGCCGCCGGCGGTCGTGCGTCCGCGCGCGAGGCCGTCGTGCACCCGGATGCCGCCCCGGGCGCCGCCCCAACGCATGTCTGTGGAGTAGAAGGCGACGTTGCTCATGCTCTCGCAGCCACCGGCGATGACGAGTTCGTTGTCGCCGTTGCCGACCTGCAGGCACGCCTGGATCACCGCCTGCAGGCCCGACCCGCAGCGCCGGTCGACCTGCATCCCCGGAACCGTCACCGGCAGGCCGGAATCCAACGCGACGACACGACCGATCGCGGGCGCCTCGCTGCTGGGGTAGCAGTGCCCGAGGATGACGTCCTCGACCGCCTCGGGCGAAATTCCCGTTCGCTCGAGCAGCCCCCTGAGGGCGGCGACGCCGAGGTCGACGGCGGTCAGCGACTTGAACATTCCGCCGTAGCGGCCGATCGGCGTGCGTACGGGCTCGCAGATGACGGTTTCGCGCATTGCCACTCCTCCGTTCGGATCCGCTCAGATGTGCCGGCCGCCGGTGACTTCCATCACGGTGCCGGTCATGTAGGAGGACAGATCGGAGGCCAGGAACAAGGCGACGCTGGCGACTTCGCTGGGCTCACCGGCGCGACCCATCGGGATCTCGGCCACCTTCTCGTCCCAAATGCGTTGCGGCATGGCCTCCGTCATCGCCGAGCGAATCAGGCCAGGGGCGATCGCGTTGACCCGGACGCCCAGGTAGGCAAGCTCCTTGGCCGCGGCCTTGGTCATCCCGACGATCCCGGCCTTGGCCGCCGAATAGTTGGTCTGGCCGATCATGCCGACCTTGCCCGACACCGACGACATGTTGACGATGGCGCCGCGCTTGTTTTCCCGCATCACGGCCGCCGCCAGCCGGGTGCCGTTCCACGTCCCCTTCAGGTGCACGGCGATGACCTGATCGAACTGCTCCTCGGTCATCTTGCGCATCGTCGCGTCGCGGGTGATTCCGGCGTTGTTGACCATGACGTCGAGGCCGCCGAAACGCTCGACGGCTGTCTGGATCAAGGCTTCGACATCGGGCGCCTGGGTCACGTCGCAGCGCACCGCCAAGGCGACGTCGCTGCCGCCCAGTTCTTTGGCCGCGGCTTCGGTTGCCTCCAGGTTCAGGTCACCGAGCACCACCCGCGCGCCCTCGGCGACGAATCGCTGCGCTATGGCGAAGCCCAGCCCTTGCGCGCCTCCTGTGACGACCGCCGTCTGACCGTTCAGCAACGACACCTGAATCACGCCTCCCTTGGGTTCGCTTCCGCCGCGGGGTACCCGACGGTCGAATATCATATTTTATATAGGATCGCTTCCGGCGCCGGGTGGGTGAACCCGAGCGATGAGTGCCACAGAGGAGCGTCCGCGATGACCACCGCCGAAGTCCAGGAAGTGCCCGACGACGACTTCCGGGACATCCTTGCCCAGACCCGACACTTCGTACGCACCGCCGTCGTGCCGCGCGAGCAGGAAATCCTGACCGACGACCGGGTGCCGGACGATCTTCGCGACCAGGCCAAGAAGATGGGCCTGTTCGGGTACGCGATCCCGCAGCGATGGGGCGGCCTGGGCCTCAACCTCGTCCAAGACGTCGAGCTGGCAATGGAATTGGGCTACACCTCGCTGGCCGTCCGATCGATGTTCGGCACCAACAACGGCATCGCCGGGCGGGTCCTGGTCGGCTTCGGCACCGACGGGCAAAAGCGCCGCTGGCTGGAGTCGATGGCTTCCGGCGAGGTCGTCGCCTCGTTCGCGCTGACCGAACCCGGCGCCGGATCGAATCCGGCCGGCCTGCGAACCAAGGCCGTCCGCGACGGCGAGCAGTGGGTGATCTCCGGCGACAAGCGCTTCATCACCAACGCGCCGGTCGCCAACCTGTTCGTGGTATTCGCGCGCACGCGGCCGGCCGACGACCGGGGCCCGGGGATCGCCGTGTTTTTGGTGCCGGCGGACGCCGCGGGCGTTCGGGTGGGCGCCAGGGACGCGAAGATGGGCCAGGAGGGCGCGTGGACCGCCGACGTCAGCTTCGACGACGTCCGCGTCGGGAGCGACGCGCTGATTGGCGGCAGCGAGGACATCGGCTACCGGGCGGCGCTGACTTCCCTGGCGCGCGGCCGGGTCCACATCGCCGCCCTCGCGGTGGGCGCCGCCCAGCGCGCGCTCGACGAGTCCGTGGCGTATGCCGCCACCGCGACCCAGGGCGGGACGCCGATCGGGAGCTTTCAGTTGGTGCAGGCGATGATCGCCGACCAGCAGACCGGGGTGCTGGCCGGTCGCGCGCTGGTCCGCGACGCCGCGCGGCTGTGGGTCACCAATTCCGACCGCAGGGTCGCGCCGTCGGCGGCCAAGCTGTTCTGCACCGAAATGGCCGGCAAGGTCGCCGATCTCGCGGTCCAGATCCACGGCGGCAGCGGCTACATGCGCGGAGTTCCCGTCGAGCGCATCTACCGCGACGTGCGCCTGCTGCGGTTGTACGAGGGGACCAGCGAAATCCAGCGCCTGATCATCGGGTCAAACCTGGTCAAGGCGGCGCAGCGATGAGAACGCCGCGCCGGGAATAGCCCCCGTGGTCTGGCGTTCGTAGTGCGCATGAGGAGTTTCAGCGAAGCCGAACGTCAGGAGTTTCTCGCCGCCAAGCACGTCGCGGTCCTGTCCGTCGCGGCGGACGGCCGCCCACCGGCCAGCGTGCCGATCTGGTACGACTACACGCCCGGTGGCAACATCCGGATCATGACCGGGACGTCTAGTCGCAAGGCCGGGCTCATCCAGCGGGCCGGCGCGGTGACGCTGGTCGTTCAGCGCGAGGAGCTGCCATATCAGTACGTGGTGGTCGAGGGCACCGTCGTCGACAGCACCACGCCCGCCCCGGCGGACATGCAGGAAGCCATCGCCACCCGCTACCTCGGCGAGGAGGGTGGGCGCGCGTTCCTCCGCAGCATGGAGGGTGTCGAGGAGGTGCTCTTCACCGTCCGCCCCGACCGCTGGCTCTCCGCCGATTTCACCGGCGACCTCTGAGCCCGGAAATCTACGCGCATACGCCGATGTTTTGCCGCTTGCGGTGACCGCATGCTGGCTAACATGAGCGAAACCGAGTGGAGCGACCTGCGCGTAGACGAAGCGATGAACCAGCCCTTGCCGACCGGCACCGTGACGCTGTTGCTGGCCGACGTTCAAGGGTCCACGCAGCTGTGGCACTCCCAGCCCGAGGAGATGACGGCGGCGATCGCAAACCTAGATCGAACGCTTGCCGATTTGGTGGGGGTCCATCGCGGTGTCCGCCCGGTCGAGCAGGGTGAGGGCGACAGCTTCGTCATCGCATTCGGCCGAGCATCCGATGCGGTGGCCTGCGCGCTTGCGTTGCAGCGAGCTCCGCTGGCCCCGTTGCGGCTGCGGATCGGGCTGCACACCGGCGAGGTGCAGCTGCGTGGCGAGAACAACTACGTCGGCCCGGCCATCAACCGGACGGCTCGGCTCCGCGAGCTCGCGCATGGCGGCCAGACGGTGTTGTCGGGCACCACCGGCGACCTGGTTGCCGACGCACTTCCCGATGACGTGTGGTTGAGCGGCCTGGGCACCCATGCGCTGCGGGACCTGCCCCGCCCCGAGCGGGTCGTGCAGCTATGCCATCCCGACCTCCGCAACGAATTTCCGCCCCTTCGGAAGCGCGAAACTCTTGCCGCTCAACACCTTCCGGCACAGCTGACGAGCTTCGTGGGGCGGGACGCCGAGATGGCCGAGGTGCGCGCCATTCTCACGCAGCACCGGTTGGTGACGTTGACGGGCGCCGGCGGCGTCGGCAAGACCCGGCTGGCGGTGCAGGTCGCGGCCTCCCTCACCGCTGAGTACGGCGACGGAACGTGGTACGTCGACCTCGCCCCGCTCACCGATCCCGACCTGGTACCCATCGCCACCGCGCGGGCCTTGGGGCTGCCAGACCAGCCGGGGCGCTCCCCGGAGAAAAGCCTGCTGCAGTTCATCGGCGAGCGGCACCTGCTGATGGTGCTCGACAACTGCGAACATCTGCTGGATGCCAGCGCGGCGCTGACCAGTGCCTTGTTGGGGGCCTGCCCGCGGTTGACGGTGCTGGCGACGAGCCGCGAGCCGATCGGCATGAGTGGCGAGGTGACGTGGCGGGTCCCGTCCTTGTCGCTGGGCGACGACGCGGTCCGGCTGTTCACAGACCGCGCCAGCCACGCGCGTCCCGGCCTCACCGTCAACGACGACAATGCGGCCGCCGTGCGTGAGATCTGCCGTCGCCTGGACGGCATGCCGTTGGCTATCGAGTTGGCGGCAGCGCGGGTACGCGCCCTGTCGCCCAACGAAATCCTCGCCGGCCTGCAAGACCGGTTCCGGTTGCTGACCGGCGGATCGCGAACCGCGGTCCGCCGCCAACAGACGTTACGGGCGTCGGTCGACTGGTCCCACGCACTGCTGACCGAGCCCGAGCGGATCCTGTTTCGCCGGCTCGGCGTTTTCCTGGGCGGATTCGATCTCGACGCCTGCCGAGAAGTGGTCTGCGACGAGGACCTGGCACCGCACCAGGTGCTGGACGTGCTGGCGCTGCTCGTCGGCAAGTCGCTCGTGAACGCCGAATCCGGCAGCGGTTCAACGAGATACCGGTTGCTCGAGACGATCCGCCAGTACGCGCAGGAAAGGCTCGGCGAAGCTCCCGAGGCGATCGAGATCCGGGACAGGCACCGCGATTATTTCACCGCGATGGCCGCAGTACTTGACGCGCCGGGGAACAGCAGCCTGGATGTCTTGCTCGACCGAGTAGAGACCGACATCGACAATCTGCGCGCCGCTTTCGCGTGGAGCCGGGAGAACTCCGACACCGATAGCGCGTTGCTGCTCGCCACCTCGCTGCAACCGCTGTGGCTGACGCGGGGCTGTACCAAGGAGGGGTCGGACTGGCTTGACCTCGGTCTGGCTGACGCCGAGGCCTCAGAAGCCAACGTGACACCGACTGTGATGGCGAGGGCACTCGCCGACAAGGCGTATCTCGACAACATGCGTACCGCGGAGAGCCTGGCTCGAGCCAAGAGCGCGTTGGCAATCGCCCGCGAACTCAACGACCCGGCCTTGCTTGCGCGAACCCTCGCCGCGTGCGGCCGCGTTATCGGCTGGGATGCCGACCTGGCTGAGCCATACCTGTCCGAAGCAGCCAACCTGGCACGCGACTTGGGCGACCGGTGGCGGCTGAGCCAGATCCTCTACTTCCAAGCCTTCACGGCGGTCTCTGGCGCGGGAGATCTGGATGCCACGGTGGCCGCCGCCACAGAGGGCCGCGACCTCGCCGCCGAAATCGGTGACCGGGGTTACTCACGCGGGTGTCGATGGTGTCTGAGCGGAGCGCAGTTCATGCGCGGCGATGTTGCGGGAGCAGAGGCGTTACTTCGCGATTTGATGGCCGAATCGGACGCGGCTCACGCGTTGATCTTTCAGGTCGCCGGGCGATCGAGTCTCTGCCATGTGCTGGCGAACAGCGGACGCGGCGACGCAGGCCGGGCCGTCGCGCTCGAGGCGCTCGATGGTGCAGCCGAGCTTGGCATATACATGGAGGGTGTCGTGTATGCGGCGTTGGCCTTCGCTGCATTGGCGGCCGGTGATGTCGACGCGGCAGCGGATGCAAGCGACGCGGCCCACGAGAGGTTGGCAGGGTGGTCGTGGCTCGCCTCCACCTTCACCAAGCCTGCCGCACAAGTCGCGCTGGCTCGTGGTGATCTGGCGATCGCCCGCCGCTGCGCCGACGATGACGTGGCGGCGTCGACCGGCGCGTTCAGTGTCCACGCTTTGACAACCCGCACACGCGTGGCCTTGGCGGAAAACGAGCCGGGGCAGGCGGAGCGCGACGTCCACGACGCGCTGACCCGTGCCGCAGAACTGCGAGTGCACCTATTCGTTCCCGACCTGCTGGAGTTGCTCGCCGCTTTGGCCCATGACGCCGGGAGCCACGTCGAAGCGGCAAGGCTGTTCGGTGCGGCGCACGCGGTCCGTCAGCGTACCGGCATCGTGCGCTTCCGGGTGTACGATGCCGAATACGCGGCGTCGGTGGCAGCGACCCGTGAAGCGTTGAGCGACAAAGATTTCGACGCCGCCTGGGAGGCTGGCGCGGCCCTGTCGACCGACGAGGCGATCGCCTATGCGCGGCGCGGGCGAGGCGAACGCAAACGGCCGCCCACCGGTTGGGACTCGCTGACCCCGGCCGAGCGCGACGTCGTCCGGCTCGTCAGCGAGGGGCTGGGTAACAGGGACATCGGCGACCGGCTGTTCGTCTCACCGCGCACCGTGCAGACGCATCTCACGCATGTGTACGCCAAGCTTGGTGTGACGTCGCGCATGCAGTTGGCCCAGGAAATCGCCCGCCGATCAGTGCTCGATTAGATCCAGCGTCCCGAGCTCGCGGATGGCCCGGCAGCCGCGGCTCAGCATGGTGAGCACCATGTCGTCGCCGCGATCGGTGGCGGCGGCGAAGGCGAACCCGAGCGCCGAGATCAGCGGTGCCTGCAGCACCCCGAGCCGGTAATCGCGCCAGCACGTTTCGCTGTCGTAGCGGGTGACCCCGCAGCCGACCAACGCTCGGTGATAGTCGGCGACGAGGTCGTCTTCGATGCGTGCGCGCAGTTGCGAATCCAGGCTGGTTGCGGTGAAGTAGGCGAGATCCCTGGCCGGCAGACCGACGCCGAGCGTCTGCCAGTCGACCACGCTGACCCGCGTGCGGTCCGGGTCGAACAGCATGTTGTCCAGGCGATAGTCCCCGTGTAGCAAGGCAAATCGGTCGTACTCGGCCAGCAGCCATGGTGCCACCAAACCCATTGCCGCGCTGAAGGTATCGCGGTCTTCGAGGCTCAGCCGAGCGCCCAGCTTCGCGAGCGTGATGTCGGCGCTCATCTTCGCCACCTCGCCCATGCCGTTGGCGCCGGCCTCGTCCGGCCGGGCAAACGCGATACCTTCAAAATCCAGCCAGACCGGATCGCACCAGCTGGGCGCGTGCAGGCCGGCGAGAGCGGTCACCGCCAGGCGCGCTTCGGCTTCACCGCAGCCGGCGAGCTGATCGCCCTGCACCGCCGGCGCTTGATCGGCCAGCAGCAGGGCGAAATCCATCGCTTCCTCGGTGATCTCGCAGTAGAAGCACCGCGGCGTCGGTATCTGCACCCGGTCAGCCACGGAAGCGTAGAAGGCGCATTCGCTGCGATATCCGATGACGACGCGGTCACGCACCGTGTCGTCCTGCGCCGGCAGCTTGATCACGAACGTGGGCGGCAGGTCACCCGGGTCCGTCGCATATCTGGCGGTCACTCGGTAGGTCGCGCCGGTCTGCCCGGTGCCGATGGCAGCCACCTCGACGTCGGAGACCTCGACGGGGGTGCGGCGGTCACTCAGCGTCGCCGACAACCATTCGGGCGTCACGTCCGCCGGGTACCGCGGAATCGACACCACAGCACTCACAGGCACGCCTCCAGTCCTCCGGCGGTCGACTGACCGCTCAACTGTAAGGCATACGGCAAGCGCCACGGTCGACACGACGTCCCCTGGTGCCGCGAAGGCAACGCCTAACCGCGTCGGGTGCCCATCGCGCGCGCGGTGCGCCAGTACGCCTGAGCGTGTATCGCGGCCCTGGGGAATCCGAACTCGTCCCGCAGCCGCCGCCGGACATGCCTGAGGGTCGTGGCCTCCGGCGTCGCCCAGGCGTACCAATCCGACCAGTCCCGGCTTTCGATCGCCGCGGCCAGCGACGTCTCGTCGCGGTGGGCAACCCAGTGGACCCGCAGGTTGGGGTGCTGCGCGAGCGGGATCAGCGTGTCGTTGTCGTCGTGCTGCTCGAGATACATCTCGATCGGGACATCGTCGGGAACCGTTGCGACGATCCCGTTCATGCCCGGGATGGACGCGGAGTCACCGATCAGCAGATAGCCGGCCGGTTGCTGCTCGGGGACATCGAAACGCGCCGACCCCATCATCGACATGACCGCGATCGTCGTGCCGGGTTTTACGGTGCGCGCCCACAGCGACGCCGGACCCGCCGGTTCGTGCAGCACGACGTCGACCGCGAAACGCCCGGCGGCGGTGTCCGCCTCGCAGATCGTGTAGGCGCGCTGGAATTCGGTGTTGGACCCGTCCGGGTCGGGGAACCAGAACCGCAGCCACGCCGCGGGTGTGGCCCGCGCGTCCTCGAACAGGGTCGGCGATCCCAGTCGCACCCGCACGAAATGTGGTGCGAGGCGGATGGTTTCGATCACGGTCGCCGTGTGATCACGGGCACCCAAACCGCGCAGTATCACGCCCTGCAAGCCGCGCGCCATCAGGAGTCCTGCCCAATTGATTGCATCTGGAAGCCTTCGCCTCGATAAGTCAGCCTCTCCAAACTAAGGGTTGCCTTACCAAAGGTCAAACTGGGTCGCCGGCTACGCCGCCCGCCCCGACCCGCGCAACTCCCGCAGAGCGGTGCGCAGGCCACGCCGTTTGCCCGTCTGGGGATCGACGAAACTCTCCCGCAGGCCCTCGCGGACGCGGAACTTCAGCTCCGAGCGCGTCTCGCGGGCGTCGTCGGGGGTCGCCTGGAGAAGCTTGTCGGGCAGGGCGAGTTTGAGAATCGTCCAGAACGTCTGCATATATTGCCGGCCAAGGGATCCCGTGGTGTACGGCAGATCGTACTTGTCGCACAGCTCGCGCACGCGCACCGCGATCTCCGCATAGCGATTGCTGGGCAGGTCCGGGAAGAGGTGGTGCTCGATCTGGTAGCACAGGTTCCCGCTCATGAACGCCATGAGCGGGCCGGCGTTGAAGTTCGCCGATCCGAGCATCTGGCGCAGGTACCACTCGCCATGGGTCTCGTTCTCGAACTCCTCGACGGTGAACTTCTCGGCGCCGTCGGGGAAGTGGCCGCAGAAGATCACCATGTACGCCCAGAGGTTGCGGATCAGGTTGGCGGTCATGTTCGCCTTGGCGGTGCGCTTCCAGTTGCGGCCGGTCAACGCGGGAAAGATCAGGTAGTCCTTGCCTTCCTGCTTGACGACCTTCTTGCTGATCACCCGAAGATCTTTCATCGCTTCGGCCCAGCTCTTTTCCTTTTTGCGGAGCTTGGCCGTCTCGATGTGGTGCAACGCGACGCCGTACTGGAAGAAGGTGCCCAGCAGCATGTTGTAGATCGGGTTGCCCAGCATCCAGGGTTCCCACGGTTCGTCACGGGTGACGCGCATGATCCCGTAGCCCACGTCGGCGTCGAGGCCGACGACGTTCGTGTACTTGTGGTGGACGAAGTTGTGGGAATGCTTCCACTGCACGCTCGGGCAGGTGGTGTCCCACTCCCACTCAGTGGAGTGGATCTCGGGATCGTTCATCCAGTCCCACTGGCCGTGGATGATGTTGTGGCCCAGTTCCATGTTCTCGATGATTTTCGCCGAGGCGAGCATCGCGGTGCCGGTGAGCCACGCAAGCTTGTTGTGGCTGGCGAACAACACGATTCGTCCGCCGGCGGCCAACGCACGCTGCAACTGAATGGATCGGCGAATGTAACGGGCGTCGCGCTCGCCGCGGGACTCCTCGATGTCGGCGCGGATCGCGTCGAGCTCCTGGGCGAGTTGCTCGATGTCCTCGGTGGTCAGGTGTGCGTATTCCTTGATGTCGGTGATTGCCATCCGTTTCTCCTAGATCTTGATGGTGCAGTTGCCGGACGCCGTGGAGATGCAGGTTTGGATGCGGTCGCCCTCGCGGTGTTCGGTGCCCGACCGGAAGTCGCGCACGTGCCCTGACTCCAGCGGAAGCACGCACGTCTGGCAGATGCCCATCCGGCACCCGAACGGCATCTGGATCCCCACCTTTTCGCCGGCTTCCAGAAGCGATGTGGCGCCGTCGATTTCGATCGTCTTGTCGGAGACGGCGAAGGTGACCGTGCCGCCCTCGCCGCCCTTGTCCGTGGCCGCGATGGTGAAGCGCTCCATGTGCAGTTGATCGCTGCAACCGGCCGTTTTCCATGCCTCTTCGACCTTGTCCAGTAGGGCGTTCGGGCCGCACACCCACGCGGGGCGCTCGCGCCAGTCGTCCACGATGTCGGCGAGGTGGTCGAAATCGACGTGACCCTGGCTTTGCGTGAGCTGCAGGTGAAGTCGGTACCCCGGCTGGGCCTTCTCGAGTTCGCGCAGTTCGTCGTGGAAGATCACATCGTTCGCGCTGGGCGCCGAGTGGATGTGCGCGATGTCAGACTTCTGCCCGCGGGAGTTGAGGGTGCGCAGCATGGCCATCACCGGTGTGATGCCGCTGCCCGCGGTGATGAAGAGGATCTTCTCGGGCGGCGGGTCGGGCAGCGCGAAGTCTCCCTTCGGCGACGCCAGGCGCACGATGGTGCCCGGTTTGACGCCGTTGACCAGGTGGGTCGATAGAAAACCCTCGGGCGTGGCCTTGACGGTGATGGTGATGTCCTTGTTGTCGCGGCGCGGGATCGACGTCAACGAATAGGAGCGCCAATGCCATCGGCCGTCGATACGCAGGCCGATGCCGACGTACTGGCCCGGCTTGTAGCTGCCGGAAAAGCCCCAGCCCGGCTTGATCGTGACCGTCGCCGAGTCGGCGGTTTCGGGGCGCACGTCGACGATGAGGCCGCGCAACTCCCGCGCCGACCACAGGGGGTTGAGCAGCTTGAGGTAGTCGTCGGGCAACAGCGGGGTAGTCGCCCGGGCGGCGAGACCGCGCGGCACATTGACCCAGGATCTGGCGGTCTGCACGCCCTTCGCGGGCGCCGTGCTCCATCGAGTGAGGCTACGAAGCGGAGAAGCCATAGTTGTTCCACCGGTTTGATCGAAGCTTCCGTGAGCCGGCCGGCTCACGCTTCCCCATCGGCTTCCCAACCGGGGCGTTCGATAAACACCTGTTCTCTGGATTGTCGCCGTCGTCCGCACCAAGAGCCATGCTGCCTGCGCGTTTGCGCCTCTTGGTGGATTCGGACGCCATTCGACACGGGGTCAGTTCGTGTATACCGAACCGCCGAGGTCAACGCGATCGGCTACGATCATTTCCAAATCCGTTGAGACAAGGGTGCTTTCATGGCCGAGCCGCCGACCTACCTGATCACGGGCGCCGGCGGCGGTGTGGCGGGCATCAGCCCCCAGGTGGTGACCCGGCTGCTCCGCCGCGGCGAGGCTGTTCGCGCCATGGTGCATCACGACGACGCCCGCGCCGACGCGCTGCGCGCCGAAGGCGCCGAGGTGATCGCCGGCGACCTGACGAACCCGGTCGACGTATTCGCGGCGATGTCGGGCATCAGCCGGGTGTTCTTCAACATGAGCGTGTCGCCGGATTATCTGCAGGCCACCACCGTGGTGTGCGTGGCCGCGGAGGAGCTCGGTGGCCTGGAAGTGCTGGTGAACATGTCGCAGATGACGGTCTCCCAGATGGCGACGACCAGCACGGAGGAGTCCAGGCAACAACGCCTGCATTGGCTGGCCGAGCGCGTCATCAACTGGTCGGGCCTGCCGGCCGTGCACGTCCGGCCGACCGTGTTGCTCGAGAACCCGCTCTTCGACATGCTGGCGGCCCGCTCGATCCGCGAGACCGGCCAACTGTCACTGCCGTTCGGAAACGGGCGCACCTCCCCCGTCGCGTCCAGCGATGTCGCCGACGTCGTCACCGCCGTGCTTTTGGCGCCGCGGGACCATCTCGGCGCGGTCTATGAATTGACCGGTCCAGCAACGCTTGACGCCGACGAGCTCGCCGAGCAGTACTCGCACGCCCTTGGCCGGCCCGTCACCGCGGTCCGGCCGTCTGCGTTTGGCGGACGGCGGCGTTCGGGTAGCTCAGGTGCGACATCGAGACTTCCGGCAAAGTGCGGAAGGCCCCGGCGGCGGCCGTCACCGCCCCGGTGAATGGCCGAACTGAAAGGAGTACGACATGCAAGAGACTACGCCGGAAAACGCCCTGAACTGGCGCGAGCTAGCCGACCAGCTAACGCTCGCGCAGATCGCCGAGTGTGAGCAGACCCCGAATCTCACTCACCGGCTAAAT
>NZ_DATJPU010000130.1:0-14532 GCF_035506235.1 Mycobacterium sp.
CTTGTAGTGCTGGACCTTGCTGCCCCAGCCCTGCGACTCCACCCACGCGACCACCAGCTCACCGGGCTCGAAGCCGACCTCTTGCTGCACGGCGGCGATGAGGTCTTCGTTGTGCAGGTGTCCGTCACCGAAGTTGAACCCAATCAGCGAGTTGCAGAGGAACTCCGCCTCGCGAACTGTGCGGGTGTCGATGTCGGGCAGGTTCTTCAGCAGCACCGAGAACAGGCCGCGGCCCTGGCTGTGCATGGTGCGCCAGGCGAGGGTCGACTGCAGGGTGATCTCGGCCCACTGCGGCTCGTAGCCAAACTCGATGAACTGGTCGAGCTGGTTTTTCGCGGAGCGGGTGACCTTGTCCAGCTTGGCCTCCGACCCAGGAGCGAACGCCCACACCGCTGAGGCCCAGTTGCCGGCGTACTGGCGCATCGAGGGCAAGAACGACACTTTGTCGGGACGGAAGTTGCCCAGGATCGGGAAGAACAGCAGCGCGGCCACCACGGCCACGGTCAGCCACGGCGAGGACATGTTCGTCACCGCGAAGCCGTGCCAGGCCGGAAAGCCGAGGAACAAAAACACCGTCGCGTAGGCGAACAGCACGTTCCACTCCAACGGCACCGCGATCGGGAACGTCGAGACGATGAACAGATGGAACGCCACCATGAGCAGCGCAGCAGGCACCGTGAGCCACGGCCACGGCGAGAACAGCAGGGTCAGCGGGGCGATGATTTCGACGGTGGTGCCGGCGACGTGGGCCATCAGGTCGGCCACCCGAGACGGGCGCAGGTCGCGGGGGAAGTCGCGGTAGTGCGCCCTCTTGACCCACTTGAACGGAACCGACGGGCTGTTGCTGACCATCGGCGGGATGACGTTGGCGAAGTGCTTGCCGAACTTCGACACCCCGGCGCCGACCCAGACCGCCACGATCAGCAGCTTGAGCGCGATGATCATGTCGCTGAACGGGAACGCCGCAAAGATGATCAGCGCCGGCAGGTACTGCTCGCCGCGTGCGCCCAGGAACACCGTCTTATCACGCAGGCCCATCAGCACCAACAGCACGATCGGCGCGATGAGCAGCGCCGGGTTGACCAAACCGGAGGTGTTGGCCGGCATCACCGCCGACAGCGAATCACTGTGCACGCCGGGCGAAAACAGCGCAACCGCGACGCTCGCGAGCAGCGTGACATACAGTGCGACGTCGAAACGGGTGCGCCGGTCACCGGCGGTGAAGGGCACCCACTTCCACGGCCGTAGCCGGATGGTGCCCGGGCGTGCCCAGAACAGGACGCCCCCGGTCATCGGCTTGACCTTGCCGGCAAGCGGACCCCACGATCCGGCCACGTTCAAGAGCTCGAGCAGCACCGTCCACAAGATGGCCTTCTCGTACACGATCGGCTGGTTCCACCATTGTGAGACATGCCAAAACGCGGGCAGCCCCGACGTCAGCGTGGCCACCAGAATCGCGCCCAGGGCGTAGAACAGCACCAGCTTGGTGATGTAGATGGTGTGAATCATCCGTGGCGATCCGAAACCGTTCTCGGCCCAGTTCAGCGCCAGGATGCGCATCCGCTCCATCAGCGGCTTTTGCAGGAAGGTGTCCGGATCCACGTCGGGGAATTCGGGTTTGGTGAAGCTCATCTCTGCTCTCCTATATGTGTGTTGGGTGGGTGGTGGATGGTTGTTGTGGTTTGGGTTCAGTGGGTTATGGCGAGCCGTTGCCGCAAACTGCGTTTGTCGAGCTTTCCGACGGCATTTTTCGGCAGCTCATCGAGGATCGTGATCTCAACGGGCAGTTTGTATTTCGACAACGACTCGGTTAGGTGCTCGCGGATCAGCTCGACTTCGAGTTGCTTGCCGGGATGCAGCGAGACGAACAGCACCGGCTCTTCGCCGTAGACCGGATTGGGCCGGCCGACGACCGCGGCGTCGGCGATCTGCGGCAGCTGGTGCACCACGGCTTCGATCTCGCGGGGATAGATGTTCTCCCCGCCGCGGATGATCATGTCCTTCGCCCGGTCGACCAGGACCAGATAGCCGTCCTCGTCGAAGCGCCCAACGTCGCCGGTGTGCAACCAGCCGTCGACAATCGTGTTCGCGGTCTCCTCGGGCCGGTTCAGATAGCCGCGCATCACGTTGGGGCCCTTGATCACCACCTCGCCGGCCTCACCGTCGGCTACCGGTCGCCCGGAGGCGTCAACGATCCGAATCGTCTGGCCGGGCAGGGGCAGTCCGACGGTGCCCGCCTTGCGCTTCCCGTGCAACGGATTGACGGTGCTGGCGCACGATCCCTCCGACAGACCGTAGCCCTCGATGATCGGGATGGCGTAGCGTGATTCGAACCGCTCCAGCAACTCCTCACTGGCCGGTGCGGCACCGCAGATGGCGAACCGCACTGACGAAGTGTCGGGTTTGACGTCCTCGGACAGCCCGGACAGCATCGTGTAGATCGTGGGCACGGCTGAGAAATACGTGGCGCCGCTCTGTTCTACCCTGCTGAAGAACTTCTTAGGGCTGAAGCGGCCGGCGACGGTGATGCACCCGCCTGCCAGCAGCGGCGAAACAGTGCCGATGACGATCCCGTTGACGTGGAACAAAGGCAGGATCAGCAGGCTGTGGTCGGTACCAGTCAGCGCGAACACGTCGATTACGTTGCGGCACATCGCGATCAGGTTGGCGTGATCCAGCATCACACCCTTGGGCCGGCCGGTGGTCCCGCTGGTGTAGATCAGCAGCGCCAGCGCGTCATCGTCAAGGTGCGCCAAATACAGCCGCCCGTCGGCGGGTTGCGCGGTCAAGTCGCTGGCGATGACCACCGGCCGTCCGCCGGTGTCGAACTCGGGGGCGGTGTCGACGATCACCACCCTGGCGTCGGCGTCGGCGAGCTGATACTGCACCTCTGCCGGTCGCAGCGAGGGGTTGATCGGTGTGACCGCCGCACCCAGCCGCCACGCCGCGAACAGCGACACGACAAAGCTGGCCGTATTGGGCAGCATGATCGCCACCACGTCGCCGCGCGACACACCGAGTCGGCGAAGTGATGCGCCCGCCCGGCGCACCGCCTCCAGGAACTGGCCGTTGGTCAGGCTGACGTTGTCGTCGGCGACGGCGGGCCTCTCGGGATCCATTGCCGCCCGCAACTCGGGCAGTGCCCGGAGGTTCATGTGTTCTCCTGGATGGGTGTCGAAATGTGACATGCGATAACGGTAGGAATTCAGGTGAGCCACGCCATCGTCGTTGATCGCTGAAGTTAGGTCCGGCTGTTGTCCTCTGACGACAGCACGGCCACCGCAAACGACACTCGGCGCAAACTGCATACAGGACACTCCCTATAGAAGACATCCCCGGCCCGCGGGGATCGGCGGATAGTACGAAACCCTGCCTGGTGCAAGAGGATCCGCCTAGAGGACCATGAATGGACATCGTGCAGATTCACGCGCGGGCGACCGCGCTCGGGCTCGCTAGCGGCTGGACGGCGTGTCGCATTTACCCGTGGGTCAGGCGGATCTTCCACCGTACGAAGCCGGCGTAGAACAAGCTGAGGACGGCGAGCATGACCATATCGACCAGCCACGCTGACGGCTCGTGTATCCAGTGCCGGTCCGTGGGGGCCAGCGGCCGGGGTTCCAGCAGGGATAAATTGGCTGTCGAGGCCGCGGCGGCGAAACCCCAGCGGGCCGGTGTGGCCCACGACATCTGGTCGAGCACCAACCGGTCGGTCACCGGGATCATGCCGCCGGAGAACACCAGCTGCGCCATCACCGAGACCACCAGCATGGGCATGATCTGCTCGTTGGACCGAGCCAACGCCGATAGCACCAGGCCCAGGACGGCCGAAGCAACGCAGGTGGCAGCGATATCGACGAACAATTCCAGGCTAGGACTGCCCAGAAATACCGCACCCCGGGTAGGGGCGCCCTTGCCGTACACCACGATCGCGGTTAGGACCAAGGACTGAATCACCGCGGCGGTGCCATACACGCAGATCTTGGCCAGCAGATACGCCCACGTCGACAGGCCGACGGCCTGTTCGCGCCGGAAGATCGCGCGTTCGCCGATCAGGTCGCGAATGGTCAGCGCGATGCCCATGAATGCCGCGCCAATGTTGAGCAGCCCCAGGATCCGCCCCGGCTCGTCGGGGTTGTCCCCGAGCGGATTGGGCATGCCGAAGCCGACGTGCCCGGGCACGGCCAGCGAAAGCAAGCCCAGGATGAACGGAAGCACCGCCAAAAACGCAAAATATCCGCGGTCGGACACAATCAGCCGCACTTGGCGGCGCGCGATTGTGGAGAACTGTCGCCAGAGCCTGGTGCGCACCGGCTTGCTGGGGTAGGCGCGCTTGTCGGGCTCCGCTGGCGTAGGCAGAGCTGTGGTGCGCTGCCGGAAGCTGCGGTGCACCGCGTCGGGGTCGGCGCCGACTTGCGTGAAGATATCGGCCCAGTCGGTGGTGCCCATCGCGGCGCCGATCTCGCATGGGGGCCCGCAGAACGCCGTCTTGCCGCCGGGGGCCAACAGCAGCACCTGATCGCACACATCCAGGTAGGTCAGCGAATGGGTAACGACGATGACGACACGGCCGGCGTCGGCGAGCTTGCGCAGCATGGTCATAACCTGCCGGTCCAGCGCCGGGTCCAACCCCGAGGTGGGTTCATCGAGGATTAACAGCGACGGGCCGGTCAGCAGCTCCAGCGCCACCGATGCGCGTTTGCGCTGCCCGCCGGACAAGTTGTGCACCCGGGTCTGCGTGTGATCGGTCATCTCGAGTTCCGCGAGCACCGCAGCGGCCACCAGATCGCGGTCTTGTTTGCCGGTGTCCGACGGCAACCGCAGCTCGGCGGCATAGCCGAGGGCCTGCTGGACGGTCAGCCGGCAGTGCACCACGTCGTCTTGGGGCACCATTCCGATCCGACTGCGCAGCTCGGAGTAAGCGCCGTGGACGTCGTGGCCCTCAAAGGACACCGCGCCCCGGGTCGGCCGCATCGCCCCGGCGATCACCTTCGCCAGCGTCGACTTGCCCGCACCCGAGGGCCCGATCACCGCCGTCACCGTGCCCGGCCGCGCAGAGAACGACACATCGTCCAGCAGGGTGCGCGCGCGACCGATGGTCAGGCCGACCCCGCGGACCTCGAGGCCACCGATCCCGGTGGCCGCGTCGCCGACCTCGACGTCCCCGGGGATGACGATGTCGCAGTCGCCGGCGAGCAGGTCCGTCTCCATGGCGTCGAGTTCGGTCTCGTCCGGCGCAAACTCAGTTGTGGTGACGGTCAACGGATTTCCCCTCTCAACGGCGGCGCGATCCTGCTAGCGCCGACCCGAATACGGTGCCGCTGCCTGGCGGCGGCGGTGTGATGTGCAACAACGCTACGAATCGGCGTGAGGCTTGACACCGTCGTCGTTCCACCAAGAAGCGTCCGGCTCTTGTCGACCGGCGCCAAAGCCCGCACAGGGAATTCGCACCACGCAGTAGCCGCAGGATCTACCGTCGTAGGGTGAGCAATTCTCGCGTCAACAACAAAGTCGATGTGAGCCGCTACGTCGCCGAGACCGCAGTCCGGCTTAACGATCGACTCGCCGAGGTGGCCTCGCAGATCCGCCGCACCCTCGAGGACGACATCCCCGAGCTGCGGGCAGACGCGGGCCTGGTCGAGCTGCTCGGCACCAGCGTCGAGGGAAACGTGGACACCATCGTGCACTCATTGCGACACGACATCGCGGTGGAACGTGTCGAGGCACCAACTGCGGCACTCGAATACGCGCGGCGGCTGGCGCAACGCGGCGTCCCGGTCAACGCGCTCGTCCGCGCTTATCGTCTCGGCCAGCGCCGGCTGACCGAGATCGTGTTCGACGAAGTACGCGCGCTCGATATCGAGCCAACAGTACGTTTTGCCGTTATCGAGGCGATCGGCGCGATGCTGTTCGAGTACATCGACTGGGTTTCTCAGCAGGTGGTTGTCGTGTACGAAGGCGAACGCGAGCGATGGCTGGAAAACCAGAACAGTGTTCGCGCGCTGCGGGTTCGGGAGATTCTGGCCGGAAAGAGCACGATCGACGTCGACGCGGCAACCGAAGCGCTCGGCTATCCGATCCGATGGCATCACCTGGCGATCGTCGTGTGGTATCCCGACACGGGGACCGAAGGCAACGAAGTCGCCCGGCTCCAGCGGTTCGTTCGCGATTTAGGCAGCGCGGCCGATGTCGGGTCCAGTCCGCTGTTCGTCGCCGCTGACCGGATGTGTGGATGGGGGTGGTTGCCGTTCCGCGCGGCCGCTTGCGATGCCGTCGAGGAGGTCCGTCGGTTCACCGTGGAGAATTCTGGTTCGCCCAGCGTCGGGATCGGAACAATGGCCGCCGGTGTCGAGGGCTTCCGCCGCTCGCACCGCCAGGCGCAGGCCGGCCGCGACGTCGCGCTGGCTCGGGGTGAGCAGGGGTCGACGGTTATCGCGGCCGCCGACGCAGGGCTGGCGGCGGCGGCGCTTTTGTGTCACGACATCGATCCGGCCCGGGGGTTTGTGGCCGAGGTGCTTGGCGATCTGGCTGCCGATAACGAGAACGACGCCCGGCTGCGGCACACCTTGCGGGTCTTTCTGGGGTGCGACTCCAGCTACAAGCTGGCCGGCGAAGAACTCCACCTGCACGTCAACACCGTGAAGTACCGCCTGGGTCGGGCGATGAGCCGGCGTGGCCGCCCGATAGCCGGCGACCGGCTCGACATCGAACTGGCGCTGCTGCTGTGCGACTGGTACGGCACGGCGGTCCTTGCCGGGGATCGTTAGCCACCGTGGGCGTGCACTTCATCGGTCGAAACTGTGCCGCCGGTCGGTGCGGCTACTTCAGCAGTGCGCGTGCCATGACGACGCGTTGAATCTGGTTCGTTCCTTCATAGATTTGGGTGATTTTGGCGTCGCGCATCATCCGTTCGACCGGGAAATCACTGGTATATCCGGCGCCGCCGAACAGTTGCACCGCGTCGGTGGTCACCTCCATGGCCACGTCGGAGGCAAAACACTTGGAGGCCGAGGAGATAAAGCCCAACGCCGGCTCGCCGCGCTCGGCCCGTGCGGCGGCCGTGTAGACCATCAGCCGGGCGGCCTCCACCTTCATCGCCATATCCGCCAGCATGAACTGCACACCTTGAAAATCGCTGACCGACCGCCCAAACTGCTTGCGCCCCTTGGTATAGGCGATCGCCGCGTCCAGCGCGCCCTGCGCGATGCCGACCGCTTGCGCCCCAATGGTCGGGCGGGTGTGATCCAGCGTCGCGAGCGCTGTCTTGAACCCGGTGCCCGGCTCACCGATGATCCGATCACCGGGAATGCGGCAGTCCTCGAAATACAATTCGGTGGTCGGCGAGCCCTTGATGCCCAGCTTGCGTTCCTTGGGCCCGACGCTGAACCCGTGGTCGTCCTTGTGCACGATGAACGCCGAGATCCCGTTGGCGCCCTTGTCCGGATCGGTCACCGCCATCACCGTGTACCAGGTGGACTTGCCGCCGTTGGTGATCCAGCACTTCGCGCCGTTGAGCACCCACTCGTCACCGTCGCGGCGCGCACGGGTGCGCATCGCGGCCGGGTCACTGCCGGCCTCGCGCTCCGAGAGCGCATACGAGGCCATCGCCTCCCCTGACGCCAGCGTCGGCAGCACCTGCTTCTTAAGCTCGTCCGAACCCCGCAATATCAAACCCATCGTGCCCAGCTTGTTCACCCCGGGGATCAACGATGCCGACGCATCAACGCGGGCCACCTCCTCCATCACAATGCAGGTCGCCACTGAATCCGCACCCTGCCCGCCGTACTCCTCGGGCACATGGATCGCGGAAAACCCCGACGCGCTGAGTGCCTTGAGCGCCTCCTCCGGGAAACGCGAATGTTCATCGACATCCGCGGCGTAAGGCGCGATCTCCTGCTCGCACAGATCCCGCAACACCGCGCGCAACTCGTTGTGCTCATCAGGCAGCCTGAACAGATCGAACGACGGATTACGCGTCATCGGGATATCCCTTCTCATGTTGCTTCGCAATGGTTGGAATTCCAATTGCCGCGGTTAGCAACGGGGTGGCGTGCTGGACAACCGGCCTTTGGGTTCAGCAAGACCGTAGCGAGCGTGGCTGGTCTTTGCCGGGTCGCCAATCAACCAATTCCGGAGATCGCTTTGTATTCCGGAGACAACGCGCTCGGTTCGGGGCGCGATGCCCCAGCGGCGGTCATGGTCGCGGCTCTCACGCTCATCGGTCAGCGACAACAGTGAGGATGATCTTCGTTCCCTGCGGCCGATGGCCGCGGCCTGATCGAGATCTAATCTGCCAGGCATGGATTGCAACATGGTGCAGGAAACGGGTCGCTGCCGTTGCCGGGAAGCTGCCGGAGCGCACCGATGAACTTGTGGATCTGCTTGCCGGCGCCGCCGCGGACTGAACTGGTAGTCGCACGCGACGGGGCGCTGCGGATTGTGATCGACGAGGGAAAGCTTCTGTCCCGCAACGGGACCGGTCTGTGAGGAGGCATGACACCATGGTGACCACTAGGGGCGCTGACGAGTTGGCGGCGCCGTTGGATTTGTTGTTGACCAGTTCGGCGGTCGGTATTGCCGAGCGGATGATGCCCAACACCACGTGGAGCAGGTTCGCCCTCAACCTCGCCCGGCAGCCGGGTACGGTGGCGTCCCGCGCGGCAAGTCTGGGCCGGGAATTGGTGTCGATCACCGACGGCCGCTCGGATCTGGCACCGGGCAGGGGCGACAGGCGTTTCGCCGATCCGGCGTGGCAAGGCAATCCCTTGCTCAAGCGCACCATGCAGGCCTATCTGGCCGGCTGCACCACGGTGGATGAGTTGTTTGCGGATGCGCATCTGGATCGGCGCGACGCCGAGCGGATCCGCTTCGCGTTAGACGTGATCACCGAGGGCCTCTCGCCGAGCAACAACCCGCTGCTGAACCCGCTCGGATACAAGGCGCTCATCGACACCGGGGGGCTCAGCGCGGTGCGGGGGCTGCGGCACTTCCTTGTTGACATGGTGTCGGCGCCGCGGGTGCCGTCGATGGTGGAACCCGACGCGTTCACTGTGGGGGAGAACGTCGCCGCCACCGCCGGCTCGGTGGTCTTTCGGACCGAGGTGTTCGAGCTGATCCAGTACACCCCGCAGACCGACAAGGTGTATGCGGTGCCGCTGCTCATGGTGCCACCGGTGATCAACAAGTACTACATCCTGGACATCTCGCCGGGGCGCAGCATGATCGAATACTTCCTGCGCCAAGGCGTGCAGGTGCTCGCGATCTCGTGGCGCAATCCCACCGCTGAGCACCGCAGTTGGGGGTTTGATACCTACGGGCGCGCGATCCTGGACGCGCTGGACGCGGTGGAGAAGATCACCGGCTCTGATCGCACGCATGTGCAGGCGTCCTGCTCGGGCGGCATCCTGGCGGCGATGACGGCCGCGCACCTGACCGCGGCCGGGCAAGGCGACCGGTTGGCCGGCTTGACGTTGATGGTGACGGTGCTCGATCAGCACAAAGCCGGTGTCGCCGCGGCAGCCATTGACGCGGAGGTGGCCGACATCGCGGTCGCGCTCTCGGCCCGGAAGGGATATCTGGATGGCCGGTTCTTGGCCGAGGTGTTCGCCTGGCTTCGCCCGAACGATCTGGTGTGGCGCTACTGGGTGAACAACTATCTGGAGGGCAAGTCGCCGCCGGCCTTCGATGTGTTGTTCTGGAACGCCGATACCACCCGGATGAGCGCCGCGCTGCACCGCGACCTCGTGATGATGGGGGTACACAATTCCCTGGCCACCCCGGGCGGGGTCACCATGTTGGGCACGCCGGTGGATCTGGGCGAGCTAGGCGTTGATTCCTATGTGGTGGCCGGGGTGGCTGACCACATCTCGCCCTGGCAGGCCTGCTACCGCAGCGCGCGGCTGCTGGGCAGCACGAACCGCCGCTTCGTACTGTCGTCCAGCGGGCACATTGCCGCGCTGGTCAACCCGCCGGGCAATGCCAAGGCCAGCTACTGCGTCGCCGACGCCGAGCAGCCCGATCCGGCCGCCTGGGCCGACTCCGCCGAGCAGCACGCCGGATCGTGGTGGCCGGACTACGTCGCCTGGCTGGCCGAGCGCAGCGGCAACAAGAAGGACGCCCCGGACTCGCTCGGCGGCGCCGGCATGATGCCCGTGGAGCCCGCACCGGGCAGCTACGTACTCCAACACTGACCTCCGAGGACCGAAAGACTCGTTATGACCATCCCTCTCGACAAACCGACAGATCTGCTTGATGATGTCGCCCACCGTTTCGACACCGTCTCCGTGCGGAACGCGCACCAAAAGACCTCGGGTGTGGAGTCGGTGTTCGAGCTGACCTACGACATCGACGGTGCACATCGCTCCGCCTGCGTTGCCGATGTCATGGTGCCGCAACCATGAACGCGTCAGCGTCCAATCGGGCCGGCATGGACCGTCTCATTCCGGTGCTGGGGCAACAGATCCGGGTCAACGTCCGCACCGGCACGGGGGTGCCGCTGGTCTTGTGCAATGGCATCGGCGCCAGCCTCGAAGTGTTGGATCCAGTGGTGGCACACCTTGATCCGGACACCACCGTGGTGCGGTTCGACGCACCCGGAACCGGCGGTTCACCGGGTTCACCAGTGCCCTATGGGTTTCCCTACCTCGCCGCAGTACTGCGGCAACTTTTGCGCAAGCTCGATCTCAACACCGGGGCGGTCGATGTCCTCGGGTTGTCGTGGGGTGGCGCGCTCGCACAGCAGTTCGCCTTTCAGAACCCACGCTACTGCCGGCGACTGATCCTCGTCTCCGCCGGGAACGGCATCATCATGGTGCCCGCCAAACCGGGTGTGCTGGCCAAACTGCTCACACCACGCCGCTTCCTCGACCACCAATACGCGGCCTCGATCGCCGCTGACCTCTACGGTGGGACGGTCCGCACCGACCCGTCGGTCGTCAAGCGCTTGTTCGACCGCCAGCTGATGGCCGGCTCCCGCGTGGGATATCTGCATCAGCTGCTCGCCGGTTCGGTGTGGACGAGCATCTTCGCGTTACCCATGATCCGGCAACGGACAATGATTGTCGCCGGACTCGACGACCCCGTCGTCCCGCTCGCCAACGCCAGGATCCTGGATCGGCTGCTCCCCAATTCGACTCTGCATCTTCACTCCGGCGGACACGTCGATCTGATCACCAACGCCGCCGAGCTCGCACCGGTCGTTGAGTTGTTCAGACGGATGTATTAGAGCGCGCGAACACGGGCTGCTTTGTGTCGGGGACGATGTCGTCGTCGCTATTTCCGTCTGGATGGGGTGGCTTTCGACAGGACCGATTGTTATCAATTCGGAATGATTCCGGCCGAGGGTTCTAGGTGAGAACGCGGCGGGCCCGCGCCACTTCGGGCATGGTGCTGTCGGCCGGCATTCGGTTGACCGCGTCGATGAGTGCGGCACGCGCCAGCTCGCCACGCGACTCGAAATCGTCGAGCGCCGCGCGCAGTTCGAACAAGAACGCGCCCTGGCGGTGGGCCAACTCGGCGGCGTCCGCCAACCCTTCTGCGCGTGCGTCGAGATCGGCGAGTGTGTGGGCGCGAATCCGCAGAAGTTCGGCGTCGTAGTAGTGTTCGTTGCTGTCGTCAGCCCTTTGCAGCGCGGCGTCGAGGATCCGGCGCGCGTCGTCGCATTTTCCGGCGGCGATGATCAATCGAGCTCGTACGCACTCTAGGAAACCCCGGTAGATAACGATTCCAGAGATGCGCCAGGCCTCGTCAAGCGACTCGGTAATGGTGGCGACGTGCGCCAACAAAGCAGGACGGTCGGCGGTTGTCGCCTGCGCCAGTGACGTCAGCGCGCTTGCAGCCACCTGCTCGGCGGCGCACATCAGTCGCCATCCATCGATGCCGTAACGATCGGACCATTCGATCGCATCAGCCGCGAGAGTGGCGGCGTCTTCGAGCTGGCCTGCCTCAATGCACGCCCAGGCCTGGAAGAAGCCCGCGTAGGCACGGCTCCAGGGGCCTTGCGGAAACCCGAGGCGATCGGCCCTGGCCGCCGCGCGGGAGAGCTGTGCTTGCGCGCCGGCCAGATCACCATGAACAAGGCAATCCAAGCCGAGGACTTGAAACGCCAGCGCGAAGGGATCCGCAGGTATGAACCACCACGCCAGGTAGATCTCCTCGCCGTCCGACGTGGCGAAGTCGCCGATCGCCTCCTGGACGCGACGTCTGCCGGCGTCCATATCCCCGCGGAACCACGCCAATATCGCCAGGATCGCATCGACGACGGTGCGGAAAAAAGGTCGGCCTGACTCTGGCGCCGTGCGTAACGACTCGAACACCTGAGCGGTACGGCGCAGATCTCCGCGGGTGAAGTAATACGCCGCGACAGCGATGAGCGTGGCGACAAATTCGTCGTCGCACAGGTCCGTGCCGCACAACTGTAGACAGCGTTCGAAGTCGGCGGCCGCGGCCTGGCATCCCGTCCCCTCGGCGGCGGAGGCGAAGAACCCGCGTTGTAGCCGCAAGACCCGCTCTTGGCGGTCGCGGTCCTCTCCGGGTGCGGTCCCGTCAAGTCCGGCCAGTGCGTGTGTGAGGTAATCACGCGCCTCCGCCACGGCGCCGCGGCGCCCGGCGTCGGTTGCCGCCTGTTGGTAGGCCGACGCGGCCGCGGCGTACCGTTCGGCGCGTTCGTAATGGCCGGCGACGACACGCCAGTCGGGTTGGCCACCGGCCGCATCGTCGACGAGTACGTCGGCGACCCGAGCGTGCAGTTCGCGTCGGACGCTCAGTGGTGCGAGCTCGAGGCCGACCTCCCGCAGCAACTCGTGGCGGAACCGCCATCGGTCGACTCCGCACGGCTCGAGCACCAGGGCGCGTTCGAGTTCGTCGATGGCGTCGTCGACCTCGTCGGCGCTGAGAGCGGACGCCCTGGTCAGCAAGCCCCGCTCGACGTGTCGGCCGATGACAGCGGCCGCCTCGACCACCGGGACCACGTTCGCACTGGAGCGCAGCCTGGCGAACAGCGGCTCATACAGCGCCTCGGGAACCGAAGGCTCATCTCCGCTGTGATTATCGAGTCTGGCCACGATCTGTTCGATGTAGAAGGGAATCCCGTCGCAGCGGTCGTGCACCGCCGCCTTCTGCTCGGCACTGATCATGGGGTTTAGTGCGGCGATCAGCTCGTCGGTTTGCTCATCGGTCAACGGTGCCAGGTCGAACACTTTGACTGGCCAAGCCTCGGGCAGCCATCCCCCGGGCCGGCCAGTAATGACGATGAGCAACTTGCCCGGATGCGCGTCGAGCAGCGCACCCAGTACGTTGAAGGTCGACGGGTCGAACCAGTGCGCATCCTCGGCAACGACCAGGGCCGATGCGTCACCAAGACAGGCGTGCAGATACTCATGCACCGCCGCGGCGATCAGGTCCTGCAACTTACGACCTTCGGCGGGCACCGGTGGGTAGCCGTGTTCCGGCGCGATGCCGAGCACCGGCGCCAACAATGGCACGGTGGTTGCGGGATCGAGACCGCAGGCGCCAATCTCGTTGTGTAACAAGCGCAATCGCTCAGTCATCTCGGTGGAGCGGTCAATGCCGCATCGACGTTCGATCAGGGCCCGCACCGGGTGTAGACCCACATCCGTGTGGAAGGGCGACCCGGCCAATTCGAGCACGACTGCGCCCGAGCGTTCCGCGATATGCGCGGCGGCGGCCGCCAGTCGGCTCTTGCCGATCCCGGGTTCACCCCGAAAGACGAGCCCCGGCACACTGAGCGTGCCTGCCTCGGCGCGCGCCCAGCTCCGTTCGAGACGTGACGTCTCGCGCGCTCGGCCCACCAACGGACCACGCCCCACCCGCGAGGACCTAGTCCGCTCACCCACCACTCGGTAATGGGCGATCAATTCCTCTATACCTTTCACCGGCGCGGGGGGGCGATCCTCTAAGTCGAAATGCTTGCGGACCAGCGGCTCGACCGCGCCGGAGACGACCACCCTCCCTGGCGGGGCAAGTCCCGACACCCGTGCGGCCAGATTCGCCGCTAAGCCGTACACGTCATCTTGGGCGGTGTCCAGATATACGAGGCCACGATGAACCCCAACGCGCACCGTGATGTCCACGCCGAGCTGGCGCTGCGCCTGTTCACTGAACCGCTGCACCTCCCGGGTGATCTCCAGTCCGGACTGCACCGCGCGGCGCACATCGTTTTCGTGCGCGATCGGGTGACCGAACACGACCAGTAGCCCGTCGCCTTTAGTGGAGCCGATATGCCCCTCATAGCGGTCCACGATCTTCAGCACCAGTTCGTGGTAGCGGCCCACCAGCAGTCGATAAGTCTCCGGTTCGACCCGGGTGGACAACACCGTGGAATCCACCAAGTCGGCGAACAAAATCGTCAACCGCCGGATCTCACCGTTCACAGTTGGAGCGGCTGCCAGCAAGTCCTCGGCCTCGGTGTTGTCGCGGTCAGTGGCCAATATCTGCCCCGCTAGCGCCGTCGCAGCCGCCCGATCACCACGGTTAATCGCCGCCACCGCCCGATCCAGCAATTCATCAATCGACGCC
>NZ_DATJPU010000131.1:0-2092 GCF_035506235.1 Mycobacterium sp.
TCGGATGACCGCAGCGACCGCGTGCCGCACGTGTGGCACCGAGCCGCGTGAGGGTGCGCGATTCTGCGACGGTTGTGGTGCACCGTTTACCGAGCATGACGTCCCTGCGGAGTACAAGCAGGTCACCGTTCTGTTCGCCGACGTGGTGCACTCGATGGACATCGCTGCAGCCGTCGGTGCAGAGCGGCTGCGGGAGATCATGACCGATCTCGCCGACCGCTGCGCGGCGGTCTAATTGACTTTCAGGCCGATCTACAGTCCGTACACCTGGTGGGCTTGTACATCGGGGACTACATTGCGCCTCGCGCAAATCACTTCCAAAGGGGGGAAGCCATGAAGATTGTCGTGATTGGTGGCACAGGTGTCCTGGGGTCAAAGGTGGTCAACAAACTGAGGGACCACGGCGACGAGGCGGTGGCAGCATCGCCCAAGACTGGCGTCAACACAATTACCGGGGAAGGACTTGCTGACGCTCTAAACGGAGCCGACGTGGTCGTTGACGCATCCAATTCGCCCTCATTCGATGACGATCCGGCGATGGAGTTCTTCACCAGATCGACCACCAACTTGCTCGCTGCCGCGAAGGCCGCAGGCGTCAAGAACTACGTCGCGATGTCGATAGTTGGTTCCGACCGCACCCAGGAAAGCGGCTACATGCGGGCGAAGGTCGCCCAGGAGAAGCTGATAACCGAATCCGGTCTGCCTTACTCGATCGTGCGGGCCACCCAGTTCGCCGAGTTCGCCGACGCGATCACAGAGTCGATGGTGGTCGGTGACGAGGTGCGCGTACCGGACGCGCTGATCCAGCCCATCGCCTCCGCAGACCTTGCAACCGAGGTCGCCCGTGTCGCCGAAGGCGAACCGCTGGACGGCATTAAGGAAGTTGGAGGGCCTGAGAAAATCTCGTTCGAGCAGATGGCCCGCGAGTCCTTGGCCCGCCACGGCGACAACAGGCGTGTCGTTGTCGATCCCCAGGTTGGCTACTTCGGGGCACCGCTCGCCAGGGACAGCCTTGTGACCGCATGAGTTGTGCCAGTTGTGCCACCGATTCCGGGCGCAAGCGCCGCAAACTGGGCGCTGAAGGCGGTTGCGCTGCCTGACCAGTCACTATGCTGCGCACTTCAAGCATAGCAGCGAATTGCATTTGGATAGCTCGACCCGATTTTCGGCGGGGAGAGAGGCCCTGATTTGCTTGGGGTGTCCGCCGCCAAGCGGCGAAGGGGACCACCCCCAGGCACCGATCCACGAGGTCGGAGCGTGTCGATTGTGAGATTCTGCTGGGGTGTCCGCTACTGCGGCGGCTGCTCCTTCGGGGGTGGTGACGTTCCTGTTCACCGATGTGGAGGGGTCGACCCGTCGGTGGGAGAAAGACGCGGACGGCATGCGGATCGCCCTCGCCGCCCACGACGAGGTGTTGCGTTCGGCGATCGAGGCGTATGGCGGCTTCATGTTCAAGCACACCGGTGACGGTGTGTGCGCGGCATTCTCGTTACCAAGGGCAGCGGTGGATGCCGCCATAGCCGCGCAGCGCAAACTGGAATTACCCGTGCGGATGGGGCTGGCGACCGGCGAGGCCGAACTGCGCGACGGTGACTACTTCGGCGCGGTGCTGAATCGCGCTGCGCGGGTGATGGCCGCTGGACATGGTGGTCAGATCCTGCTGGCCGAGTCGACGGCGGGTCTGCTGAGCGGAGTGGATCTGCTGGATCTGGGGCCGCGACGGCTGCGGGATCTACCCACCCCGGTGGGGGTGTTTCAGGTGCGAGCGCCCGGCCTGCAGACGAACTTTCTGCCGTTGCGGGCGCTAGATGTAACGCCGGGGAACCTGCGGCCTGCGACCACCAGCTTCATCGGGCGCGAGTCCGAGGTCGCCGAGGTTCAAGCCGCGGCGAAGGCTCATCGGTTGGTGACATTGACCGGGGTGGGCGGGGTCGGCAAGACCCGCCTGGCGCTGGAAGTGGCGGGGCGGCTGGCCGACGAATTTCTTCTCCGGCGGTATGCGGTTCATAGGCAACGGCGATCACGACTGGGGCGACGGCACCATCTTGGTGCCGCTGATCCGCGTGTTGCTGCTGATCGCGGTGGTGGCCCT
>NZ_DATJPU010000132.1:0-4547 GCF_035506235.1 Mycobacterium sp.
CATGGGTTGGATGAACGACACGCTGGTGTACTTCAGCAAGGATCCGGTCCATCGCCGGTTCCACCACCACGAGCTCACATTCTCGTTGCTGTATGCGTTCCACGAGAACTTCATCTTGCCGCTCAGCCACGACGAGGTCGCTCACGGCAAGGGTTCGCTGCTGGCCAAGATGCCCGGGGACCGCTGGCAGCAGTTCGCGAACCTGCGGGCGCTGCTGGCGTGGATGTGGGCCCATCCCGGACGGCAGTTGCTGTTCATGGGTGGCGAGATCGCCCAGAACGACGAGTGGCGGCACAACGCCAGCGTGGACTGGCACCTGCTGGAGTATCCCGAGCACGCCGGGGTCCAACGTCTGGTCCGGGAACTTAACGCGGTGTACCGCGACGAGCCGGCCCTCTGGGAGCAGGACTTCGATTGGCCGGGGTTCCGCTGGATCGACCCGAACGACGCAGACCACAGCGTGCTGTCGTTCGTCCGGTTCCCGGTGACCGACCAGCGGGTCGTGGCGTGTATCGCCAACCTCACCCCCGTGGTCCGGCACCACCATCGGGTCGGGCTGCCCCGGCCGGGTCGGTGGGTCGAGATCCTCAACACCGACGCCATCCAGTTCGGCGGCAGCGGCGTCACCGTCGGCGATCTCACCGCAGAGCCGATCGGCTGGAACGACCTGCAGTACTCGGCCTCGATGACGCTTCCCCCATTGAGTGTCGTCTGGCTGGCGCACGAGGGGTAGCACGGGGCCCCGTCCGGCCAGGCACCTGCCCAGGTGGCGGAAACTGCGCTGGCTGGCCGCTCGCACATCGCTTCGACACGGGCGGTTCGTCGGTCAGTCCCTGCCCACGCTCTGGTGATCCGCACCCTCGCGGTGCGTGCGCCGGGGAACCGTCGCCCGTGCGTCGGACTGGGCCCACTCGAAGGGCCAAAAAGTCGCTGCTGTGGCTCGTCGTCCGTGCGAAAATCGTCGCTGCTTGCAGGTCCAAGCGCTCACAACCGACCCCCGATCAGCGCCTCAGCCGGGCCTAAAGCGGTCATGCCCCGTGAAATCACTGATGTATCGGGCACCTGCACGGGTCGTGTTCTAGGGTCGCAAAGATCCCCAATCCCATGGCGTGGTCTTTGGGTCGGCGCTTATCCGGTGGCCTTGCGGATGTACTCGCCGATCTGTCGCAGCGACCGTGTGGCCTCCGGCACCAGCGGCGCGCACAGCTGGAAGTCGTGCACCTGCCCGGGCCAGACGCGCACCTCGGCGGGCACTCCGGCGGCTGCCAGCCGGCGTGCCGCCAGCCGCGCGTCGTAGAGCAGCACCTCCGAGCCGGACACGTGAATCAGCGTGCGCGGCAGCCCCGGCTCGATGCGGTCCAGCGGTTCGAAGACGTCCTCGGGCTCCCCGTCGACGACGCGACGCGCGGCGGGCTTCGCGATCAGCTTCACCAGCGCGTCGAACGCCTTGGGCGGGAACATCGCATCGCTGCGGATGTTGGGGTGCGCCTGCTTGGGATCCATCTCCAGCTGCATCAGCGGCGACATCGCCACCAGGGCGGCCGGCTCTTCGCCCTCGGCCAGGAGGCGTTCGGCCAGCGACAGCGCCAGGTAGCCGCCCGCCGAGTCTCCGGCCAGCACAATCTGGTCGGGCTCGTAGCCCCGGTTGCGCAGCCAGCGCCAGCCGTCGTAACAGTCCTGATTGGCTTGTCCCACCGAGTGTTTCGGGATCATCCTGTAGTTCGGCACCAGCACCGGCGCGTCAGCGTAGTGCGAAATCATCGTCGTCAACCGGCCGTGCGAATGGACCCCGCAGGTCAAAAACGCGCCGCCGTGCATGTACAGCACGATGCGGCGGGTGCCGTCAGCCGGCAGCACGTCCTTGGCCCGGACGAGCTGCGCGGTGCAGTTCGGCAAACCGACGGTGGCGCGGACGCTGCCCGGGATGGGCAGCAGCGCCTGCGAGGCAAAGTCGATGATGCCCCACGGCCAAGGCAAATGCAGCACGTGGCTGCCGATTGCCAGCGTCGGACGGATGATGAGCCGAGCACCCAGCCAGGCCACCCGACCCGCGATGCTCGGACCATCCTCAATCACCTCAACCGGAGCGCCGTCACTGACCGGGTACCTTGGGTACCTGCACAGCTTCAGCGCCCTAGCTGCGCCGATGCGCGGCCGGGGCGAATCCAAGACCGTAACGGATGCGGTCATGCCAACACTCTTACGTCGTTATAGCCGGGGCGGACTCACGATCTCGACGTCAATCCCCGTCATTTAGCTTGACGTCTTAACTGCTTAAACCGATCAACGACCGCGATTTGATCCGAGATCAATGGGACATGCCTGCAACAGGGCCTCACCACCAGAAACTTCTGGCGACGAGCCTCTAGCGACAAGCCCTGGCGCCGCCGATTTGTCGGCAGGGCCAAGTTTTCATGCAACCCGGCTGACGCTCCTCATCAGGAGCCTGGCCACACTCATCATCAAACCCGATGCCCGCCAGCTAGGAGGTCGATACCGTAATCGAGGCCCTGACCTTGGCTGCGGTGGATGTGCTGGTCGATCCAGCGCTGCCCCGGTCGGCGAGCAGCTCCTGGGCCTTTTGCTGCCAGTGCCGGTAGGCGGCTCGCCGATGCAACTCGACCGTCCCCGAGCCTCGGGCGATGCTGGCGCGGGCTGCGGTATCTTCCGCTGTCTGAAGCCTGCGTAGGACGCGATCGCGGGTGCGGATATTTCTGGATTCTTGGGCAGCATCACCGTGGGTGTTGACCAGGGCATTGTGGATCTCGTCAATCCTGCTCTGCGCCACTATGACCGGAACATCGACCGGCTGATCGGCCGCATCGACGGCTTGCTTCATCGCCGCGATGAGGATCGCCGACTCGGAGCCGGGTTCCTCCCCGTTGACCTCGGCTTTTACCCGTTCCGGCGGGTAAAAGTTGGGCTGGCGCTTCGCTTTGGCGTCCACCGCAGCGTTGTGGTCCGCTTGCATTCTCGCCACGCTGACCAGACCGGCGTAGAGCCGGTCGGCGGTGCCGCCGCGGGCGGCGGCTGCAGCTGCCTGGGCCTGGCGTTGCTGTGCTATCTGTTGCTCCGTTAATCCGTTGATGGTGAACGGCGCTGGTGAATCATCTTGCGGCAGAGGTGTTCCAGGTTGGTAGCGCCAGCCGCCAGGCTGCTCGGCGTTGAGTGTCGCCAT
Organism: Mycobacterium sp.; assembly: GCF_035506235.1. Classification (GTDB taxonomy): domain Bacteria; phylum Actinomycetota; class Actinomycetes; order Mycobacteriales; family Mycobacteriaceae; genus Mycobacterium. The sequence continues at coordinate 3,179 of NZ_DATJPU010000132.1, forward strand.
TTAGATTGCCTTTCCTGCGCTTTGCTCATTCGTGCCCGGAGGCAGGGTGCCCTTGCGGGTGACGAGGTGGTCCTCCCCGGCGATACCGACCCCCGTGCCCGTCGGGTCGGGGAAGTGGCCCGTGGTGCTGAACTCGTCACCATGGGTGGGCACTGCATAGCCGGCGCTGGTGATGCCGCCGTCCATGTCGCTCGGGATGCCGCCGTATCGCTGTTGCGTACGCCGGTACGACTCGACGTCGCCGTGGGCGGTTTCATCACCTAGCCCGCCGGTCGTCGACAGGCGCTGCGCCACTGGCGGTTGCTCGTAAGCTTTGTTGCGCTCGCCGGTTGCGGGCCAGACGGCCGCTGGAGACGCGGCCACGTCACTGGACGACGGCGCATTGCCCTGTGGCGCACGGTCGTCGCCGAACAGAAACCCGTGTCGGATCGACATGTGGAGCCTCCTGCGTCGAAAACTGAGCTCTAGCTGACATTTTAGATCTCAACTACGCTCGAATGCGTTGTTGCGGCGCCCTCGAATTGATCACTAGCCAAATATGTTGCTCCAGCGCAAGAAATCAGGGCCAGTGACGGCAATCACAACGACCAGGGGCCTTAGCCTCGATCCGTGGATCGGTGATTTCGCGTGGTCGTCGACGCGGTTGGCTTGAAGTGCGGCCGGGGGCGGCGCGATGGCGCGTGCGTGATCGGCTGGCTTGTACCAGCTTTTCCTTGTTGGGAGGTTCCTTGGGTCGGGCCTGGGATAGCCGGGGTGGACAGGGTCTGGTCGGTGGGTTAGGCGGCGCGGGGTTGGGCAGTCGGGTATTGGTAGCTGATGACGTTGTCCCACAGGGTTTTCCATCCGGTTTGCCAGGGCCAGTGGGCTGGCAGGTGCAGCATCGGTTTGCGGGCCGGGGCGGCGAAGCGAGCGGGCACGTTGACCAGGTTGCGGCGCAGGGTGGCGCCACGGGCCACGGCCTGGTGACCGCCAGCGAGGGTCCCGGCGGCGCGCAGCAGGTTATGCGCGATCACCGCGCAGAAAAGCCAGGCGCAGTTCGCCGCGAACAGCCCTGAGGGGATATGAGCCAGTGGGCCGTCGATCAGGTCGGCGAAGGTGGTTTCGATGATGGCGTGCTTTCGGTGAGTGATGTCGGCCTCGGCGGTGGGCAACTCGGAGTTGGTGACAAACGGGTGATAGCGCCACACCGGAAACAACGCATCGGGGTCGAGTAGCCCGGGGGAATCGCACCCCGGGCTCTCATAGAACCGTGCGTAACAGTCTCCCGTTACACGGCTCCTGTCGTCTTGATCATCAGCGGGTCGGTCACCTGTGCCCAATGAGCGAAGTAGCGGGGATAGGTCGTGGTGACGTATTCCCATTTCGCTCG
>NZ_DATJPU010000133.1:0-3295 GCF_035506235.1 Mycobacterium sp.
GTGCCGGTTGGCGCGTTCTACGAGGTGCGTGGGCGACTGTTCGATCCGCCGTTCGTCCTCCCGCACGGCTTCGACGCCGCCGAGACGGCCCTCACCGCGAGGTTCCCCCACCAGCGAGCGGCCTTCCGCCGATACTTTCAGCGGCTTCAGGCCGTCCGAGAGGCCATGTCGGTGGTCGGGGAGCAGCACGACAGCCTCTGGTGGTTCACGCACGCGCCAGTGGTCCCGCTGAAGGTGTGGCCGCTGCTGCGGGACGCCCGGCTGAGCCTTTCAGAGATGTTCGACGAGTTGTTCGGCGACGACGAGGGGCCGAAGCTCGCGCTGGCCGCCAATCTCGCCTATTTCGCTGACGATCCCGACCGGTTGTGGTGGCTGTTCTACGCGGTCGCGCAAGGCGGCTACCTCGCAAGCGGCGGCACGTACATCAAGGGTGGCTCGGGCACTCTTAGCCAGCGGCTCGCCGACGTGGTAGCAGCCGAAGGGGGCGCGGCGCGCACGGGGCGAGTGGTCACCGAGATCATCCTCGACGAGCAAGGCAGCGTGGCCGGTGTGGCCCACACCGCGGCCGACGGCACTGACCGCACTGTGGATCACGCCCCAGTCATTTTCGGCAATGCGGCCCCGAGCGTGCTCGCCGACGCACTGCCGCCGCAGGCCCGGAAGGCGTTCGCCGCTCGCTATGAGGGGCGGCGCCCATCGATCTCCCTCTTCTCGATCGCGCTCGGCCTCAGCAGGTCTCCGCGTGAGTTGGGTTTCAACCAATACTCCACCGTGCTCATCCCGGAGTGGATGAACTCCCTTTCGGACTATGCATACGGAGCCGGGCTGCTCGCCGACCGGCCGGGAGACCGCATGCCCGTAGTAGGAGTCGTCGACTACGCGGCCATCGACAGCGGGCTAAATCCTGGAGGCCGGTACCTGATTTCCGTCGTCGGCGTCGATCGAGTTGCCAACTGGGAGGGCCTGAGAGACGAGGCCCGCCGGGCCAAACGCGAGGAGTGGCTTGACGCGATCGTGAAAGAGATCGACGGATACTATCCCGGTTTCGCCGATGCGGTCGTGCAACGGGAAATGGCCACTGCCGCTACGATGCGCCGCTACCTGAACACTCCGGGCGGGGCGTTGTACGGTTTTGCACCAGAGCCGCCAACGGGCCTGCGCCTCGTCGGCTCCCAGCGGGCCGTTGCCACGACGGTCCCCGGCTTGTGGTTGGCCTCAAGCTATGGCGGCACAGGAGGATTCACCGGAGCCATGATGACGGGGATGCTGGCGGCCCAGGCCGCCATGAAGTCGCGGCGAAGCGCGATCTCATAGCCGGGCTTGTCCGGCGAGAGTTTGTTCGGAGCCACGTGAAGCGGATTACGCGAAACATCGATCCGTCGGAGGCACGGGATCTGCTCGAGCGCATACCCCGCGCTTGCTTGGCATTCGCCGACGACGGGTGCCCACAAGCTGAGTCGGTCATGGTCGTGTTCCGAGACGATCGCTACCTGGTTGGAATCCCCCGGAGTGCTGCGGCTCGCCCGGCCGCACACGACGAAGTCGTGCTGCTTGTCGACGAAGGTTCGCACTTCTTTGACCTCAGGGCGATTTACCTTCGGGGACATGTCCAGCCACTGGGTCAGATGGAGGGGCTGCCGAAAGACTTCGTGTGGTTCGCGTTCCGGCCGAGGCGAACTGTTGCCTGGGACTACGGGCGGATGAGGGAAGTCGACGATGAATCCTGACGATCCGGCGGTGGTGGACATCCTCCGTCGCGCGATGGTAGCCCGCATCGCGACCCTCTCGCGCACTGGGCGGCCGCACATCAACCCGCTGTACTTCGTTTATGACGGCGGGCGCATCTACCTCGGCACATCGGACCGAACTCTGGCAGCGTTGAACATCAACGCCAACCCGCGCGTCACGATCTTGTTCAACGTCGAGCACGAGCCGAGCGATCGGAGAGTCCTGCGGATTCGCGGCCGCGGGCGAGTGCGTGCCGACACGAGGTTATGCCGGTGGTACGTGCATCGCGACGCGCGGAAGTACTTCATGAGCTGGCATGGCTTCACGAACACGCTGACGCACGCTCGACTTCTCCCCGTCGCGCGTCGCTACATCTGGTCGGGAGCGAAAGGGCAGGCGTGCGTGCTTGAGGTTCAACCGGATCAAGCAGAACTTACCACCGCGCCCGGACAGATTGGAATTCAATAAGCTTCGCAATGCCTCGTGGCAGGCACGCGAAAAGGCGTGGTCAACACGCGGTCGGCGCCGTCATGGCCCGGTCTTCGGATAAGTTGGTTCCGGCGGGGCGATCCTCCGGCGCTCTGCTTCCCCTTGCGGCCGAATAAGGAGCCCGAAAAGGAGCAGCGATGAACGCGCCCAGCCCAGACGCGATCCGCGCGGAAACAATCACCATCACAGGCCACGGCGGCGACGAGATCGAGGCCTACCGGGCTTGCCCGCTCGCCGAGGGGTCGCGCGGCGGAATCGTGTGGATCCACCACATGCCCGGCTACGACCGGGAAACCAAGGAGTTCGTCCGCCGGCTAGCCGTCAACGGCCATCACGCGGTGGCCCCCAACCTGTATTCGCGCGAGGCCCCGGGCGCGGCGCCCGATGACGCGGCCGCCGCGGTGCGGGCCGCCGGCGGGGTGCCCGACGAGCGGCTGGTCGGCGATGTCGCGGGCGCGGTCGAGCACCTGCGTTCGCTGCCCGGCGCGAACGGGAAGTTCGGGGTCATCGGGCACTGCTCGGGCGGTCGGCAAGCGTTCCTGGCCGCGTGCTCGCTGCGGTTCGACGCCGCGGTGGACTGCTACGGCGCGTTCATCGTCGAGGACTTGCCCGAGGGCATGCCCAAGGCGATGCAACCGATCGTGCACCTGGCGGCGAACCTGAGCTGCCCGCTGCTGGGGCTGTTCGGGGTCGACGACCGGTTCCCCGCGCCGCCCGCGGTGGCCGTCCTGGACGCCGAGCTGACCAAATTCGGCAAGCAGCACGAGTTCCACTCCTATGAGGGCGCGGGCCACTCGTTCTTCTCCGTCGACCGGCCGGCCTACCGGCCCGAGGCGGCGGTGGACGGCTGGCACCGCATCGACGAGTTCTTCGCGACCCACCTGAAAGGCTAGGTGTGCCAAGGCATGTGCACTTACCTCACCGAACACGTGCGGATCGACGGCAGCGGCAAGGGCGCGACGGGCTGGTTCGGCGCCAGCCGCGCGACCGTGTACGTCGACCACCCCGTGCATGCGCCGTACGGCCACACCGTCAACATCGACGTGATCAACCCGGAGCTGGGCCCGTCGGCGCGGGT
>NZ_DATJPU010000134.1:0-11511 GCF_035506235.1 Mycobacterium sp.
GAGGTAGACGGTGGAGAAGTTGACCAGCTTGCGCCGGTCGCAGGTGATCGTCATGGTCTTGACGACCACGTCGACCTCCGAGCTCTGCAGCGCGGTGACACGCTCTTCCGACGACAGGATCCGGTACTCGACGTGCGACGGGGCGCCGAAGATGTCGCGCGCGATCTCGCCGGCGATGTCGACGTCGAAGCCGGTGATCTCCCCGGTGATCGGGTCGCGGAAGCTGAACAGGTTGCTGCCGATGTCCAGCCCGACGATCAGCCTGCCGCGGGCCCGGATGTCGGCGACGGCCGCGTCGGCCTCGGCCTTGGTGGGAAACGGGCGCAGGCTCGCGGTCGCGTTGCAGCCCTGGCCGGCGTCGTCCGGCGGCAGCGGCGACTGCGGCGGCATCTGCTCCATGCCCACCGGCGTGGGCGGCGGCAGCGTCGGCACGGTGGCCACGGTCAGCGATTCGGTGTGGCTGCAGGCCGCCAGCGCCATGCCCAGCAAGGCCGCGGCGAGCGCCGCGAGGCGGGAGCCGACCCGCCGGGGCCGGCGCAGGCGGGTCATCATCGATACTCTTTCAGCCGCGGCCACAGGCCCAGCGCGACGGCGATCGCGGCGCCGAGGCTGAGCACCACGCCGCCGACCTGGGCGCCGGACAGCCCGCTGCGCGCGTTGAGCACGTCGTTGCGCAGGTGGGTGCGGCTCTGGTCCATGGCCTTGCCCAGCGCGTCCTCGAGCTTGTCGAACGCCGGGGTCGCGTCGTCCTCGCCGCTGCCCAGGGCGACCTGGGTGGCGGCCCGGTAGTTGCCCACCGAGATGTAGGAGTTGATCCGGTCGTTGGCCTGCCGCCAGCGCAGCAGCAGCTGATCGGCGCCTTCAAGGTCGGGCTTGTCGACGGCGTCGCTGCGCGAGAGGTACTGGTCGAGCTGGGAGTGCATGGAGTCGATGCGGTCGTAGAACGACTGCTTGTGCGTCTCTTCGTCGCCGCGGCGAATCAGCGACAGCGTCTCGTCGGCCCGCGCCTGCTGGGCGGTGATGGCGACGTTGGTGACGGTCCTGAGTGACTCCGAGGCGGTCTCCTTGGCGCTACGGCTCGCGGCCGTGGAGATGGTTAGCGCGGTTCCGACCCATACCACCATGACGAGGATACCGAGGGCGCCCACGACCAGTCCCGGGTTGATCCGGCGCCTGGTGCGCCGGGCGAGCCAGCGATGGGAGAACGCGCCGAAGACCACCGTGCTGGCGACGACGAGGATCACCGGGGCGGGGAAGTGCGTGGACGCGGTGGTCTCGCTGTCCACCCGGTCCGACGTGGCCTGGTACAGCTGCGCGGCGTCCGGCAGGATCCTCGACTGCATCAGCCCCGAGGCCTCCGACAGGTACGACGACCCGACCGGGTTGCCCTCCCGGTTGTTGGTCCGCGCGATTTCGATCAGCCCGGTGTAGACGGCCAGTTCGGCATTGAGCCGGCCCAGCAACTGCACCAGCGGTTCGTCGGTCAGCCCACTCGACGCCCGGGTGACGGCCACCGCGGCGTCCGTGATGGCCTGCTCGTAGCGCAGCCGGACCGGGCGGGGCTCGGCCTGGGCGATGAACGCGGTGGCCGCGGCGGCGTCGGCCACCGACAGCGTGGTGTAGAGCCGTCCCGCAGCGAACGACAGCGGCTCGGTGTGGTTGAGCACCGTGGACAGCACCTGCTGCCGGTGGTTGATCGTCGTCGAGGTGGCGAAGGCGCTGGAGACGCCGAGGGCGGCCAGCACGATCCCGATGGTCAGGATCCGGCCCGGCGTCGTGGAGATGAACCACCAGCGGGGGTGGGCCGGTTCGGCCGGCGACCGCGACCCCTTCGGCTCGGTCGACGGGTGCGACAGCTCAACCGTCACGTCTGCTCAGCCCCCATCTTTCGGCCTCAAATTCGCCGCACGAACCCGAATAAGCGAATTCTAAGAGAATGTTCGGCCGGATGGGGGGAGGTGACCCGATTGACCGGGCGGATCGCCTGCATATCCTGATCTCGTGCACGGCGACGGTGACGGATGGGTGGTATCCGACAGCGGCGCCCACTACTGGGGCCGGTATGGCGCGGCCGGGTTGCTGTTGCGCGCTCCCGGGCCCGACGGCGCGCCCGCGGTGCTGCTGCAGCATCGGGCGGTGTGGAGCCACCAGGGCGGCACCTGGGGGTTGCCGGGCGGTGCCCGGGACAGCCACGAGACTCCGGAGCAGACCGCGGTCCGCGAGGCCCACGAGGAGGCCGGCCTGCCGGCCGATCTTCTGGCCGTCCGTGCCACGGTCGTCACCGCCGAGGTGTCCGGCATCGGCGGCACCCGCTGGAGCTACACCACCGTCGTCGCCGATGCGGCCGAGCTGCTGCGGACCGTGCCCAACCGGGAAAGCGCCGAGATGCGCTGGGTCGCCGAGAGCGAGGTGGCCAACCTGCGGCTGCATCCCGGTTTCGCAGCCAGCTGGCAGCGGCTGCGCACCGCCCCGGCGCTGGTGCCCCTGGACCACGGCGACGAACGGCGCCATCACCTGCCGCGCACGCTCGAGATCGAGGCCGGGGTCTTCGTGTGGTGCATGCCGGGCAAACCGCTTCGCGCCGATCAGGAGCCGTCGCAGCTGAGCCGCCGGGTCAGCTCGCTGCTGCAAGCGCCGATCTGAGCCGTGCGGCGGCCGCCTGCGGGTCGTCGGCCGCGGTGATCGCCCGCACCACCACGATGCGTCGCGCGCCGGCGCCGAGCACCTCGGGCAGCCGCTGCGCGTCGATGCCGCCGATCGCGAACCAGGGCAAGGCGGCGCCGAGTCCGGCGGCCAGCCGGACCAGCCGCAGGCCGGGAGCGGCGCGACCCGGCTTCGTCGGGGTGGGCCAGCACGGGCCGACGCAGAAGTAGTCGGCCTCCGATGCGGCGGCCGCCGCTGCCTGGTCGGGGTCGTGGCTGGACAGCCCGATCAGGGTGTCAGGCCCGACGATCTCGCGCGCCACGCTCAGCGGCAGGTCGCCCTGGCCCAGGTGCAGCACGTCGGCGCCGGCCGCGCGGGCGACGTCGGCGCGGTCGTTGACCGCGAACAGGGCGCCGTGCCGGCGGGCCGCCTCGGCGAGGACCTCGCACGCGGCCAGCTCGTCGCGCGCCTCGAGGGGGCCGAACCGCTGCTCACCGGCCGACCCCTTGTCGCGCAGCTGGATGATGTCGACGCCGCCGGCCAGGGCGGCGTCGGCGAACTCCGCCAGGTCCCCCCGCTCGCGGCGCGCGTCGGTACACAGGTACAGCCTCGCGGCGGCGAGACGGGAAGCCGGTTGGTGCACAGCGCGACGGTATCGCGCTAGCGTGGACTCCGAAGAGCACGGGAGCCCCGGGTCACCGGCGGGGCTGAGAGTGGGCGCAGCCGGAAACCACCGGACCTGCCCTTACCGTCACACCTGATCCGGGTCATGCCGGCGAAGGGAGCAAAGGATGCCAAACTCACTGGCCGTCGTCGGCGGCGGAGTCATCGGGCTGTCGGTGGCGCGCCGGGCGGCGCAGGCGGGATGGTCGGTGTGCGTGCACCGCACCGCCGACGCGGGCGCGTCGTGGGTGGCGGGCGGCATGCTCGCCCCGCACAGCGAAGGCTGGCCGGGTGAGGAGCGGTTGCTGCGGCTGGGCCTGGAATCGCTGCGGCTGTGGCACGAGGGCGGCTATTTGGACGGGCTGCCGCCGGGGGTGGTCACCGCGCGGGAGTCGCTGGTGGTGGCCGTCGACCGGGCCGACGTCGCGGACCTGCGCACCGTCGCCGACTGGCTGTCCGGGCAGGGACACCCGGTGGTCTGGGAGTCGGCCGCCCGCGACGTCGAACCCCTGCTGGCGCAAGGCATCCGCCATGGCTTTCGGGCTCCCACCGAGCTGGCGGTGGACAACCGCGCGGTGCTCTACGCGCTCAACGTGGCCTGCGAGCACCTGGGCGTGCGGTGGGCCGGGCCGGTGAGCGACCTGGCCCGGGTCGAGGCCGAAGCGGTGGTGATCGCCAACGGCATCGACGCGCCCGCGCTGTGGCCCGGGCTGCCGGTGCGCCCGGTGAAGGGCGAGGTGCTGCGCCTGCGCTGGCGGAAAGGGTGTATGCCGTTGCCGCAGAGGGTGGTTCGCGCGCGCGTGCACGGGCGGCAGGTGTACCTGGTTCCGCGCCCGGACGGGGTGGTCGTCGGCGCCACGCAATACGAACACGGACGCGACACGGCCCCGGCGGTGTCGGGAGTTCGTGACCTGCTCGACGACGCGTGCGCGGTGCTGCCCGCGCTGGGGGAATACGAACTGGCCGAGTGCGCCGCCGGGCTGCGCCCGATGACACCCGATAATCTGCCGATCGTGCAACGCCTGGACGAGCGAACCCTCGTCGCCGCCGGCCACGGCCGATCCGGGTTCCTGCTGGCGCCGTGGACCGCCGAACAGATTGTGTCCGAACTGGTCCCGGTCGGAGCGCACCCATGATCATCACGGTCAACGAGCGAAGCGTCGAGGTCGACGAGCAGACCACCGTCGCCGCGCTGCTGGAGTCGCTGGGCTTCCCCGACCGGGGCGTCGCGGTGGCCGTGGACGATGCCGTGCTACCCCGATCCAACTGGACTGCAAAGCTTTTCGACGGTGCCCGACTCGAGGTGGTGACGGCGGTGCAAGGTGGCTGATTCCAAACTGACGATCGCCGATCGCAGCTTCGCCTCGCGGCTCATCATGGGTACCGGGGGAGCGACGAACCTGGCGGTGCTCGAGGAGGCGCTGATCGCGTCGGGCACCGAGCTGACCACCGTCGCGATCCGGCGCGTCGACGCCGAGGGCGGGACCGGATTGCTGGACCTGCTGAACCGGCTGGGCATCACGCCGCTGCCCAACACCGCGGGGTGCCGCAGCGCGGCCGAGGCGGTGCTCACCGCGCAGCTGGCCCGCGAGGCGCTGAGCACCAACTGGGTCAAGCTCGAGGTGATCGCCGACGACCGCACATTGCTGCCCGACGGGGTCGAATTGGTCAGGGCCGCAGAGCAATTGGTCGACGACGGGTTCGTCGTCCTGCCCTACACCAACGACGACCCGGCGCTGGCCCGGCGGCTCGAAGACGCCGGCTGCGCGGCGGTGATGCCGCTGGGCGCGCCGATCGGCACCGGCCTGGGCATCACCAACCCGCACAACATCGAGATGATCGTCGCGCGCGCCGGCGTCCCGGTGGTGCTCGACGCCGGCATCGGCACCGCCAGCGACGCCGCGCTGGCGATGGAATTGGGTTGCGACGCCGTGCTGTTGGCCACCGCGGTGACCCGTGCCGCCGACCCGCCTGCCATGGCCGCGGCGATGGCCGCCGCCGTCACCGCGGGCCACCTGGCGCGGCGAGCCGGGCGGATCCCCAAGCGGTTCTGGGCGAAGGCGTCCAGCCCCGACTTATGAAACGTTATGTCGCGCTGGGCAGTTCGATGGCCGCCGGTCCCGGCATCAGGCCCCGCGCGGCGGGCGCGCCACGATGGTCGGGCCGATCGGCGCGCAACTACCCGCACCTCGTCGCCGAACGGCTGAACCTCGAACTGGTTGACGTCACCTTTTCCGGCGCCACCACGGCCCATGTGCTCGCGGATCACCAGCACGGCAGGCCGCCGCAAGTCGCCGCGCTGAACGGCTCGGAGAGCCTGGTCACCGTGACCATCGGCGGCAACGACGTCGGCTACGTTCCGCTGTTGACGGCCGCCGCGCTGCCGCGCATCGCGCGCGGACTGCCGCTACTGGGCGGGCGAATCGGCGAACTGCTGGACCGTGACACGCGCGATCGGGCCCTGGCCGACGTGTTCGATTCGCTGTGCGCGGTCGGCACCGCGCTGCGTCAGCGCTCCGCGGGCGCCCGGGTGTTCTTCGTCGACTACCTGACGCTGCTGCCGCCCGCCGGTACACCCGCGCCGCCGCTTTCGGACTCGGACGCCGACCTGGGCCGGCACGTCGCCGCGACGCTGGAACGCGTCACCGCCGAGGCGGCCGCGGCGACCGGGTGCGAGATCGTCCGCGCCGCGGAGGCCAGCCGGCAGCACCACGCCTGGTCGGCCGGGTCGTGGACGACGAAACCCGGTGTGCCGCTACCGGGCCGGCCGGCGCCGCTGCACCCCAACGGCGCCGGAATGCGCGCGGTCGCCGACCTCGTTGCGGCTCAACTCTGACGGTCAGCCGTTGGTGCGCCACCACTGGTAGAGCGCGTTGACGTCGGTGTTGGACGCCCGGATGTGGCTCAGCACGTTCTTGGCGTCGGTGGTCCAGGTGATGACCGCGGCGTTCTTGTAGGTTCCGCACGCCACCTGTCCGGCGGTCTGGCCCGAACTGCCCTGGTGCCAGGTGCCCGGTGATTGACCGTTGTCACCACACGGGCTCAGCGACACGCCGTTGATGCCGGAGGTGAATGCGGCGGCCAGGTCGCTGCCGTTGTTGAAGAGTTGATAGACGCCGGCCGCCGGCCCGCTGGAATCGGGGTTTTGCCCGCAATCGAGCTCGGCGAGAACGGGACCCGACAATGGCGCCGGTTGGCAATTGTTGAGGCCGTAGCCCTTCGACAGCGAGCTGGCCAGGGTGTTGATGTCTGCCGAACTGCCGGTACCGGGCTCCGCGGTCGCCGTGGCCGCCCCGACGAGGGCGGAACCGCCCATGAGCGCCAGCGCCGTCGCAGCTCGCAGCCCATTGGAGAGAGGGGACATTCTGAACTCCTTTGTTGTGTGGGAAAATCAAGGAACCCGGGCATCTTTCGGCCGCGGCTGCAGAATGCGTTTGCGGCCCAGGCGTTCACTCAGCCGTTCGCGCGCCACCATTGGTAGAGCGCCGCGACGTCGGAGTTGGATCCGCGGATGAGGCTCAACACGTTTTTGGAATCCGTGGTCCAGATGACCTCGGCGGCGTTCTGGTAGGTGCCGCACGCCACGGATCCCGAGTTGGCGTTGTTACTGCCCTGGTGCCAGGTCGTGGGTGACTGACCGCTGTCCCCGCACGCGGTCAAGACGTCGTCCTTGATGCTGGTCTTGAACGAGCTGGCCAAGCTGTCGGCGTTGTTCAACAGGATGTACCTCGCCTGGGCCGGGCCGCTGGGGTCGGGGCTTTGTCCGCAGGTGAGTACGGCCAATTCGCCGGCGTCGATGTTTCCGGCGGTGCAGTTGTTGAGGCCGTAGCCCTTGGACAGCGAGGCGGCCAGAGTGTTGACGTCCGCCGGGTTACCGGTGTTGGTGGGGTCCGCGTTCGCCGCGGCGGCACCGGCGAACGCGAAACCGCCCGCGAGCGCTGTGGCCGTCGCGGCTCGCAGCGCCTTGCTGAGATGAGGCATCCTTGGCTCCTAGTGGTTGCGTCGCTCACCGGAATCAATGCTTCCGCTAGAGGGATCGTAGAGCTAAGTCCTGTCCATGCAATACATTCCGCTGGAAATTGTCTGTTTGGGCATCTTTTCCGCTGGAGCTGGCCGACCGTTTCCGCGCAGCAAATCAGTTAACGGGCAGCGTCTTTCGGGCTCACCCGGGCACATACGCGCCGCGCTCGCGGGATAAGCAAGTAGCGAACCGCTGCCGGAGATAGTGCCGTCGTCGCGCCGCTAATGTATGGTAAGCACCGCTTCACGCCAGCGAACGCCTCCCGACTGGAGAATCCATGACAGAGCAACCGTCGCCGCCGCCGGGATACCCCCCGCAGCAGCCTGCCGGGCGAGCGCCGAATAACTACTTGGTGTGGGCGATTTTGGCGACGATATTCTGCTTTCCCATCACCGGGATCGTCGCGATCGTGAAAGCCGCCCAGGTGAACGGAATGTGGGCGCAGGGTTTGCACGCGGAGGCGCAGGCATCGGCGGCCAGCGCCCGGAAGTGGGTCATCTGGTCGGTCATCATCTGGGTCGTCTGGGTTGTCATCGCCATCATCTACACGGTGACGGTTGGTATGAACGCGGACAACACGGGCGCGGCCATGGTTTCCGCGCTGTTCTAAGCGGACGCCTCGTGGTAACGCGCCAACGACCGGTCCCGTTCTCCCTCGGCGCGCCGCTCATGGTGGCCGCGTCCGCCACGTTGGTCTGTGCCGCGACGTGGGTGGGTGATCCCACCACACCGGGCGGTCCGCTCCCCGTATGTCCCACCAAGGCCCTGCTGGGCATCGACTGCCCCGGATGCGGCAGTGCGCGGATGCTGTATTCGCTGATGCACGGCAACCTGGCGGCGGCGGCCCGGTTCAACGCGCTGGGCCTGGTGGCGCTGGTGTTGCTGGTGTGGGCGTACGGGGCGTGGACCTACGGCAGGGTGACGGGCCGGTGGATCAGGGGCTGGCAGCACCAGCGCTGGGCGGCGATGGTGGCGCTGCTGTTGGTGGCGGTTTGGTTTGTTGTGCGCAACATTCCTTTTGCGCCATTCAGCGCGCTGTATGTCTAACCTTGGGCGCGATGATTAAAAAATCGCGGACGATCCCGGTGGTGTTGGCCGTCGTCGCCCTGACTGCATTCCTGGCCGGCTGCTCGCATCGCTGCGCCAACCCAGGGGAGGCGACGGGTAACCCCGCCGCCGCCGAGTTCGCAACCACCCTGCACAACAAGGTCACGGCCGACGCGATGATGGCGCACTTGTCGAAACTCCAGGACATCGCGAACGCCAACAACGGGACCCGCGCCGTCGGCACCCCCGGCTACGAGGCCAGCGTCGATTATGTGGTTAACACCCTGCGCCACAGTGGCTTTGACGTGCAGACGCCAGAGTTCTCGGCCCGGGTGTTCCACGGCGACAAGCCGGCGGTGACGGTCGGCGGCACGAGCGTGGAGGCACGCGCGTTGGAATTCAGCCTCGGCACCCCGCCCGACGGGGTGAGCGGGCCATTGGTGGCGGTGCCCCCGGGGGACGACCCGGGCTGTAAGCCCGCCGACTTCGACGGGCTGCGGGTGCAGGACGCGGTGGTACTGGTGGACCGCGGCACCTGCCCGTTCGCGCAGAAGGAGGATGCCGCGGCGCAGCGCGGCGCCGTCGCGATGATCGTCGCTGACAACGTCGACGAGCAGCAGATGGGCGGCACGCTCGGAGCCGACACGCAGGTGAAAATCCCCGTGGTGAGCGTCACCAAGTCCACCGGGATACAGCTGCGCGCGCAGCCGGGGCCCGCCACGATCAGGCTCAACGCGAGCGTCCAAAACGTCAAGGCCCGCAACGTCATCGCGCAGACCAAGACCGGGTCTCCCACCGACGTGGTGATGGCGGGCGCGCACCTGGACAGCGTGCCGGAGGGGCCGGGCATCAACGACAACGGGTCGGGGGTGGCCGCCGTCCTGGAAACCGCCGTGCAGCTGGGCAATTCGCCGCAGGTGCACAACGCGGTGCGGTTCGGGTTCTGGGGCGCCGAGGAGCTCGGCCTGATCGGGTCGCGTAATTACGTGGAGTCGCTGAACCTCGACGGGCTGAAAGACATTGCGCTGTATTTGAACTTCGACATGCTCGCCTCGCCCAACCCGGGTTACTTCACCTATGACGGGGACCAGTCGCTGCCGATGGACGCGCGCGGCCAGCCGGTGGTACCGGAGGGCTCGGCCGGCATCGAGCGCACGCTGGTGGCCTACTTGAAGTCGGCCGGCAAGACCGCGCAGGACACCTCGTTCGACGGCCGTTCGGACTACGACGGCTTCACGCTGGCCGGCATCCCGGCGGGCGGCCTGTTCTCGGGCGCCGAGGTCAAGAAGTCCGCCGATCAGGCCAAGCTGTGGGGCGGGACCGCCGACCAGCCGTTCGATCCGAACTATCACCAGAAAACTGACACCCTCGACCACATCGATCGCACCTCGCTGGGCATCAACGGCGCCGGCGTCGCGTACGCGGTGGCCCTGTACGCGCAGGACCTCGGTGGCCGCAATGGGGTTCCGGTGCCGGCGGATCGCACGCGCCACCTGCTCGCCAAGCCATGACGGGGGCGTGATCCATCGGCTTGGCTCAGGGTTGGCGCTGATCGGGCTGGTGGCGGCGGGGATTGGTCGCGAAGGTGACCGCGGACCCTGGGCCCGTCGGCCCCAGTGAGCAACGCGGTGCGGTTCGTGTTCTGGGGGCCGCCGAGGACGGGCTCAACGGCGCCACGGATGCCGTAGCGGCCGGCCTCACGGGGTTATCCACAGGCGGTGATCATGGGCCGTGCTTTGTCCCCTGGCCGCTTATACTCGAACGCATGTTCGATGAGGTTCGTGCTCGGTTCGACGAGATGATCGAGCGGCACTATCCGTCGGTGACGGGGGAGTCGGCGGGGCTGCTGGCCGAGATCGGGGCGGCGGCGCGCGCGGAGAATCGGGCGGCGGCCACCCAGTTGGAGGCGATCGGGCGGTTGTTCGGGTATCGGTTGTCGCGGTGTTCGGAGAATGAGGACTGGGCGATCGACACGATGGAGGCGGTCGCGGCGGAGGTGGCGGCGGCGTTGCGGATCAGCCAGGGCTTGGCGGCCAGTCGGCTGCGCTACGCGCGGGCCATGCGCGAGCGTCTGCCCAAGGTGGGTGAGGTCTTCCGGGCCGGGGACATCGACTATCGGCTGTTTCAGACGATCGTGTATCGCACCGATTTGATCGTCGATCCCGATGTGCTGGCGTGCGTGGATGCCACTCTGGCGGTCAATTTGGGGTGCTGGCCGTCGATGACCCAGGGCCGGCTGGGTGCGCAGGTGGACAAGATTGTGGCTCGCGCCGATGTCGATGCGGTGCGCCGGCGCACCGAGCGCCGAACCGACCGCGAGGTGTGGATCGCCGACGTGGGCGATGGGTTGGCTGAGTTTGAGGGCCGGCTGTTGAGCCTGGATGCCCATGCGCTGGACCAACGCCTGGACGCCCTGGCCGCCACGGTGTGTGCCCATGATCCGCGCGCCCGCGCGCAGCGCCGCGCCGATGCCCTTGGGGCCTTGGCGGCCGGCGCGGACAGGTTGGGCTGTCGCTGCGGGCGCGCGGACTGTGCGGCCGGGACACGGCCGGCGGCTTCGCCGGTGGTGATCCATGTGATCGCCGAGCAGCCCACCCTGGAGGGCACCGGCACCACCCCGGGGTGTGAGATCGGCGCCGCGGGGCTGATCACCCCCGAGTTGGTGGCCGAGTTGGCCGCCTCGGCCAAGCTGATGACCGTGGTGCACCCGGTCGACGCGCCACCGGAGAACGGCTATGTGCCCTCCACGGCGTTGGCCGATTTCGTGCGGTGTCGGGATCTGACGTGTCGCGCCCCGGGCTGTGACCGGCCCGCGATCGGCTGCGACCTCGACCACACCATCCCCTATGCCGACGGCGGTGTCACGCATGCGTCGAACCTGAAATGTCTGTGCCGGCTTCATCATTTGCTCAAAACTTTTGGTGGGTGGCGCGACGAACAGCTGCCTGATGGCAGCGTGATCTGGCGGCTGCCCGACGGGCACACCTATGTCACCACCCCCGGCAGCGCGCTGCTGTTCCCAAGCTTGTGCGCGCCCACCGGCGACCCACCCCAACCCGCGGCGACCCCGGCCAAAGCCCACGCCGAGCGCACCGCGATGATGCCCAAACGCCGCCGCACCCGCGCCCAGGACCGCG
>NZ_DATJPU010000135.1:0-13424 GCF_035506235.1 Mycobacterium sp.
CATCGCGGCCAGCGCCAGCTGGTTGACCCGGTGCGCCCCATTAGTCTCGGCGCCCGCCAACACGTCGGAATCACCGACCGCCACACCGTCGAACGTGACCGTGTATTCGTCCGAACCATTCGACGTCGGAGTGCGCACCAACCGCACGCCGTCGGCCTTGGGCGACACCACCACGACCGCGCTGTCGGCGGTAACGATCACCCAATCCGCTTGTTCGGCATAGGGAACGGCGACCTTGGTGCCCGACAGCCGTCCGCCGCCGAAGGTGGTGGCGGGCCGGTCGGGCAGCGCCGCGCCGGGCTCGTTGAGCGCAGCGGTCAGCACGCCGCCCTTGGCGACGCCGGCCAGGAAGCGGTCCTGTTGCTCCTCGGACGCGAGGTCGAGCAGCGGCACCACGCCGAATCCCAGCGTTGCCAGCGCCGGCGTGATCGCGCCGTGGCGACCGACCTCCGTGAGCACCGTGGCGACCTCGGGCAGACCCACGCCGTCGCCGCCAAGGCGTTCGGGCACCGGCAGCGCCGTCACGCCGCCGCTTACCAGCGCCTCCCACGAGAGATCCCGGTCCAGCACCGACGTCGCGACGTCGGCGACCGCCTGCTGCTCGGCGGTGAGCTCGAAGTCCATCAGTGATCCACCGGGCACTTGCCGGTGTAGTCGACCTGCCAGTGCTTGATGCCGTTGAGCCAACCGGACCGCAGGCGTTCGGGTTTCGACAGTGGCTTCAGGTCGGGCATGTGGTCGGCCACGGCGTTGAAGATCAGGCTGATCGTCATCTTGGCCAGGTTGGCGCCGATGCAGTAGTGCGCGCCGGTGCCGCCGAAACCGACGTGCGGGTTGGGGTCGCGAAGGATGTTGAAGGTGAACGGATCGTCGAAGACTTCCTCGTCGAAGTTGGCCGACCGATAGAACAGCACTACCCGCTGACCCTTCTTGATCTGCACACCCGACAGTTCATAGTCCTCGAGCGCCGTGCGCTGGAAGCAGGTCACCGGGGTAGCCCAGCGGACGATCTCGTCGGCCGCGGTCTCCGGGCGTTCCTTCTTGAAGAGCTCCCATTGGTCGGGGAAGTCGGAGAAGGCCATCATCCCCTGCGTGATGGAGTTTCGGGTGGTCTCGTTGCCCGCCACCGCGAGCATCATTACGAAGAAACCGAATTCGTCGTCGGAAAGCTTTTCGCCATCGATGTCGGCGTTGATCAGCGTGGTGACGATGTCCTCGCCGGGATTCTCTGCCTTCAGAGCAGCCATCTGCATCGCGTACGTGAGCACCTCCATCGACGACGCCTTGGCATCGATGTCGGCGTACTCAGGATCGTCGCTGCCGGTCATCTCGTTGGACCAGCGGAAGAGCTTGTCGCGGTCCTCTTGCGGCACCCCGAGCAGATCAGCGATCGCCTGCAGCGGCAGCTCACAGGCCACCTGCTCGACGAAATCACCGGAGCCGGCGGCCGCCGCGGCCTTGGCGATGTTCTGGGCGCGCTCGTTGAGTTCGTCGCGCAGCCGTCCGATGGCGCGCGGCGTGAACCCGCGGGAGATGATCTTGCGCAGCCGGGTGTGGTGCGGCGCGTCCATGTTGAGCATGACGAACCGCTGAAGGTCGATGTCCTCACGCGCGATGTCGTCGTTGAACCGCGGTATCACGCAGTTCTCGTAGCTGGAGAAGATGTCGCTGCGCCGGGAGATCTCCTTGACGTCGTTGAGCTTGGTGATCGCCCAGAAGCCGCCGTCGTGGAAGCCGCCGCCCTTGCCCGGGGCCTGTTCGTTCCACCAGATCGGCGCCGCCGCGCGGACCTCGGCAAACTCTTCGACGGGGATCCGCTCGATGTAGATGTCGGGGTCTGTGAAATCGAACCCGGGAGGAAGGTTGGGGCTGGGCACGCTACTTCTCCTTAACTGCTGGTCCTATGCTGGTCCGGCGACCTGGCCACTGGCTGGCGATCCCAGGACACTAGCTCTCCTAGTGGAGCTCTCTTGCCAGTAAAACATGCCTCCACCGTAGAAAAAAGGCGCCGAAGCATCGTCGCTTGTCATAGTAATGAAACGTGTTCTAGCCTGGCCCCATGGGTAACCCGGTAATCGTTGAAGCCACCCGCAGCCCGATCGGCAAGCGCAATGGATGGCTCTCAGGACTGCACGCCACCGAGCTGCTGGGCGCGGTGCAGAAGGCACTGGTGGAGAAGGCCGGTATTGACGCCGGCGATGTCGAGCAGGTCGTCGGCGGCTGCGTGACGCAGTTCGGCGAACAGTCCAACAACATCACCCGGGTGAGCTGGCTCGTTGCCGGCCTGCCGGAGCACGTCGGCGCCATGACCGTGGACTGCCAGTGCGGCAGCAGCCAGCAGGCCAACGGCCTGGTCGCCGGCCTGATTGCGGCGGGCGCCATCGACATCGGCATCGCGTGCGGGATCGAGGCCATGAGCCGCGTCGGGCTCGGCGCCAACGCGGGCCCCGACCGCAGCGTCCTGCGGCCCGCGTCGTGGGACATCGATCTGCCCGACCAGTTCACCGCTGCCGAGCGGATCGCCAAGCGGCGCGGCATCACCCGCGAGGACATCGACGCCTTCGGATTCCAGTCGCAGCTGCGCGCCAAGCGGGCCTGGGACGAGGGCCGCTTCGACCGGGAGATCTCGCCGATCGAGGCGCCGGTGCTCGACGAGCAGAAACGGCCCACCAGCGAGCGCCACATGGTGGGCCGCGACCAGGGCCTGCGCGACACCACGATGGAGGGGTTGAGCCAGCTCAAGCCGGTCCTGGAGGGCGGCATCCACACGGCGGGCACGTCGTCGCAGATCTCCGACGGCGCCGCGGCGGTGTTGTGGATGGACGAAGACAAGGCCAAGGCGCTCGGGCTGCGGCCGCGCGCCCGGATCGTCAGCCAGGCGCTCGTCGGCGCCGAGCCCTACTACCACCTGGACGGCCCGGTGCAGTCGACGGCAAAGGTGCTGGAAAAGGCCGGGATGAAGATGGGCGACATCGACATCACCGAGATCAACGAGGCCTTCGCGTCGGTGGTGTTGTCCTGGGCGCGGGTCCACGAACCCGACATGGCCAAGGTCAACGTGAACGGCGGTGCGATCGCGCTCGGCCACCCGGTGGGCAGCACCGGCAGCCGGCTGATCACCACCGCGCTGCACGAGCTGGAGCGCACCGATCAGAGCACCGCGCTGATCACCATGTGCGCGGGCGGCGCCCTGTCCACCGGCACCATCATCGAGCGCATCTAGCGCGGCGGTGCACGTTTCTGAAGAAAGCCGGATCGCCGCGGCGCAGGCCTACATCGACGCCCTCGTCAGCCATGACGGCCATGCGGTCCCCTTCGCGGACGGGTGCACCCGCGTCGAGCAGGGGATCAAGAACGGGTTATCCGGAAAACACCTGCGGCGCAGCCTCACCTGCGGGCCGCAGTACCGGGTCATCGCCGCCGCGACCCCGCCGGATTACCGCATCGCCGGCGACGAGGTTTACGCGGCATATGCCGTGCTGACGAAGGCGGCCTTTGGCGGTCGGCGGCTGGCCGCGCGGGTCGACGAGACGTTTGTGATTCCCGCCGAAAGTTCAAGCGGCCGAGCCGAGATTCACCACATCAAGGTGCGCTTCCAACCCTTCATTCAGCGGTCCTAGGATCACTGTCATGCCGAAATCTCCGCCACGGTTTCACGACACGCCATACGCCGACTTCTTCATCAAGTGGATGTCGCGCCTCAACACGTTCATGTACCGCCGCAACGGCGGCGAGGGCCTCGGTGGCACCTTCCAGAAGATTCCCGTCGCCCTGCTGACCACCACCGGCCGCAAGACCGGCGAGCCCCGGGTCAGCCCGCTGTACTTCTTGCGCGACGGCAACCGCGTGGTCGTCGCGGCCTCCAAGGGGGGCGCCGCGAAAAATCCGATGTGGTACCTGAACCTGAAGGCCAATCCCAAGGTGCGGGTGCAGATCAAAAAAGAGGTGCTGGACCTGACCGCGCGCGATGCGACCGACGAGGAGCGCGCCCGCTATTGGCCGCAATTGGTGGACATGTACCCGTCCTACGAGGATTACCAGGCCTGGACCGACCGGACCATCCCGATCGTCATCTGCGACCCCTAACCGTTGTCGAGCCGACACCGTATTCGCAATTCTCGGCCGATTGCGGTGCTACTCAAATGGTTTGCGCGCGCACATTTGGGTGTATCGCCGAACCGATGGCAGGGTCGGCGCGAAACTGCTGCGCTTCCCCGCGGCCTTGCTGACCACGACCGGGCGCAAGTCGAACGAGCCGCGAACCACCGCGACCCTGTACCTGCGCGACGGTGATCGGGTGATCCTGCCGGCGTCGTTCGGCGGACGCGAGGAACACCCGCTGTGGTACCGCAATCTTCAGGAGAATCCCGCAGTGCAGGTGCAGATTCGGGCGCAGCGGCTCGATCTGGTCGCCGGGGACGCCACAGCCTCCGAACGCGACCGCTACTGGCCGGCGCTGACGCGGATGTATCCGCGTTATCGGAAATACCGCCAGGCCACCGACCGGGTGATCCCCTTGGTGGTGTGCGAGCCGCCTCGCCGAGCGTGAAGCCAGCGCGAAAAATCAGGCGCGAAAATCTCGCAACAGGTTCACGCTCGGCACGTTCGGCGTAGGCGAGTCGCCCTACGCCCCGTAAACCGGGACCGGCGGGCGCGCCTTCGCCAGCAGGTCGGCGACGACGGGCCCGAGCTCGGCGGGATCCCACCGCGCGCCCTTGTCGATCTGCGGGCCGTGCGCCCAGCCCTCGGCAACGCGGACCTTCCCGCCCTCGACCTCGAACACCTTGCCGGTGACGTCGCGGGATTCGGCGCTGCCCAACCAGACGACCAGCGGCGAGATGTTCTCCGGCGCCATCGCGTCGAAATCCTGGTCCTGCGTGGCCATCATCTCGGCGAAGACGGTCTCGGTCATGCGGGTGCGGGCTGACGGCGCGATCGCGTTGACGGTCGCGCCGTACCGGCCCATCTCGGCGGCGCCGACGAGCGTCAGCGCCGCGATGCCCGCCTTGGCGGCGCTGTAGTTGCCCTGCCCGACGCTGCCCTGCAGGCCCGCACCGGAACTGGTGTTGATGATCCGCGCGTCGACCGCCTTACCCTCCTTGGACAGCCCCCGCCAATACGACGCGGCGTGGCGCATCGTGGCGAAGTGGCCCTTGAGGTGCACGGCGATGACGGCGTCGAACTCCTCCTCGCTGGTGTTGGCCATCATCCGGTCGCGGACGATGCCGGCGTTGTTCACCAAAACGTCGAGGCCACCGAAGGTTTCGACGGCGGTCTGGACCAGGCCGGCCGCCCGGTTCCAGTCGGCGATGTTGGATCCGTCGGCGACGGCTTCGCCTCCGGCAGAGGTGATCTCGTCGACCACGCCCTGCGCGGCGCTGCCGCCGCCGGCGGGGGAACCGTCCAGGCCCACCCCGATGTCGTTGACCACCACCCGCGCGCCCTCGGCCGCGAAGGCCAGCGCGTGCGCGCGGCCGATACCGCCGCCCGCTCCGGTGACGATGACGACACGGCCGTCGACCACTCCCATATCCCTTGTCTCCTCTACTTGATCGCGCTCGCGTTCGTTGCGGCCAGGTAGTGCGGCGGCTCGCCGCCGCCGTGCACCTCCAGCGCTGCGCCGCTGATGTAGGCCGCCGCATCCGAGGCCAAAAACGCTGTGGCCCAACCGACATCCTCCGGCTTGGCCAGCCGGCCCAGGGGCACGTTCCTCGAGATCGCGGCGATCGACTCGGCGTCACCATAAAACACTTCCGACTGTTCGGTCTCCACCATCCCGACCACGCAGGCGTTCACCCGCACCTTCGGCCCCCATTCCACCGCCAGCGTCTGAGTGAGGCTTTCCAGGCCGGCCTTGGCCGCCCCATACGCCCCCGTACCCGGGGACGGCCGGCGGCCGCTGAGGCTGCAGATGTTGATGATCGATCCGCCGCGCGGCTGCTTTTGCATCGTGTCATTGGCGTGCTGCGAAACCCACAGCGCGCCAATGAGGTTGAGCTCGATGATCTTGCGGTTGAATTTCGCGCTGGCGTCGGCGGTCAGCACGTACGGCGAACCACCCGCGTTGTTGACGGCGACGTCGAGCCGGCCATGCTGCTCGATGATGGCGTCGATCATCGCCTTGACGGCGTCGTCGTCGCGCACGTCGCAGGAATGGAACTCGTAGGGCAAACCCTCGACGGGCCGTCGCGCGCAGGTGATCACGGTCGCGCCCTGCTCGGCGAAAACCGAGCTGATACCGGCGCCTACGCCGCGCACGCCGCCGGTGACCAGCACCACCCGCCCAGCCAGCCCCAGGTTGATACCGTCGGCTGCTTCGGCGGGAGTCACTGTGCTAGCGTACCAAGCAAGTGCTTGCTTAGGTAGTCAGCCCACCCAGGAAGTGCAATGACGATCACATCCACCACAACCGAACCGGGCATCGTCGCGGTCACCGTCGATTACCCGCCCGTCAACGCCATCCCCTCGCGCGGCTGGTTCGAACTCGCCGACGCGATCACGGCGGCCGGTGCGAATCCCGATACCCACGCGGTGATCCTGCGGGCCGAGGGCCGCGGCTTCAACGCCGGCGTGGACATCAAGGAGATGCAACGCACTAGAGCTTCTCAAGGGTTTACCGCCCTGATCGACGCCAACCGCGGCTGCTTCGCCGCGTTCCGCGCCGTCTACGAATGCGCCGTGCCGGTGGTCGCGGCGGTGAACGGGTTCTGCGTCGGCGGCGGCATCGGCCTGGTGGGCAACTCCGACGTCATCGTGGCCTCCGACGACGCCATTTTCGGCCTGCCCGAGGTCGAACGCGGCGCGCTCGGAGCGGCGACCCACCTGTCCCGCCTGGTGCCGCAGCACATGATGCGGCGGCTGTTCTTCACCGCCGCCACCGTCGACGCCGCCACCCTGCATCACTTCGGCTCGGTGCACGAGGTGGTGCCCCGCGATCAGTTGGACGAGGCCGCGTTGCGGGTGGCCCGCGACATCGCCGCCAAGGACACGCGCGTCATCCGCGCCGCCAAGGAGGCGCTCAACCTCATCGACGTGCAGCGAGTCAACTCGAGTTATCGCATGGAACAAGGCTTTACGTTCGAGCTCAACCTCGCCGGGGTGTCCGACGAGCACCGCGACGCGTTCGTGAAGAAGCCATGACCGACAAGAGAACCACCCTCGACGATGCCGTCGCGCAACTGCGCAGCGGCATGACGATCGGCATCGGCGGCTGGGGGTCGCGGCGCAAGCCCATGGCGTTCGTGCGCGCCATGCTGCGCACCGACGTCACGGACCTCACCGTGGTCACCTACGGCGGACCCGATCTCGGACTGCTCTGCTCGGCGGGCAAGGTCAAGCGCGTCTACTACGGCTTCGTGTCGCTGGACTCCCCGCCGTTCTACGAACCGTGGTTCGCCAAGGCCCGCACCGGCGGAGCCATCGAGGCCCGCGAGATGGACGAGGGCATGCTGCGCTGCGGATTGCAGGCGGCCGCAAACCGGTTGCCGTTCCTGCCGATCCGCGCGGGGCTGGGCAGTTCGGTCCCGGACTTCTGGGAGGGCGAGCTGCAGACGGTGACCAGCCCCTATCCGGCGCCGGGTGGCGGGCACGAGACGCTGATCGCCATGCCGGCCCTGCGCCTGGACGCCGCCTTCGTCCACCTCAATCTCGGTGACAGTCGAGGCAATGCCGCCTACACCGGCATCGACCCCTACTTCGACGACCTCTACTTGATGGCCGCCGAACGGCGCTACCTGTCGGTGGAGCGGGTGGTGTCGACCGAGGAACTGGTCAAGGCGGTGCCGCCGCAGGCGCTGCTGGTGAACCGGATGATGGTGGACGCGGTGGTGGAGGCGCCGGGCGGCGCCCACTTCACCACCGCCGCACCGGATTACGGCCGCGACGAGAAATTCCAGCGGCACTACGCCGAGGCGGCCGCAACGGACGAGGGTTGGCAGAAGTTCGTCCAGACCTATCTGTCGGGTAGCGAAGAGGATTACCAGGCGGCGGTTCGCGCATTCGCAGAGGAGGCCTCGAAGTGAGCACCCGGGCCGAGATCTGCGCCGTCGCCTGCGCCGACTTGTTCAGGGACGCCGGCGAAATCATGATCAGCCCCATGACCAACATGGCCTCGGTCGGCGCGCGGCTGGCGCGGCTGACGTTCTCGCCGGACATCCTGCTGACCGACGGCGAGGCGCAGCTGCTGGCGGACACGCCGCCGCTGGGCAAGATGGGGGCCATCGAGGGCTGGATGCCGTTTGGGCGGGTTTTCGAGACGCTGGCCTGGGGCCGGCGGCACGTCGTGATGGGCGCCAATCAGGTTGACCGCCATGGCAATCAGAACATCTCCGCGTTCGGCCCGCTGCAGCACCCGACCCGGCAGATGTTCGGCCTGCGCGGCGCCCCCGGCAATGCGATCAACCATGCGACCAGCTACTGGGTCGGCAACCACTCCAAGCGGGTGTTCTGCGAGGCGGTTGACGTGGTCTGCGGCATCGGCTGGGACAAGATCGACGCCGACAACCCGGCGTTCCGGTTCGCCAACCCGTATCGGGTGGTGTCCAACCTCGGCGTCTTCGACTTCAACGGCCCCGACAGGACGATGCGGGCGGTGTCCCTGCACCCCGGCGTGACCCCCGCCGACGTCCGCGAGAACACGTCGTTCGAGGTGGACGGCCTCGACACGGCCCAGGAGAGCCGGCTCCCGACCGACGACGAGCTGCGCCTGATCCGCGAGGTGATCGACCCGAAGGCATTGCGCGACCGAGAGATACGTTCATGAGGTTGCGCACGCCGCTGACCGAACTGGTCGGTGTCGAGCATCCGGTGGTGCAAACCGCAATGGGCTGGGTGGCCGGCGCCCGGCTGGTGTCGGCCACGGCCAACGCGGGCGGACTGGGCATCCTGGCTTCGGCGACGATGACGCTGGACGAGCTGGCGACGGCCATCGGCAAGGTCAAGGCCGCGACCGACAAGCCGTTCGGCGTGAACATCCGCGCCGACGCCGCCGACGCCGGCGACCGCGTGGAGCTGATGATTTGCGAGGGCGTGAAGGTGGCGTCCTTCGCGTTGGCGCCCAAGCAGGAGCTGATCGCCAGGCTGAAAGAGGCCGGGGCGGTGGTGATCCCGTCGATCGGCGCGGCCAAACACGCGCGCAAGGTCGCGGGCTGGGGCGCCGACGCGATGATCGTGCAGGGCGGCGAGGGCGGCGGCCACACCGGACCCGTCGCGACCACGCTGCTGCTGCCGTCCGTGCTGGACGCCACGGAGGGCACCGGTATCCCGGTGATCGCGGCGGGCGGATTCTTCGATGGCCGTGGGCTCGCGGCGGCGTTGTCTTACGGGGCCGCCGGCGTCGCGATGGGCACCCGGTTCCTGCTCACCTCGGATTCCACCGTGCCCGACGCGGTCAAACGGCGCTACCTCGAGGCGGCACTGGACGGCACCGTGGTCACCACGCGTGTCGACGGCATGCCGCACCGGGTGCTGCGCACCGGGCTGGTCGAGAGGCTGGAAAGCGGTTCGCCGGTAAGGGGTTTCGCGGCGGCGGTGCGCAACGCGGCGAAGTTCAAGAGCATGTCGCAGATGACCTGGGGGGCGATGATCCGCGACGGCCTGGCGATGCGGCACGGCAAGGAGCTGACCTGGTCTCAGGTGGTGATGGCCGCCAACACCCCGATGCTGCTCAAAGCCGGGCTGGTCGAGGGCAACACCGAGGCCGGCGTGCTGGCCTCCGGGCAGGTGGCCGGCATCCTTGAGGACTTGCCGTCGTGCGCCGAGCTGATCGAGTCGATCGTTCACGACGCGATCGCCCACCTGAAGGCCGCGGCGGCGCACATCGAACAGCCGTAATCCGGGGACCAACGACCCTGGCCCTGGCTCATGGCGCGGCGCCATCCTTGGATGCATGATGACCCTGGCCCCGAGTTCCTGGCCCACCCCGCTCTTGAACGCGGTTCGCACTTCCAACAGATACCTGCTCAACCCGCTGATGTTGCGGCTTGCCGGCCACAAGAACTGGTATGCGGCGGCGATCAAGCACACCGGACGGCGGTCGGGCAAGGAGTACACCACACCGGTCGTAGCCGAGCGCATCACTGATGGCTTCGTCATACCGCTGCCCTACGGCACTGACGTGGACTGGTTGCAGAACGTCCGTGCCGCGGGGCGAGCAACCATCTTGTCCCAGGGCGAAAGTTACGAGGAGGTGCAGCCCGAGATCATCGACGCAGCGACAGCCCTCCCGTTGCTGTCGGCCCAACGGCGGCGCACCTTTCAGCGAGTCGGCATTGACGCGTACCTCAAGACCAAGGACCAGCCGACGGATTAAGCCAGTTCCTAATATTTGTCAGAATTAAGCTAATATCTTCATATGGCTAGAGTGAAGGCTATTCCTTCACTTCGCGCGACGTTGATCGGCGACGTGGTGGGATCGAGGCGTGCCGGCGACAGGCCCGCCCTGCACCGACTGGTCGCCACCGCCCTGCGCCAGGTCGCCGGAGGCGCGATCGACCCGCCCGCCTTCACCGTCGGCGACGAGTTCCAGGGCAGCTACCCCACCCTCGGCGCCGCCATCGACGCGGCGTTGACGATCCGCCTGGCGCTCGCCCCCGAGATCGACGTCCGTTTCGGCATCGGCTGGGGCGCGGTCACCGTCCTCGACGCCAACACCGGAATCCAGGACGGGCCCGGCTGGTGGACCGCGCGAGAGGCCATCCAGCACACCGCCGAGACCCAGCGGCAGCCCGGCTTCACGCTGGTGCGCACGACATTCACGGCGGACGACGGCACGCGCACCGACGCCGCCGCCGTCAACGCGGCCCTGATTTGTCGGGACCATCTGCTTGGATCGCTCGATGAAAGATCGTTGCGGATTGTGAGGGGCCTGATGACCGGGCGAACCAAAAAGGAACTCGCCGCGGCCGAGGGCATCAGCCCGTCCGCGGTGTCCCAGCGGGCGGCCCGCGACGGTTTGGATCTGATTGTCGTTGCGTCTCAGTATCTCCGGGGTCTGCCGTGAGTGCCGTTGCGGTCCTGCTGCTCGCGGTCGGAATCGCCGACCTGTGCCGCCGGGCGGTCCGCGCCGCGTGGCCACCGCTGGCGGTCGGACCGGTCGTTGTGGTGACGTGCGCGGCGCTGGGTGCGCTGTGGCACGGCGGCGACATCCCCCTGCTCGCGGTGGCCGCCGTCGCGGCGGTCGCCTGGGAGTGGCTCTGCCTGCGCAGCGAGCGCAGTGGCCGGGAGCAAGCGGCCCCGTTGGCCGTGTTCGCCGCCGCGCTGGTGCTGCTGATCGTCTTGTCCGGATGGTCCTCGGCGGTCGGCGGCGTCGTCGCGCGGTGGTCGGCATGGGTGCAGCTGCCGCTGGGCCACGTGACGCCCACCCGGCTGCTGATGATCCTCGGTGTGGTGCTGGTGCAGTTCGCCACCGGAAATCAGTTGGTGCGCCTCGTGCTCGGCTCGGTGGGGGCGGTGCGCCCGGCCGGCGAGCCGCAGCCATCGGACCGGCTCAAGGGTGGCCGGCTGCTGGGCCCGATGGAACGACTGCTGATCCTGAGCCTCAGCGTCGGCGGGCAGGTGGCCGCGGCCAGCGCCGTCGTCGCCGCGAAGGGCATCATCCGCTTTCCCGAGTTGAGCGCCCAGAAAAACCGCAACGGGAACGTCGGCATCGACGAGGTGACCGAGTACTTCCTGGTGGGCAGCTTCACGAGTTGGCTGCTGGCGCTCGGCGGGATCGCGCTGGTGCTGGCCGCACGATGATCGCAACGCCGCCGCGCAACGACGTCGCCGTACTGGCTCCCTGATCTGCGCTTGCGGCGGGCAGACTATGGAGGTGGCACCTGTACCGGTAGCCCGCCACCTGCTTCGGGCCAAAGACCTCGTTGACGCGCGTTACTACGAACCGCTTTTCGTCGCCGACTTGGCAGCGGCCGCATGCCTATCTCCGGCGCACTTCAGTCGACGCTTCAAGCAGACGTTCGGCGAGTCGCCCCACCAGTACCTGCTGACGCGGCGGCTGGAACGAGCCGCCGGGTTGCTACGCGCGACCGACTGGACGGTGGCCGCTGTTTGCGTCGCTGTGGGTTGGGAAAGCGTCGGCTCGTTCACCACGAGCTTTCGCCGCATGTTCGGCGTGACGCCACAGAGCTATCGGGCCAACTTCCCACCCGCCGAGCGTCACGTAAGAATTCCGCGCTGTGTCGCGCTGGCCTACGGGCGGCCGCAAAACCGCACGTTTCGAGAAGACGATGAACCCGCGTCGTCCGTAGCGTCAGTGCAACACAACGAAGTCAGGAGAGCCGATGCTTAAGATTGCCAACGCGCAGTTCTGGGTGCATGACCAAGAGGCGGCCCTGGAGTTCTACACCAAAAAGCTCGGCTGGGAAGTCCGGGCTGATGTGACGATGCAGGCATGGAACTTCCGGTGGCTATGCGTCGGGCCCGTCGAGCAGGACGACGTCGGGCTGGTGCTGATGCCCGTTCCGGGGCCACCGATGCTCGACGCTGCGGCCAGCGCGCAACTGGCCGAGCTGGTGGCCAAGGGAGCAGGTGGCACCTTGTTCCTGGAGACCGACGATTGCCACGCCGCATACGACGAATTGTCTTCTCGCGGCGTTACGTTCAACGATCCCCCAACGCCGCAGGCCTACGGTATAGACACTTCCTTCCGCGACCCGTCCGGCAACAACATTCGGCTCACCGAAGTGCTCGAGTTCGATCCGGCACGCGGCTGATCAGTCGCCCGCCGCGCCGAGCGTGCGTAGTTGTACGTGACCTGCGGCGTGTCGGCGTACAAACACACGCTCGGCGGGAAGGGGTTACAGCCGCTCGATGATCGTGACGTTGGCCGTGCCGCCGCCCTCGCACATCGTCTGCAAGCCGTAGCGGCCGCCGATGCGCTCGAGCTCGTTGAGCATCGTGGTGAACAGCTTGGCCCCGGTGGCGCCCAGGGGATGGCCGAGGGCGATCGCGCCGCCGTTGGGGTTGACCTTCTCCGGGTCCGCCTTGACCTCCTTGAGCCAGGCCAGCACGACGGGCGCGAACGCCTCGTTGATCTCGACGGTGTCGATGTCGTCGATGGACAGCCCGGTCTTGTCCAGCGCGTACCGGGTCGCCGGGATGGGCCCGGTCAGCATGAACACAGGGTCGGCGGCGCGGGCGCTGATGTGGTGGATGCGCGCCCGCGGGGTCAGCTTGTGGTCCTTGACGGCCCGCTCGGAAGCCAACAGCACCGCGCTGGCACCGTCGGAAATCTGACTGGCCATCGCCGCCGTCAGCCGGCCACCCTCGACCAGTGTCTTCAAGCCGGCCATCTTCTCCAGCGACGACTCACGCGGGCCCTCGTCGACCCGGAACGGCCCGGATTCGGTTTCCACAGCGATGATTTCGTTGTCGAAGTGCCCGCCCCGGATCGCCGCGAACGCGCGCTCGTGGCTGGTGAGCGCGTA
>NZ_DATJPU010000136.1:0-19300 GCF_035506235.1 Mycobacterium sp.
CGTCGTTCATGAATTCGCCCGGGCCCAGACGATCACGGGACACACCGGCAGCAGGGGTAGGTCAGGGCGGGCTGGTCGGACATAAATCAACCTTTCCCGAAAAGGCTTCGGGGCGGCCGTCAACGATGCTCTCGAGGTTAGTCAGCGGGGCCGCCACCGGCGAGAGCCGTTTGTCCCCGGGTTGTTGCCATTGGTCCCGAGCGATCAGGCGACCACTGCGGCGCCGCTTGGGTAGGCCTCAACAGTTAATTGTCTCGAGCTTTCGAGACCAGGCCCCACAGGCAGGCGCGAAAAGCGCTCTCGTCGATGTGCATTCGAGACGCGAGTTGGCCATCGGTACGACCCTCCCTGACCAAGGCCAAGAGCTCACCTTCCCGCTCGGTCAACGAGGCGGCGTCGGGGACGTTCTCGCGTGCTCGGTCGGCGAGGTACGCAGTCGCAGCGCCGATGTCATACAGCAGGTCGCCGGCCGCTGCGCGTTTGATTCCGGCAACCACTTCTGCTCCCTTCGCGTTTCTCACGATGCAGCCGCTGGCGCCGGCCCGCAGCGCATCGAAAATATCGTTCCTGGACCCGAACGATGTGAGGATGATGCAATGCAGGCCGGGCATAAGCGCGCGCAAGTTCCGGCACAGATCGAACCCGCCGCCATCGGCGAGCCGGTCATCCAGCAGCACCACATCGGGTCGACACGGTGGGATACTGGCCAGCGCTTCGTTGACATCAGCCGCTTCCCCGACAACCTCCATGTCGGCATCGCATTGGATTAACTCACCCAGCGCGTGACGGACGACGGCGTCATCGTCGACGAGGAATACACGGAATACGCGATGCACGAGACGAGCCCCCCGTCACCTCGCCGTGCAGATGCGGCGCACAGCGAGACCCCGCAGACGCTGACCGGTCATCTGAGCTGGGCCTCTTGCAAGGCGGTCAGCCTGCGCACGATCGCGTCTGCCTCCGCACGAGCCGATCGCGCCTCCGCACGAACCGATCGCGCCCGCCTCCGGAGCCGCCTGGCGCACGCCACGGCGTCCTCGGGGCGGTCTTGGCCGAGATCCGCAGCGTTCCGGCACCCGCTCCGCGTGCGGTAGGCCTTCTGCCGGCACGCCCTACAGCAGTAAAGCGCATCCGAACGGCCGTAGAACCACGTCTGGCAGACGCGACACCGCAACCGCGAGGCTGGCATGGACCAAACGTTACACATATCCGTAACGATCCGGCAAGAACCACGTCCGACGGGCAGGATGCCCGGGCGGGTTTCAGTGCAGTGTCGCGGTGTGAACGAGCGTGTCGTCGGCCGGCCCGACCCCGGTGGGCCTCGAGGCGGTCGACTCGCGGGCCAAGAAGGCGGTGAGCTCACCGATCGCGGTCATCAGCGGGGCGGGGAAGACGATGGTGGTGTTCTTCTCCACCCCGAGTTCGAGCAGGGTCTGCAGATTCCGCAGTTGTAAGGCCAGCGGGTGCCTCATCATGGTGTCGGACGCGTCGCCGAGGGCTGCGGCGGCACGGGCCTCCCCCTCCGCGGCAATGATTTTGGCCCGCTTCTCCCGCTCCGCCTCGGCCTCGCGGGCCATCGCGCGCTTCATGCTGTCCGGAAGCTGGATGTCCTTGAGCTCGACCAGGGTAACCTCGACACCCCATTCCACGGTGGTGGTGTCGAGGATCTGGCGAATGCTGCCGTTGATCTTCTCCGTCTGGGCCAGCACCTCATCGAGGGAATGTTGTCCGACGACGTTGCGCAGCGTGGTTTGCGCGATTTGGTCGATGGCGGCGTTGACGTTTTCGATCACGACGACGGCCTTGCGGGCGTCGATGACACGGAAGTAGGCAACCGCGGCGATGTCGACGCTCACGTTGTCGCGGGTGATGATGCCCTGCGACTGGATCGGCATGGTCACGATGCGCATCGAAATCCGCAATAGGCGGTCGATGATCGGAATGATGAATCGCAGCCCGGGTTCGCGAAC
Organism: Mycobacterium sp.; assembly: GCF_035506235.1. Classification (GTDB taxonomy): domain Bacteria; phylum Actinomycetota; class Actinomycetes; order Mycobacteriales; family Mycobacteriaceae; genus Mycobacterium. The sequence continues at coordinate 1,971 of NZ_DATJPU010000136.1, forward strand.
CGCGATCACCCGGCCGAGCCGGAAGTGCACGCCGCGCTGATACTGCTGCACCACCCTGATCGAGGCGATCGCCAGCAGCGCCACGACGACCAACCCGGAAACCAGCCACACTGCGGCACTTTGGCTCATGCCCCAACGCTAGGGACGCCGCAACCGTCAGTCAGCGGCCAAAAGTCCCCGGTCAGCTGACCGAAGGACCTTTCCCCGTCGCCGGTTGATCTCGGTCACCGCCATGCCGACGACCTGCGGGACGGCGCGCCCGACCCGGGGGGTCAAACCGGCGCCATGACCGGTGTCGGCAACTTCGACGGTGAGCAGCACCAGCTCACCGGGCACTCGCCCCAGCGCCTCGCCCAACGCGTGGGTGCGCACGAGATCAAAGCCGTGCGAACTCAAGCCGTCACACGTCGCCACGTCGCCCAGGGCGCAGCGCCGCACCCGGCCCGGGGTCGGCGGCGTCCCGACCGCGCCGTCGATCACCACGGCGAGCCGGGCGCCCGACCACGCCTCCAGCAGACTCATCGGGTCCACGACGTCGGTCACCACCCGAACACCTGGCAACGCCAGCCGGTTCAGCTCGTCGGCCGCGACGGCGCCGACGCCGTCGTCACGGCGGCAGCGATTGCCGAGGCCGACTACGACGATCTGGCCGGTCATTCGCGGTGGACCGTCATCTTCAGGAAGTGCGCGGAACACGAGATGCACGGGTCGTAGCTGCGAATCAGTTGTTCGCACAACGCGGTCAGCGCGGTGTCGTCGCAGGTGAGGTTGCCGGAAACCAGGCGGGCGAGGTCGGCTTCGATCGCCGCCTGGTTCTGCGAGGTTGGCGGGATGATCGTCGCCGCGGAGACCAGCCCGTCCTCGCCGATCCGGTAACGGTGATACAGCAGGCCGCGGGGCGCCTCGCTGACGCCGTGGCCGACGCCGGCCCGCGCCGGGACGTCGACGAACGGGCGCGAGGGGCGCTGGTATTCGTCGATGATCCGCAACGCCTCTTCGATCGCATAGACCACCTCGACGGCCCGGACGATGATGCTGCGGAACGGGTTTCGGCATACGGCCGACAGGCCCGCCCCGGCGGCGGCCTGCGCCGCGACCGGCGACAGCGTCGACGAGTTCAGCGAGAACCGCGCCAGGGGTCCGGTCAGGTAGCGCCCGCCGTCGAGGGTCGCGTGCAGAGCGGTGGAGTAAGGCACCTGCGACTCGGCGACGTGCGCGGTGAAGTCGGCCACCGGAAAGGATGGGCCGGCGCTGCGCGCGATCGTGCCGTTCTCGATCGGGTACCGGCCGGGCGCCGCGAGCGCCAGGAGCTCGTGGTCGAATTCGAGGTCGGGGAACTCGAAGCCGGACACCCACTCGACGGTCGCGAGCGCGTTGTCCAGCGCGCGACGCAGCTGCTCGGCGATCGGCTTGAAGTCGGATCGCGTTGGTACCGAATAGAATCCGCCCAGCCGCACGTTGACCGGGTGTATAGCGCGCCCGCCGACGAACTCCATCAGCTGGTTGCCCGCCTTTTTCAGTGCCAGCCCGCGCTCCACGGCCTGCGCGTGGTCGCGGGCCATGCCGATGATGTCGGGGTAGCCGAGGAAGTCCGGTGCGTGCAGCAGGTAGATGTGCAGGACGTGACTGTGCACCCATTCGCCGCAGTAGAGCAGGCGCCGCAACGCGATGAGCTCGTCGCCCACTCGGACGCCACAGGCGTCTTCGATCGCGTTGCAGGCGCTGATTTGATAGGCGACCGGGCAGATGCCACAGACCCGGGCCGTAAGGTCGGGCGGCTCGGTGTGGGCCCGCCCGCGCAGGAATGCCTCGAAAAACCGCGGTGGCTCATAGATATTGAGCTGCACGCTCTGAAGGGCACCGTCCCTCAGCGTGACGTGCAGTGCGCCCTCGCCTTCGACGCGCGTCAGCGTGCCGACGCTCAGCGTGCGGGTGGACTCGGTCACGGGTGGCTCCGCTCGGCTTGGAAGGTCGCGACGTTGAACGTCGAGAACACGCGGTCGACGTCGCCGTCGGACATCCCGTCGCGGCGCAGCAGCGGGATCAGCGTCGCGGTTCGGGGCGCCGCGGACGGGCCGAAACAGCCGAAGCAGCCTCGATGGTGCCGGGGACACAGCGCCCCGCACCCGGCGTGCGTCACCGGGCCGAGGCACGGGATGCCTTCGGAGACAACGACACACGTGACCCCGCGGATCTTGCACTCGGTGCACACCGTCTTGGCCGGAAGCCGGGGCTTGCGGCCGATCAGCAGCGCCGCGAGGGTGTCGAGCAGCTGCCCGCGGTCGATCGGGCAGCCCGGCAGCTGGTAGTCGACCTTGACGTGGGCCGACGCCGGTGTGGAGGTGGCCAGCGTGTCGATGTACTCCGGTTTGGCGTAGACGACGGACGCGAACTCGGCGATGTCTGCGAAGTTGCGCAGCGCCTGCACCCCCCCGGCCGTGGCGCACGCGCCGATGGTGACCAGAACCTTTGACTGCTCGCGGATTTCGCGGATGCGTTGCTCGTCATGACCGGTGGTGATCGAGCCCTCGACCAGCGACACGTCGTAGGGCCCGCCGACCATCGCGCTGGAGGCCTCGGCGAACGTGGCGATCTGCACCTGGCCGGCGAGGGTGAGCAGCTCGTCCTCGCAGTCCAGCAGGGTCAGCTGGCATCCGTCGCAGGAGGCGAATTTCCACACGGCCAACGTGGGGGGGCCCATCTAAAGCTCCTTCACTTTCAGCAGCGGGCCGGCGACGTCGTAGCCGACGACGGGCCCGTCGCGGCACAGCAGCAGCGGGCCCAGCTGGCAGTGACCGCACCAGCCGACCCCGCACTGCATGTTGCGTTCCAGCGATACCCGGATATCTCGCGCGGCAAGGCCTTTCGCCAGCAGCGCCTCGGCGCCGAATCGCATCATCGGCTCAGGCCCGCACAAGAACGCGGTGGTGCGGTCGGGGTCAAGCGTGAGCCGGCGCAGCGGCTCGGTGACCAGGCCGACCTCCCCGCTCCAGCCCCGGACCGGGACGTCGACGGTGACGTGCAGCTCGATTTGCGGTTCCTGGGCCCACTTTTCAAGCTGGTCGACGAACACGAAATCGGCCCGGGAGCGGGCACCCACGATGAGCGTCAGCCTGCCGAAGCGGGCCCGTCCGGCCAGTGCGCCCAGCACCGCCGGGCGCAACGGGCACAGACCCACCCCGCCGGCGACCATGACCAGGTCCCGGCCGGCGGCTTCTTCCAGCCCCCAGGCGGTGCCGAACGGGCCGCGGACCCCGACGACGCCGCCCGGCTCCGCGTTGTGCAGGGCGCGGCTCACCGCACCGACCGCGCGGATGGTGTGCGTGATCGAACCGTCGGTCACGGAGGGGTCGCCGCTGATCGAAATCGCGGCCTCGCCCACCCCGAACGCGTAGAGCATCATGAACTCCCCGGGCTGCGGGGTTCGCAGTGCCACCCCGACTGGCTCCAGGCACAGCGTCGCCGAATCGGGGGTCTCCACAACGCGACTGCGCACCCGGTACGGCACGGGCGCCATGGCCGACACGCGCTCACTCATCGCCGGCCATCTTGTTCATCTCCGCGGTGATGTCGATGCCGGTGGGGCACCACGCGATGCAACGGCCGCAGCCCACGCAGCCCGACATGCCGAACTGGTCATGCCAGGTGCCCAGCTTGTGGGTCAGCCAATGCCGGTAGCGCGAGGCGCCGGACTGGCGCACGCTGCCGCCGCCGTGCAGGTAGGTGAAGTCGAATTCGAAGCACGACGCCCAGTGGCGCCAGCGCTCGGCGTGCTCGCCGGTGAGGTCGCTGACGTCCTCGGTGCTGGTGCAAAAGCAGGTCGGGCAGACCATCGTGCAGTTGCCACAGGTCAGGCAGCGGCTGGCGACCTCGTCCCACTGCGGCGACTCGCGCGACCGGATCAACAGCTCCCGCAGATCGGTTTCCGGCATGTGGCGGCCCATCTTATCGGCCGCGGCCGCGACATCGTCACGCGCAGAGACGATTTCGGCGCCATCGGCGGCCCGGTGTGGCACCGCCGCGAGCACGTCGGCGCCCTCGGGGCTGCCGACGTCGACAAGGTACGACGGCGTGTCACCCGCGAGGCGCTCCGTGAGGGCCAGGTCGTATCCCGGCCCGGCCGCGGGGCCGGTGCCCATCGACGCGCAGAAGCACAGCCCGCCCGGTTCCGTGCAGTTCACGGCGACCACGAAGGCCCGCCGGCGGCGGCCGGCATAGGAGCTGTCCGGGTAGTCGGGGCGGCCCAGCACCCCGTCGAGTGTGGCGATCGCGGCCAGGTCGCACCCGCGGACCCCCAGGAACGCGTACCGTGGCGCCTGCCCTTCAGGGTCGTCGGGTTCGGGATCGGCCCCGTCCCGGGTGCCGGCCCACATCCGCTGCCGCGGCGGGTGGAGGAACTGTTTCCACGACTGCGGACCGGCCGAGTGCCCGAACGCCGCGTCGTCGTCGCGGCGGCGTACCCGGTACCGCCCCGGACCGACGTCGACGCCCCAGCCGCGCGGCAGGTCGTCGGCCGATTCGAGTTCGGCGAGCACGATCGCGTCGTCCCGCAACGTCGGGCCGACCACCCGGTAACCCCGCTCGATGAGCACCTCGACGAGGCGATGCAGCGCGGCCGCGTCGAACAGCGCGACCTCGCGAGGTTCACCGTCTGCGCTCATCGACACATCATCATTGTCGATTGGTCCGGCCCCCGCCGTCCACCAGGCACCTGATGTCACGGTCCCATTGGGCGTCGCGCGCTCGATCGAGCCACCAACGCACGCCGGCCACGAGCGAGGCGATCCCGACGGCCGCGATCAACGCTATCGCGCCCGCGATGCCGACCGCGTCACCCACGGCGTGCCAGGTCGGGGTGGGCGGGGACGACGCCTTGCCGTCCTTGTCCACCCACAGTTCGATGCTTTCGCCCGCCTCGGCCGGTGAGCTGAGTTGCAGTGTGGCCGTGCGCTTGCCGGCCGCCAGCGGCCAGCTGGCTTGCACGACGGTGGTGCCGAAGTCCCCGCGGCGCGCGTCGGCGACGGTGGCGGTGACGAGGTGCCGCTCGTGTGCCTCCTGGGCATAGAAGTGAGCGCGCGCGCCGTAGGCCATCGCGCCCACCACGCAGGCGACGGGTAGCGCGATCAGCGACGCGAGGAGCGCGATCACCGTGACCACCGCTTCGATGCGGTCGGCGCGCCGAAGCAACGGGTTGCGGCCGAAGATTCGACCGATGCGCCAGCGGCGCGGGTCTATCGTGAACGTCTGCATCACGGCGCGGTCACCCACTCGACGAAGTCGGGAAGGTCGCGTCGCGGTGTCGCCGGCAAGGGGTCGGCGTTGATCGGCGCCCAGCCCACCCGAAGCAACATCTGCGGGTAATCGCCCCCGCCGAAGATGTCGGATCGCACCGCCTCGCGCGTGTCGGGAAGCTCCAGCGGTTCGGTTACCGGGCAGCTGGCCAGCCCCATCGACGTCGCGGTCAGCAGAACGACGCTGGTGGCCTCGCCGGCGCGCAGCCGCGACAGCCGGTCGTCGGCCCTCGTCCCGAGCGCAAGCACGACGGCACTGTCGTCACCCGGCGACGAGTCCGGTGCCATGGGCAACGTGGGACCCGCGAAGAACCGGCCCGGTATTTTTGCCCTGGGGTCGGATGCCGGCGTGCTGTGGGCCGGAACCCCCGCCACCGATGCGTAGCGCCCGCTCCACGCCGTGAGCTCCGCGACGTAGTCGCGGTTCAGGTGCTCGGCGACCGATTCGGCGACGATCTTGTGCAGCTTGTCGAGGTCCTCGACCTGGCACAGCGTCACACCGTTGCGGGCCGCCCGCGCCGCCATCAGCGCGATGTCGGCGACCGGCACCGGCCACGAACTGTAATGGCGGCGATCGGTCCGGCGCCGCGGTATCGCCGCGGCGAGCGCGATGTCGACGGCATCGGCGGGGTACGGGGACAACTCGATCGAGGCAAGGTGATTGGGCAAGTCCGGATTCGGCAGCCGGGTCACCTTGGACAGCCACCCGACGGCCGCGAAGGCCGCGACGCAGTGGTGCAGCGCAGCGCCGCAGCTCAGGATCAGGTCCCGGCCGTCCGGGTCGGTGTTGGGCAGTTGCCGTTCGGGGTCGGCGTAGAGATGCACGCTCGCCGCGTCGACGCGCCAGCGCCACGGTTGCGTGTTATGCACCGAGGGTGCCCGAGACGCCAGTGTCAGGACGGTCCGGACGGTGCCGGCGTCCGGAAAGCGTGCGTTCATGGCTGTCGTTCCCTTCGGGTGAAGCTCCTTGACGTCCACCATCGCGTAGTCACGCCGGGCGAAACGAGAGCACGACGGCACTAGGCAAAAGGACTTTGGGCCAATCCCAAGGCAGCGGTCACCTGGGCTTGTCGGCCGCGGCGGGCCCTTGCGCCGTTCCGCCCGCCCGGCTTCGCGCCGCCAGCGCGCCCGCGGCCGACATGCAGGTGATGGTCAGCAGGGCGCCGAACATCAACGCCGACGCTTCACCGGCGACGAGAAGGTGTTCCTGGGTGCCGATGGTGGCCGCGGCCACCGGAACTCCGAGCTGGGCCGCCGACACCACCGCAAGCGTCAGCGGCTGCCCGAGGAGCCTTCCCGCGCAGTGGGCCAATACGGCGCCGAGCCCCAGCCCGATGCCCAGCAGGATCAGCTTCGGGTGCGCACCCAGTTCGCGCACCTCCAGCGAGGCGCCCAGCCAAACGAAGAACAGCGGGCTGAAAAACCCCTCGGTGATACCGAACAGCTGGCGCGCCAACCGATGCGGTTCGCCGACCAACGCGATCACCAAACCCAGCGCGAAACCCGCCAGCATGATCGACACGTGGGTGTCGGCGGCCAGCGCCGCGAGCCCGAACAGCACGGCCAGGTTCGTCCGCAACTCCAGCGCGAAGCGGTGTACCTCGGAGTAGACGTGCAGGCGCCGAAGCAAGCCCTTGCTGTCCGCCCCGCGCAGCACCAGGAAGAGCACCACCGCGCAGCCGGCGATCGAGAGCGCACCGAGCGCCGCGATCGGCGCCTGAGGCAAGTCAATTACCAACGGCAGCAGCACAATACACGCGGCGTCGGCGATGGCGATCTGCACGGTCACCGATAGCACATCCGGCCCCTGCAACCGCAGCGAATCGATCACCGGCAACGCCAGCGCCGCCGACGAGGAGGCCATCAGGACCGCGTAAAGGGCGGCGTGGCCGGTGCCGAACGCCGCCGCCAGCCCGGCACCGAGGACCGCCGCGACGGCGCCGACCACCAACCCCCGCAGCAGCGCCCGCGGCGCCGCCGAGCGCAGCCGGGGGTCATGGACCGGGACGTGGGTGCCCACCACGAACATCACCAGCGCGAAGCCGATGTTCGCGAACAACTGGAAGGTCGGGTTGGCGTCATCGAGGATGCCGAAGCCGGTCCTGCCGACGATGAGCCCGGCGAACAGCTCGCCGATGATGACCGGTATCCGCAGGCGGGGCAGCGAGGCCAGCAGCGGTCCGGCGAAACCCACGGCGGCCAGCAGCGCCAGGGTGTGGAAGCCGAACCCGTGCACGTCAGCGGCCCTTCCGCGCGGTCAGCACGAAGTCATTCTGCATGCAGGTTCGCAAAAGGCGCAGAAAATGGCCCGGAGAGTCTTTGGGACCATTTGCCCTGTCGACGGGGCCATGGTCTGCATAGCATGCGCTGGACGGCACCTCTCATCGGTTGCAGTCAGGTTGATTACCGAATGAAGGAGTCCCGTTATGTTCCTCCCAACCTCCTTGCCGCACCGGGTAATCGCCGGTGCCATTGGAACCGGAGCAGTGACCGGCGCGCTGTTGTGTGCAACCGCGGCGACCGCGGCGGCCGAGCCGCCGCCTCGGCCGGCCAACTGCACGGCCGCCGATGTGGCCGGTGTCGCGGCCGGCGTCGCGGCGTCGCTCTCGACCTACCTGTTCACCCACCCGGACCTGAACGGGTTCTACACCGGCCTTCAGGATCGCCCCAAAGATCAGCTCCGCGACGACGTCCAGAACTACTTCAACGCCAACCCACAAGAACAAGCCGACCTGGAGAACATCCGCCAGCCGCTGGCCGACATCAGGCAGCGTTGCCAATGGACTCCGCTGCTCGGGGAGAGCGGGACGACCCCGTGAACGATCGGCCCGAGGTAACGGAAAGGAGACCGTGATGAGTCGATGGGTGCGATCTTGGACCGTCGCGGGGATTGCGGTGTTGGCCCTCACGGCGATTCCCGAGACGTATGCCGTCGTGCAGCCCTCCGGGGTGGCCAACGCCGACGTCTGCGCGAGTGTCGGCAGGCGGGTTTCGGTGAGCGGGTGCACCAATGTGGCCGATACGGTCAACACCTATGCGCCGCCGCCTGGCGCCTATGCGCCATTGCCGCAGGACTTTCCGCCCCCGCCGCCCGTGAACGTCTGCTTCAACGCGGGGCGGCGGATCAATGTGAGTGGGTGCACCTAAAGCGAGGACACACGCAATCACCCCACGTGAAGTGTGCATGGCGCCGCGGGACCGGTTCGCGTCTCCAAAAATTTTGTCCTCTAAGGGCTTTGGGCTACCGGGCGAATCGCCCGGTCACTTCGCGCGGCCCGGGCGGGGGCCTTACTTCATGGGGTCACGACGGAATGTCCGCATAGCGTGGGCAGTACGCGCGTTCGGCGACGGCGACGAAATATCCGGCGCCTTCGGCGTCGAGGTCGCTGCTGTTCATCACGTCGGTCGCGATCTCTTCCTGCGATTTGCCCAGATCGAGTTGGTGGCAAACCAAATGGCCGGCCGCGATCGCGGCCCGGTCTGACTCGTGAACGATGCCGTGGGCCTTCAGCGCCGCGAGGAAAGCGTCGTCGGTGGCGTCGGCATGAGCAGTCCCGGCCGCTCCCAGCACGCCCAGCAACCCGACCGCCAACACGGAAACGGCAGACAGCAGCCTGCGCGCCGGTCCGGAATTGCGGATGTCGGTGCTCGTCATTCCAGGTACCCCTTGCAGAACGCGACGGCGGTTGTCCGATTCGGCCGGAATTTACCGCCCGGCCGCACGGCGAACTCATGGCCAGTCAATCAGCGGCAGCCACCGGTAGCCAGGGCCGCAATACCTCGTTACGTCGGGCCGTAAGGCCCACGTCCGGTCAGCTCCCGACCCAGATCGGCGCGAAAGCGTATCACGTTGCCTCTCAGCGGTTTTGAATGCGGTTTCGGCCGCCGCGGGTGACGGGCGACGCCGGCGCGGCCTCGTTGCCGCCGCAGAAGTTTCAACTGTGGAGCGCGCGGTCGGCCAGCGCCGCGATTGCCGGTGCCAACAGCCGCGAGTATTCGAGCGTCAGGTGACCCGCGTCGACGTAAACCAGCGTGTTGCCGACGATGACCGGGCAGCGGTTGGCGGTGCAGAACAGTTCGGTGAGGTCGGCGTATTGTCCGCCGCCGGCCTTGACCGCGGCGGCCTCGGCTGCGATGCCGGGCCGGTTGAACGCGGTCGACATGGGCGGCGCGCAAGCCGTCGCGTCGTCGAGGTGCTCGGACAGGCAGCCCGGCACCGCGGCATCCAGACGCGGGAGTGGCCCGAGCACCAGCACCTTGGCGCCGGTGTCGCGCAGTTGACGCACCAGGCGGGTCAGGCCGTCGATCCACGCCGGGTCGTATGACGTGAAGCCGGACAGGAATCCGTTGCTGTGGGTGGCCGTGTAGCCCCTAAACACGCTCACCATGATCAGCTGCGGGTGCTCGGCGCGTAACCGGGCGATGATCTGACCACGCCATTGCTCGCAGCGTTGAATGTATTCCACCAGTGGCCTGACGAAGCGGTTGGCGATGGGCAGGTCCATCATTGGACAGGCCGCCTTGGCCATGGCTTCGAGCCGCCAGGGCCACTGCGTGCCGATCTGCCGGAACGCCGGGATCCACATCGAGGCATGGGAGTCGCCGACCACGGCCACGGTCGTTTTGGAGGCGGTGTCGCCCATCGCGCACTCGGGCTGTCCGCTTTGGAAAGGCGCGCGCAGGCAGCCGTTGAACAACATGGCCCCGACTTCGCCTGCCGCATCGCCAACCGGCGGGTTCAGGTTCGACGGTACGGCCTTCAGATCGGCAGATGACGCGACCGCGGCTTGCACCTGCGAGAACACGTACCGCGCCGCCGCGTCATAGGCCTCAAGGTTGTCCCCCGTCGGGACGGGCCCGGGAGTGATCGTCAGCGGCACAGCCTGCGCGCCGCGCGCAACAGGGATGGGCATCGGCAGCGAGGACACCCACATCAGCAACGCCACGCCCACACAGGCCGCCACCGACGTGGCGAAACCCCCCACCGCCAGACTTTTCACAGGAGACTTGCGCAGCGGAGCGGCGTATCGCAACGGGTTCTCGATGAAGCGCAGGGTGAGCCACCCCAGCCCCCCGGAGACGACGACCGCCGCCACGAACTTGCCGGCCAGCCCCAGCGGGTGGCCCACCAATATCGGTGCGAACACGAGCACCGGCCAGTGCCACAGATACCACGAGTAGGACAGCCGTCCGATCGACCGCATCGGTGACCACGCCAGGACGCGGCCGCAGCCCTGCGAGGGTGTCGAGCAGCCGGCGCCGAGCACCAGCGCGGTGCCCAGCACGGGCAACAGCGCGGCGGTACCCGGATACGGTATTTCCGGGGTCAAGGAGACGCAGGCCCACAGGATCAGGGCCATCCCGGCCCATCCCGTGATCACCGCTGCTCGCGCCGGGAGCCGGCGCCAGTACTCGGCCGTGAGAGCCACCAGGGCGCCGACAGCCAACTGCCACGCCCTCGTGAACAGCGAAAAGTACGCCGCGAGCGGCATCACGTAAGTGATCAGCAGCGACAGCGCGAACGATACGAGCGCGACCAGCGTGACAAGCGTCAGGTACGGGCTTCTCGACGGACTTTTTGAAGGCGGCGCACCGGTCTTGGCACGCCGATACAAACGCCGGATCAGCCACGCCGTGCCGACCATCATGGGCGGCCACAACAGATAGAACTGCTCCTCCACGCCCAAAGTCCAGAAGTGCTGGAACGGCGAGGGCACGCCGCCGGCGAAATAGTCGACCTGTTGGGCGATGAACCAGAAGTTGGGAACGTACAACGCGCAGGCGATGGCGTCCTTCAAGGCGCTTTGGGCCTGCACCACGGGTAGCAACAGAGCCGCGGCGATCGCGGTGGCGACGCCTACCGTGGCCGACACCGGCAGCAGCCGGCGGGCCCGCGCCCCGTAGAACTTGCGCAGCCCGATCGTGCCGGTGGTACTCACTTGGCGCCAGAGCTGCCCGGTGATGACGAATCCCGAGATTTCGAAGAATATGTCCGGGCCGACGAAGCCACCACTCACACCGGGCATGGAAATGTGAAAGCCGATAATGGCCAACAGCGTGAAACCGCGCAAGCCCTCGATATCGTTGCGAAACCCGGGCTCCGCCGAGCGCCGACCCTGCGTCCCCGTGGCGGGGCTGATGGTGTCGGTCTGGGGCACGGTCACGCGCCTATGTTCCCAAAAGTGTTCCCCTGGGGCATGGAAATGGCCCCCGAAGTCTCTCCGGGGGCCATTTAGCCTGGTAGCGGGGACCGGACTCGGACCTGCGACCTCCCGGGTATGAGCTGGCCGGTCACGTCTCCTCCGGTGCGCACGGTCTGATAGGCGCAGGTCAGCGAGGTTCAGCGGGGATGAGGAGGGTCTTGCCGTGCAGGCGGCCGTTGTCGGCGGCGTCGTGCACGGCGGCGGCCTCGTCGAGCCGGCGGCGATCAGCGATCTCGATGCGCAGCTGCCCGTCGTCAACGCGCCTGACCAGGCCGGCGAGCTGAGCGGCGTCGCTGCGGACGAAGACGCGCTGCGAACGGACTCCCCGCTCGGGGTTTTCCCGCCCGAAAACCATGGTGCCGACGTGGAAGCCGCCGTCGGCGACCACGCCGACGAGGGCGTCGGTCTGCTCGTCGGTGGTGGAGACTAGGTTGAGCGCCACATCGAACAGCGCACCCTCGACATCAATCGGCGAGTGGGTGTAGTCGATGTAGTCGACGATGCGGTCAGCGCCCAGGGCGCGCAGCCGCTCGGCGTCACGCTCCTTGGCCGTCGCGGTGACGGCCGCTCCGGCCAGCTTGGCCAACTGAATGGCGTAGCCGCCCACCGCCCCGGAGGCGCCGTTGATCAGCACCGACTGCCCAGCGGCCAGCCCGGCGTCTCGAACAGAGCCTGCCAGGCGGTCAACGCGGGTTCCGGCAGTGCTGCCGCATCGGCCAGGGGCACCGAGGTCGGCGCCGCGGCCAGCGACTGGGCCGGCACGAGGGCGTATTCGGCGGCCGCGCCGTCGGCGTCCAGCGGCAAGAACGCGACCACGGCGTCGCCGACGCTCCAGCCCCGCACCTGCTCACCGAGTTCGGCGATCGTGCCCGCGACGTCGACGCCGGGCACATGCGGGAAGCTGACCTGGTACACCTCGGCCAGGTAGCCGCCGCGGATGCCGGCGTCCACCGGGTTGAAGGAGGTGGCGGCGACCTTCACCAACACCTGACCCGGACCGGGCACCGGGCGCGGCGCCTCCTCGTATCGCAGAACGTCGCTACCGCCGTATTCGTGGTACCGCACAGCCTTCATGGTGTTCCTCCCTCAGTCGTTTGCTTCGAATTCGAAGCAGCTACGCGGGCTACAACTTGCTTCGACGTTGAAGCAATTCCCCGGGCGCCAAGTGAGCGTCGTCATAGCGGTTGAATTGAAGGCTCTGCCCTGGTCACACGTGGTTCGGCGCGGACAGCAGTCGCGACGGAGCGAGGCGCCGGTCTGGGTCGACGGCAGTGCTGATGCGGGCCAGACGCTGCAGTCCTGATCGGTCCAGCCCGTCGGCGACCGTGGCACGGCCGTCGGCGAATGACGCGGCGGAGCGTCCGAGGTCGGCCGGCGCCGCGGCGGCGCGCACTTGCGCCAACCCGTCCTCGGTGCGCGAGCGTGACGCGACGTCGGTGGCCAGACCCACCGCGTGCAGCAGGAAGGGTCCGGATACCGCGGTGGTCGCGCCGTCGCGGGCGGGTGCGTCATTGCCCAGGTTGCGCAACTCGACCACCGCCACCGGCGAGTCGACCGCGGCAGCGGTGTTCAACGCCTCGGCCGCCACGGCGGGCGCGCCGGGCCCCAGCCATCGGCCGATGCCCAGCGCGGGAACGGGATTGGGCGGGTCGAGGTGAATCTGGGCAAGCCGGGCCGCGTCGGCGGGCGCCCAGCGGCTGTCCACCACGGGCGCCGGCGCCGCTTCTGGGGCGCGCAGCAGCGGGCCGCCCGCGTCGGGGCCCCGCGGCGAGGCGAACGCCAGGTGCACGACCGGGACACCGTGCAGCGCACGGGGAAACGCCGGGGCGCCCGGCGGCGGGTGCAGCACGCTGAGGCTTGTCGAGAGCGCTTCACCGATCTGCCCCATGGCGCTGGCCCACGCGTCGACGGCCGGTCCGAGCGCATCGATGCTCCACAATCGGTAGCCGGCCCAGAGTTCCTGCGGCGCAACCAGTTCGACGGTCAACGTGGTGGCCACGCCGACCCCGCCGCCACCCCGGAACGCCCACAGCGCCTCGCGGTCGACGGCGTCGGCGGCGTCCTCCGCCGCCCGTCGTAGCTGCCCGTTGCCATCGATGTAGTCGACGGCCAGCAGCGCCGAACTGGCCATCCCGTGCGGGCGGGTCAAAAACCCGACTCCGCCGCCGCCCAGCGCAACCTGGCGGTCGCAGTACAGGCTAACGGGCACGGCGCGGGCGCGCCGATCGAGTCTGACCCACTGTACGGCGTGGGCGACCTCCTCGGCGCGGCGCGGGAGAACAGATCCGCTCTCATCTCAGTCATCGCGTCCTATGTCGATGTGGTGGGTTACTAGGAGACGAGCAGGAGCGCGGTCGTGACGAGCATGACGACCGCGGTTCCGCCGTGGACTCCCCAGGCGATCGACTTGGAGCCGCCGTTGCGCAGCACGATGGCCGCGTCGACAAGCGGAATGATGGTGGCGGCCAACACGACCCAGCCGACCAGGTGGGTCGCGCCCGCGACCATCAGGATGATAACGAACAGCCCCGTGGCGATGTCGCGCACGCCCTTGACGCTCAGGTAGGCGCCCGCACTCGGTTGGTCCAGATCCGGTAGCACGCCGTAGCCGGCGGCGGCGACGCGCGGCGCGACGAGGAAGCGCGCGCCGATGAAGATGATGGCCGCGACGAGGAGTCCGGCGAGGACGTAGCCGATGGTGGTGGTGATGGTCATGTCGAACGCTCCCGGGGGTCGTCAGCGAATCGGTGAAAAGGGTGTGGGGTCAAGCAGTGTGGTCTGAACGTCGACGATGTCATCGACGTCGAAGCCGGCCATGTCGGCGGCGAATTGCGGGCTGGCCATGATGTGCCGCGTGAGCCGTTCGGGATCGGCGCCCGGTGGATAGCCGATCAGCGCGACGAGGCGATCCGCGCTTTTGCTTTGCTCGGTCCAGACCCCGTGGGTGGTGACCCCGAACGTCGGGAAGGTTTCCAGGTGGCGGGCCCAGTGAACCGTCGCGTACTGCTGCAGAGCTTCCGGCGATCGCAGAGTGTAGGTCCTGAGCTGAAACATCAGAGTCGTTCTCCTTCAGGTGAATTCGGCTTGGTGGATCGGTGGGTGGCGGCGTGTCAGATCATCAGCAGCGCGCAGAGGGCGGCCACGGCCAGGCCTTGCAGCATCGCGCGAGCGCTGATGATCGAGTCCCACTTGGCCTGCAGCGCAAGCCCGTTCGGGAGCGCCCGGCCCGCGTCGGCGGCCGCTGTCATTTGCCGGTTGATGGGTACGCTCACCTGGGTGTAGAGCGCGAGCCAGATCACCAGCGGGACCAGCGCGGCGCCCGCCGCGATCGCCTGCGCCCAGTGCGCGGTGACCGCGGCCAGCGCCGCGCTCACCGCGGTCGCCACGACCCCGAGCACCCCGGGCACCGGCATGCGCCGGTCTGCGTATCCGTGCACGCGCCCCATGACCGCGACCAGGGCATCGTTGTCGACCGACGCCAAGGCCGGTCGCAGCGCGATCGCGCAGAACACGTCGGTGCCGTAGACCACCGCGGTACCCAGCACCGCGATCAGCGCGGCGGCACGGCTGATGTCGTCCCAAGCCATGTCGTAACTCCCCTCACTCGTAGGTGTTAGCAACGCTAACCCCCAACCGGGCTCGCGTCAATAGCAGTGCTAGTTTTTCTAGCTCTGATATCTTCGTATGTTCTTTGACGATCGTCGTGAGCGCGATCGGGCCGCCCGTCGACGGCTGATCGTCGGAACAGATCGATCAGGCCCTCGATGCGCCGATGGGCTGGCCGCTGCGCGTCACCCAGGTGCGCCAGCGACGGCTGACGGCCGCCGAGGAAGTGGGTTGCGGCGTTGATTTGTAAAGTGCTGCCGCACCAGAATTTTTTGGGTCACAGCTGCACTACTGACGGATATTGGCGGCTACTCCTGATCGAGATCGCGCAGCAGTTCCGGGATGTCGCGGCGTTGATGCAGGACACGCAAAACATCGACGTGGCCGGTGCGCTCCACGTACAGCACCGTATACGGGAAGTGCTGCAGGGCTCGTCCGCGCAGCCCGGGAACACCGAGCTCGTAGCCGT
This sequence comes from Mycobacterium sp., assembly GCF_035506235.1. Lineage (GTDB taxonomy): Bacteria > Actinomycetota > Actinomycetes > Mycobacteriales > Mycobacteriaceae > Mycobacterium. The sequence continues at coordinate 17,540 of NZ_DATJPU010000136.1, forward strand.
AACGTGGCGAACCGATCCCAGGGTGCCGTCCGATCAGTCGGTAGGCGACCTGCAGCGCGTCGATCAGATCCGACGCGGCTTGCGCCGCTCCCTCATCGAGGTAGTAGCCGAGCGCGTGCTCGACATCTTCGATAGCCTGATCGCGCGGGATGACCGGCTTGATCGTCATCCAATGCGACGTTGCCGGATGCGCGCACGCAGGCCCTCAAAGTAGGCATCGTCGGCGGGCCCGGCCGGTGACGAGGCGGCACCTTCGAGGACCAGCCGTCGCAGGGCCGCGCGGTCCTGGTCCTTGCGGATCAACTCGCGGACATACTCGCTACTGGTGCCATACCCACCCTGGGCAACCTGCTGTTCCACGAACGCCTTGAGCGAGTCGGGCAGTGAGATATTCATGGTGCCCATGAAGCAAGGCTAGCCAGGTATGGCAAAAATTGTCAAAGATACGACTTGACTCACGAAAACTGCCCGCGAAACACCCTCGGTGCCTCAGATAAGAATGCCCGCGAAATGGTGACCGTCGTCAGGCATGGGAAGTGGGCTGTCGATGGCGTCTCGGGCCGAGATCACCACGAAGTACGCCAAGGCGTATGTGAAGGCGTCGAAGAAGGGCAAGGGCCTGATTTTGGATCAGGTGGTGTCGGTGACGGGCTGGTCGCGAGATAACGCTCGGCGCCGGCTTGCAGAGGCGGCGAAACGGCCGCCGGGGACGGGCCGCGGTGTCGCTGCGCGGCCCCGTAAGCCGCGGGCGCCGAAGTACTCCTATGACGCTTTGAAGGTGCTGCAGAGAGTGTGGGCCGCCTCGGGTGGGCAATGCGGGAAGTATCTTGGCGCCTCGATGGCGCTGCAGCTCGACGGGTTGGAGCGTCACGGCGAGTTGGAGTTCGGGCGTGACCGCTACAGCCCCCAGGTGCGTGCCGAACTGCTGTCGATGAGTGCGGCCAGTATCGATCGTTATCTGAAGACCGCGAAGGCCAAGGACCAGATATCGGGTGTGTCGACGACCAAACCCTCACCACTGCTGCGCAATTCGATCAAGGTCCGCAAAGCCGGCGACGAGGTCGCCGCGGAGCCAGGGTTCTTCGAGGGTGATACCGTCGCGCACTGCGGCCCCACTCTCAAAGGGGAGTTCGCCCGCACCGTGAATCTGACCGACGTGCACACCGGATGGGTGTTCACCCGTACGGTCCGTAACAACGCCAGCACCAACATACGGGACGCACTCAAGACTGCTCTCGCTGAAATCCCATATGCGATAACCGGTTTGGACTTTGATAACGGTACCGAATTCCTCAACAAGACCGTCATCGGCTGGGCCGGCGACGCCGGTATCTACTTCACCCGGTCGCGGCCGTACACAAAGAACGACCAGGCCACCATCGAGACCAAGAACAACCATCTGGTGCGCAAATACGCGTTCTACTACCGCTACGACACTCCCGAGGAACGTGCCGTGCTCAATCGGTTATGGAGGCTGGTCAACGACCGGCTCAACTACCTCACCCCGACCATCAAACCGATCGGGTATGCCAGCAACGCTGACGGCCGGCGCCGGCGCCTCTACGACGCCCCACAGACTCCGCTGGAGCGGCTGCTGGCCGCTGGGGTGCTCTCACCGGCCCAGCAGGCCGATCTGATCGCCTACCGCGACGGTCTCAACCCCGCCAAGATCGGCCGCCAGATCGCCGACCTGCAGAACCGACTCCTCACGCTGGCCAAGGAAAAAACCGAACAGCTCTACCTGTCCACGATCCCCCCAGC
>NZ_DATJPU010000137.1:0-45975 GCF_035506235.1 Mycobacterium sp.
TGGTCGCCTGATCGCTCGGGACCAATGGCAACAACCCGGGGACAAACGGCTCTCGCCGGTGGCGGCCCCGCTGATTAACCTCGAGAGCATCGTTGACGGCCGCCCCGAAGCCTTTTCGGGAAAGGTTGATTTATGTCCGACCAGCCCGCCCTGACCTACCCCTGCTGCCGGTGTGTCCCGTGATCGTCTGGGCCCGGGCGAATTCATGAACGACGCACTCGGGAAGCCGGAGCGTCATGAGAACTAACCAGGGACGCGGTGGCGACGTCACGGCGCGCCGTCGCGAACGGGTCCTGGTCAGGGCCGATGTCCCGGCGGCCCGCTTCGGCAGCATCGCAATCCTGCTCTGTGCCCTGGCCTGGTTGGCGGTTCTGGAGGCGCGCGAACACCTCGGCTTTTATCGGGCCGCCCCCGGCAGGTTCGGGTGGTCGGTGGCGCTGCTCGCCGCGGCGGCTCTGATTGCGCGGGGAATCTTTCTGGGCCGGCCGGTCACCGCCGGACACGCGGCGATCGCCGCCGCGGCGGTGGGCGCGGGAGTGTTCGCGCACTTCCTCTCGTTCGGCGGGCTCGGGAACTTCCTCATCGCGGGCAGTGGGCTCGCGCTGATGTCGCCGACGACGGCGAAACCGCAACCGGAGCTGCTGGATCGGGTATGGCCGCTCGTCGACGCCACCCACGAGGACCCGTTGGCGCCCTTTGCGATGCACTCGGGCAAGAGCTACCACTTCAGCACCGACGGGTCCGCGGCGATCGCCTTCCGCACCCGCCTCGGGTTCGCCGTCGTCAGCGGCGACCCGATCGGCGACGCCACCCGATTCGAGTCGCTGGTAGCCGATTTCGTGCGCATGTGCCGCGGCCGGGGGTGGCAGATCATCGTGTTGGCCGGCGGGCAGCGGCACGTCGGCCTGTGGCGCGACGACGTGGTCGGGCAGAAGATGCTCACGGTGCCGATCGGCCGCGACGTCGTCGTCGACGTTCGCCACTTCACCTTGCGGGGCCGACGCTTTCGCAACCTGCGCCAGGCGGTGCAGCGCACCCACAACTGCGGGGTCACCACGCAGATCGTCGACGAGCAAGGACTCGATCCGGCTCTCACCGCCGAGCTGACGCAGGTGCTGTATGCGGCGCACCGCGCGGCGCGCACCGAGCGCGGGTTCTGCATGAACCTCGACGGGGCCCTGCGGGGACGCTATCCGGGGGTCAAGCTGGCCATCGCCCGCGATCGGCGCGGGCGGGTGGTGGCCTTTCACCGGTACGCGACCGCCGACGCCGGGTTGGAAGTCAGCCTCGACGCGCCGTTCCGCCGGCCGGACGCCCCGAACGGCGTCGACGAGCGGCTCAGCGTTGACATGATCACCGATTCGAAAAGCAAAGGGGCACTGCGCCTTTCGCTGGCTTTCGCCGCGTTTCCGGAGATCTTCGATGCGGAACACCCGACCCCGCTGCAGCGGGTCGCGTATCGGTTGATCCACCTGCTGGACCCGCTGATCCGCCTCGAGTCCCTGTACCGCTACCTTCGCAAGTTCCACGCGCTGGCCGAGCGGCGCTACGTGGTGCTGTGCGCTCACCACATCCCGGCCGCGCTGCTTGTCTTGTTGTCGCTGGAGTTCATGCCGCGGCCACGCCGCCAACGGCTGGTGAGATGACTCAGGTGCGATCGCGGCTCCCCAGCACCGGCGGCCCGAACCGGAACCGGCGGCCCGTGACCACCTCGGGCATCACGCGCACGTAGTGCGTCTTCTCCGACGACGTCCACGGCAGCAGCTGGGCGCGTTCGGCTTCCTCGATCTGCTCGTTGGAGCGCAGCGAGCGCGCCCTGCCCTTGATGATCACGCTCCAGCCCTCCGCGACGTTGTGGTCGTCGACCTCGAACAGCACGCGGTTGTTGATTGCGGTGCTGACCAGCTTGGTGCCCTCCGCGGTGCGAAACAGCACGGTGTGCTTTTGGACGACATAGTTGACGGGGAAGATCTCGGGCTGACCGTCCACGCTGGTGACCAATCGTCCCAGCGTGACACCGGCCATCAGGTCCCAGCATTCGTGCACCGGCAGGATGGTCACCCCATCGTCGGTCCCGGACATCGGCCACCCTTCTTTTAATGGGTCTTCTAATGGGTCTTCTTTTAATGGGTCTTGATGAGACAAGGCTATTGCAGCGCAGCGGTGCTAGCGGATCTCCAGGACATCACCCGGCGGGCGCCGCGGGGTGGGCGGCGGAACGGCCTCCAACGGCGGCGCTATTCCGGCGCGGACGAGAACCTGCGGCTGGCCGCCCTTGAGGAGCAGGCCGCGCACGATTTCGCGGCTTTCGTCCAGCTCGATCAGGTGGGTCAGCGTACAGGTCGCCAGGAAGGCCATCGTGCACTCCAGCAGCACGGTCGACAGAACTTCGCCGCAACGCAGGACGTCCGTCCTGGTGTCGTCCGGGGTGGACAGCACCAGGATCTTCGACCAGTCCACCGCCACTTCGGGGCGCCGATCCTGATGGCCCCGGGCCGGAAATTCCCGCGCCACGTCCACCCGGTAGCTTTCCCGCACGGACGGCAGCGAGCCCGGCGGCACGCCCTCGTTCGACGCGAACCGCGAAGTCCACCACTCGAGTTCGGCGTGATACGACTCGTCGTCGCGGCGCAGCGCCTCGGTGAGCTGCGAGGCCTGGACCAGGCTGGGTCGGTCGTCGTCGGTGAGCACGTCGAGCCGCACCACGCTGTCGTCGAACGTGCTGCGCAGGACCGGCTCGAACAGGCTCCAGTACGAGGGCTCGCCCATCGGGAGCCGGTCGGTTCTGCGATGCAGGATCGCGTTGGCCCGGTCGCGCTGCGCGCGGGTGACGTGCCCGACGGGGCCGAATCGCATCGTCGCCAAATGGTCGGGCTCGTCGGGGTCGGGAAACCGTTCGATCTCCGTGCCCCAACCCGCGGCCAGCATGGCGACCCGGAGGTGATCGAGCGCCGCGCCGCAGCTGAGGATCGCTTCCCGGCCGGAACGGTCCGTGCCCGGTACCGTTCGGTCACGGTCGACGAACAGGCGCAGCACCCCGTCTTCGGCCACCCACCGCCACGGCTGGCTGTTGTGCACCGACGGAGCGCGGCACGCGAGCTGCACCGCATGTTTGAGAGTCTGGGTGTCCGGCGTCGCGTTCATGCCATCGACGTTAGGTGACGCCCGAGTGGGGTGCCAGGGTCGTTTGTCCCGGTCAGGGAGGCCTTTCGGACGCCCCGCCGGGGGCTATGCACTGGGTGTCGAGGCGTTCTTTTCGACGTAGCCGACGACGTCGGCCAATGTCCGCAGCGATGCGTAGTCCGATTCGGGGATGTCGACGTGCAGCCGCCGGTGGATGCCGCGCAGAAAGCTCAGCCAGTCCATCGAATCGAGGTCGACCTGGTCGCGGAGCAGGACGTCGTCGCGGATGTCGTCCGGCTCGACTTCGGGGGCGATGGTTGTCAGCACGGACAGCACCACCGCGCGGGTGTCCTCGTTCGTCGTCATTGCGCCCTCACTTTGCTCACTTGGCTCACTTCTCTAGAAGGTCGGGCTGCTGGAGCAGCTCGTTGATGGCTTTCAGGAACAACGCGCCGCGGTGGCCGTCGCTCGCCCGATGGTCGGCGGCGAGCGTGGCTTGGACCGCGGTGACAACCCGGATCCCGCGGTCGATGACGCAGACGCGCTGGGCCGGCTGACCGAAACCCACCAGCGCCACCTGCGGCGGGTAGATGACTCCGAACACCGCGTCGACGCCCTTGTCGCCGAGGTTGGTGACGGTGATTGTCGGATCCGACATTTCGGAGCTCCGCAGCGAGAAGGAGCGCGCCCGCGCCACGAGATCGGTGAGATCGTCCATCAATTCGTCGAGCTTCTTCTCCGGAACGTCGTGGATGGCCGGCGCGACGAGGCCGCCGCCGCGCAGCGAGATCCCGACGCCGACATGAACCCCGGTCGCGGGCTGGAAGCCGTCGTCCCGCCAGAACCCGTTGAACTCGCCGAATCGCTGCGCGGCGACGCCGACGGCCTTCAACAGCAGGACGGCCGGAAGCACTCGTTCGTCGATGGAGCGCTGCGCGTTCCGGGTGGTCAGCCAAGTCAGCGCGTTCTCCAGCACGATTTCGTCGGCGAGGTAATAGTGCGGGATCTCCCGCTTGGAGCGGCTCATCGCCGCCGCGATCGACTTTCGCATCAGAGCGGCACGGTCGGCCGGCTTGGTCTTGGCCGGGGCGGCCTCGGTCGCCGGTTTCGCGGCGGTGGCGGCGGCGTGCTCGAGACTGGCGGCGGCGTGCTCGACGTCGCTGATGGTGACGGCGCCCTGCGGGCCGGTGCCGCTCACGGCGTCGAGGTCGACGTGCAGCGATTGCGCCAGGCGGCGCGCGGCGGGCGAGACCCAGCGACGATGTTGCGGGGCGCCGGGAACGGTGACGGCCACGGCCGCCTTCGCCGGCGCCGCCGACGGCTTGGTGACCTCGCTCACCGAGGGCCGGGGCTTGCCCGCCCGCTTCTCCGCCTTCTCGCCCTCGGCCAACAGCGTCGCCAAAGGCGTTCCCACCTGGACGGTTTCACCGACCCCGACGAGCAGCTCGTTGACCGTGCCCTCCTGCCAGCATTCGACCTCCACCGCGGCCTTGGTGGTTTCGACGACCGCCACGATCTGGCCGCGTGTCACCTTGTCGCCGGGCTTGATCAGCCACTCGTTGAGGGTGCCCTCGTCCATGTCGGCGCCCAGCGCCGGCATCGTGAACTCGATCATTGCCGTTCACCGAAGAGGTTCTGGACGGCGGCGACGATCTGGGCGGTTTGGGGCAGGGCCGCCTGTTCCAGGTGCTTCGCGTACGGCATCGGGACCTCAGCGCTGCATACCCGGGCGATGGGGGCATCGAGGTCGTAGAACGCTCCCTCCACCACGCGTGTGGCGATCTCGGCGGCCAGACTGCCACTGCGCCAGGCCTCGTCGACCACGACGAGGCGATGCGTCTTGCGCACGGATTCGAGGATGGTGTCGTCGTCTATGGGCCGCAGGATCCGCAGATCGATGACCTCGCAGTCGATTCCGGCCAGCGACAACTCGTTGGCGGCGTCCAGCGCCTTCCACAGCGAGCCGCCGTATGCGACCACGGTGGCATCGGTGCCGCTGCGCCGGACGGCCGCCCTGCGGATGTCGGTGGGGCCGAGGGCCTCGACGTCGGACGACGTGTTGTAGAGCTGGACGTGCTCGAAGATCACCACGGGGTCGGGGTCGGCCAGCGCGGGGCCCAGCATGCCGTAGGCATCCTCGACCGTGGCCGGGGCGACCACCTTGATCCCGGGGATGTGGGCGTACCAGGGCTCCAGGCTGTGCGAATGCTGGGCGGCGAGCTGGCGTCCCGCGCCCGTGGCCATCCGGACGACGAGCGGGACCGAGAACTGCCCACCCGACATATGCCGAAGGGCCGCAGCGGTGTTGACGATCTGGTCGAGCGCCAGCAGGCTGAAGTTCACCGTCATGACTTCGACGATCGGGCGCAGCCCGCCCAGAGCGGCCCCGATTCCGATCCCGACGAAACCCAGCTCCGACAGCGGCGTGTCACGCACCCGCTCGGGGCCGAATTCCTCCAGCAGGCCCTTGGACGCCGCGTACGTTCCGCCGTACCGACCGACGTCCTCTCCCATCAGCACGACACGCGCGTCGTCGCGCAACGCGTCGCGCATCGCATCGTGAACGGCGCTACGGTAGCTGGTCTTCATCGTCTTCATCGCCCCGCCTCAGGCGCCGGGGTGAGGACGTCCCGCTCGAGATCCGCTACGTCCTCCCACGTTCCGGCCTCGGCGAACGCCACCGCGGCCTCGATCTCGGCGGCGGCGGCATCCTCGATATCCCGCAGGTCGTCCTCCGACAGCGCGCCGTCGGCCAGGCACCGGTCGGTGAACGACCGGATCGGGTCGCGTTCGCGCCACTTTTCGACCTCGGCCTTGTCCCGGTACAGCTCCGGGTCGAACATCGAATGCGCCCGGAACCGGTAGGTGCGAAACTCGATGAAAAAGGGCCCGCCGGTGTCGCGGACGTGATCGACACCCTGCTGCGCGGCGACGTGGCACGCCTCGACATTCATCCCGTCGACGGCCATCGTGGGAATGCGGTATGACGCCGCCTTGACGGTGAGGTCGGTCTGCGACTGCGCCCGGTACAGCGCGGTGCCCATCGCGTAAAGGTTGTTCTCGCAACAGAACAGCACCGGCAGGTTCCACAGCGCGGCCATGTTCAACGTCTCGTGAAACGCGCCCTCGGCGACCGCGCCGTCGCCGAAGTAGCAGGCCGTCACCCGCTTCTGCTGCAGCATGGCGTCGGCCAGCGCGATGCCCACGGCGAGCGGCAGGCCGCCGGCGACGATCGCGTTACCGCCGTAGAACCGCTTGGATGCGTCGAACAGGTGCATCGACCCGCCGCGCCCGCGTGAGCAGCCCTCCTGCTTGCCGAACATCTCGGCCATGATCGAGGTCATCGGGATGCCGCGCAGCAGCGCGTGCGCGTGCTCGCGGTAGGTCGCGACCACCGCGTCATCGTCGGCCAGGGCACGCAACGACCCGGCGGCGACGGCCTCCTCGCCGACGTAGAGGTGCAGGAATCCGCGAATCTTGGCCGCGCTGTAGAGTTCCGCGCATTTCTCCTCCATGCGGCGCACCCGAACCATGTCGGTCAGCAGCTGATGGGCCAGCTTCCCCGCGGTCATCAGGTGCCGCTCCTCCTCACCGCTTCGCGCTGCATCGTCGCCGGTGCGGGTCATGACGGCACTCCCTCCGCGTGGTGGTCCGGATTTCTCTCGATCGTGGAGGTGTCGCCCTCGGGCAGCCCGAGCTCGCGGGCCTTCAGCAGCCGCCGCATGATCTTGCCGCTGCTGGTGTGCGGCAACGTGTCGACGAATTCGATGTCCTTGGGCGCCACGGTCGCGCCGAGCCGCTTGCGCGCGTGGCCCAGCAGCTCCAGCCGGAGGTCTTCGTCGCCGACCACGCCATTCTTCAGCGTGACAAAGGCTTTGACCATTTCCCCGACCGTCGGGTCGGGTATGCCGATGACGGCCGCCTCGGCGACCGCCGGATGGTCGGTCAGCGCGCTCTCGACCTCGAACGGACCGATCAGGTGGCCCGCGGACTTGATCACGTCGTCCTTGCGCCCGACGAACCAGAAGTAGCCGTCGGCGTCCATTTTGGCGAGATCCCCGCTGAGGTACAGGCCGTTGGAAAACGAGTTTCGGTACCGCTCCTCGGCATTGAGGTAGCCCCGGAACATCGACGGCCAGCCCGGCTTGAGTGCAAGCTCACCCTCGACGTCCGGTTCGTCGACGACCTCCGCGGCGTCGTCCTCGTTGTGGCGCACGATGTAGGCGTCCACGCCCGGCAGGGGCCGTCCCATGGAGCCCGGCTTGATGTCGAACGCGGGGGTGTTGGCGATCATGATGCCGCCGGTTTCGGTCTGCCACCAGTTGTCGTGAATTGGCAAGCCCAGCACCCGTTTTCCCCACCAGACGGCTTCGGGGTTGAGCGGCTCGCCGACGCTCGCGATGAAGCGCAGGCGCGGAAATCGATACTGCGCGGGCAACTCCGGGCCCGCCTTGATCAGCATCCGTATCGCGGTCGGCGCCGTGTACCACACCGACACGGCCTGGTCCTGCAGGATCTGGTACCACCGCTGGGCGTCGAACTCGGCCTCGTCGACGATCGAGGTGACCCCGTGCAGCAACGGGCTGATGATGCCGTAGGACGTTCCCGTGACCCAGCCGGGATCCGCTGTGCACCAATAGATGTCGTCGGGATGCAGGTCCAGCGCATACAGGCCGGTGACGTAGTGCATCGCCACGGCGCCGTGCACGTGGATCGCGCCCTTGGGTGTACCGGTGGTGCCGCTGGTGAAGTGCAGCAGCGCCGGGTCCTCGGCGGTGGTGGGCTCCATCGGCGCATCCTCGTCGGCCGCGTCCACCCAGTCCCAGAAGTTGAGCGTCCCGGTCGGTGGGTCGCCGGCCCCGTGTTCACCCCGGAGGTCGTCGGCGATGAAGACGTGCCGCACCGTCGGCAGCCGATCGCGGATCTTGGCGATCTTGCGCTCGTAGATCGCCCTGGTGGTCACCAGCACGTCGGCTTGCCCGATGGTCACCCTGGTGGCGATCGGTTCGGGCCCGAAGGCGGAGAACAACGGCGACACCACGCTGCCGTTGCGCAGCGCGCCCAGCATCGCGATGTAGAGCTCGGGGGAGCGGCCCATGATGGTGAACACGCGGTGGCCCTTGTTGATCCCGAGCGAGTGCAGGGCGCTGCAAAATCGCTTGGCAAAGCGTCCGAGCTCCGCGTACGTGAGGTCGTGCATGGTGATCGCACCGTCCCAGCCGACGTCGGCGACGAACCTCAGCGCCGTGCGTGTCGCGGCCGGGCCGTCGGCGTGCCTGTCCAGGGCGGCGTAGGCGATGTTGCACCTGCCGGGCCCCATGCCCTCGCACAGCGGCGGCACGTCGGACCAGTGGAAATGCGCGCGTGCGTACTCGTAGTCCGTGAGGTTGGGACGGACTGACAAGTCGTGGGGCGTCTTGCGGATGAGTTCCATGGAGAGCCCTTTTCTGTCGCCTGGGCATCCTCATCGTTTGCCGGGCCGTCGATGCCGCAATAGAGACGAAAGTCATCAATGACACCGGCCAGTCGTCCCGACGGTCGCGTCCGGGGCCCAATGACGTGGCGCAGGGGACCAAGGACCCTGGCGACGCGGCATGCGCATGTCCGAGGGTCGACGTGGGAAAGGAAGTGAACGAACGAATGACCCAAGCGATGGTGGACACCGGCGTGATCACCGGGGCGGTAGAGCTGGCGTGTCGCGCTCCCTCCCTGCACAACATCCAGCCTTGGCACTGGGTGGCGGGCAACACGACCGTCGACCTGTACGTCGACCCGGATCGGGCGGTCACCGCGACCGACACGTCGGGTCGCGAGGCGGTCATCAGCTGTGGCGCGGCGCTCGATCACTTTCGGGTCGCGATGGCGGCGGCGGGATGGGAGACCAACGTCGATCGATTTCCCAACCCGAACAACCTCGACCACCTCGCCTCGGCCGACTTCACCCCGGTCGACGAGGTGACGCAGGCGCGGCGGGATCGCGCCGACGCGATACTGCATCGCCGGACCAACCGGCTGCCGTTTCGCGCCCCGAAGCACTGGGGGTCGTTCGAACCCGTATTGCGGAGCTCGTTCGACAACGACGTGGTTTTTCTCGACGTGCTGACCGAGGCCGCCCGGCCGCAGTTGGCCGACGCGTCGCGGCTCACCGACGCCCTACGCCGCTACGACGATTCCTATCAGCATGAATTGCTTTGGTGGACATCGCCGTTGCGCCAGGAGGAGGGTATACCCGACAGCGCACTCGTCTCGCAGTCGGATGCCCGGCGGGTCGACGTCGACCGCCGATTCCCCATCGATCCATCGGACGAGCGCAGCTCCGCGGGCACCTACGACGAGGCGAAGATTCTGGTGCTGTCCACACCGCGGGACACCCGCGCCGACGCCCTCAACTGCGGCGAGGCGCTTTCGGCGATCCTGCTGGAGTGCACGATGGCCGGACTGGCCACCTGCCCGGTGACGCACCTGACGGAGCTGGTATCCAGCCGGGACATCGTGGCCGATCTCACCGCCCGTCCGGCGTCGGTACCTCAGGTTCTGATCCGGGTCGGCATCGAACCCGAGGGCGAGTTGACTCCCAAGCCGACCCCGCGCCGGCCGTTATCTGACGTGTTGGAGATTCGCCGGTGAAGGCCGAAGTCGGGGACTGGCTGGTGATCAAGAGCGGCACGATCGGGCGCCGGGACCTGCGTGGACTGATCACCGAGGTGCATTCGTCAAACGGTGAGCCGCCGTATCAGGTGCGGTGGCTCGACACCGATGAAGAGGCGACCGTGTTTCCCGGCCCGGACGCGATCGTCGTCACGGCCGCCGAGCAGAAGGCTGCCGACGAGCGAGCGCGGTCACGGTTTGCCGCGGTCCAGGCGGCCATCACCGATCGGGCGCGAGGCTGAAATGACCCCTCTGCCAAGCGGTCCGCCGTTATTGACAGACGGCGACGTCGACGCGCTCGCGTGGCAATTCCTGCACTCGCCCTATGCCGACGACGACTATGCCGATTGGCCGCTGGATCGGCGCCTGGACGGCTTTCTTCGCCGAGAGGGACTGGCCCGCCTCGTCGAAGATGGCGACACCTACGAGCTCATCCTCGACCGGGTCATGGCCTACATCGCCGCTCGCGCCCGGCTTTCCGGCTAGCGGGGCTCCCCGGACGCCGAGATCGACGCGGGCGTGCAAGCTCACTCGAACTCTTCCGCGCCGGCGTCGATCTCGACAAAGACTCGCCGCGCTGGCGGCAAAGCCGCTCACGGCGACGAACGGCCCGGCAACGCCGGGACTTCCGCCCCTACCGCCGAATGCGGCCGACTGGTCGGATGGGTCTCGTCAGTGGTCAATCTCGGAAATCTAGGAGACACGCCATGAGCACTCTTCCCGCTCAGCGCCGGCCGAGGTCGCCCGCCGACGGGCAGTGAAAGGGGTATACAAAATGACCAGAGCAGCTGACGCCACCCGGCGCTCCCCGCGGCGCGTGTTCCGCGACCGCCGCGAGGCCGGTCGGGTACTGGCAGGCCTTCTCGGCGCGTATCGCGACCGGGGGGACGTGATCGTGCTGGGCCTGGCCCGGGGCGGGGTTCCCGTCGCGTGGGAGGTGGCGGCGGCGCTGAACGCCCCCCTCGACGCGTTCATCGTGCGCAAGCTCGGCGCCCCCGGCCACGAGGAGTTCGCGGTCGGCGCGCTGGCGAGCGGGGGCCGCGTCGTCGTCAACGACGACGTGGTGCGGGGCCTGCGGATCATGCCGCAGGAACTGCGCGCCATCGCCGAACGCGAGGGTCGCGAGCTCGTCCGCCGCGAGGCCGCCTATCGGGACGGGCGTCCACCCGTCGACGTGGCCGGCAAGACCGTGATCCTCGTCGACGACGGCTTGGCCACCGGCGCAAGCATGTTCGCGGCGGTGCAGGCGCTAAGGGAAGCCGAGCCCGCGCACATCGTGATCGCCGTGCCCGCGGCGCCGGAGTCAACCTGCCGGGAACTCGCCGGCCTCGTCGACGACATGGTGTGCGCGTCGATGCCCACCCCGTTCCTCGCGGTGGGGGAGTCGTTCTGGGATTTCCGCCAGGTCACCGACGACGAGGTTCGTCAACTGCTCGCCACCCCGACGACCGGGGCCCTGGTGAGCCGGCCGGCGGCGCGGACGCCGGCCGAGGTGATCCGCGGCGTGGCCATCGACGCGCCGCAGGGCCTGCCGCCGCGCGAAACGCTGGAGGAGCTCATCGGCGACGCGCGGGTCGTGCTGATCGGCGAAAGCTCGCACGGGACGCACGAGTTCTACGAGGCGCGGGCCGCCATCACGAAATGGCTGATCGAGGAGAAGGGCTTCGGCGCCGTCGCGGCGGAGGCGGACTGGCCCGACGCCTACCGCGTCAATCGCTACGTGCGCGGCCTCGGGGACGACAAGAGCGCCGATGAGGCCTTGAGCGGGTTCGAGCGCTTCCCGGCCTGGATGTGGCGCAACACCGTCGTCAGCGATTTTGTCGACTGGCTGCGCGCCCACAACCGGCTGCACGAGTCGGACGGCCGGCAGGCCGGCTTCTACGGCCTGGACCTGTACAGCCTGCACCGGTCGATGGGCGAGGTGATCGCCTACCTGGACAAGATCGACCCGAAGGCCGCCGTGCGGGCGCGGGAGCGCTATGGCTGTTTCGACCACACTTCGGCCGATGATGGTCAGGCTTATGGCTTTTCGGCGGCGTTCGGCGCCGGCCCCTCGTGCGAGAAGGAAGCCATCGAGCAGCTGGTCGAGATCCAGCGAAACGCCCTGGCCTACGCGCGCAGGGACGGCCTGCTCGCCGAGGACGAACTGTTCTACGCCGAGCAGAATGCGCAAACGGTGCGCAACGCGGAGGTCTACTACCGCGCGATGTTCAGCGGGCGGGTCACGTCGTGGAACCTGCGCGACAAGCACATGGCTCAGACCCTCGAGGCGCTGCTGAACCATCTGGATCGCCACAGGGACGTTCAGGATACGCCGTCGGCCCGAATAGTGGTGTGGGCGCACAACTCTCATGTCGGCGACGCGCGGGCGACCGAGGTGTGGGCCGACGGACAGCTCACGCTCGGTCAGCTTGCCCGCCAGCGGTACGGCGACGACTCACGTCTCATCGGGTTCAGCACGTACGCCGGCACGGTGACCGCCGCCAGCGACTGGGGCGGCGCGGCCGAGCGCAAGGTCGTGCGCCCGGCGCTCAACGGCAGCATCGAAGAACTGTTGCACGAGACGGGCAGGAGCGCGTTCTTGGTGTCGGCGCTCATCAGCCCCGAGGCCACCGACGCGCTGAGCGCGGTTCGGTTGGGGCGTGCCATCGGCGTGATCTACCGGCCCGAAACGGAACGGCAGAGCCACTACTTCCACGTCCGGCCGGCCGACCAATTCGATGCGATGATCCACATCGACCAGACCCGCGCTCTCGAGCCTCTCGAGGTGACGAGCCTGTGGATCGCCGGCGAAACGCCCGAGACGTATCCGACCGGCCTATAACCGCGCCGATGGCCGGAGTAATCATGCAGACGCCAGCGCAGCGGCCTGCGAGCCGGCCGCAAATCGTCACCTTGACGATGAATCCGGCGCTCGACATCACCACGAGCGTCGACGTCGTGCGCCCGACCGAAAAGTTGCGCTGTGCCGCCACCCGTTACGACGCCGGGGGCGGGGGCATCAACGTCGCGCACGTCGCCTACGTGCTCGACGGGTCGGTGCTGGCGGTTTTTCCGGCGGGCGGATCAACTGGTGGCCTGATCGCGAAGCTGCTCAGCGACCAAGGCGTGCCGTTCTGGCAGGTCCCGATCGCCGCGGCGACGCGGGAAAGCTTCACCGTCAACGAGAGCAGCAGCGGCGAGCAGTACCGGTTCGTCCTGCCGGGGCCGCAGCTGACGTTGCGCGAACAGGCGCACTGCCTGGAGCAACTGCGCACGGCGGCCAAGTCGGCCGAATTCGTGGTGGCCAGTGGCAGCCTGCCGCCGGGTGTGACCGCCGACTTTTATCAGCGGGTCGCCGACATGTGCCGGCAACTGGGCGTCCGCCTCATCCTGGACACCTCCGGCGGCGGCCTGCAGCACGTCTCCTCGGGGGTGTTCCTGCTCAAGGCGAGCGTGCGAGAACTGCGGGAGTGCGTCGGGCGTCCCCTGGCCACCGAAGCCGAGCAATTCGCCGCCGCGCGCGAACTCGTCGACAGCGGCCGCGCGGAAGTGGTGCTGGTATCCCTGGGACATCAGGGCGCGCTTCTCGTGACAAGGCATGGCGGCCAGCGCTTCTCGGCGATTCCGATGCCGGGCGGCAGCGGTGTCGGGGCCGGCGACGCGATGGTCGCCGCGATCGCGGTGGGGCTCTGTCGCGGCTGGCCGCTCGTCAAATCCGTTCGGTTGGGCATCGCCGCGGGAGCCGCGATGCTGACGACGCCGGGAACGGCCGCGTGCGACCGGGCGGATGTGGAGAAGCTGTTCGCGCGCACCGCCGAACCGTGCGACATCGCTACTGACGAACGGCTTCCCAGATAAGGCCAAACGACCCCTGCCCGGCGGCTGGCGGCGCAATAGCCTGTGGTCAGGAGTTGAACCAGTCAGGAGCCGAGATGAACGAGCTGGACGCCAAGTCGGTGGTCGTGGGCATCAACGGCTCACCAGCCGCGGTCAACGCCGCCAAGTGGACGATCGAGGAGGCGGTGAGCCGGCAGCTGCCCCTACGCCTCGTCTACGTCGTCCCCCGCCGGGAGGCGGGCACCGGGTCGGCGCCCATCTCCGAGTGGGAGCTCGAGCGCGCCGAAACCGCGCTGTCCCAAGCGGAGTGCGCGGTGCAGAGGATCAAAAAGCCTGTCGAGGTCGAAACGGCCATCCTGTCGGGCGATCCCGGGCAGGTGCTGATCGACGAATCACAGGACGCGGCGCTGATCTGCGTGGGCACCTCGAGGCGGGGACGCGCGTCCGACGGGTTGCTCGGCCCGACGGCCACCGCGCTGGTGGCGGATGCGCAATGCCCGGTCGCGATCATCCGCACCAATGCGGACGGTTCGCCGACCGAGCTCGGGGTGATCGCCGTGGTGCTCAACGACGAGCCGGACAACGACGCGGTGGTGCACGAGGCCATGGAGCAAGGCCGCCGCCGCCACGCCACCGTGCGTCAGATCGATCGGCGACTGAACAGCTGGGTCAGGCGCTACCCGGACGTGCACGTCCAGATCGTTGCGGCGGGCACCGGGGTGAGAACCGGCGAGGAGCGCAGTGGCGCAGTCGGATTGGCGGTGGTAGGTAGCGCCGACGCCGCCGAGATCGCCGGGCTGGCCACCCCGAACTGCCATCCGATCGTGGGTTACCCCGACTGCTCCGTGCTTGTGGTCCGCCGCTAGGGCCCGGGCAACGTCCATGGAAGGTTTGGCCGTACCGCAGTCGATCGTCGTCGGCATCGATGGCTCCAGGGCGGCGATCCGGGCGGCGCTCTGGGCGGTCGACGAGGCGATGAGTCGCGATGCGCCCCTGCGGCTGCTGTGCGCGGCCGAGCGGGGCGACACCGAGGCCGCGCAAACGTCGATCCGCCGCGCCGTCAAGGCAATCGAGGCCGCGGGCAGACCGGTGAAGATCGAAGCCGAAGTCGTCCCGGGACCGGCGATCGCGTCTTTGATCGGCGCGTCGGCGTCGGCGGCCATGGTGTGCGTCGGCGCGGTCGGATTGCGGCACTTCCAGCCCGGGCGGGTGGGTTCGGTCGCCGCCGCGTTGGCGGTATCGGCGCGATGCCCCGTCGCGATCGTTCGGGCCCGTGACGAGCACCCCGCCGCGGATTCGATCGTGGTCGAGCTGGACGGGTCGCCCGACAACGGTGTCTTGCTGGGCGCCGCCGTCGAGGAGGCCAGGCTGCGCAACGCCGCCGTCCGGGCGATCGTCTGCTGCCGATCCGCGGCGGACGAGGAGGGGCCGGCGGGCGATCGCCGCGCGCTCGCCGATCTCGACCGCCGGCTGGCGCGGTGGAAGCGACGCTATCCGGATCTGCGGGTCGAGTCGCTGGCGGTGCACGGCGGCCTGCTCGGATACCTGGCCTTGCGCCGGTCGGTCGGGTTGGTGGTGGTCGGCGCCCGCAACCGCCGGCAGGTGAACGAACTCGTCGGGCCGTCCGGCGGCGCCGTGCTCCAGGGCGCCGACTGCTCGGTGTTGGTCGTCAATCAGCAGCACTTGTGAGCCCGGGCGGTGATGAATTTATGGGATATTGGGTCGGTGGCTTCATGACCGTTGCCTCTCCCGACCAGCAGAAAGAACTCGTCATGGTCAAGGTCTTCCTCGTCGACGACCACGAAGTGGTCCGGCGCGGCCTCGCCGACCTGCTCGCATCGGACCCGGAGCTGGAAATCGTCGGCGAAGCCGGGTCCGTGTCGGAGGCGAAAGCGAGAATTCCGGCGCTGCGGCCCGACGTCGCCGTTCTTGACGTGCGCCTTCCGGACGGGAACGGGATCGAATTGTGCCGCGACCTGGTGTCCGATATTCCGGACCTGCGGTGCCTGATGCTGACGTCGTTCACCTCCGACGAGGCGATGCTCGAGGCGATCCTGGCCGGCGCCAGCGGCTACGTCGTCAAAGACATCAAGGGTATGGAGCTGGCCCACGCGATCAAAGAGGTCGGTGCCGGTAAATCCCTGCTGGACAACCGGGCCGCCGCGGCGCTGATGGCAAAGCTTCGCGGCACGGCGGAACGTGAAGACCCGCTCTCGGGGCTCACCGAACAGGAGCGAACGCTGCTCGGGCTGCTCAGTGAAGGGTTGACCAACCGGCAGATCGCCGCGCGGATGTTCCTGGCCGAGAAAACCGTGAAGAACTACGTCTCGCGTTTGCTGGCCAAATTGGGCATGGAGCGGCGGACGCAGGCAGCGGTGTTCGCCTCCAAGCTGGATCAGCGGTCGGGCCCGCCCACGGAGGAACCGCCCGGCTAGTCGGCGGTACGGACAACCCGCCCAGGGTTTGCTATCGGCTTCTCCGCGACGGCAGGTGCCGGACGCGCGGCCGCCCACCTTGGGTGCCCGACCCCTAGGGGCTAAGCTGACGGGAGGCATCTCGCGTCGCTCATTTCGTGCGTATCGGTTTGTCCGGCGCCAGCTGCCCCATCGCTGAAGGCGTCGTGGAGGTACAGGTCGGGTGGCCAGCGACGAACGCAGCTCGGCGTTTGCTGGGCTGGGCCAACGCGAGCTGGTCAGCAGGATGCACGCCCAGCTCGACGAGTTGCTGGCTGCGCGCGACCAGATGGAGCAGCTGCTCCGCGTATTCGTGGAGATCGGTGCAGATGTCGGTGATCTCGACGCGACGTTGCAGCGGATCATCGCCGCGGCCAGGCAGCTGACCTCCGCCCCGTACGGTGCGCTGGCCATCCGCGACCCCGAGGGCAACTTGCTCCGGTTCATCCACGCGGGAATGGACGCCGACACCGCTGCACTCATCGGACATCTGCCGGTCGGCAAGGGGCTGTTGAGCCTGTCGCTGCTCGACATGCCGGCGCTGCGCGTGACGGACCTGACCGCGCACCCGGCCGCCGTGGGGTTTCCCGAACACCACCCTCCCATGCGGGCCTTTCTCGCGGTGCCGATCACGATCCGCGGGATGGTCTTCGGCAACATCTACCTGACCCACGTCGACCCGGAGCGGGTGTTCTCCGAGTCCGACGAGGTCGCGGCCCGTGCGCTGGCGTTCGCGGCCGCCGCCACCATCGATAACGCGCGCCTGTTCGAGCGCGAGCGGTTGTCGGTGAAGTGGATGGAGGCCAGCCGCGAGATCACCACCGCCCTGCTGTCCAGCGCCCACCCGCACCGGCGCCCGATGCAGCTGATCGCCGAAAGCGCGCGGATTCTGACCGACGCCGAACAGGCGATCGTGCTCGTCCCTGCCGACGCGGACCTGCCAGATGACGTCACCGACACGCTGGTGGTCGCGGCCGCGGTGGGGGTGCACGCCGAGGAGGTCATGGGCCGGCGAGTTCCGGTGGACCGGTCCAGCAGCGGCGAGGTTTTCCGTTCCGGCGAACCGCTGATCACCGAGTCGTTGCGGTATCCGATCCAGGCTTTCACCGATGTCGGCCAGCGCCCCGCCATCCTGATGCCGCTGCGCGCCGACGATCGGGTCGCGGGGGTGATCGCGATCGCCCGCGCCGCCGACCAGCCACCGTTCGACGAGAGTTACCTCGACCTGGTGAGCGATTTCGCAACTCACGCCGCGATGGCCCTGGTCTTGGCGGCGGCGCGGGACGACGCGCGCCAGCTGACCATCATCGCCGAGCGCGAGCGAATCGCGCACGATTTGCACGACCATGTCATCCAGCGGCTGTTCGCCGCCGGCATGGACCTGCAGGGCACGCTCGCCCGGGCGCGTTCGCCGGAGGTGGCCGAGCGGCTCAACCGCACACTCGACGATTTGCAGACCATCATCGAGGAGATCCGTTCGACGATCTTTCAGCTCAAATCCCCGCTGGGAAAGGATGGCGACTTCCGGCAGAGGATTCAGCAAGTGGTCGCCGACCTGACCGAAAATCGCGAGATCGTCACGACGATGCGCCTGCACGGACCGATGACCGCCGTGGCCGGCGGGCTTGCCG
Source organism: Mycobacterium sp. (assembly GCF_035506235.1). GTDB lineage: Bacteria > Actinomycetota > Actinomycetes > Mycobacteriales > Mycobacteriaceae > Mycobacterium. The sequence continues at coordinate 17,675 of NZ_DATJPU010000137.1, forward strand.
AGCACGCCGAAGCGGTTGCCGCGGAAGCCGTCAGCAACGTGCTGCGCCACTCCGGCGCGTCGCGACTGACCGTCGAGGTGGAGGTCGCCGACATGTTCGTCCTCGACGTGACCGACAACGGCTGCGGGATCCCCGCCGGTAACTCGCGCCACAGCGGCCTGGCCAACATGAAGCACCGGGCCGAGCAGCTCGGCGGCAGCTGCGAGGTCAACAGTCCGCTGGAGGGCGGCACCCGGGTTCACTGGGTCGCCCCGCTCACCGAGCAGTAACCGGCCCTAACCGGCAGGGCCGCGCGGCGGGACCAAATCCGCCGGGGTGGGGTCCAACGGCCCCTGCCGAACCGCCCCGGCGGGGAATAACGTCCTTGATCATGAGCGATCAAGCGGTGGAATGCGCGGCTACGGCTGGACTGCTCGATGGGCGGGTGGTGTCGTTGCGCCGGCTCGGCGCCGACGACGCCGCGGCCGTCCTGGCGCTCCACCAGCACCTCTCCGACCACGACCGCTACTTCCGGTTCTTCACGCTGCAGCCGGTCGAGCTGGCCGAACTCGTCGGCAAGCTGACCGACCCTCCGGACGGGCTGTGTGCCCTCGGCGCTTTCGACGCCGACCGGCTGATCGGTGTGGCCCACTATGTCCTCGTCCGGGAGGATCCGAAGGCCGCCGAGTTCGCCATCGTGGTCGCCCATGAAGATCATTCACTCGGCGTGGGAACGGCCCTGCTCAAACATCTCGCCCGGGTCGCCCGGGCCCATGGAATCGGGCGCTTCGTGGCCGACGTCCTGGGCGAGAACCATCTCATGCTCATGGTGGTCTTCGATCTGGGGTGGCGTTGTGAGCCGGCGGGTTACGGGTCGGTGCGTCACCTGGAGATCGAGCTGCCCGATGTGAGCGACGAGGATGCGAAATGTCCGACATGACAAAGAAATACGGAGTGCTGGTGTGCGTCGACGGGTCGGCGGCATCCGACACCGCCGTCGCCTGGGGTGCCCACGAGGCCGTCCTGCGCAAGCTGCCCATCACGTTGATGCACGCCGTGGAACCGGTGGTCGTCGGCTGGCCGGTGGGGCAACTGTATGCCGACATGCCCGAGTGGCAGCACGAGGACGCGCAGCAGGTCATCGATCAGGCAAGCAAGACGCTGAGCGCCAGCCTGGCGGGCGCCCGGCCACCCGAAATTCGTACGGAGGTGGCCTATTCCGGTGTGATGCCGGCGCTGATCGAGGCGTCCGAGGACGCCTGGGTGATTGTCGCCGGAAGCCAGGGCCTGGGTGCGCTGGGCCGCCTGCTGCTGGGCTCGGTCACGACCGGACTGATTCACTACGCGCACTGCCCGGTCGCGGTCATCCACTCCGGCGAGGGCCCGGCCCCTGACGCCAACGCACCCGTCCTCCTGGGCGTCGACGGATCGCCCGCGTCGGAAGCCGCGACCGCCCTGGCCTTCGACGAAGCCTCGCGCCGTGGGGTCGGGCTGCGCGCGCTACACGTGTGGAGCGACGTCGGGGTGTTCCCCATCCTCGGGATGGACTGGCGCGACCGCGAGCGCGAGGGGCAGGAAATTCTGGCCGAACGCCTGGCTGGCTGGCAAGAACAGTATCCGGACGTGCACGTCGAGCGATTGTTGTTCTGCGACAAGCCGTCCCGGTGGTTGGTCGAGGAGTCCGAACACGCCCAACTCGTCTTTGTCGGCAGTCGCGGTCGCGGGGGATTTCCGGGGATGCTGCTCGGGTCGGTGAGTTCCGCTGTGGCGCAATCGGCACGAGTTCCCGTGCTCGTCGTTCGTTGAGGATCCAATCGGGGAGAACGCGATGATCGAACTACTGCCGGACATGCCGCCGGGGGTGACCGGCATCCGCGTCTCCGGCCGGCTGCGCGGTGACGAGCTACGCCGCTTCCGGCCCGAGATGGAAGAAATGCTGAAAGCTGGCGAGGTCAGGATCGTGGAGGTCATCGCGTCCGACTACGAGGGTTTCGGCCCCGGCGGGTTCGCCGAGGACATCAAGCTGGGGCTCGGCATGGTCCTCTCACACCACTCGGCCTTCAAGCGGATCGCGATAGTGTCCGACAAGGACTGGGTCGGCCATGTCCTGCACGCCCTGGCATGGATGATCCCGGGCGACGTGGCCGTGTTCGGGCTCGATGAACTCGACCGAGCCGCGGAATGGGCCGCCGGCTAGGTCATGGGCGAAAGCCTCTCGCGGCCAAAAGGACTCAGCCGCGCACCACGAGCACCGAGCATCCGGTGTGACCGGACAGGTGTGGACCGGTTGAGCCGACCATCCGGGCCACCTTGTCCGCGTCCTCACCGCCCACCACCGCGAGTTGCACGGACTCCTCCGTGTGAGCGAGGAACTCGGCCGGTCCGCGCCGCGCGGCGGCCGGCATGACATGGATCTCGGGGTACCGCGACACCCACGGGCCCAGCCGATGCTCCAGCTGGGGGTAGGGGATCTCGCCCAGCCCCCACCGCCAAACCCCCAGCGCCAGGATCGGTGCGCGGCGCAGCCGCGCTTCGCGGAAGCCATGCTCGAGCACCGCGTCGTTGGCCGGCGAATCGTCGACGACGACGACGACCCATCCGGTGTCCGACGTGCCGCCGCCGCTGCGAACGATGGCCACCGGGGATTGCGCTTTATGGGCAAGGGCGTCGGCGGTCGAGCCTAGGAGCTTTCGGGCGATGCGGCCGATCCCGACGGATCCCACGCAGATCATGGCCGCCCCTCGTGATTCGTCGACCAGGATGCCCTCCGGCGACCCGCGCACGATGTCGCATTCGACTTTGACCGGCTGGCCCGTGGCCTGCAGCGCGGCGTCGGCGCCGCGCAGGGAATCTTCGGCGTACCCGACCTCCATGCCGTCGTCGCCGGTCGCATCGACGGGTCGATCGGGGATGGCATGGATCAGCCGCAGCGGGACATTCCGGCTGATCGCCTCGGCGATCGCCCACGTCGCCGCGTTGATCGCTGCCTGTGAGCCATCGATGCCTACGACGATCCGCGCCGTTGCTTGCGGATGGTTCATGATTCCTCCCGACTCGAACGGCCGCATTACCGGGGCAGTCCCGTGGGCCGTTATGTGAAGAAGCTATTGGCCGACGGCGGCGTGTCAGCAGGGCCGTTGGACCCCCTTTTCGGGGCATTGGTCCTTGCGGCCCGCCCCGGCTTCACGCGACCTCGATGCTGCGCCCCGGCAAGAGATCGTGCACGCGGCCGCGGCATTCGATTGTGATTCCTCCACTGTTGCCGGACTCGGACGTCAAAACGCCGGTCCTTCCGCTGATCCGCAGATGAACCCGCTGACCGCGGTAGACGAACGGGAACTCGATGGGGCCGAGCGCCTCGGGCCAGTGCGGGGCGAGTACCAGCCGGTCGTCGCGCGTTTCCAGGCCGGTGAAACACCGTTGCAGCAGGTCGACGCTGCCCGCCATGGCCGCCAGGTGTATTCCCTCCGAGGTGGTGCCGCCCTGGATGTCGACGACATCGGAACCCAGCACCTCGACGAAGTACCGCATTGCATGGTGCCGGTGGGCGCGGGTGAGGACCCACGAGTGGACGACCGCGCTGAGCGTCGATCCGTCCGAGGTCCGCGACAGGTAGTACTCGATCGTCTTGGGAATCTGCTCTGGCGCGAAGCGGTAGCCGAGCCGGCCGAACAGGCCCAGCAACTCCTCCGACGACAGCAGGTAGAACAGCATCAGCGCATCGGCTTGCTTGGACGCCTTGTAGTTGTTCACGGTGTCGTCTTCGGCCTCCAGGATGCGATCGAGTCGCTGGATGTTGCCGTAGCGCTGCCGGTAGCCCTCCCAATCCAGTTCTTTCAGCTCCGAATAGCCCTCGAACTGGCTGATCACACCGTCGTGGAAGGGGACGAACATGCGCCGCGTCACGTCATCCCACCGATCGAGTTCGTCGGCCGTCAGGTTGACCTTTCCGACCAGGTCGAGCCGGTCCCGCAGCGGCAGCAGGTCCAGCGCGTCCATTGCCCGCATGATCACCCACACCGCCATCGCGTTGGTGTACGCGTTGTTGTCGATCCCGTCGTACTCCTTGCCGGGATAACCCGAATGGAACTCGTCGGGGCCGATGATTCCCCGGATCGTGTAGCGTCCGCGGGTGTCATCGAAGGTGGCCAGGCCCACCCAGAATCTTGCGATCTCGACCAGCATCTCCGCACCGTAGTCACCCAGCCACCGGCGGTCACCGGTCACCTGGTAGTACTGCCACGCGTTGTAGGCGATCGCGAGGCCGACGTGATGCGCGCGCGCGCTGGCGTCCGGATTCCACCGCCCGGACTGCGGATTGAGGTGCACTTCCTGGCTCACCTCGCGCCCGTCGCTGCCCGATTGCCAGGGGTACATCGCGCCGAGATATCCCGCCCGCCGCGCCGCGCGGCGCGCCTCGGGAAGCCGCCGGTACCGGTAGAGCAGCAGCGAACGGGCGACGTTCGGCAGGCGCAGGCTCAGCACCGGGGAGACGAACAGCGCGTCCCAGAAGACGTGTCCTCGGTAGGCCTCGCCGTGCAGGCCCCGCGCCGGCACCCCGGCGTCGAGTTCGGCGGTGTGCGGCGAAATCGTCTGCAGCACATGCACCAAATGCAGGCGGAGGACCCGCAGCATCAGCGTGCTGTCGCTCAGTCCGATTTTGCACTGCTCCCAGAGCCGGTCCCACGCCCGGGCGTGCTGATGGTGCAGGTCGGCGTATCGCCCGGTCGAGTCGAGGTATTGCTGTGCGGCGCTTGCCGGTTCCGATATGGCGGTGTCGCGGCCGGTGAAGAAGGTCGCGACCTTCTCGCAGGTGATCGACTGGCCCGCGGACAGGGCGACCGCGATGTTGTGACCGCCACGGTCGCCGTCGGCCACGACGGCGTACTGGGCATCGGCCCGGGCGTCCTCGCGCCACAGGGTGGTGCGGGCCGCGACCGCGATCGAGATGTGCGACTGCGACGTTTCCGTCCGCAATAGCACCGAGTCGGCCCCTATTTCGTCGATCACCGACGGGGTCAGATGCGCGCTGGACAACGACCGGTAGCGCTCGACATTGGTATTTTGCACGCCGCCATCCAGCAGCGAGCTGAACTCGACTGTGCCCGACCAGTTCTCGGCGCCAAGGGTGGTGCGCATGGCGAGCAGGTGGGGCTGGTGCATGGAGGCGAAGCGCTGCTGGTCCAACGTCGTGACTTGGCCCGATCCGTCCCGGAACCGCAGCCTTCGGGTCAACGTCGCATGGCGCAGATCGAATGTCTGCCGGTAGGAAAGTATTTCGGCGTCATCGACATGGAACCACGGGCCGCCGTTGATCCGGAACGTCAGCGAGAGCCAGTTGGGCAGGTTGACGAGGCTTTCGTTCTCGATGGTGCGGTCCGCGACCCGATCGGTCAGCGTGTTGTACACGCCGGCGGTATACGTGCCCGGGTAATGGGAGTCGGATGCCGCCGCCTCGGGGGCGCAGCCCCGGGTCGCGACGTAGCCGTTGCCGACGGTGCACAGCGCTTCACGCAGCCGCTCATACTGCGGGTCATAGCCCTCGTAAGCGAGTTCCCAAGCGTCTTGGGGTCTCGATGCGGCGGATTCCAGGTCTTTGGCCAGCCGGCGGACGAATTCGGCTACCGCTGGGGGGCTTTCGAGGCTGAACAGCGCGGCGGAGACACGATCACCGTTCTCGTCGTTGCGCACCACGATTCCCACGCCGTCGAATTGGACCGCGTCGAAGGCATCCTCGTCGGTGATGTCGTCGCCGATATAGATCGGCAACACGGCACCCGGATCGGCACCGTCGCTGCCCAGTATGCGCTGGAGCAGCCAGTTGAGCGTCGTTCCCTTGCCCATGCTTGGGCGAAGCTCGATCACCTTGCGACCGGTGGTGACCCTGAGGCCCTCGGAGCGGGCGAGTTCACGGGCAGCCCTGACCACCCGGTCGACGTTAAAGGGATTGGCATGGCGGTAGTGAACCGCGATGCCAAAGTGCTTGCGCTCCAGCACTATTCCCGAGATATCGCTGAGTGTTTCCGCCAGGTGGTCGGCGGCGCGGGCCAGCGCGCCGACGCCGCCGGCGGCGGCGTCATGCTCGTGGGTGCTGCCGTCCGGTGCCGCCAATTCAAAGCCGTGGTTGCCGGCGTACCAGACCCCGTCGACGTTGACTCGGTCGCGGACATCGCCCAGATCGCGGCCGCTGATCACCGCCACGGGGCACTGTGTGGCCAGTGCGCGCAGCGCCTCGTCGGCACCCTCGACGAGCGACGCCGAGTCCGGGTTCTCCACGATCTCGGACAGCGTGCCGTCGAAGTCGAGGAAGACCACCGGTCGCCGGTTCGCGACCAGTTCCTTCACTTGGCCGTAGGCCTGCAGGGCATCGGTGATCCTCGACATGGGCGCCCCACCGCTGCGCACCGAGATCTCGGCGAGGTCGGCGATTACGGTGTCGGCCCCGGACGACAGCAGCTCGTCGGCGTCTCCGTTGCGCGTAAGGCCGATGACGAGGTCCATGCCCAAGTCCCTGCCGGCCTTGAGGCCGGTCGGGTCGCGGTCGATGAGAACGCAACGGACGGGGCGCACCCCCGAGCGGTTTACCGTTCGGGCCACGTCGCCGTCCACGACGCCCACCAGGTCGTCAATTCCGGCGGCGCGCAGGACTTGCGCGCAGTCCCGGCCGGGCGAGCAAACGGCTGTCGCGACGCCGGCATCTTGCAGTCGCCGCAGGAACGGGACGGTCGAGTCGCGCGCCTCGGCGCCGCCGGTGGCGGTCTCGGCGACGACGGTGTCCAGGCCGAGGATCGCCGCGTCGTGGTAGCGCCGGTCAACGGTGGCGGGCCATTCGGTCACTTCTGTGACGATGCCACTTCGCGGCCCCCGGTCAATACCGCGCGGCGTAGCGGGGCCTCAGGTCCATGGGTTTGGGGACTAAAGCCTCATGATCGACGACCGTTCGGCCAATAGCGTTTTCACCTGACCAAGGGAGAAGAAGATGTCCACACCCATGAACCGGCACGGCATCGTCGTCGGAGTCGACGGATCGCCGGCTTCCAGCGCCGCCGTCTGCTGGGCGGCCCGCGATGCGGCGATGCGGAACGTGCCGCTGACCCTGGTCCACATGTACAGCAGCTACGTGCCGACTTTCCCCCAGATACCGATTCCGGCCGGGGTCACGGTATGGCAGGAACAGGACGGCCGGCAGGCGCTCGAGCAGGCGGTCAAGGTCGCCGAGGACGCCGTCCCGGGGGAGCAGCGGCTTGCCATCAGCAGCGAGCTGAAGTGTTCCCCGCCGGTGGCGACGCTGGTGGAGCTGTCCGAAGAGGCCGAGATGGTCGTCGTCGGCAGCAACGGACGCGGAGCGGTGGGCCGGCTGCTGCTGGGTTCGGTCAGCACCGGCGTGGTCCAGCATGCCAAGTGCCCCGTGGCGGTCGTTCGGGACGAGGATCCGCTGATGCCGCATCCGCAGCAAGCCCCCGTGCTGGTGGGGATAGACGGATCGCCCGCCTCCGAGCTTGCGACGGCGATCGCCTTCGACGAGGCATCCCGCCGCGGGGTCGAGCTGGAGGCGTTGCACGCGTGGAGCGACGTCCAGGTGCTCGAACTCCCCGGATTCGATTGGGCCGCGGTGAAGGACGAAGCCGAGCGCAGCCTGGCCGAACGCCTGGCCGGCTGGCAGGAACGCTATCCCGACGTCACGGTGCACCGGCTCCTCGTCTGCGATCGGCCGGCCCGCCAGCTGATCGAAAAATCGGAGTCCGCGCAGTTGGTCGTCGTCGGCAGCCACGGCAGGGGCGGCATCGCACGGACGCTGCTGGGTTCGGTCAGCAACGCCGTCGTGCACTCGGTCCGGATGCCGGTCATCGTGGCGCGGCCGTCATAGGACTTGGCACGGACGTCCCCGGCGACGGACGCTGGGACGGTGACCGAGACTGCCAAGACTTCCGGGCCGCACGGCCCCTATGTCCCCTATGCGGACGTGCACGAAACCCACACGGGCGTGGTCGTGCTGGCCGGCGACCGGGCCTTCAAGGCGAAAAAGCCGGTCCTGACCGACTTTCTGGACTTTCGCACGCAGGAGCAGCGCGAGCGCGCGTGCCGGCGGGAGGTCGAGTTGAACAGCCGGCTGTCGCCCGACAGCTATCTCGGGCTCGCCTACCTCAGCGACCCGGCCGGAGGGCCGGCCGAACCGGTCGTGGTCATGCGTCGCTATCGCGACGAGGATCGGCTGGCGTCCATCGTCAGGCACGGACCCGGCGAGTCCGTTCGCGGCTTGCTCGATGCCGTCGCCGCCGTGTTGGCGCGGTTTCACCGGGGCGCCGAGCGGGGCCCGGTGATCAGCGCCGAGGGCGACCCAGGCGCGATCGACCGACGCTGGCGGGACAACCTGGCCGAACTCGACCGCTACGCGGGCACGCTGCCGCCCGAGTCACTGGCGCGAGTGCGGCGCCTTGCCGCCGAATTCGTCGCAGGCCGTGGGCCCCTGTTCGGGCGGCGCATCGAGGAAGGGCTCATCGTCGACGGTCACGGTGATCTGCTCGCCGACGACATCTTCTGCGTGGATGGCCAACCCGCGCTGCTGGACTGCCTGGAGTTCGACGACAAACTGCGCTACGTCGACTGCGTCGACGACGCCGCCTTCCTCGCGATGGATCTTCAGTTCTTGGGCCGCAAAGACCTCGGGGAGCATTTCCTCGAGCGCTACGCCGCGCATTCGGCGCGGGCCGTGCCGCCGGCGCTCGCGCATTTCTACATCGCCTACCGCGCCGGCGTCCGGGCGAAGGTCGACTGCGTGCGGCTGTCACAGGGCAAGCCGGAGGCCGCGCGGGACGCCGAGCGCCACCTCGCCATCGCCGTCGAGCACCTCGAAACCGGTCGCGTGCGCCTGGCGCTCGTCGGCGGCAACCCGGGCACCGGCAAGTCCACCGTTGCCGGGGTGCTCGCCGAACAGACTGGGGCGCAGGTGATTTCAACCGACGACGTGCGGCGGGAATTGCGGGATTCGCGCGCGATCACCGGGGACGCCGGCGTGCTGAATGAGGGGCTGTACAGCCCGGACAACGTCGCGACCGTCTACGAGGCCGCCCTGAACCGGGCGCGCCCGCTGCTGGGCAACGGGCAATCGGTGATCCTCGACGGCACGTGGCGGGATCCGCAGATGCGCGCCCGGGCCCGTCGCCTCGCCACCGAAACGCACTCGGCGACGGTGGAACTGCGGTGCGCGGCCGCGACCGACGCGGCGGCCGCCCGGATCACCTCCAGGCCACCCGGCAACTCCGAGGTGACCCCCGAGATCGCCGCGGTGTTGGCCGCCCAGCAAGCCGGGTGGGACACCGCGCACCGGATTGACACTTCGGGGCCCCCCGGGGACTCGGCGCGACAGGCCCTCGCCCTCTGGTGCTCCTGCTAGGAGCCGAACGCCCCGGTCGTTCGGGACCAACGGCCCTGTCAGCGCAACCGATGAAATCCCTAATGTCGGGCTCACAGACCAAATGGGGTGGTTGACATGCTGGTGAAGGTGCCGGACTCCGAGGTCATCCGGGACGCGGTCATGTTGGCCAGCCGGGCGCCTTCGCTGCACAACAGCCAGCCCTGGCGGTGGGTGGTCGAGGGCGCCCGGCTGCAGCTGTGGGCCGACCCCCGCCGGCTGATGCCCGCGACCGACCGCACGGGCCGGGAACTGATCCTGAGTTGCGGCGCAGTGCTTGACCACCTCAGGGTCGCCATGGCCGCTGCCGGGTGGAACTCCTCGACCACCCGCCTGCCCGATCCGTCCGAACCGGACCTGCTGGCCACCCTCGAGTTCCGGCCGACCGAGGTCGTGACGGAGGCGCAGCGGCAACGCGCCGCCGCGATCCGCCGTCGGCGCACCGATCGGTTGCCGTTCGCCGCCCCCTCCGCGTGGGCGTCCTTGCAGTCGGCGCTGCGCCGCGCGGTTATGCCCTATGAGGTGTTGCTCGACGTGGTGGCCGACGACGCCCGGCCAATCTTGGCCGAGGCATCCCACCTGACCGAGCAGCTGCGTCGTTACGACACGTCCTACGTGTCCGAGTTGCGCTGGTGGACATCGCCATTCGAGTCGGACGCCACCCATGTGCCCGACAGCGCGCTCGTGTCCGGCCCGGAAGCCGCCGCGGTGGACGTCGCCCGCGCCTTTCCCCCGGCGGGCGTGGAACCGCACCGCTCCAGAGTCGACCACGACCACTCCAAGATCCTCGTGCTGTCCACGCTCCGCGACGATGCTCGGCTGGACGTCCTGCGCTGCGGTGAGGCGCTGTCGGCGGTGTTGCTCGAGTGCACCGTCGCGGGCATGGCCACCTGCACCTTGACCCACATGACCGAAATGGCCATGAGCCGCGACACCATCAGGCAGCTCACCGGGACCGCCGGAACGCCGCAGCTGCTGATCCGGGTCGGCGCATCGACGCTGAACGGTCACGTCGAATCCACCGCCCGGCGCCTGGTGACCGAGGTTCTCGAGTTTCGCAGATGACGGGCGGCCCGCAAAGATCAGGGAGGTGGTGCCGATGACTCGGCATTGGCTGGTGATGGAGACCGACGGGGAGGGTACACCCGCTCCGTTCGTCGCGCGGCTGGCCGGCGCCGGTCGGCACCTGCCCGAGACCCGGCTCACGACAGACGAATTGATGGCGAGCACCCGTCACCGCACCCACATCGATCTGGAACGGTTGACCGGGATCCGCGAGCGCCGCATCTCCGCGGGCGACGAGGATTCCTTCAGCCTGGCCACCTCGGCGGCGCTGAACTGTCTGGCCATCGCGCAGCAGGACCCGGCGGCGCTCGACGTGGTGATCAGCTGCAGCATCACGAAATTCCGCGGCGGGCTCACCCAATGGCTGGAGCCGACGATGAGCAGCGCGGTGGCCCACGCGATCGGGGCGCGGCAGGCGATGACGTTCGACGTGTCCAACGCCTGCGCCGGAATGCTCACCGGGGTAACCATTCTGAACAACTGGATCCGGCAGGGGATCGTCGAGCGGGGGCTGGTCGTGAGCGGCGAGTACATCTCGCAGCTGAGCAACAACGCGGCCCGCCACATCCGCAACATCATGAGCAAGGAACTCGCCTGCCTCACCCTCGGTGACGCCGGCGCGGCGCTGCTGCTCGAGCGTGCGCCCGCCGGCTCGGCGGGGATCAGCCTCGCCGGCTTCACCACGGTGGCCGACTACAGCAGGCTCTGCCTGGCCTATCCGGAGGGCCACGATCCGGGCGCACGGATGTTCACCAATTCCCGTGCCATCCAGAAGGCCGCGATCGCCAACACGCCGCTGCTGTTGAGCGAAGTGCTTGACGCCATGGACATTTCGATCCACGACATCGACCACGTGATCACTCACCAGACCTCGGCGCGTGCCATCCGCAAGGGAATGGCCCGCATGTCGGAGGCGTTCGGCGACAGCCCGCGGCACGATGCCGTGATCACCGTCGACCGCTATGGCAACACGGCGTCCACGACCCACACCGTGGCCCTGGTCGAGGAGCTGGAGGCCGGGCGCATCGAGCCCGGAGAAACGGTCGCGCTGCTCGCGCTGGCCTCGGGATTGGAGATCGGCGTGGTCTTGCTGACCCTGGATGAGGATTTGGTGAACCGCTATGGGCACCGTCATTGATCGAGTCGACCTCGCGCACCCGCGCCTACGGGGCCGGCACAGTGCGCTGCACCTCGCGGTGACCGCCGCGAAGGACTGCCTGCAGCGGGCCGGATGCGACCCCGACGAACTGGATCTGGTTGTCAATGCCGGGATCTACCGCGACCGCAACCTGGGAGAGCCGGCGCTGGCCGCGCTGATCCAGGACGACATCGGGGCCAACCCCGAGGATCCGCACGCCGGCGGGCACGGCACCTTTTCCTTCGACATCGCCAACGGCGCCTGCGGAGTGCTGACCGCATTGCACATCGTCGACGGGTTCTTGCGGACGCGCAGCGTGCATCGCGCCCTGGTGGTGGCCAGCGACGCCGATCCGGGTCACGGGATGAGCGAGCACTTCCCGTTTTCGGCTGCCGGTGCGGCGGTGCTGTGCCGATGGACCGACGACGACTATGGCCTGAGCCGGGTGTCCTGGGTGAACACCGACGAGCCCGAGGCATTCTCCGCCACAGTGGGTTTCGCCGACGCCCGCAACGTGTTGCGATTCAATCAGTCAGAAGCCATGGACGAGCGATTCGCCGCGGCCGCCGCCGCGGCGGCGCGGGCCTGCCTGGATGCCCAGTCGGTGGGGTTGGCGGACGTCGACCTGATCGTCGCCGCCCCGGCCCGGCCCGGGTATCGCGCCGCGCTCAGCGACGCGCTCGGGGTGCCTGTCGAAAAGGTTTGCGTCGCAGACGATCAGCGCATGCACACCGCCGCGCTGCCGGCGGCGTTCGAGCCGGCGGCCGACCGGGTGCCGGCGGGCGCGCGGGTGCTGCTGGTCGCCGCAGGTGCAGGCGTCACCGCCGGTGCCGCACTATATCGCCAGCCGCCTTCGATAGCCGCATCATAAATGCTACGAACGTCACGCCAGCGTGACGTTCGATCTCCAGCGTCACGCCAGCGTGAGGCTCGGCCTAGAGACCGAGCGCGCTCATCATTGCAGCGGCGCCGCCTGGCGCTCCAGCTCGAGAATCTGTCGGGTGGTCTTCACCACCACGTCGGGGTTCAGGCTGATCGAGTCGATGCCGGTGCGGACCAGGAACTCGGCCATGTCCGGGTAATCCGAAGGCGCCTGCCCGCACAGCCCCGAGTGAATCCCGTTGCGGCGGCAGCCTTCCACGGCCAACCGAATCATCTCCTTGACGCCATCGTCGCGTTCGTCGTAGTCGAAGGCCACGATCTCGCTGTCGCGGTCGACACCCAGGGTCAGCTGGGTCAGGTCATTGGAGCCGATCGAGAAGCCGTCGAAGCGTTGGGCGAACTGATCGAGGAGGACCACGTTGTTCGGGATCTCGCACATCGCATAGACCTCGAGCCCGTTTTCCCCGCGCCGCAGGCCCAGGTCGGCCATCGTCTGCAGCACCAGGTCCGCCTCGGCCACCCGGCGCACGAACGGAAGCATGATGACGACGTTGGTCAGGCCCATCTCCTCGCGGACCCGCCTCATCGCGCGGCACTCCAGCGCGAAACCCTCGGCATAGGCCGGATGGGCGTAGCGCGAGGCGCCGCGGAAGCCGATCATCGGGTTGCTTTCCGTTGGCTCGAAGGCCCCGCCCCCGACCAGGCTGGCGTATTCGTTGGTCTTGAAGTCCGACATCCGGACCACCACGGGCTTGGGCCAGAAGGCGGCCGCGATGGTGCCGATCCCCTCGGAGAGGCGCTCCACGAAGAAGGCGCCCCCGTCGGGGTAGCCGCGGGTGAGCCGTTCGATCTCCCGGAGCGCCTCGGCGTCGCCGACCTTCTCGGGGTGCAGCAGGGCCATCGGGTGGACCTTGATGTATTCGCTGACGATGAATTCCATCCGGGCCAGTCCCACACCGTCATTCGGCAGGAACGACGTCTTGAAGGCGAGATCGGGGTTGCCGAGGTTGACCATGATCTGGGTGCGGGGCCGCTGCAGGCCGGCCACCTCGGTGCGATCGACGTGGAAGCCCACCTCGCCGCGGTACACCCGCCCGGTGTCGCCCTCGACGCACGACACTGTGACGACCTCGCCATCGGGGATGCTCGTGGTGGCATCGCCGGCGCCGACCACGGCCGGGATGCCCAGTTCGCGCGCGATGATCGCCGCGTGGCAGGTCCGCCCGCCCCGGTTGGTGACGATCGCGGCGGCGGTCTTCATGACGGGTTCCCAGTCGGGCGTCGTGGTGTCGGCGACCAGCACCTGGCCGGGCCGGAAGTCCGACAGGTGATCGGGGTTGTCGATCCGTTTGGCCACGCCCGAGGCGATCTTTTCGCCGACCGACCGGCCCTCGGTGAGCACCTCTTTTCCTTGCGGCCCATTGCCCTGAAGTACGTAGGTCTCCACCGTCGTGAGGCTGCGCTGGGAGGCCGCCGTTTCGGGGCGGGCCTGGACGATGTAGAGCCGCCCGTCCAGACCGTCCTTGGCCCACTCGATGTCCATCGGCCGGCCGTAGTGCCGCTCAATGGTGCACGCATAACCGGCCAACTCCAGGACGTCCTCGTCGGTGATGCAGAAACGGGCCCGGTCGGCCTTGGGCGTCGGGATGTTGCGCGTCGTTTCCTTCGTCCCGCCCTCGACGAAGACCATCTTCACCGCCTTGTCGCCGACCAGACGGCGCAACACGGCGCGGTGACCGGCCAGGTAAGTCGGCTTGTGGACATAGAACTCGTCGGGGTCGACGGCGCCCTGCACCACGTTCTCGCCGAGGCCGTAGGCGCCCGTCACGAAAACGACGTCGCTGAACCCTGATTCGGTGTCGATGGTGAATATCACGCCCGACGACGCGAGGTCGGAGCGCACCATCTTCATCACCCCGATCGACAGCGAGACCTTGAAATGGTCGAAGCCCTGGTCGATGCGATAGTGGATGGCCCGATCGGTGAACAGGCTGGCGAAACACCGGCGGCACGCGTCCAGCAGGCTCTCGGCGCCCCTGATGTTGAGGAAGGTTTCCTGCTGGCCGGCGAAGCTGGCCGTCGGCAGGTCCTCGGCGGTCGCCGAGCTTCGCACCGCGAGGCTGACCTCCTCGCCGTACTCGGCCTGAAGCATGCGGTACGCGGCCACGATCTCGGCGGCCAGGTCATCGGGAAGCCCTGCGCCGTAGACGATCTCACGGGCGCGTTTGCCCCTGTGCGCCAACCCGCTGACGTCGTCGGGGTCGAGGCCGTCGAGTTCGGCGTGCAGGGCGTCCCAGGCGTCGGCCCTGTCCAGCATGTGCCGGTACGCCTGCGCGGTGGTCGCGAACCCGTGCGGGACGCGGATGCCCTGCCCGGACAGCTTCTGGTACATCTCGCCGAGCGAGGCGTTCTTGCCGCCGACCACCGGCACGTCGTCGATGCCGATTTCTTCGAAGAACCGAATGTAGTTGAACGCGCTCATGAACCTCACGATATGGCCCGCCGACCCCGCTGCGCTGCCGTCATTAGGCCCCGAAAGGTGAGGACTTCTGGCTCTGACCGCGCGGGCGCGCGGGGGCGGAAAGTAGCGAGATGGAGCAATTGACCGCGCTCGATGCGACCTTCCTCGAAGTCGAAGACTCCGATCCGCACGTGAGCCTGGCGGTCGGCGGCGTGTCGATCATGGAGGGGCCCGCGCCCGACTACGACGAGTTCGTCTCCGCCTTCGCCGAACGCGCGCCGACCATTCCGCGGTGCAGGCAGGTGTTGCGGACCCATCCGCTGGACCTCGGCGCACCCGAATGGGTGGACGACCCGCATTTCGACATCACGCATCACCTGCACCGCCTGGCGCTGCCGCATCCCGGTGGCGACGCCGAACTGTTCGAGGCGATCGCGACCGTCATGGAGCGACGGCTCGACCGCGAGCGCCCGCTGTGGGAGTGCTACGTCATCGAGGGCCTCAGCGGTGAGCGGTGGGCCGTGCTGACCAAGCTTCACCACTGCATCGCCGACGGCATCGCGACCGCGCAGCTTTTGGCGAGGTTCAGTGACGACGGGGATGAGCGCGGCGAAACCAACACTTTTGCCACCGACATCCGCGCCGCCAACGAGCCGGACGGTTCCGGGCCGGGCCTGCCCAGGCTCGGCCTCAACCCGTTGGGCTGGGTCAGCGAGATCGCGCGCAGCGCGCTCGCCGCGGCGGCCGCCGCCGAACACGTCGCGATCGGTGCGGCCGAACTCACCGCGAGCATGTTCAGCCCCCCGCCGGCATCGTCGCTGAACGGGCCCATGACGACGATGCGACGCTTCAGTGCGGCCCGGGTCCGGCTGGCCGACCTGCAGCGGGTCGCCCGGGCATTCGGCGTGACCCTCAACGACGTGGCGCTGGCGGCCATCACGGACAGTTACCGCAAGATGCTGCTCGAGCGCGGGGAACGGCCCACCCGCAACTCGCTGCGCACGCTGGTTCCGGTTTCGGTTCGCCCGACGACCCACTTCGGCATGACCGACAACCAGGTCTCGGCGATGCTGCCGTTGCTGCCGGTCGATGAGGCCGACCCCGTGGAGCAGTTGCGGCTGGTGCACCGCCGGCTCACCCGGGCCAAAGCCAGCGGTCAGAGCGAGGGGGGCAGCGCGCTGGTCTCGGCGGCCCGCAACATCCCGTTCGCCTTGACCGCGTGGGCGATTCGCCTGCTGGCGCGGCTGCCGCAACGGGCGGTGGTCGCGCTGGCGACCAACGTTCCCGGTCCGCGCAAGCCGCAGACACTGATGGGCCGGCCCGTGCTGGAAATCCTGCCGGTGCCTCCGATCGCGCTCCAGGTGCGCACCGGCATCGCGATGCTCAGCTACGCCGACACGTTCGTGTTCGGCATCACCGCCGACTACGACGCCGCGCCGGACATCGAGGCGCTCGCCGACGGAATCGAGAACGGAGTCGCACAGTTGGTGAAGGCGACCCGCCGGCACAAGCAAGCGGGGACCGCTCGCAAATCGGTCACCCGTTGACCGGTTGATCGGCGGAACACCGGATGCGCCGATGCGCGGTCAGCAGTAGGTGGTCGAACTCCGATTGTGAGTTGAGGGCCAGGCCGGCGCCCCGGAAGTCCTCGACGATCTGCTCGGCCAACAGGCGCAACTTGACGTTTGTCTCCTGCGACAACCATTTCAGCAGGCTGAACGCGGCGTTGTCGTTGATGTTGTAGATCAGCATCAGCATGCCCTTGGCCTGCTCGATGCCGGCGCGGTTCTCGCTGATCTCGGCGAGCCGCGCGGTGACGAGTTCCTCCTGCGCCCGCTCGGCGACGGGGGAGACGTCGATGTAGAACCCGTGGGTTCCGGCCACCTCGCCCTGCTCGTCGAAGAGCTGGTCACCGACGACGACGATGTCGCGCACCTCGCCGAAGGTGTCGATGATCCGGTGCCGCGTGCTGAACGCCTGGTGCGTGTTGAGAATCTGATCGATCGTGGCCGCGACCTGTCCGCGGTCATCGGGGTGTTTATGCGCGAGCACCAGATCGGTGGTCGGGGTGACGCTGCCGGGCTGGTAGCCGTGGATGCGCTGCACCTCCTCGGACCATTCCCACCGCTGGTCGGCGAAGTAGAACCGGAACCACCCCACCCGTTGCGGCTCGCCGCCGGCCAAAGCCAGTGCGACACGGGGCGTTTGGCCGTTCAGATGCCAATTCATCTCGGAGCTTGCCTCCTCGGGGTCGACGCCTCGGCGCGGGCCGCGGGGCGGCGCCGGAAACGCCGCCCCGCCCGCGGATCGATCAGGCGTCTATCACCTCCCTCTTTGCGGCGTTGTCGTTGATGGCCGTGTGGCCTCGAGATCCATCGCCGCGGCCGACCGAAATCTTGCGCGGTTTGGCCCTCTCGGCGACCGGGATGCGAAGCCTCAGCACGCCTTCGGCGTAGGAGGCCTCGATCTTGTCGGTGTCGAGGTTTTCGCCGAGCACGAGCTGGCGGCTGAACACCCCGCGCGGCCGCTCGGTGGCCAGCATCTCGCGGTCGGGGTCGACGGCCGGCCGTTCGGCGCGGACGGTCACCACGTTGCGCTCGATGTCGATGTCCAGCGAGTCGGCGTCGATGCCCGGCAGGTCGAACTCGACGACGAACTGCTCGCCCTCGCGCCAGGCATCCATCGGCATCACGGCCGGCCGGGCGGCCGTGCCCAGCACTTGCTGTGCGAAGCGGTCCAGGTCACGGAAGGGGTCGGTGCGCATCAGCATGGCGGTCACCTCTCACTCCAATCTGCTGTTGTGAAGTGGCTATTACCTGTGTCCAATGACATAGATTTGATATAACACCATCGACAGCTCGTCGCAAGTGTGATAAACAGATTTTCTGTGCGAGTTCGCTTGGGGGATACCCGATGACCGAAAACGCTGGTGACACCGGGGCGCCGGCGCCCGGCCGGGGGGTGTACGGAATCTCCGTGGCCGCCGAACTTTCCGGCATCCCGGTGCAGTCGCTGCGGCTCTACGAACGCTACGGGCTGTTGACGCCGGCCCGCAGCGACGGCGGAACGCGGCGCTACAGCGCCGACGACCTGGCCCGGCTCCAGCGCATCAGCGCGCTGGTTGACGCTGGGGTGAACCTGGCCGGCATCGCGCGCATCCTGAGCCTGGAAGACGACAACGCCGCGCTGTCGGCGGCCAACTCCGATCTGCGCTCCACCAACCGCGGCCTGCGGGGCGCGGCACAAAACGAGGGAGCCAAGAAGGGGGCCGACGGCTAGCCGGTCTTCGGCAGCGGTATGCAACCGGTGATCATGAGTTAGCCCGGCGCCACCAAGGCGGCGTAGGATGCCACCGTAACTCGTTGAGCCGCGACGATTTCCATGTTGGGGTGCGCTCGGCGCGAGGCGAAACCCTTTCGCTTTCGCCTCGCCGGGTTCGTCGTGCGGTCCGGGTTGGCTTCGTTATGCTTTGCACTTCGTTGGATGGCCCATAGACTTCGTTTTGTGCGTCGACACGTGGGAACAGTCGTCGCCACCATGACACGTGGCGACTGGGCCAAGTGACGGCATGTGATGGGAGAGTATGCGCTTCAGAAGCCCGCGAGGTGGTGATGCTGTGCGGCAGGACAACGACACGGTTGCGGCCCAGCTGGCGGGGCTGATCGTCGACCTCGATCGCCATGGAACCGAAACGAGCGTGGGTCTGCACGAACTCGTTGACAGCGGCGCTCGGCACGTGGCGGGCTGCCAGTACGCGGGGATCACGCTGGCCTACAAGACCAGGGCCGTTACCAACGTCGTCGCGACGCATCGCTATCCGATGGTGCTGGACGCGATCCAGAACCGGTACGGCGAAGGGCCGTGCCTGTCGGCCGTGTGGCAGCACCACGTGATGCGTGTCGAGGATCTCAACATCGATCAACGCTGGCCGAACTATCAGCGGCACGCGCTCGAGCAGACCCCCATCCGCTCGATCCTGTCGTACGAATTGTTCGCCGACAGCAGCAACATGGCCGCGCTCAACTTCTATGCCGAGCATCCGCACGCCTTCACCGACGAGTCACTTGAACTTGGCGGCGTTTTCGCCACCCATGTCGCCCTGGCGTGGTCGATGATGCGCCGCCAGGACCAATTCCGCAGCGCACTGGCGTCACGGGACCTGATCGGCCAGGCCAAGGGTGTCATCATGGAGCGCTTCAACCTGGATGCCGTCGAAGCGTTCGAACTGCTCTCCCGGCTCTCGCAGAAATCGAATACCAAGCTGATCGAGATCGCCAGGTCACTGATCGACAGCGAGCATCCGCTCAAGCCCCGCCATCGGGCCGAACGCGGCGCGTAAACCCGGCCGCACCGCCCCTCCCGCGCCGTTTCGGCCTGCGCGACGCGGGTATGTGCCAGGCACATGAAAGCTGTCACGTGGCAGGGCAAGCGCGACGTTCGCGTGGAATCGGTGCCCGACCCGAAGATCGAACGTCCGACCGACGCCATCATCGAGGTCACCTCGACCAACATCTGCGGGTCCGACCTGCACCTCTACGAAGTCCTCGGCGCCTTCATGAAGCCCGGGGACATCCTGGGCCACGAACCCATGGGGATCGTGCGCGAGGTCGGCCCCGAAACGGGTGACCTGCGCGTCGGCGACCGGGTCGTCATCCCGTTCCAGATCTCCTGCGGCCGTTGTTACATGTGCGAGAAGCGGCTCTACACCCAATGCGAGACCACCCAGGTGCGCGACCAGGGCATGGGCGCGGCCCTGTTCGGCTATTCGGAGCTGTACGGCGAAGTCCCCGGCGGCCAAGCCGAACTGCTGCGCGTCCCGCAGGCGCAGTTCACGCACATCAAAGTCCCCGGGGGACCACCGGATTCGCGCTTCGTCTACCTCTCCGACGTGCTGCCCACCGCCTGGCAGGCGGTGGCCTACGCCGACATCCCGGACGGCGGGTCGGTGACCATACTGGGCCTGGGGCCCATCGGGGACATGGCCGCGCGCATCGCCGATCATCTCGGCTACCGGGTGATCGCCGTCGACCTGGTGCCCGAACGCCTGGCCCGGGCCGCCGAGCGCGGCATCCACACCATCGACCTGGGACGGCTCGACCCGTCGCTCGGTGACGCGATCCGCGACCTGACCGACGGCCGGGGCACCGACTCGGTGATCGACGCGGTGGGCATGGAGGCGCACGGTTCGCCCGCCGCCCGGCTGGCTCAGCAGGCCAGCGGCATGTTGCCGGACTTCTTGGGCAAGCGGGTCATGCAGACCGCCGGTGTGGACAGGCTCAGCGCCCTGTATTCCGCCATCGACATCGTGCGGCGCGGCGGCACCATCTCGCTGATCGGCGTCTACGGCGGGATGGCCGACCCGCTGCCGATGCTCACCCTCTTCGACAAGCAGGCGACCCTGCGGATGGGGCAGGCCAACGTGAAGCGCTGGGTCGACGACATCATGCCGCTGCTCACCGACGACGACCCGCTCGGCGTCGACACGTTCGCCACGCACGTGTTGCCCCTCGAGCAGGCCCCGCACGCCTACGAGATCTTCCAGAAAAAGGCGGACGGCGCCGTGAAGGTCATGCTCAAGCCGTGAATTCCTGAGTCCGCGCGGGCATTTCGAACGCGCGGTTTGACCCGCCCCGCGCTCGGGTATCAAATGCGCCATGACCAGCCCAGAAACCCTCGCCCCCACGCCCACCGGGGAGGTGTGGCCCGGCAGGGCCTACCCGCTGGGCGCGACGTATGACGGCGCCGGCGCCAACTTCGCGGTGTTCAGCGAGGTGGCCGAGCGAGTCGAGCTGTGCCTGTTCGACGCCGAGGGGGTGGAGAGCCGGATCACCCTGCCCGAGGTCGACGGGTTCGTCTGGCACGCCTACATCCCCCGCCTCGAACCCGGCCAGCGCTACGGCTACCGCGTGCACGGCCCCTACGAGCCGGAGAACGGCCTGCGGTGCAACCCGAACAAGCTGCTGGTGGACCCGTATTCGAAGGCCATCGACGGCACCTTCGAGTGGAACCAGTCGCTGTTCGGCTACAACTTCGGCGACCCCGACAGCCGTAACGACGACGACTCGGCGGACAGCATGCCCAAGTCGGTGGTCATCAGCCCCTACTTCGACTGGGGCAACGACCGCCCGCCGGACCACCAGTACGCCGACACGGTGATCTACGAGGCACACGTCAAGGGCCTGACCCAGACCCACCCGGACATCCCCGAGCAGCTGCGCGGCACCTACTCCGCCGTGGCGCACCCCGTGATCATCGAGCACCTCAAGAGCATCGGGGTCACCGCCATCGAGCTGATGCCGGTGCATCACTTCGCCAACGACTCGACCCTCGTCGACAAGGGGCTCTCGAATTACTGGGGCTACAACACGATCGGATTCTTCGCACCGGACTTCAAGTACTCCAGCGCCGTCTCCCCGGGGGGACAGGTGCAGGAATTCAAGGCGATGGTGCGCACCCTGCACGAGGCCGGCATCGAGGTGATCCTCGACGTGGTCTACAACCACACGGCCGAGGGCAACCACATGGGCCCGACGTTGTCGATGCGCGGCATCGACAACGCCGCCTACTACCGGCTGGTCGACGACGACAAGCGCTACTACATGGACTACACCGGCACGGGCAACAGCCTCAACGTGGGGCACCCGCACGCGCTGCAGCTGATCATGGACTCGCTGCGCTACTGGGTGCTCGAAATGCACGTCGACGGCTTCCGCTTCGACCTGGCCGCCACGCTGGCCCGCGAGTTCTACGACGTCGACCGCCTGGCGACGTTTTTCGAACTGGTGCAACAGGATCCGACGATCAGCCAGGTCAAGCTCATCGCCGAGCCGTGGGACGTCGGGCCGGGCGGCTACCAGGTCGGCAACTTCCCGCCGCAGTGGACCGAATGGAACGGCAAGTACCGCGACACCGTCCGCGACTTCTGGCGCGGCGAGCCCGCCACGCTCGACGAGTTCGCCTACCGAATCTCGGGATCGGCCGACCTCTACGAGCACACCGCGCGCCGGCCGGTGGCCTCGATCAACTTCGTCACCGCCCACGACGGGTTCACGCTGCGCGACCTGGTGTCCTACAACGAGAAGCACAACGAGGCCAACGGCGAGGACAACAACGACGGCGAAAGCCACAACCGGTCGTGGAACTGCGGGGCCGAGGGGCCGACCGACGACCCCCAGGTCAAAGAGCTGCGCGCCCGCCAGCAGCGCAACTTCCTGACCACACTGCTGCTGTCCCAGGGCGTGCCGATGATCTGCCACGGCGACGAACTCGGCCGCACCCAGAACGGCAACAACAACGGCTACTGCCAGGACAACGAGCTCACCTGGATCGACTGGGCCGCCGCCGACGCCGGCCTGCTCGAGTTCACCCGCAGGGTGTCGGCGCTGCGGGCCGAGCATCCGGTGTTCCGCAGGCGCCGGTTCTTTTCCGGCAAGCCGCTGGGCCGCCGCGGCCAGGACGGGCTGCCGGATATCGCCTGGTTCACCCCCGAGGGCGCCGAGATGACCGAGGAGGACTGGGGGGCGGGATTCGCGAAATCGGTCACGGTGTTCCTCAACGGTCACGGCATCCCTGACCGCGACGCGCGGGGCCAGCGGGTGCTCGACGACTCGTTCCTGCTGTGTTTCAACGCCCATCACGAGCCGATCGAATTCACCTTGCCGCCAAAGGAATTCGGTGCCTCCTGGCAGCTGGTGATCTTCACCGGACCGGACGAGGAGACCCCCGCGGAGGAGGTGCCCGGGGGAGGCGCGCTCACCGTGGACGCCCACAGCGCCGTGGTCTTGCAGGCCCCCGACGGCGGCTGACGCGAGTCGGGCAATCGTCGGAGAACCCCGGTCCGGCGGCATCGGTGACCTTCCGCACCGAGGTTGATGACCTTTTGCCCGAGACACCGGCTACCTATCCCCGCACACTGTCGGTTGCGCCGCCGCCGGGGGCGGAAGGGGCAGCCGATGGAAACGCCGAGCCCTGAGGCGTGCCTGAACGATGTCGCCTGGTGCCGACGGATCGCCTTGCTGGTGGGGTTCACCCTCGCCGCCGCGGCATGGGTGGGGTGGGTGACCGGTGTCGACCGGCTGACCCGGATCGATCCGAGCTGGCCTCAGATGATGCCGTGGACTGCGTTGTGGCTGGCGGCGCTCGGTGTGGCGGTCTTAGCACAGTCGGGCCACCCTTCGCGAGGCCGCGTCCGGGGAGGGCGCGGGTTAGCCCTGGTGGTCGGTGCCCTCGCCGGCATAACCCTCGTGGAGTACGCGACGGGTGGGTCGTCGTCGGGCCTGGACCAAGTGTGGTTCGGCGACGCGGTGCGCGCGTCGCAACAGACGTGGCCGGGGCGTCCGAGTCCGCAGACGGCAACGTCGGTCCTGCTCCTGGCAGCCGCCGCGGCACTGATTCGAGTGGATCGGTGGACTCGCGTGGTGTGGCCCGCGTGCATGGCGGCCGGCGTGGCCATTCCGTTTCTCACGGTCGGGGCCTACTTGTTCAACGCATTGGCGCTGGTGGGCTACTCGCCGTCGACGGGCCAGGCACTCATGACGGCCTGCGCGCTGTTGCTGCTCGCCGCCGCGACGTCGCTGGCGCGCCCCGACCGGTTCCCGGTCGCTTGGCTGCTCGCCCGACCCGATCGGAAGTCATTGCTGAGGTTGGTGGCCATCCTCGCCGGTTTTCCTGTCGTCGTCGCGCTGTCGCGGCCGGTCTTCCTCGAGCTCGGGCTAGGCGAGCACGCGGAGTGGACCTTTTCGGTACTGCTGGGTGCCCTCGTCGTCGGGGCGGTCACGTTCTACTTCAGCCAGCGCGAGCAGCAACTGCTGATAGCGAAGGAACTTGTCAGCAAGGAACGGGCGGACGCCGAAACGCGCTATCGCATCCTCGCCGAGAACGCGGTCGACATCATCGTGCACCTCCGCGGCGACGAGGTCGCCTGGGTCTCGCCGTCCGTCGAGGCCGCGTTGGGCCGGTCGCCGCAAGGCTGGACCGGCTGGGAGTCCAATCGCCACATCCATCCGCGGGACCGCGAGACGGTCATCGCCGCGTTACGCAGGGTCGCCGCCGGCGAATCGGTGCTGCAACGGTTCAGGATTCGCTCCGCCGACGGCGAGTACCACTGGGCCGAGGGCCACGGAAAACCGTACGTCGACGCCGACGGCAACACCGACGGTCTCATCGCCGCTGTCCGCATGGTCGACGATCAGGTGAAGGCCGAGCAGCGACTGGAACGGTTGGCCCGGTTCGACACCCTGACCGGCTTGGTGAACCGGGCCGAGGCCATCGTCCGGCTCGAGTCCGCGCTGGAGCAAACCCAGCCCGCCGGAACGTACGTCGGCGTTTTGTTCTGCGACGTGGACCATTTCAAGGACATCAACGACACGTGGGGACACGGCATCGGGGACTTCGTGCTCGCAACCCTGGCGGCGCGGATTCGGGGGAGCGTTCGGCGAGGAGATACCGTCGGCCGGACGGGGGGTGACGAGATTCTCGTCCTGTTGGCTGGACTCCGCAGCATCGCCGAGCTGGGCCAGATCGCGGAGAAGATTCGCTGTCGCGCCGCCGAACCCATCCACGTAACCGGCAAGACGTTCTCCGCGACCCTGAGCATCGGCGCCACGCTTGCCCTTCCCGGCGACTCCGTCGACACGATCACGGCCCGGGCGGACGCGGCCATGTACCAGGCCAAGTTGGGGGACCGGAACACCGTCGTCCGGAATTAGTCAACCGAGCTACCGCCCTGCAGCGCATGATATCCGGTAGGTTCTTGCCGACGGCAGCTCGTTACAGGAGAGGGCGGATATGTCAAGGACAGTCGTGGTCGGCGCCTCGAGCGGGCTCGGGCGGTGCATCGGTGTCGGTCTGGCGCAGCGCGGCGATCAGGTCGCGCTGCTGGCCCGGCGCCGCGAGCGCATCGAGAACGCGGCGAAGGAGGCCGGGCCGGGTGCGGTCGCCATCGAATGCGACGTGACCGACGAGGCGTCCTGCCGATCGGCGATCGGCGGCGCCGCCGACGCGCTCGGTGGCATCGACAACCTCGTCTACACGCCGGCGGTCGGGCCGCTTGTCCGCATGGTCGACACCGACGCCGAGACGTGGCGGCGGATCTTCGACACCAACGTGATCGGCGCGGCGCTGGTGACCGCGGCGGCGGTCCCGCACCTGACGGCCGCCGCCGGCAAGGCGGTCTACCTGTCCTCCGACGCGGGCACGTTCGGGCCGCCCTGGCCGGGCCTCGGGGCGTACGGCGTCAGCAAGGCGGCCCTGGAGCGGCTCGTGGAGGCGTGGCGGGCCGAGCACCCCGACATCGGCTTCACCACCCTCATCGTGGGCGAGTGCGCGGGCGGCGAGGGCGACAGCCAAACGGGCATGAACGTCGGCTGGGACATGGACCTGGCCATGAAGGCCGTCCCGCTGTGGGCGTCCCGCGGCTGCATGCCCGGCAAGCTGATGCCCGTCGAGGACCTCGTCGACGTGGTCCACACGATCCTGCGCACCAGTGCGGCGACGTCGATGCCGGTGGTGGTGGCCCGGGGCGCACCCGCCAGCCCGGCGGCGTTCGCGGATTCTGCGCAGTCGTAGCGGGTCGGCGCCGTCACTCTCAGCGCAGCCCCACCCGCTCCCGGACCAGGTCGGTCAGGAAGCGCCCGGCCGAGGCGGGCCGGAAGGCGCGGGCCGCGTCGGTGAGCGCGTCGCGGGACTCCGGGGGCAGCTCGATGTCGGCGGCGGCGACGTTGAACTCGAGCTGTTCGACGCTGGACGCGCCGGGAATCGCGACGACGCCGGGCAGGCTGATCAGCCAGGCCAGCGCCACCTGGGCCGGCTTGGCGCCGACCGTGGTCGCGACGTCGCGCAGCGTCTGCAGCAGCGGCTCGATGCGGCGCAGGTTCTCGGTACCGAACAGCGGGTTCACCGCGCGCACGCCGCCGGGCCGGTTGTCCGGGCCGTACTTGCCGCCCAGCAGCCCCTGCGCGAGCGGGCTGTAGGCGATCACGATGCGGTTCTCGCGCTCGGCGAAGGGCACCAGGTCCTCAAGCGCGCCGGCGTGGGCGAGCGAGAAATGCACCTGGTTGCTGATCACCGGCCGCCCGAGCGCCGCGTCGGCCTTCTGCCATCGCGCCAGCGAGTAGTTCGAGACGCCGGCCGCGCCGATCTTGCCCTCGTCGAGCAGGTCGCGCATCCCGGGCATGATCACCGAGTCGGGAAACACCGGGTTGGGCTGATGGACCTGGTAGAGCGGGATGCGGTCGACGCCCAGCCGCCGCGCGCTGGCGCGCTCGCGCTGCTTGACCACCGCGGGGAACGGCGCCAACGGCATGATCTTGCTGGCGATCGCGACGTCGGCGCGCTCGTCGCCGAGCGCCTCGCCGAGAATCCGCTCGCTCTTGCCCAGGCCGTACACCTCGGCGGTATCGAACAGCGTGACTCCGAGGGCGCGGGCGCGGTGCACGATGTCGCGCGCGGCGCCGGAGGCGTAGCCCTCCCCGTACCCCCACTCGCGCGACCCGAACTGCCAGGTGCCCAGGCCGATTCGGCTGACCCTTCCGACGCCGTCGACGTCCAGATATTTCATGGGGCCCACCCTACTGACCCCTCAGCCGGGAATCTTGTTGAGCACGAAGTTGGCGATGCTCACGGCCGTGTCCCGGGGGCGGTCCGCGTCGGTGGTGCCGCTGTAGGACACGTACAGGTCGACGACGACGTTGGCCTTGGCCGCGATCGCGCGGGCGGAGCGCACCTGCAGCCCCTTGGGGGTCAGGCCCAACGTGGTGATGCCGTTGCCCGCATCGGCGGGGGCGCTCAACGCGAACGGGATCGCGCCGGCCTCCGGAATCGTCACGCTCACGGTCGTGCCACCGCATTGGCGCCAGCCGTCCTGCAGCCTCTGCAGTTGCGACTGGGCCGCCGCCGCGTCGCGAAACGCCGCTGCGGCCTCGATCACCTGAACCGACTTGAGCAGGCTGCGCGTGTCGGCGAATTCCGCCGCGTGGTAACCGAAAAGGGCGTCCACGGCGTAGGCGTCCGGGGTCCCCGGGGCGATGGCGCCCCAGCACTCCGGACGGTCGATGGTTCCCTCCCGGTCGGACCGGGACGGGTGGTCCCAGGTCTGGCCGGCCTCGAGGTTCTGGTCATCGGTCATGGTTTTCAGGTCGTCGACGCCGGGTAACAGCGTGGTCATGGCGCCCGGCGCGACCGTGGGACCCACCGGCGCCGCGGCGGTGGTGCCCGGTGCCGCGGTCCGGCCCGGGGCGGACCGAAACGCGGCCAGGGCCGCCCACCCGACCAGAGCGACGACGGCGAGCGTGACGAACGCATACGACAGCGCCACCCCCGCCAGCGCGCGGTCTCGGCCGGGCTCACCCGTGCGTCGGATCCGCGCGAGCGCCAAGTGTCCGAGGATCGCGCCGACGGGCGGGGACAGGAACGCGAACACCAGCGACTGCGTCGCCAGCGCGTTGACCGGCCGGCGGTGCGGCGGTGGCGGCGGTGGCGTAACGACCGGGGGCGGCACGACCGGCGGCTCCGCCGGCGGCACGCGGCCGAGCGGATCGTAACTGAACGGGCCGTACCCGAGAGGATCCTGAGGATTCACGCGGCGGCATCCTCCTTAGCCTGCGATCCTGCCGCGAATGTAGCCGTTCGGCGCGCAACTGCCAACAGAACCGAACGGCAGTTCATACAAGTCGACGTTTGAGGAATTCAGCACCGGGTACGCGCGCGTTGTGGGTTTTGTCGTCGGGTCGTGGCCGGAAAATTGGCACCGCAGCCGGCTGTTTCGGGTGCTGTCCCTCGGCGGCTACGTCGCCTTCGACTTGCCCAGGGTCGTAACGGCTTTGGGCGCCGCCCTGCTCGCCGGCATCGCCGCGACGCACGCCGGCCTGGTGTACTCGATGGCCGCCCAGGACGCGCTGCCCGGGGCCTTCGTGGTGTACGCCGTCGCGGTGATCGCCGCTTGCCTGCTCGCCGCCGCCTGCATGGGATTCGGCCGCAATCCCCCTGTGGCACAGGCGGGTTGGTATTTCGGCAGCCTGCTTTCAGTGGTCGTTCTCGGCGTTGACGTCGCCACGCGGATCACCAGCCTGCCCGGCCTGACCGCCGTCACCGGACGATGGGACGTCGCGCCGGCGACCTTCGCGCTCGCCTTCGCGGGCGCCTTCATCGCACTGCACGCCTCGGTGCTGCTGGGCATCAATGTCGCCTATCCGCGCCGGCAGCGGTGGGAGGACTGAGCGGGCGGCGCAGATGACCGAGATCGTGCTCGACTACCCGGCGTGGCTGCGCATCGACCACTGGCTCAACGTCCTTTTTCTGACGTTGTTGCTGCGCAGCGGCATCGAGATCCTGTCCACCCACCCCAAGCTGTACTGGCGCGAGGACAG
>NZ_DATJPU010000138.1:0-36849 GCF_035506235.1 Mycobacterium sp.
CCCGCCCGGATCGCCGTGCTCGTACACGCCGGCCAACCCCGGCGGCAACGTCACCGTCGGCGACGAGGGCCTGCCGCGGCCGTGGAATCCGATGCCCTGCGCGGGCGCGAGCATCGGCCCGTTCGGTGGCCCCGGCTTCCCCGCGCCGATCGACGTCGCGACGTCGCCGCCGAACCCCGACGGTCTGCCCCCCACCCCGGGCATCCCGATCGCGGGCCGGCCGGGTGACCCGCCGCCGAACGTTCCGGGCACGCCGGTGCCGCTGCCCGCCCAGGCGCCGCCGGGCGCGCGTACCGAAAACCTTGCGCCGGCCGGCCCGACGCCGCCACCGTCGACGTTTGCGCCGGCGCTGCCGCCGGGTCCGCCCGCACCGCCGGGACCCGGCCAGCAACTGCCGGCACCGTTCATCAACCCCGGCGGCACGGGAGGTAGCGGCGTCACGGGAGGTAGCCAGAATTGAGCACCATCTTTGATGTCCGCAACATCCGGCTGCCGAAGATGTCCCGGACGTCGGTGATCATCGGGTCGCTGGTGATCGTGCTGGCGCTGGTGGTCGGCTACGCCGGGTGGCGGCTGTACCAGAAGCTGAGCAACAACACGGTCGTCGCCTACTTCCCGGCGGCCAACGCGCTGTATCCGGGCGACAAGGTCCAGATCATGGGGTTGCGGGTGGGCACGATCGACAAGATCGAGCCGGCCGGCGACAAGATGAAGGTCACCTTCCACTACGAGAACAAGTACAAGGTGCCCGCGAACGCGTCGGCGGTGATCCTCAACCCCACCCTGGTGGCCTCGCGCGCGATCCAGTTGGAGCCGGCCTACAAGGGCGGCCCGGTCCTCGCCGACAACGCCGTGATCCCGGAAGAGCGCACCCAGGTCCCGGTGGAGTGGGACGAGCTGCGCAACAGCGTCACCAACATCATCTCCAAGCTCGGGCCGACGCCCGAGCAGCCGAAGGGCCCCTTCGGTGAGGTCATCGAGTCGTTCGCGAATGGGCTGGCGGGCAAGGGTCAGCAGATCAACACCACGCTGAGCAGCCTGTCGCAGGCGTTGACCGCGCTGAACGAGGGTCGCGGCGACTTCTTTGCGGTGGTGCGCAGCCTGGCGCTGTTCGTCAACGCGCTGCACTCCGACGATCAGCAGTTCGTGGCGCTGAATCAGAACCTCGCGGATGTCACCGGGCGGCTGGCCAGCTCCGACGGCGCCCTGGCCGATGCGGTAGCGCAGCTGGACAGCCTGCTTTCCACCGTGCGCCCGTTCCTCGACAAGAACCGCGAAGTGCTGACCCACGACGTCAACAACCTGGCGACCGCGACCAACGCGCTGCTGCAACCCGATCCGCTGAACGGGCTGGAGACCGCCCTGCACGTGCTGCCGACCGCCGCGGCGAACATCAACCAGATCTATCACCCCTCGCATGGTTCGGTCGTCGCCGTTCCGGCGATCACCAACTTCGCCAACCCGATGCAGTTCATCTGCAGCTCGATTCAGGCCGGCAGCCGGCTCGGATACCAGGAGTCCGCGGAATTGTGCGCGCAGTACCTGGCGCCGATCCTCGACGCGATCAAGTTCAACTACCTGCCTTTCGGGCTGAACCTGTTTTCCACCGCCGAGACGCTGCCCAAGGACGTCGCGTACTCCGAGCCGCGGCTGCACCCGCCGAACGGCTACAAGGACACGACCGTCCCGGGCATCTGGTCACCGGACACGCCGACGTCGCACCGCAACACCCAGCCGGGCTGGATCGTGGCCCCGGGCATGCAGGGGCAGCAGGTGGGGCCGATCACGGCGGGGCTGATGACCCCCGACTCGCTGGCCGAACTGATGGGCGGACCCAACATCGCGCCCGTGCAGTCGACCCTGCAGACCCCGCCGGGAGCGCCGAACGACTACGACGAAAAGCCGATAGCGCCGGTGATCGGGCAAAACCCGCCCCAGGTGCCGATCCCGCCGCCGCCGCCGGGGCCCGAGGTGGCCCCGGGCCCGGTCGCCCCGACGCCCGCGCCCGTCGCGGCGCCGGCGCCCAACGCCGGTGGGCCGGCGGTACCCGCCGCTGACCTCGGGGGTGGCCAGTGAACGCGATTGCTCGCCGGATGCGTCACCGGGCCTGGCACGGCCTGGTGCTGCTGGTGGCCGCGCTGGTGCTGAGCTCGTGCGGTTGGCACGGAATCTCCAACGTGGCGATCCCGGGCGGCCCGGGCAGCGGCTCGGGCGCGATGACCATCTATGTGCAGATGCCGGACACGCTCGCGATCAACGGCAACAGCAAGGTGATGGTCGCCGACGTGTTCGTCGGGTCGATCAAGGCGATCCAGTTGAAGAACTGGGTGGCGACGCTGACGCTGGGGATCGACAAGAACGTCAAGCTGCCGAAGAACGCGACCGCCAAGATCGGCCAGACCTCACTGCTGGGTTCCCAGCACGTGGAGCTGGCCTCCCCGCCCAACCCGGTAGGGCAACTCAAGGACGGCGACACCATTCCGCTGAAGAACTCGTCGGCGTTTCCCACCACCGAGCAGACCCTGGCCAGCCTCTCGCTGATCCTGCGCGGGGGCGGCATCCCGAACCTGGAGGTGCTGCAGAACGAGGTCTACGACATCTTCAACGGGCGGGGTAACCAGATCCGGGCCTTCCTCGGCAAGCTGGACACCTTCACCGACCAGCTGAATCAGCAGCGCGACGACATCACTCACGCCATCGACTCCACCAACCGGCTGCTGGTGTACGTGGGGGGGCGCGCCGATGTCCTGGATCGGGTGCTGACCGACATCCCGCCGCTGATCAAGCATTTCGCCGACACCAAGCAGCTGCTGATCAACGCCGTCGACTCGGTGGGCCGGCTGAGCCAGGCCGCCGACCAGTATCTGTCGGAGGCGCGCGGCCCGCTGCACCAGGACCTGCAGTCGCTGCAGTGCCCGCTGAAGGAGCTCGGCCGTGCCTCGCCGTACCTGATCGGCGCGCTGAAGTTGATCCTCACCCAGCCCTACGACATCGACACGATCCCCAAGCTGATGCGGGGTGACTATCAGAATGTGTCGCTGACGCTCGACTTGACCTACAGCGCCATCGACAACGCGTTCCTCACCGGCACCGGATTGTCGGGGGCCCTGCGCGCGCTCGAGCAGTCGTTCGGCCGTGACCCCGAGACGATGATCCCCGACGTCCGCTACACGCCGAACCCGAACGACGCGCCCGGCGGTCCCCTGGTGGAAAGGGCGGATAGGAATTGCTGACTCCCTTCATCAGACGCCAGCTGATCGCGTTCGGAATCCTGACCGTGATCTCGATCCTCGTGCTCGGCGTGTACTACCTGCAGATTCCGAGCCTCGTGGGCGTCGGCCGGTACACGCTCAAGGCCGAGCTGCCCGCGTCGGGCGGCCTGTACCCGACGGCCAACGTGACCTACCGCGGCATCACCATCGGCAAGGTCACCGACGTCGAGCCCACCGAATCGGGCGCCGAGGCCACGATGAGCATCGACAGCCGCTACAAGATCCCGGCCGACGCGGTCGCCAACGTGCACTCGGTGTCGGCGGTCGGTGAGCAGTACCTGGACCTGGTGTCGACGGGAAACCCGGGCAAGTACCTGTCGTCGGGGCAAACGATCACCAAGGGCACGGTGCCCGCCGAGATCGGGCCCGCGCTCGACACGGCCAACCGGGGGCTCGCCGTGTTGCCCAAGGACAAGATCGGGCAGCTGCTCGACGAGACGGCGCAGTCCGTCGGCGGGTTGGGCCCCGCCCTGCAGCGGCTGGTCGACTCCACCCAGGCGATCGTCGGTGACTTCAAGACGAACATCACCAACGTTAACGACATCATCCAGAACTCCGGGCCGATCCTGGACAGCCAGGTCAACTCCAACGCCGCGATCGAGCGCTGGGCGCGCAACCTGAACAACCTGTCCGCGCAGGCCGCCCAGGAGGACGGGCACCTGCGCAGCGTCCTGCGCCAGGCGGCGCCGACGGCCGACCAGGTGAACTCGGTGTTCAACGACGTGCGCGACTCGCTGCCGCAGACCCTGGCGAACCTCGAGGTGGTCTTCGACCTGCTGAAGCGCTACCACACCGGGGTGGAGCAGGTGTTCGTGTTCCTGCCGCAGGGCGCCTCGATCGCCCAGACGGTCGCCGCCGCGTTCCCGAACATGGGCGCGCTCGACCTGGCGTTGTCGATCAACCAGCCGCCGCCGTGCCTGACCGGCTTCATTCCCGCGTCGGAGTGGCGGTCCCCGGCGGATGTCAACCTGGCGCCGTTGCCGTCGGGCACCTATTGCAAGATCCCGATGGACTACCCGGCCAACAGCGTGCGCGGGTCGCGCAACATCCCGTGCACCGACATCCCCGGCAAGCGCGCGGCGACGCCGCGGGAGTGCCGCGACCCCAACCCTTACGTGCCGGCGGGGACCAACCCCTGGTACGGCGACCCGAACCAGATCCTGACCTGCCCGGCGCCCGCGGCCCGCTGCGATCAGTCGGTGCGGCCGGGCATGGTGATCCCGGCGCCGTCGATCGACACCGGCCTGAACCCGGCGCCGTCGGACCGGGTCGCGGGGACACCACCGCCGACCAGTGACCCGTTGTCGCGGCCTGGATCCGGTACCGTGCAGTGCAACGGCCAACAGCCCAACCCCTGTGTCTACACTCCGAGCGGGCCTCCCGCGGCCATCTACAGTCCGCAGAGCGGTGAGCTGGTGGGCCCCGACGGAGTGAAATACTCCGTCGAAAACTCGACCAAAACAGGAGACGACGGATGGAAGGAGATGCTGGCACCGGCCGGCTGAACCACCCACCCATGCCGAGGTTTCGTCGACTGCGCAGGCCCTCCCAGAGATCCAGTCCGAAGATTCAGCAGGAGCCGCCGGCTGCTGCCGAGGAGACCACCCCGCAGGAGACGGCCGGGGAGTCTGCGCAGTCCGAAGAGGGAACCGACGAGACGACTCCCGAGGTGACGGCCGAGGAACCGGGCCAGGAGTCGCCGGAGTCGGAGGACGAGGCCGACGCCGGGCCGGTGGGCGTCGAACGCCGTCCGTCGCGACTGGGTCGCGGGTGGCTCGCCGGCATTGCCGCGGCGCTCGTGCTGTTGGCCGGCGGCCTCGGGGCGGGTGGCTACCTTGCCCTGCGCTACCACCACGAAAGCCAGGTCATCGCGCGCAACGACGCCGCGGCGCTCAAGGCGGCGGTGGATTGCGTCGCGGCGACCCAGGCGCCCGACACCAAAGCGATGGCCGCCAGCGAACAGAAGATCATCGAGTGTGGGACGGACGCATTCCGCTCCCAGGCGCTGCTGTACACCAACATGATCGTCCAGGCGTATCAGGCCGCGAACGTCCACGTCGAGGTGTCCGACGCGCGGGCGGCGGTGGAGCGCAACAACAGCGACGGTTCGATCGACGTGCTCGTCGCGATGCGCGTCAAGGTGGCCAGCGACCAGTCGCAAAAGGAAACCGGCTACCGCCTCCGGGTGAAGATGGCATACGCCGAAGGGCAGTACCGGATTTCCAAGCTCGACCAGGTGACGAAGTGACGGCGGTGGTCGAGGAGACTCCGAAGCAGGTTCAAACCAAGGTGGCCGCCCCGGCGCCACCGCGGGATGCCTTGGCGCCCTGGCACGTTCGGGCGGGCGCCTTCGCTGTCGACGTCCTCGCGCCCGCCGCCGCGACGGTGACGCTGGCGTTGGTGTCGTTCACGGTGCCGGCGCGCGGCGTGTGGTGGTGGGTGTGCATCTCCGTCCTCGGGGCCGTCATCCTGCTGGCGCTGGCCAACCGGTTGCTGCTGCCGACGATCACGGGCTGGAGCCTCGGGCGCGGCCTGTTCGGCATCGCGCTGGTGCGCGGCGATGGCGCGGCCCTCGGGCCGTGGGGGATGCTGCTGCGGGACCTGGCGCACCTGGTCGACACCGCATCGATTGTGGGATGGCTTTGGCCGCTGTGGGATTCACGGCGGCGCACGTTCGCCGACATGCTGCTGGGCACCGACGTGCGACGCGTCGAACCCGACGAGGCGGCGCCCAGCCTGCGGCGGTGGACCGCGGTGGCGGTGCTGACCGCGGCGGCGGTGTGCCTTTCGGGCGCCGCGGTGAGCTACCTGGTGGTGTACTCCCGGGATCGGGCGAGCGATCAATCCAAGGCGCAGATCGCGGCGCAGGGGCCGAAGATGGTCGCGCAGATGCTGACGTACGACCCAAAGTCGTTGAGCGACGACTTCGCTCGCGCCCGGTCCCTGGCGACCGACAAGTACCGGGGCCAGCTGCAGGTGCAGCAGGACGTCGTCCAGAAGGGGACACCGGTCATCAACGAGTACTGGCCGATCGACTGGTCGGTGCAGTCGGCCACCCCGGACCGGGCGACGATGCTGCTGTTCCTGCAGGGCCGGCGCGGCAACGCGCCCGACGAACGGTACATCAGCGCATCCGTTCGCGTGGATTTCGCCAAGGGCGGGGATGACCGCTGGCGCGTCGACGACCTCACCGTGTTGACCAAGCCCAAACCGCCCGGGAACGGAAAATGAGCCCGCGCCGCAAGTTTGAGCCCGGCGAGCAGTCGCTGCTCGTCGCGCAGCCGGTGCCGCCGCGGCGGCCGCTGGGGTTGCCGGTGGCCGGCACGGTCGCGGCGCTGTTGATGGTGGCGGCGATCACGCTGTGCACCCTGATGCTGATCTCCCATGAACGCCGCGTGCGCGTCGCGTCGAAGCAGACCGAGGTGCTGAGCTACGTGTCGGGATTCATGACGCAGTTCACCTCCATCGACCCCTATCACGCCAACGACTACGTGACCCGCGTACTGGCCCAGGCCACCGGCGATTTCGCCAAGCAGTACCACGAGAAGGCCAACGAGATCCTGCTTCAGGTCGCCCGCGCCGAACCCGCCACCGGCACGGTCCTCGGCGCGGGGCTGGAACGGTGGAACGACGACGGCAGCGCCGCCGTGATGGTGGCGACCGACGTCACCTCCAAGTCCCCCGATGAAAAGCAGGTCTTCGAGAACACCAACCGTTGGACGGTAACCGTCACGCAGGAAGGGAAGCAGTGGAAGATCAGCAACCTGCTGCAGGTGATCTGACAATCGACGCGGAAGAGGCCACGACCGAGGAGCCCGCGGCCGGGGCCGACGAAAGCCATGATGCCGCAACCGAATCCGCTGAGGACACCGAGGCCGCTGAGGACGCTGAGACCGCTGAGGCCGCGACGAAAGCCAACGAAAAGCGCCCGCGGCGCAGGCTGCTGGCCGGCAAGCGGCTCGCCATTGTCGTCGCGCTGGCCGCGATGTTGTTCGTGGGTTCCGCGGCGTTCGCCGGCGCGATGGTCCAGCCGTACCTGGCCGATCGCGCCGCCGCCGCGACGAAGCTGAACGTGGCGCGCACCGCGGCCAACGCGATCACGACGCTGTGGACATA
This sequence comes from Mycobacterium sp., assembly GCF_035506235.1. Classification (GTDB taxonomy): domain Bacteria; phylum Actinomycetota; class Actinomycetes; order Mycobacteriales; family Mycobacteriaceae; genus Mycobacterium. The sequence goes on from NZ_DATJPU010000138.1 coordinate 7,389, forward strand.
CACGCCGGAGAACATGGACGGCCTCGCCGATCGCGCCGCGGCCTACCTCAGCGGCGACTTCGAGGCGCAATACCGCAAGTTCGTCGACGCGATCGTGGCCCCCAACAAGCAGGCCAAGGTCAGCAACCACACCGAGGTCACCGGCGCGGCGGTCGAATCGCTCGACGACCCGAATGCCGTCGTCATCGTGTACACCAACACCACCTCCACCAGCCCACTGACCAAGAACATCCCGTCGCTGAAATACCTGTCCTACCGGCTGTTCATGAAGCGCACCGACGGCCGCTGGCTGGTGACGAGGATGACGACCATCACCTCGCTGGACTTGACGCCCCAGGTCTAGCCCGTGCCCGTCGCGTCGCCGGTCTCCGAACGCTCGACCGTCGCGGCGCTGCTGTTGCTGACCTTCGCCACCGGCCTGGCCGACGCGATCAGCATCCTGGTTCTCGGCCACGTGTTCGTGGCCAACATGACCGGCAACGTGATCTTCCTCGGCTTCTGGCTGGCCCCCCGGACCAACATCGACCTGACGGCAGTCGTGGTGGCCCTGCCCACCTTCGTCTGCACCACGATCGTCAGTGGCCGGTTGGCGCGGCATTTCGGTGAGCGCACGCGACCATGGATAACAACCGTGCTGGCAACCGAAATCGTGTTGTTGGTGACGTTGTCGATCCTGGCCGGCACCGGTGTGCTGCACTACCACGACGACAGCAAGCTGGTCATGATCGGGCTTCTCGCGGTGACGTTCGGCCTGCAGCACTCGAGCGCGCGCCAGTTCGGCATCCAGGAACTGTCCACCACGGTGTTGACGTCGACGATCGTGAGCCTCGGCCTGGACAGCCATCTCGCCGGGGGGAGGGGCGCCCGCGAAAAGCTGCGCTTCAGCGTGGTTTTCACGATGTGCGCCGGCGCCCTGGTCGGCGCGACGATGTCGCGATTCGTCGTCGCCCCGGTGTTCGCGGTCACGGCGGCGGTGGTCGGCGCAAGCCTGCTGATCTTCCGCTTCGGGCCGGCCGAGGCCTAGCGGCGATCGCGAGGGCGGCGAAGCCGGGCGAGGCGGGTCGCCGCCATTGGGTCTAGTTGAAGGCCAGCCAGCTCGGCAGCGCACGCTCGTGGGAGTCGCACAGCACCTGGCGGGTGTCGCATGATCCCCGCGGCGACCCGGCGCCGGCCCACATGCCGCCCGTGTCGCGCCGCAGCACGATGGCCGACGACCCGCCGCCGTCGAGCAGGACCGCGGTGTCGCTGCCCAGGCCGCGGAACAGGTCCTGGATGTTGTCCGGCGTGTAGCTGCCGCCCTCGAAGATGTACATCTCGTCCCGCTGCTTGACGTAGGCGAGGGCCGTTCGCGCCGCGCTGGGACCGCCGTCGTTGAGCTGACCGGTCTTACCGGGGGACAGCAGGCCGATCCCGGACACCGCGACGAAGCGCTCGTTGCGGTTCAGCAGGTCCTGCACCACCGGTGTGGCGACGTCGTAGTCCTGGGGGCTCTTGGGGCGCAACACATACGGCGCACCTCCCGAGGGCAGGATCATCGTCGACAGGGCGCTCCAGCTCTCGCCGCCGCCGGACAGGCCCTGCTTGCCCGGATACGCGACGGTGCCGGTGACCGCCTGGTTGGCCCGGCCCTGGCCGTGCGTGTTGTCGACGAACGCGCCCAGCGGGGAGCTGCAGCCGGTCTGGCGCCAGGAGCCGGCCTGCTGCGGCCGGATGTCGAAGAAGTTGGCGTTGATCGCGATCGTCGGTTGCCCCAGCCGCTGCCACGCCTGCAGCGGCGGGTAGATCTCGGACGCCTGCCACAGCCCCTCGCCGGTGCGGGCGCCGGGATTGTTCTCGCAGCGCGCCTGATCGCCCTGGTGGCTGTCCACCAGCAGGTGCGGCGCGAGCCGTCCCGCCGCGTTCTTGATGACCATCAGGTGGCCGCCGTTGTTCATCTCGTACCAGCTGCCACCGGCGTTGAGCATGGGTGTGGGGTGACCGGGGCCGAAGTTGTAGACGAGGTAGGTGCCCCTGGTGGTCTCGATCGCGTTGGCCAGCAGGTCACGCCCATCCGCGGCGCGCGCTATGGGTTGTCCGGTCGTGCTCGCCAGCACCGCGCACGCGAGCAGACCAGTCCAGGAGGCAGTGCACCAGGCCGCCAGCCGGCGCAGGCTGGCAAGGGGCGTCAGCACGGTGGACCTTTCGGCACTTTTCGTTATGCAACATCAATAGCATCAGTCACACCGGTAACACTGTCAATTTTGATAACGACCGCGTGACGCTTGGGTCGCGCTCGAATTACGTTAGCTCGCTTGAGATTTCGCTCTCGGTCTCGGCCGGGTGCGCGAGGACGCTGTCCCGCTTGCTCACCCGCGCCTGGTGCTCCGCCTGGTGTTGCGCGGCGATCGCCAGCTCGACCGCGCCTTGGATCCGGTGGAAGCCCTGGCGGTCGTAGAGGTGGGTGATGACGCCACCCAGCAACAGGCCGGTCACCAGACCGATCGCCGTCAACCACAACGCCTCGGACAGACCGGAATCCGCGCGGCCATCGAGATAGAGCAGCGAGCGCACGCCCAGGAAGACCTGGTGCATCGGCTCGAACGTGGCCAGCCAGCGAAAGAACGGCGGCGTGGCCTCCAGCGGGACGGTGGCGCCCGCGGACGGCAGCCCGAGGATCACGAAGATCAGCATGCTGACCAGCAGGCCCAGCGAGCCCAGCACCGACAGTATCGAACTCGACGTGACGCCCACCGCGATGATCGCGAACACCCCGAACGCCCACAATTGCCAGCCGAGCGGAATGGGCATGCCGAGCCCGTGGGCGATGGCCAGGTACACCGCCGAGGTCAGCAGCGCCAGCACCACCATGATGGCCCACTTGATCAGCAGCGTCTGGAAACGCGAGATCTTGACCTGCTCGGCGAATCGGTACACCGGGCCCCATTCCGCCGGCACGTAGCCGAGCAGCGCGTCCACCAGCGTGCTGACCACGACGCTGCCGGTGAACCCCGCGAGCAGCAGCAGGAGCGCGAAATAGAAGGCCGACAACCCATTACCGGTGCCGTTCGGCAACGGGTTGTACACGCTCGCCTTGACCTCGATCGGATTGGCCAGGCCCAGCGCCGACGCGCCGGTCAGCTGCGCGCCGCCGGTCTGCGCGGCGACGTCGGCCGTAAGCCGTTGGCCGACTTTGCCGTTGGCCACGGCCATCGCCTGGGTCAGCGTCTGTCCGGCGATGCCGGCCCCGAGGGTGCCGGCCCGCGGGTTCGTGGCGATGGTGACCGAGGGCCGGGTCACGCGGCCGGGCGCGACCGCGCCGGCCCCGTATTCGCGCAGGCTGGACGAGAACGTAGGCGGAATGACCATTTCCGCGTACACCCGCGCGGTGTCCAGCTGGCGCTGCGCCTCGTCGTGGGACACGACGCGGACGTCGAACTTGTTCTTGTCCAGCGCGGCGACGAGCCCGTCGGTGATCTGTCCCCCGAACGGACCGGCGTCCTCGTTGACCACGGCGATCGGGAAATGTCGCAGGTTGGTCATCGGGTTCAGGATGCCGCCGAGGTACAGCGCGCACAGCGCCGACATCAGCGCCAGCGTGACGACGATGGGTAGCGCCCAGAACCGCACGGTCCGAACTGCCTTGATGTTCCGCTTGGGGTTGGGCGCCGCGTGCCGCGGCTGCGATTGAGACATGCGGGCTCCTGTCTGTCGTGCCCACTCTATGTGGTCTCAGGCGCCCAACTTTGCGTGCATCTCCCAGATCAGCAGCTCCGACGGTTCGGCCGCCGTGACCCGCGCCCCGCCGGCGCCGGTGCACCGGACCGCGTCGCCCTGGTGCAGGTCACCGATTTCCGCCGCGTCGACCCGGCCCCGCGCTACGAATAGGTGCAGGTAGGGCGCCCGCGGCAGGTCCACCGAGTCGCCGGGTTGTAGCCGCGCGGCGTGCAGCGCGGCGTTGCGGTTGTGCAGCGTGATGGCCGCCTCATTGCCGGGCATCCCTGAGGCGATGGTCACAAGTCCGGCCGACAGCTGCGTGTCGTCGATCTCGTGCTGCTGGTAGCTCGGTGTGATGGCGGTCTCGTCGGGGACCACCCACATCTGCACGAAATGGACTGGTTCCGTTCGGGAGTCGTTCTTCTCCGAGTGCAGGATGCCGCTGCCCGCCGACATGCGTTGGGCCAGGCCGGGATAGATGACCCCGCGGTTGCCGGCGGAGTCCCGGTGTGTGAGCTCGCCGCTCAGGACCCAGGTCACGATCTCCATGTCCCGGTGCGGATGGGTGTCGAATCCCGTTCCGGGAGCGACGATGTCGTCGTTATTCACCAGGAGCAGCCCGTGGTGGGTGTTATCGGGATCGTAGTAGTCGCCGAACGAGAAAGAATGCCGGGACTTCAGCCAGGACGTCGTGGTGACGGCCCGGTCGGCCGCGCGCCGGATCTCCGCGGTGGCAGGCATGGGTTTCAGCCTAGCCGGGCGACGATGCGCTGAGCATTGCCTGCGCGCTCCGCAGCGCGGCGTCGAGTGCGGCCAGGGTCAGCCCGGTCGAGCGCCCCAGGTGGATCTCGATCTGGTACTCGGGCTGGCCGTCCCGGCCGAAGATCGGCAGGACGACGAATTCCGTTGACGCCAGCTGTGTTTCGAGGGCATCGGTGACGGACTGCAGCGTCACCATGGTCATCAGGGTGGTGAGCCGGCGGGTGACCTGGGCGGTCGGCTCCAGCGACGCCAGCACGTCGGCCAGGCGGTGGTGCAGCGACTGGTGGGTGTCGTCGAACCGCCACGCGCCATAGCCGCGGGCCCGGATGTCGGCGAGCACCCACTGATGCCGGGCGATTTCGGCGCGCGTCAGCCGCGGCGTGACGCGGTGCAGCCAGGCCTCGACGAAATCGCCGTCGCGCCAGGCCATCGCGACCAGGCCGAACGGCGGGTCGATGGGGAAGCGCTGGCCGACGGCATGCTCGCCGTCGGTGCCATGGCCGACCGCGTCGACGGTGGTCAGGTGGCGGTCACCGATCCGCGACATCGAGCAGCCCGCGCCGAGCGTGTCATGCAAGAAGCGCAGCGCGTCGCGCCCGCGGTCCAGCAGGGGGAACTGCGTGCGCAGCCCGTGAACGAGGCCGAACAAGCCGCTGCCCAGCACATAGCGGCGATCCTCGCGCCGCGCCACCCATCCGCGCCGCTCCAGTTCGGCCAGCACCAGGGCGCAGGTCGAGGTGCTGATCCGGCACGCCTTCGCCAACTCCGCCGATGTGCGCCCGCCCGGTGAATCCGCCAGCGTCCCAAGCACATCCATCACGCGGGCGGTGGGCGGTGACTTGGCGGTTGACTCACCCACGCAGGGCTCCTTACGATCCGTCCAAAATATAATGATTTATGTCCTAATACTAGGAGACCATCGTGTTCAAGGTGGGAATTTGGGGGCCGGGCTCCATGGGCGTGATCGCGCTGCGCGGCGTGATCGACCATCCGGAGCTGGAGCTGGTCGATGTCGTCGTGCACAGCGATGCCAAAGCGGGCCGCGACGCCGGCGAGCTGTGCGGTGTCGCCCCGGTGGGCGTGATCGCCACGCAGGACCCGGCGCCGATGCTCGCCGGTGACGCCGACGCGGTGGTGTACGCCGCAGGCGCCAACCTGCGGCCGCTCGAGGCGGTCGGGGACATGGTGTCGATCCTGCGGTCCGGCAAGAACGTGGTGTCGTGCTCGGTGGTGCCGCTGGTGTTTCCCGACGCCCTCGATGGCGCATTCACCGACCCGTTGCGGCGGGCCGCGCTGGACGGCGGAGTGTCGTTCTTGACCACCGGCATCGACTCCGGCTTCGCCAACGACGTTCTGCCGCTGGTGCTTTCGGGGGTATCCCGGGTAATCGAGTCGGTGCGGGTGACGGAGATGTTCAACTACGCCACCTACCCGGACCGGGCCGCGGTGTACGAGATCCTCGGGTTCGGCAAGCCGCCGGAGTACCGGGCCTTCGCGGCCCAGCCGGGAATGTTCGCCTTCGGCTGGGGCCCGGTCCTGCACCAGCTCGCCGCCGGGCTGGGCGTCAAGATCGACAACATCGAGGAGAGCAACGAACGCATCCCCGCCGCCGAGTCCTTCGAGACGCCCACCGGCCACATCGCGGCGGGAACGATCGCGGCCATGCGCTCCACGCTGACCGGATACGTGGGCGGGAGGCCGACTTTCATCCTCGACCACGTGACGCGGATGCGCGACGACATCGCCGCCGATTGGCCCCAGCCCCACATCTGCATTCCGCCAAAGGATCTCGGCTACGGACTGGCGTCCGGACGCGGCCTGTACCGCGTCGAGATCGAGGGATCCCCGAGCATGCGGTGCGAATTCGAGATGGCCGAGGACCACGACCACGATCTCGGCGCGCGCATCGCCGGCGCGTCGCGGATGGTCAACGCGATCCCCGCGGTGTGCGCTGCCCCGCCCGGTCTGCTGTCGGCGCTGGACCTGCCGCTGGTCACCGGCGCCGGCCTGGTCCGGCCGGTGGAGGGACCGGCGCCCGACAGCCGCCTGTTCTAAGGCTGCGCGGGAAACGTCGCCTCGGCCAGCTCGAGGATCTCGGCGCGATCGGCCGGCAGGATGAACCTCGCTTCGATCGCTTTGTCCAGCGCAGCCGTGAAGCCGTCGAGGTATTGCTCGGCTCCGCCCGGATAGAGCCGGTGCAACGTCGCGGCGTCGAAGGGCTCGCCGGACCCGAAGATCGCCGCCATGACGCTCTCTGTGGCGCCCATGCCCGACGTCCGGGCGATCGGCACGTCCACCCACGGGGTTCTGACACCGCCGTGGGCGATGCCGTTGGGATCCAGGATGGGCCGGGGCTGATCGCTTTCGTGCGCGCCGATGGGTGCGGCCGTGGGCGCCGGCTCGCCGGTCCGGACCCACGTGTGCAGGGCGGCGAGCGCCGCCTGCACCACGTAATGGTGTTGGGGCCCGAAGTTGATGTAGTGCTCCAGCTCTTGGCCCATCAGCATGTTGGTCGGTGCGTAAGCCGCCACGATGGCATCCACCGGTGCCGAGCCGTCGTCGATCGGCGCCACCTGGATTGTGTAGTTGTCGGCGTGCGCGGCACCCGGGATCTCCCACACCCGCAGCCGTTCGTTGTCGGGCTGCCTGGCGAAGTAGTAGCCATGCCGCACCGGCCCGAAAAGGTCGGTTTCGGTGATGATCGTGACGACCGGGGCGCGCAGGTCGGGGCGGAATGCGACCGCCTCCGGCGAGTTTGCCTGCGATTCGTCGAAGATCGAAATGTCGTCCAGCGGTGCCGCCGTCGCGAACCGCGAATGCACCAAAAAGCCGTCGTAGCTTCGGGTGAGCGGATCGACGGCGTTGACGTAGGTGGTCAGGAACATCGCGGATTGCGACTCGCCCACGGCGATCACGTGTCGCACGCGCAGATCGCCCAGCAGGCCGTTCCTGACGAGCTCGCCGGTCTGGGAAAAGATGTCGTAGGCGAAGGCGTCGCCCGGGTGGCGCAGCGCCGCGTACCGCTCCGGGTCCTGGCTCTTCAGCGACATGTCGAAGCCGAGCAGGCTCGCGCCGCCCTCCACCCCCACCCGCTGGGCCGAGACCGCGACGTAGGCGTAGCCCGCGCGCAGGATCTCGCGATGGGCCATCATCCACACGGCCGGAGCATCGATGCCGCCGCTGACGTTCAGCTATTCGACGAGCGCCGTGCCGTTGAAGTGGGCCGGATCGGCGGGCGTCAGCACCACGATCCGCGTGGTGTATTCGGCCGTGCCGCTGGGGGTTACGCTCCACCGGCCGTCCGGGCCCAACTCCGCGGCCGGCGTGTAGGAAAAGGCCGTTCCGGATACGAAGAACTCCTCGGCGACGTAGCCCAGTGCGCCGATGTCGAAGGCGCCCAGCAACAGCAGCGGTTTGCCGGGCGCGGGCGCGGCGAGCGGGGGATCCGGCATCGTCACAGGGAACCCGGCAGCCCGAACTTGCCGAACAGCGCGCCGTCGAGGAACGCCACCACGTGCGACACGCGACCGCCCCGCACGTCGAGCACGTGCAACTGAAACGGCACGTGCACGTCGCCCGCGCGCATGTACATGGCCGCGCCGGGCTGGCCGTTGGCGACCAGCGGGACCAGGCGCATGTCCCCGGGATGCTCGGCGGGGCACTGCTGGTGAATGAGCGTGATGATGTCCCGCGCGCCGCGGTACCAGCCGGCGTACGGCGGCATTTCCCAGATGGCCTCGGCGGTGAACAGCTCGACCAGCCGGTCGATGTCGTACGCCTCGAACGCGGCGATGTAGCGGTCCAGCAGGTCCTGCGCCTCGGCCGAATCCGGCGGCGTCAACCGGTCGCCCGCGCTGGGCTGCACGGCCTCCAGCTGAGCGCGGGCACGCTGCAGCAGGCTGTTGACGGCGGTGGTGGTGGTGCCGATCGCCGCGGCCACCTCGGCCGCCTTCCACTGCAGCACGTCGCGCAGCAGCAGCACAGCCCGCTGCCGGGGCGAAAGGTGTTGCAGCGCGGCAACAAAGGCCAACCGCACCGACTCCCGCGACCCGACGATGACCGATGGGTCGGCCGGGTCGTCCGTCAGCTCCGGCAGGGGCTCCAGCCAGGGCACCTCCCGGCGTTCCACCAGCTCGGCCGTCGGGTCCGAGCTGGGCTGGCCCAGCCCGGTCGGCAGCGGGCGCCGCTCGCGGCCCTCCAGCGCGCTCAGGCAGGTGTTGGTGGCGATGCGATGCAACCAGGTCCGCATCGAGGACCTGCCCTCGAATCGGTCGTACGCCTTCCAGGCCCGCAGCAGCGTCTCCTGCACCAGATCCTCGGCGTCGTGCAACGACCCGGTCATTCGATAGCAGTGCGCGAGCAATTCGCGGCGGTACGGCTCGGCGTCGGTGGAGAAGTCCCCGCCAACCGCCGACTCACGGTCAAAGTTCCCGGCGTTTTCGGTGAGCAGCCTCACGCGCACGAGCCTACGCAGTGTCTCCGACAGAGTCTCCGAAAGAGTCTTTGTCAAGGCCCACCCCGTGAGCCACTACGCTGCCCAATGATGGCTACGCGCAGTGAACGGACCTTCGACGGCGTCGGCGGCGTGCGCATCGTCTACGACGTCTGGACGCCGGACACCGCGCCGCGGGCGGTGGTCGTGCTGTCGCACGGCCTCGGCGAGTACGCCCGCCGCTACGACCACGTCGCGCAGTGCTTCGGCGATGCGGGGCTGGTCACCTACGCGCTGGACCACCGCGGGCACGGCCGCTCCGGCGGCAAGCGGATGCTGGTGCGGGACATCTCCGAGTACACCGGTGATTTCGACACCCTGGTCCGCATCGCCACCCGGGAGCATCCCGGCCTCAAGTGCATCGTGCTCGGGCACAGCATGGGCGGCGGCATCGTGTTCGCCTACGGCGTCGAACGCCCGGACAACTACGACATGATGGTGCTGTCGGCGCCGGCGGTGGCGGCCCAGGATCTGGTGTCGCCGCTGATGGTGGTCGCGGCCAAGGTGCTCGGTGTCGTCGTGCCCGGCCTTCCGGTGCAGGACCTCGACGTCGACGCGATCTCCCGGGACCCGGCGGTGGTGGCGGCCTACAACGCCGACCCGCTGGTGTATCACGGGAAAGTCCCGGCCGGCGTCGGACGCGCGCTGCTGCACGTCGGCGAGACCATGCCGCAGCGGGCGCCGGCACTGACCGCGCCGCTGCTGGTGGTGCACGGCTCCGACGACCGGCTCATCCCCGTCGCCGGCAGCCGCCGGCTGGTCGAATGCGTGGGATCCACCGACGTCGAGCTGAAGGTCTACCCCGGGCTGTACCACGAGGTCTTCAACGAACCGGAGCGCGACCAGGTGCTCGGCGACGTGGTCTCCTGGATCCTCAAGCGACTGTGAGGGCTGTGTCGCACCGCTCCCGTAGTTTGGCGCTATGGCGGACTACAAGATGACGACCGACGACAAAATGCTGGCTCGCATCGCCGCGCTGCTGCGTCAGGCGGAGGGGACCGACAACACCCATGAGGCGGACGCCTTCATGAGCGCGGCGCAGCGGCTGGCGACGGCGGCCTCCATCGACCTGGCCGTGGCGCGCTCGCACGCGGCCAAGCGCTCGCCGGTGCAGGCCCCGACGCAGCGGACCATCACCATCGGGGCGGCCGGCACCCGGGGCCTGCGGACCTACGTGCAACTTTTCGTGCTGATCGCGGCGGCCAATGACGTCCGCTGCGACGTGGCGTCGAACTCGACCTTCCTGTACGCGTACGGGTTCGCCGAGGACATCGACGCGACGCACGCCCTCTACGCCGGCCTGGTCGTCCAGATGGTCCGGGCGTCGGACGCCTACCTCGCGTCCGGCGCGCACCGACCCACGCCGACCATCACCGCCCGGCTCAACTTCCAGCTCGCGTTCGGGGCCCGCGTCGGTCAGCGCCTGGCCGAGGCCCGCGAGGAGGCCACGCGCGAGGCCACCAAGGATCGCCGCCGTCCGCCGGGCACCGCTATCGCCTTGCGGGACAAGGAACTCGAGCTGCGCGACCACTACCGGAACACGTCGAAGGCGCGCGGCAGCTGGCAAGCCCACCGGGCGTCGGCCGGCTATTCCTCGGCGGCGCGACGCGCGGGCGACCGGGCCGGTCGGCGGGCGCGGCTCGGTAACAGCCCCGAGCTGCCCGGCGCCCGGAGCGCATTGCGCCGGTGACGCGGGCCGGTGCACCCCGAGATTCCCAGCGCGCCAGGGTTTACGCCGCTGAGGAGTTCGTCCGGACCTTGCTCGACCGTGCCGCCGAGCACGGGTCTCCCGTGGTGGAGTTCTTCGGCACGCAGTTGACCCTGCCGCCCGAGGGCCGATTCGGGTCGGTCGCCTCCGTGCAGCGCTACGTCGACGAGGTGCTGGCGCTGCCGTCGGTGCGGCGACGTTGGCCGGGCGCTTCGCCGCTGACGGTGCGGCCGCGGCGGGCCGCCACCGCGGCCCACTACGAAAACCGGGACGGCGCGGGCACTATCGCGGTTCCCGACCGCGACACCGCCGACTGGGCGCTGCGCGAGCTGGTGGTGCTGCACGAGGTGGCGCATCATTTGTGCCAGGCCGAGCCGCCGCACGGCCCCGCGTTCGTCGCGACGATCTGTGAGTTGACCGAGCTGGTGATGGGGCCGGAACTGGGGCACGTGCTGCGTGTCGTCTACGCCAAAGAGGGTGCGCGATGAGCGACCCCGACGAGGCCGGGGCCCGGGCCCGCGAGGTCGAGTCGCAAATGACCGACGACGAGCGGTTCTCGCTCCTGGTCGGGGTGATGGGCGCCAGCGAACTGTTCCCTCGGCGCGACGAACGCATCCCGCCGGGCGTGCCGATGAGCGCGGGCTATGTGCCCGGGGTTCCGCGGCTCGGTGTCCCGGCGCTGTTGATGAGCGACGCCGGTCTCGGGGTCACCAACCCCGGCTACCGCCCGGGCGACACGGCCACGGCGTTGCCGGCCGGGCTGGCGCTGGCCGCCGGGTTCGACCCGGCGCTGGCCCGCGCCGCGGGTGAGGTGATCGGCCGGGAGGCCCGCAGCCGTGGGTTCAACGTCCAGCTGGCGGGCGCCATGAACCTGGTGCGCGACCCCCGCAACGGGCGCAACTTCGAATACCTCTCGGAGGACCCGCTTTTGACCGCCACGATCGCCGCCGAATCGGTCACGGGGATCCAACGGCAGGGCGTCATCTCGACGGTCAAGCACTTTTCGCTGAACTGCAACGAGACCAACCGGCACTGGCTGGACGCGGTCATCGATCCCGACGCGCACCGCGAATCCGACCTGCTGGCCTTCGAGATCGCCATCGAGCGCTCCCGGCCCGGCGCCGTCATGACGGCCTACAACATGGTCAACGGCGACTACGCCGCGGCCAACGACGTCTTGATCAACGGTGTGCTGAAGGGCGCCTGGGGATACCCCGGATGGGTCATGTCCGATTGGGGTGCGACCCCGAGCTGGCGGTGCGCGCTGGCCGGCCTCGACCAGGAATGCGGGGCGCAGATCGACGAGCTGCTCTGGGATGCGGAGGCATTCGGCGAGCCGCTGCGCGAGGCGTACGCCGACGGCCGGTTGCCCCGACAGCGCCTGTCCGACATGGTGCGGCGAATCCTGCGGTCGATGTTCGCCGTCGGCGTCGACCGGCCCTCGGCGGCGCCGCTTCCAAATCTGGCCGAGCACAACGAGATCGCCCTGCGGATCGCGCGGCAGGGGATCGTGCTGCTCGTCAATCGGGGGGTGTTGCCGTTATCGCCCGAGTCGACGGCGCGCATCGCCGTGATCGGCGGCCATGCGCAGCTCGGCGTCGCGGCCGGATACGGGTCGAGCGCCGTCGTGCCCGCAGGGGGTTACGCGGCCGTGATCCCGATCGGCGGTGCGGGTTTGGAGGCGGGCGTGCGCAGCCTGTACGTGCTGCCATCGAGCCCGCTGCACGAGCTGAAGAAGCTGCTTGTCCACGCGCGCATCGAGTTCGATCCCGGGGTGACTCCGGCCGAGGCGGCGCTGGCGGCGCGGCGGGCCGACGTCGCGATCGTGTTCGCGGTCCGTGCCGAAGGGGAGGGTTTCGACGGCGCCGACCTGTCGCTGCCGTGGGGCCAGGACGCGCTCGTCGCCGCGGTGGCGGCGGCCAACCCGAACACCGTGGTGGTGCTGGAGACCGGGAACCCGGCGGCCATGCCCTGGCGGGGTTCGGTGAACGCGGTCGTGCAGGCGTGGTATCCGGGTCAGGCCGGTGGCCGGGCAATCGCGGAAATCCTTGCCGGCCGGGTGAATCCGTCGGGCCGGCTGCCCGTCACGTTCCCGGTCGACCTCGATCAGACGCCACGGCCGGAGCTTCCCGGCCTCGGTGCCCCCTGGGGGACACCGACCACGATCGACTACTTCGAAGGGGCCGACGTCGGCTACCGCTGGCACGCAAAGAGCGGCCTGGCGCCGATGTTCGCGTTCGGTCATGGCTTGTCCTACACCAGGTTTGAGTACCACGACCTAGCGATCGGCGGCGGGGACACGATCAGCGCCAGTTTCAGCGTCGTCAACGTCGGCGATCGCGGCGGGGCCGACGTCCCGCAGCTGTACCTGACCGCGACCCCCGGCGAGCGATGCCTGCGGCTGCTGGGATTCGAGCGGGTCGAGCTCGAGCCGGGCGAAACCCGCCGGGTGACCATCGAGGCCGACGCACGCCTGCTCGCCCACTACGACGGCGGCGCGCGAGCCTGGCGCATCGAGCCGGGCGGTTACACGGTGGCGGTCGGCGCGTCGGCCGTCGCGCTATGCCTGGCGGCCGGGCTCGAGCTGGCCGGTCGCGTGTTCGGGCGGTGATGCCACCACCCTTGAGGCCCGAACGCACGACCGGCGTGCCGGGGCTACTCGACCGGGGTCAGCTCGTCGCCGCACGTGCAGCGGTACGGCTCGCCCGCACCGGAACAGTGGCAGGGAACCTCGATGCGAACGCGACATCCGCAGCCCTCGTGGCCACAGGTCAGCAGGGTTCCTGCGTCGTAGGTCGCCATTTTTCCATCACCCTTCTCTGTGTTGGGAACTAGCTGTGGAACAACCACACCGTGTGACTATATACCCCCTACGGGTATCCCGTAAATAGGCGGGATGGGCCGGCCGCGGCCGCGTAGCGTGGGCGTCATGACGGTAGACCCAACTCCGAAAGACGTCGACGCATTCTTGGACAGCACGGTGGTGGGCGAGGATCCGGCCTTGACCGCGGCGCTGCAGGCCAGCGATGCCGCCGGGCTGCCGCAGATCGCGGTCTCGGCGCAGCAGGGCAAGTTCCTGTCGCTACTGGCCGGTGCGATCCGGGCGCGCCGCATCCTCGAGATCGGCACGCTGGGGGGCTTCAGCACGATCTGGCTGGCGCGCGGGGCGGGACCCGACGGTCGCGTGGTGACGCTGGAATACGAGCCTAAGCATGCCGAGGTCGCGCGCTCCAACCTGCAGCGGGCCGGCGTGGGCGCCCGCGTCGAGGTGATCGTCGGCGCCGCGCTGGACACCTTGCCGACGCTGAACGGTGACCCCTTCGATCTGGTGTTCATCGACGCCGACAAGGAGAACAACGCCGCGTATCTCGACTGGGCGGTTCGGCTGGCTCGGGCCGGCTCAGTCATCCTGGTGGACAACGTCATTCGTGAGGGCCGGATCCTCGAGGCGGAGTCCGGTGATGCGAAAGTGCGGGCGACCCGGCAGGCGTTGCAGGCGATGGGCGAGCACCCGCGGCTGGACACGGCTGTGATCCAGACCGTCGGCGCCAAGCACTGGGACGGTTTTGCGCTGGCGCTGGTGCGGTGAGGCCGTCAGTGCGGGGTGAGGTCCCTGACGGCCTGCCCGGCGGAGGTGAGTTCGTTGATCCGCAGCGCGGTTTCGCCGGCGTACAGGGCCGCGCTGTCCAGCCAGGAATCGGGCACTCCGGCCACCGGGGCCAGCGGTGTGAAGAACGGGAGCGCCGGTGACTGCATGCGCATCAGCGCACCCGCGTCGAAATAGCCCAGCACCGACAGCGGGCGGCTGGCCGCGTTGAGGGCGGCGGGTAGCGCTTTGGCACGCCCGTCGTCGCCGCACCAGCGGCGGGTGGCCGCGTTGGGCACGACGCGATGGCGCAGCGGCCAGCTCAGACCGAACAGGTTGGTCTCGATCGTCCTGTCCGCCTGCATGATTCGCCGCTGATACCCCCGGCTCGCGTTGGCCTCGTGGGTCAGGAGGAATCGCGTGCCGGCGATGACCCCGTCGGCGCCGGCATCCAGCGCGGCGCGGGTGTCGGCGGCGGTGGCGATGCCGCCGGCCAGAAAGACCGGGCGGTTGCCGGCCACCCCGAGGGCGTGGGGCAGGAAGTCCAGGGCCGGCATCGTTCCCACGAGATGGCCGCCGGCCTGCCGCCCCTGGGCGATCAAACCGTCGGCGCCCCGGGCGACCGCGGCGCGCGCCTGGGCCTCGGTGCCCACCATCACGAAGACGAAGACTCCGGCCCGGCGCAGGTGCTCGACGAGCCCACGTTTTTCGCCGAACGCCAACACGGCCACGTCCACGCCGGCTTCCACGCAGACCGCGACGTGGTGGCGATGAACGAAGGGCATCAACAGGTTTACCGCGACGGCACGGCCGGGAGCCGTTTCGCGCACCTGGTCGATCGAGGCTCGTAGCCGGCGCGGGGTGGCGATGCCCAGGGTTCCCAAGCCACCCGCTGTGGCGACCGCGGCCGCCAGCGGCGCGCTCGCCAGCCCGCCGCCCATTCCGGCCTGTCCCACCGGGACATCGAGCCGCAATCGGTCGGCGATGTCCATGTGTTACGACCCTACGCGGTTGCTCGATCGGGCGTAATCTTGACAGCGGATGGATGGGTTGCAGCGAGCCCAAAAGGCTTGCTGCATAACAGAAAGGTCACAAAATGAGTACGGTCCATTCATCAATAGATCACCACCCCGATCTGTTGGCTCTGCGCGCGAATTATGAGCGCGTTGCCGAGTCGATGAGTGCGCACGTCACCTTCGGCCTGGCCCTGCTGACGGGCCTGTACGTGGCCGCGTCGCCGTGGATCGTCGGGTTCAGCGCGACGGGATCGCTTGCCACGTCCGACCTGATCGTCGGTATCGCGGTGGCGTTCTTGGCGTACGGGTTCGCCACGGCGCTGGACCGCGCGCACGGCCTGACCTGGACATTGCCGGTGCTCGGCGGCTGGCTCATCGTGTCGCCCTGGGTGCTGCGCGGTTTCGAGCCCACCGCCGGCATGGTCTGGTCAAACGTCGTCGCGGGTGCGCTGCTTACGGTCCTGGGCCTCAACGCCACGTACTTCGGCATGCGCACGCGCGCGGCGGCCACGCACGCGTAGTTTCGAATTCGGTTAGGCCGGAACGCGGTTCGGGCTAGCCGCAGACCGCGCCGTTCGCGGCCGAGCTGACCAGCTTGACGTACTTGGCCAACACCCCAGTCTTGTAACGGGGCGGGGGAGGGGTGAAATCCCTTCGCCGCGCCTCGAATTCGGGCGGGTCGGCCAGCACGTCGAGGGTGCGGCCGGCCACGTCGAGCCGGATCCGGTCGCCGTCGCGAAGCAAGGCGATCGGCCCGCCGTCGATCGCCTCCGGCGCGACGTGTCCCACGCAGAGGCCGGTCGTGCCGCCGGAGAACCGGCCGTCGGTAAGCAGCAGAACGTCCTTGCCGAGGCCGGCGCCCTTGATCGCGCCGGTGATGGCGAGCATCTCGCGCATCCCGGGACCGCCCTTGGGGCCCTCGTAGCGGATCACCACGGCGTCGCCCTTGGTGATGGTGCCGTCCTCGAGCGCGTCGAGCGCGGCGCGTTCGCCGTCGAAAACCCTTGCGGTGCCTTCGAACACGTCGGAGTCGAAACCCGCCGTCTTGACCACCGCGCCTTCGGGCGCGAGCGATCCGTGCAGGATGGTGATCCCGCCGGTCGGGTGGATCGGGTTGTCCAGGGCCCGCAGCACCTTGCCGTCCGGGTCGGGCGGGGCGATCGCGGCCAGGTTGTCGGCGACGGTCTGTCCGGTCACCGTCAGGCAGTCGCCGTTCAGCAGGCCCGCGTCCAGCAGTGCCTTCATGATCACCGGCACGCCGCCGATGTGGTCGACGTGGGACATGACGTGCCGGCCGAACGGCTTGACGTCGGCCAGGTGCGGCACCTTCGACCCGATCCGGCTGAAGTCGTCGAGGGCGAGCGCGACGTCGGCCTCGTGCGCGATGGCCAGCAGGTGCAGCACCGCGTTGGTCGAGCCGCCGAACGCCATCACCACCGCGATCGCGTTCTCGAAGGCCTCCTTGGTGAGGATGTCGCGCGCCGTGATGCCGCGCCGCAGCAGCTCGACGACGGCCTCACCGCTGCGGCGCGCGAACCCGTCGCGTCGGCGGTCGGTCGCGGGCGGGGCCGCGCTGCCCGGCAGCGACATGCCCAGCGCCTCGGCGGAACAGGCCATGGTGTTGGCGGTGTACATGCCGCCGCACGCGCCCTCGCCCGGGCAGATCGCGCGCTCGATGGCGTCGACGTCCTCGCGGGGCATCAGTCCGCGGGCGCACGCGCCCACCGCCTCGAACGCGTCGATGATCGTGACCTCACGCTCGCTGCCGTCGGACAGCTTGGCCACCCCCGGCAGAATGGAGCCGGCGTAGAGGAACACGGCCGCGAGGTCCAGGCGCGCGGCGGCCATCAGCATCCCGGGCAGCGACTTGTCGCAGCCGGCCAACAGGACCGAGCCGTCCAGCCGCTCGGCCTGCATCACGGTTTCGACGCTGTCGGCGATCAGTTCCCGCGACGGCAGCGAGAAATGCATCCCCTCGTGGCCCATCGAGATGCCGTCGGACACCGAGATGGTGCCGAACTCGAGCGGGTAGCCGCCGGCCGAGAACACGCCCTCCTTGACCGCCGTGGCGAGCCGGTCCAGCGAGAGGTTGCACGGCGTGATCTCGTTCCAGGACGAGGCGACCCCGATCTGCGGCTTGGCGAAGTCCTCGTCGCCCATGCCTACCGCGCGCAACATGCCACGGGCGGCGGCCTTCTCGAGGCCGTCGGTGACGTCGCGACTACGCGGTTTGATGTCGGCGATCGGCGCCGAATCGGTGGGTGTGGCCTGCCCTGAAGTCATCGTGCAAGTATGCCGGGCCGCTCGTGCCCGCAAACGGCCGGGTCATACCCCATCGGGGTATGGGGTAGACTCAAGCGGTGACGAGTGCACACGGATATTCGCAGCAGAAGGACAACTACGCCAAGCGGCTGCGGCGCATCGAGGGCCAGGTGCGCGGCATCGCGCGCATGATCGAGGAAGACAAGTACTGCATCGACGTCCTCACCCAGATCAGCGCGGTCAACAGCGCCTTGCGATCGGTGGCGCTGAATCTGCTCGACGAGCACCTGGGCCACTGCGTCACCCGCGCCGTGGCCGAGGAGGGGCCAGACGCCCCGGAAAGGGCCCGAGAGAAGCTGGCCGAGGCCTCGGCCGCGATCGCGCGCCTGGTCCGTTCCTGACCGCTTGTCGGTGGGCGTGTTGAACCGCTAACTCGCGGGAACCTATTGTTGCGGTGCGTACGGTAGGTGCAGCGCGATTTCGCCAGCAGCCTTGCCCGGCCGATTGCGTGCCCCAACCGATGACTGCCATGACTGCCGCCACCACCACTGCCGCGCGAACGTGGACGCCACGGGTCGCGGCTCAGCTTGCTGTGCTGGCCGCCGCCGCCTTCGTCTATGTCACGGCGGAAATCCTGCCGGTGGGCGCCCTGTCGGCGATCGCCCGGAACCTGCATGTCAGCGTGGTGCTGGTCGGGACCCTCCTGTCCTGGTATGCGCTGGTGGCGGCCCTGTCGACGTTTCCGCTGGTGCGCTGGACGGCGCACTGGCCGCGCCGGCGCGCGCTGGTGTTCAGCCTGGTCTGCCTGACCGTCTCGCAACTGATCTCGGCGCTGGCGCCCAACTTCGCGGTGCTGGCCGGCGGGCGGGTGTTGTGCGCGCTCACCCATGGCCTGCTGTGGTCGATCATCGCGCCGATCGCCACCCGGTTGGTGCCGCCGAGCCACGCCGGGCGCGCCACGATGTCGATCTACATCGGCACCAGCCTGGCGCTGGTGATCGGCAGCCCTCTAACCGCCGCCATGAGCCTGATGTGGGGCTGGCGGCTGGCCGCGGTCTGCGTCACCGTCGCCGCGGCCGTCGTCACCGTGGCGGCCTGGCTACTGCTGCCTGAGCTGGTGCTCACCGACGACCAGCTCAAGGGTGTGGGTCCGCGGGCGCGGCACCACCGCAATCGCCGGCTGATCATCGTCAGCCTGATCACCATGGTCGGGGTCACGGGCCACTTCGTGTCGTACACATACATCGTGGTGGTCATCCGCGACGTCGTCGGGGTGCGCGGTCCGAATCTGGCCTGGGTGCTGGCCGCCTATGGCGCCGCCGGGGTGGTCGCCGTGGGTCTGGTGGCGCGCCCCCTGGACCGCCGGCCCAGGGGCGCGGTCCTTCTCTGCATGGCCGGACTGACCGCCGCGTTCGTGGTGCTCACCGCGCTCGCGTTCGGCGGCGTGCCGGCCGCGGCCCGATATTCGGTGGCGCTGATCGGGACGGGCGCGATCGTGGTGTGGGGCGCGATGGCCACCGCCGTGTCGCCGATGATGCAATCGGCCGCGATGCGCAACGGGGCCGACGATCCCGACGGGGCATCGGGGCTCTATGTGACGGCGTTCCAGGTGGGCATCATGGCCGGCTCGCTGGCCGGCGGCCTGCTCTATGAGCGCAGTCTCGCGCTGATGCTGACCGCCTCGGCGGGCCTGATGGCCGCCGCCCTGGTCGCGATGGCGGCCAATCGGCAGACACTGGACGTTGCCCCGGCAAGCTCACGCAATTCATAGCTGCGGAGGTCAGCGGAGGGAAACGCGTCTCAGGCCGGCCGCCGACGGCCTCGGCGGAGATAGCTGGTCCGCGCGCTATGCCACACTGTTTCGGAGATGGCGACAGGAGGGATGCATATGTCGGGCTGGACTGGGAGGGGCCTCCTCGCGGCCCTGAAGGCGGCCGGATTGGCCTCGATGTTGACTGGCGTGCTGGTGCTGAGCGCGGGCCCCGCGCTGGCGGACCCGGACCCGGCCCCCGGCGATCCCGGGGTTGTCGCGCCCCCCGCCCCGCCCGCGCCGGACCCCCTTGCGGCCCCGCCGCCTCCTGCCCCGCTGGGGCTGCCGCCGTTGCCCTTCCCCGGTGCTGCGCCGGTGGCGGCGGGTCCCGCCGCCGGGCAGAACCCGGCGCCGTTCACGGGGACCCCGCCGTTCGGGCCGCCGTCGTTCGTCCCGAAGAACGGCTCGACGGTGGGGGTGGGCCAGCCGATCATCATCAACTTCCCGGGGCGCGTCGATGACGCCGGCGCGGCCATCGACGCCGTGCACGTTTCGTCGGTCCCGCCGGTGCCCGGCAAGTTCTACTGGATGACCCCGACGCAGCTGCGCTGGCGCCCCCTGAGCTTCTGGCCCGCCCACACCGCGGTGACGGTCGACGCCGGCGGCACCGTGTCCAGCTTCCAGACCGGCGACACCCTGGTCGCCACGGCGGACGACGCCACCCACCAGTTGACCGTCACCCGCAACGGCACCGTGGAGAAGACCATCCCCATGTCGATGGGCATGACGTCGGGCAATCACCAAACGCCCAACGGCACCTACTACGTGCAGGAGAAGATGCCCTCGGTGGTGATGGATTCCTCCACCTACGGCGTCCCGGTCAACTCGACGTACGGCTACAAGGTGACCGTCGATCTGGCCGTCCGGTTCGACAACGTCGGAGACTTCGTGCACAGCGCCCCGTGGTCGGTGGACGACCAGGGCAAGCGCGACGTCAGCCACGGCTGCATCAACATCAGCCCCAGCAACGCGAAGTGGTTCTTCGACAACTTCGGTCCCGGCGACCCCATCGTGGTGAAGAACTCCAGCGGCGGCGACTACAAGAAGAACGACGGATCAGCCGACTGGATGAATTAGCTTCGCCGAGCAGACGCAGAATCGCCCCTTCCCTCGCGGAACGGGGCGATTTTGCGTCTGCTGGGCCCCTTTCGCAGGCGCGCTGTTATGTATAGCATCATACATATGCCTGGCCCACGCGAGCGGATGGTGGTGTCCGCGGCGCTGCTGATCAGGGAGCGCGGCGCGCACGCCACCGCGATCTCGGACGTGCTCGAGCACAGCGGCGCGCCGCGCGGGTCGGCGTATCACTACTTCCCGGGCGGGCGGACCCAACTGCTCTGCGAGGCCATCGACTACGCCGGCGAGCACGTTGCCGCCGCCATCGGCGAGGCGCCCGGCAGCCTCGAACTGCTGGACACGCTGATCGACAAGTACCGCCGCCAGCTCCTCGAGACCGATTTCCGCGCCGGGTGCCCCGTCGTCGCGGTCTCCGTCGAAGCCGGCGAGCAATCCGACCGCGAGCGGATGGCGCCGGTGGTCGAGCGCGCCGCGGCGGTGTTCGACCGCTGGTCGGACCTGATCGCCCAGCGCTTCGTCGCCGACGGCATTGCGGCGGAGCGTGCCCACGAATTCGCGGTGCTGGCGACGTCCGCGCTCGAGGGGGCGATCGTGCTGGCCCGGGTGCGGCGCGACCTCACACCCCTTGATGTCGTCCACCGCCAGTTGCGCAACCTGCTGTTGGCCGAGACGCCCGGGAAGGAGCCCCACGATGACCGGTGACTGGCAGCCCACCGCCTGCATCCTCTGCGAATGCAATTGCGGCATCGTCGTCCAGGTCGAAGACCGCCGGCTGGCCCGCATCCGGGGCGACAAGGCGCACCCGGCGTCGCAGGGGTACACCTGCAACAAGGCGCTGCGGCTCGACCACTACCAGAACAACCGCGCCCGTCTGACCTCGCCGCTGCGCCGCCGCGCCGACGGGACCTTCGAGGAAATCGACTGGGACACCGCGGTTGTCGAGATCGCCGAGGGGTTCAAGCACATCCGCGACGCCTACGGCGGGGACAAGATCTTCTACTACGGCGGCGGCGGGCAGGGCAACCATCTGGGCGGCGCGTACAGCGGCGCCTTCCTGAAGGCCCTGGGCGCGCGCTATCGGTCGAACGCGTTGGCGCAGGAGAAGACCGGCGAGGCCTGGGTCGACGCTCAGCTCTACGGCGGTCACACGCGGGGCGAGTTCGAGCACGCCGAGGTGTCGGTGTTCGTGGGGAAGAACCCGTGGATGTCGCAGAGCTTTCCCCGCGCCCGGGTGGTGCTCAACGACATCGCCAAGAACCCGGCCCGGTCGATGATCGTGATCGATCCCGTCCTCACCGACACCGCGAAGATGTCCGACTTCCACCTGCGGGTGCGCCCGGGGACCGACGCCTGGTGCCTGGCGGCGCTGGCCGCCGTCCTCGTCCAGGAAAACCGTTGCGATGAAGCATTTCTCGCCGGGCACGTGCGCGGCACCGAGGCCGTCCGCGCCGCCCTACGGGAGGTTCCGGTCGGCGACTACGCGCAGCGCTGCGGGGTCGACGAGGAGCTGCTGCGCGCTGCCGCGCGGCGCGTCGGCGCGGCCGCCAGCGTCGCGGTGTTCGAGGATCTCGGGGTCCAGCAGGCGCCCAACAGCACCCTGTGCTCCTATCTGAACAAGCTGCTGTGGATCCTGACCGGAAACTTCGCGAAAAAGGGTGGCCAGCATCTGCATTCGTCCTTCGCCGCGCTGTTCAGCCCGGTCTCCGGGCGCACGCCCGTCACCGGCGCGCCCATCATCGCCGGGCTGGTGCCCAGCAACGTGGTGCCCGAGGAGATCCTGACCGAGCACCCGGACCGCTTCCGGGCCATGATCGTGGAGAGCAGCAATCCCGCCCACTCGCTGGCCAATTCGGCCGCCTGCCGCGAGGCGTTTCGGGCCCTGGAGCTGATGGTGGTCGTCGACGTGGCGATGACCGAGACCGCCCGGCTCGCTCATTACGTGTTGCCCGCGGCGTCACAGTTCGAGAAGCCCGAGGCCACCTTCTTCAACTTCGAATTCCCGGCCAACGCTTTCCAATTGCGCCGGCCGTTGCTGCAGCCGCTGCCGGGCACCCTGCCCGAACCGGAGATCTGGGCGCGGCTGGTGCGCGCGCTCGGCGTGCTCGACGAAGCCGACCTGCGCCCGCTGCACGAGGCCGCGCGGCGCGGCCGCCAGGCCTACGCCGAGGCATTCCTTAACGCCGTGGCCACCAATCCGACTGTGGCGAAACTGGTTCCGTACGTGCTCTACGAGACGCTGGGGCCGACGCTGCCCGACGGGATGGCCGGCGCGGCCGCGGCGTGGGGGCTCGCCCAGAAGACCGCCATAGCCTACCCCGAGGCCGTCCGGCGGGCCGGCCACGCCGACGGCGACGCGCTGTTCGACGCGATCCTCGACAACCCGTCGGGCGTCACGTTCACCCGGCACGAGTACGAGGACGACTTCGCGCTGATCGGCCACGCGGACCACAAGATCGCGCTGGAAATCCCCGAAATGCTGCGTGAGCTGGCGGCTTTGGCCGCGACGGCGCCCCAGTTGACCACGCCGGAGTTCCCCATCGTGCTGTCGGTCGGCGAGCGGCGCGCCTACACCGCCAACGACATCTTCCGGGACCCGTCCTGGCGCAACCGCGACGCCGACGGGGCGCTGCGGGTCAGCGTCGAGGACGCCCAGGCCCTCGGGCTCGCGGACGGGCAACGGGCCCGGGTCAGCACCGCGGCCGGCAGCGCCGAGGCGACGGTCGAGATCACCGAGACCATGCTGGCCGGGCATGCGGCCCTGCCCAACGGTTTTGGCCTCGACTACGTCGACGACGACGGCAACACCGTCGTTCCCGGCGTCGCCCCGAACGCGCTGACTTCCACGGAATGGCGCGACCCCTACGCCGGCACGCCGTGGCACAAGCACGTGCCCGCCCGGATCGAAGCGGTGGCTTAGTTCCAGATCCTGACCCGGCTCTTCGGCTCCAGGTACAGGGCATCGCCCTCGGTCACGTCGAAGGCGTCGTAGAAGGCGTCCAAGTTGCGGATGACGCCGTTGCACCGGAACTCCGGCGGCGAATGCGGGTCCACCGCAAGCCGCCGGATCGCTTCCGCCGCACGGGATTTGGTCCGCCACACCTGGGCCCAGCCGTAGAAAACGCGCTGCACGCCGGTGAGTTTGTCGATGGCGGGGGCGGGCTTGCCGTTCAGCGACAGCTGGTAGGCCAATAGCGCGATGGACAACCCGCCGAGGTCGCCGATGTTCTCGCCGACGGTGAAGGCGCCGTTGACGTGGTACCCGCCGTCGAGCCCCCTGGGCACGTACGCGTCGTACTGCTCGATCAGCGCCTTGGTGCGCGTGCCGAACTCGGTGCGGTCGTCGTCGGTCCACCAGTCGACCAGGTTGCCGTCCCCGTCGTATTTGGAGCCCTGGTCGTCGAAGCCGTGCCCGATCTCGTGGCCGATCACCGACCCGATCCCGCCGTAGTTGGCGGCGTCGTCGGCCTCGGCGTCGAAGAACGGCGGCTGCAAGATGGCTGCGGGGAAGACGATTTCGTTCATGCCCGGGTTGTAGTAGGCGTTGACGGTCTGGGGCGTCATGAACCATTCGTCGCGGTCCACCGGGCCGCCGAGCTTCGCCAGCTCGCGGTCGTGATTGATCGCGTGGCCGCGCTGGTAGTTGCCGTACAGGTCGTTGCGGTCGATCACCAGCGCGGAGTAGTCCCGCCACTTGGTCGGGTAGCCGACCTTGGCGGTGAACTTGTCCAGCTTGGTCAGGGCGCGCTCGCGGGTCTGCGGCGTCATCCAGTCCAGCTCGCTGATGGACAGGCGGTACGCCGCCTTCAGGTTGTCCACCAGGGCGTCGATCCGGGCCTTGGCGCCCGGCGGGAAATGCTGCTGCACGTAGAGCTTTCCGACGGCATCGCCCAAGAGGCTCTCCACCAGCGACACCGCGCGCTTCCAGCGCTCGCGGATCTGCTCGGCGCCGGTCAGCAGGCGGCCATAGAAATCGAAGTCCGCGGCGACAAGCTCGTCGGTCAACCAGGCCGCTCGGGCGCGGATCAAACGCCAACGCGCCCAACGCTTCCAGTCCTCGATGTCCTCGCTGTCCCACAGCGCCGCGAACGCGCTCAGGTAGTCCGGTTGGCGCACAACCACTTCCGCGAGGGCGTCGGGGGTGCTGCCCAGCGCCCTCGCCCAGCCGGCCCAGTCGAAGCCCGCCGCCTCGTCTTGTAGCTCGGCGAAGGTGCGCAGGTTGTAGCTGAGGTCGGCATCGCGGCGCTTGACCACATCCCAGTGCGCGGCCGCGAGTTTGCTCTCCAGCGCCACGATCCTGGCCGCGGTATCCGCGTGATCGCCGCCGCCGAAGACGAGGCCGAACATCCGCGCGATGTGTCCCGGGTAGGCGGCCAGCACGGCGGCGTGCCGCTCCTCGCGGAAATACGACTCGTCGGGCAGTCCGATGCCCGATTGGGAGAAGTGCACCAGATAGCGGGCCGAATTCTTGGCGTCGGTGTCCACATAGAACGCCACGCCGCCGCCGACGCCCGTGCGTTGCAGGGCGCCGATCGCGGCGGCCAGGGCCGCGGGATCCGCACAGGCGTCGATCAAGGCCAGCTCGTCGAGCAGCGGCGCCAGGCCCCTGCGCTCGACGGCGTCCTCGTCGAGGAAGCTGGCGTAGAGGTCGCCGATGCGTTGTGGGTCGGTCCCCGCCGGGGCCCCCTGCTCGCTGGCTTCCGCGATCAGGTCGCGAACCTGCTCCTCGGCCCGGTCGAACAGGTGACGGAACGCGCCGTCGGTAGCCCGGTCCGGGGGGATCTCGTAGTCCGCCAGCCACCGGCCGTTGACATGGCCGAACAGGTCGTCTTGGGGGCGGGCGTTCGCGTCGACAAACCTCAGGTCTAAGCCCGATCGGATGGCCTCTACAGTCACCCCGCCATCCTTCCATCTTCTTTTGGGTGCAACGATCGGCCCATGTCCGACGACGCCGACACGGTCGAATGTGAAGACGACGTCGAAGCTAAAGATGACGTCGAATCCGAGGACGACGCCGGGCCCGAACCGGCGGGCGGCCGGATCTTCTCCCCCTACGGCATCGCGTCGACCGTTCTGGCCGTGCTGGCGTTGGCCGCGGTGGTGCTCGGCTACTTCATCTGGTCGGCTCACCGCGACGAGGTGGGCGAGCGCGCCTACCTGACCCGCGTCATGCAGACGGCCGCCGAGTGGACCGGCGTGCTGATCAACATGAACAGCGGCAACGTCGACTCCAGCCTGCAGAAGCTGCATGACGGAACGGTCGGAGAACTCAATGCGGACTTCGACGCGGCCGTGGAGCCCTACCGGCAGGTGGTACAGAAGCTGCAGTCGCAGAGCGCCGGCCGGATCGAGGCGGTGGCGATCGAAACGGTGCGCCGCAACCTGGACTCCCAGCCCGGCGCCGGGCGACCCCAGGGATCAGATGTCGTCACCACGAAGTTGCCGCCGTTCGCCACCCGGACGGACTCGGTGATGCTGGTCGCGACGTCGGTCAGCGAGAACGTCGGGGCCAAACCGCAGGTGGTGCACTGGAACCTGCGGCTCGACGTCTCCGACGTGGACGGCAAGCTGATGATCTCGGGACTGGGATCCATCCGATGAGAAACCTGTGGCGGCTGCTGGCCTTCGACATCGTGGCGCCACTGGCCGCCGTCGCCGCGCTGCTGGGGATCGGCGTGGTTCTCGGCTGGCCGCTGTGGTGGGTGTCGGGATGCACGGCGCTGCTGGTGCTGATCGCCGAGGGCGTTGCCGTCAACTTCTGGCTCCTGCGCCGCGACTCGGTCAGCGTCGGCACCGACGACGACGCGCCTGGGCTGCGGCTGGCCGTGGTGCTGCTGTGCACGGCCGCCCTGTGCGCGGCGGTGCTGACCGGCTATACGCACTGGACGAGGCCGGACCGCGACTTCAGGAAGGATTCCCGGGAGGTGGTGTCGGTCGCCACCGGGATGGCCGAGGCGATGGCGTCGTTCACCCCGGGCGCCCCGACGAGCTCCCTCGACCGGGCCGCGGCGCTGATGGTGCCCGAGCAGGCGGGCGCCTTCCGCGACCAGTACACGAAGTCCAGCGCCGATCTGGCCCAGCACAACGTCACGGCGCAGGCCGCCACGCTGGCGGCCGGGGTCGAGGCCCTCGGGCCGTCGGCGGCCAGCGTGGCGGTGATCCTGCGGGTGACCCAGAGCGCGCCCGGCCAGCCCCCCAGTCAGGTCGCCCCCGCGCTGCGGGTGACCCTGGCCAAGAAGGGCGGCAGCTGGCTGGTGGCCGACGTGACGCCGATCAACTCACGTTGATCAGTTGGATTCGGTCGATCGCGCGGACTTCACCTTGACGAACCGGTCCGACAGCCGGCGCATCCGGATCATCAGCGCTGACGTCGGGCTGATGCTGCCGTCGAGGTAGGTGCCCAGATCCTCGGGCGACACCCCGATGCGCGACGCAAACTCCTGTTCGCCCAGGCCCGACCGGTCGATCAGCAGCCGCACGTGGCGGGCCACCTCGGCGCGCTCGTTGGCCTCCAGGTGGCTGCGCGCTCGCTCCAGCACCTCCCACAGGGCCTTGGAGATGCCGTAGGGTCGCGTCCCCTCGAGGACCTCTTCGACCTGGCGGGCGGTGCGCCCGTACGGGTCGCGCTTCAGCGCCGCGGCGATACGCTTCCAGGTGGCGATGTCACCGCCTTGCAGGGCCGAACGGATCGCGGCCGTCGGCCAGAACTCCACCGGCTGGTCGGAATCCTGGAACGCTCCGGCAGGTCCCCCGTCGGGCCTGCGCTGATCGCCGACGGCGGGCTGGGGCGGCGGCGCCGGGCGTCGCTCGGATGCCAACGTCACCTCGCCTCCTCCAGCATCGCTACGGCCACCGACAGGCAGCGCTGCCTGACATCTTCCCAGTCTGCCTCGGCGTCGGGTTTCGACCAGTGATTGTCACTGAAATCGGCGGGATGCGGATCCGCCAGCCGGCGGACCAGCTGCGTTGCCATCCATTCGCGCCTGGGCGTTTGACACCAGTAATACCTGTCCATGCCGGCCAGCACCACAGCGGCGGTCTCCGGCTCCACGGTGTCCACCATGTCAGCAAAATCGGCGTAATCGCGGCTGCTGTTACGGCACATGATCAAGTAGCCCTTGAGGCGCAGCGCCTCCGCTCCGGTCGGGACGAGCAGGCGGTCACCGGTGGGCAGCTGCACGTTCGTGGTCTCCACCGGGCTGCGCCGCTCGTACCTCGGCGGGTCACTGTCCCCTGACTCCGAGACGTCGGTCTGCAGCGCGTCGATGGCAACCGACAGCCGCCCCCGCCACAGCGTGACGGGATGAACCGGGCGGTCCCCCGCGATCGCGCGGGCGATGCCGTTGCGCGACGCCAGGCCGCCGACCAGCTTCTTGGCGCCCGCGTGACCGTTGCCGCCGTTCCTGGCGGCCGGGCTCACCCCGGCCCCCGCGTCGTCATCGATGTTGACCTGGTGGGGGATCTGTCCGGGGCCGAGCCCCCGGCTCCCGGCGGCGCCGGCGTGACCCGTCTTGCCGTTACCACCGCACCCGGTGAAGGCCAGCGGGTCGGCCACGCAAATCGCGTCGGGCGCAAGGTGTTTGAGCTTCGCGGCCGACTTGAGCACCATGCGCAGGTCGGCGCTGGGCGCCGTCAGCTCGGAAATGTCGTCGGGGATGACCACGACGTCGCCGAGGTCGACCTCGGGCAGCGGCCTGTCGAAGTCGACCGAGGGCAACACACGGCGCAGCCAGTCGGGCAGCCACCAGTTCCACTGGGCGAACATCGCCATCAGCGACGGGACCAGGACCAGCCGCACCACCGTGGCGTCCACGGCGATCGCGACGGCGCACGCCACCCCGATCTCGGCGACCAGCGGCATGCCGGCGAACGCGAAGCCGATGAACACCGCGATCATGATCAGCGCGGCGCTGGTGATGGTGCGGGCGCTGGTGCTCACGCCGTAGGCGACCGCGTCGCGGGTGTTCCCGGAGTGCAGGAAGCGCTCCCGGATGCGGGTGAGCAGGAAGATCTCGTAGTCCATCGACAGCCCGAACGTCATCGCCAGCACCAGCGGCGGAACGGTGCTGTCGATCGAGCTGATCTGGGTGAAACCGAGCCCCTGCAACCAGCCCCACTGGAAGACCATCACCAGGCTGCCGTAGGCGGCGGCGACCGACAGCAACGTCATCAGCACGCCCTTGAACGCCAAGAACACCGAGTGGATGGAGATCAGCAGCATCACGAACGCGATCAGCGCCACGAACAGCAGCACGAACGGCTCGGTCTGCGACACCCGGTCGTCGAAGTCCTTGATCAGCGCGGTGGGGCCGCCCACGTCGACCCGCGCCGTTCCCGGGTCGGGAATCTTGGGCAGCTGCGTGCGCATCCAGCCGACGGTGTCGCGGGCCTTCATGTCCTCGGGATCCACCGACAACACCGCCGACAGCAGGGCGCTGCCGTTGTCCTCGGCGAATTGCGGCGGCGACACCGAGACGATGTTGGGGGCCTGCGTCATCTTCTGACGGATCGCGGCGACCGTCTGGCTGTGCTCGGGTGAGGCGGCGGCGCCATCGGGAAAGCTGATCAGCACCCGGATCGGCCCCAGTGCGCCGGGCCCGAGCGCCTGGGCCGCGGCGCCGACACCGGCCCGGATCTCGTGGGACGAGTCGAACTGGCGCAGCAGGCTGTTGCCCAGCACCATCGATCCCGCCGGCACGGCCATGAGGAGGAGCACCAGCGTCGCCGCCACCGCCGACGCCCACGGCCGGTGCATCACCCATCCGATCCAGCGATTCCAGAACCGCGACTGGGTGCCCTCGGGCTGACGCGACCAGTGCAAGAGCCGTGACCGCTTGGCCGCCGCCCGGCCGAACGTCGCCAGCACCGCCGGCGTCAGGGTGGCCGCCGACAGCATCGCGACCGCGACGGCCAGGATCGCGCCGGTGGCCATCGACTTCAGCGCCGGGGTGTTGATGATGTAGATGCCGGTCAGGGACGCGACGACCGTCATTCCCGACAGCACCACCGCCAGCCCGGAGGTGGCCATCGCGGCGTCCACGGCCTCGGTCGGCTGGCG
>NZ_DATJPU010000139.1:0-45254 GCF_035506235.1 Mycobacterium sp.
GCGAAGATGCCCGGGCCGATGCGGCTCATCCACGTCGACGACGGCTCGGGCAACGACCCGCTGCCGGGGGCGGTGCGTTACGAGGAGCTGCTGGCGTCGGTGTCCGACGAGCCGCTCGACGTGGCGCCGTCGCCGGACGACCTGTATGTGCTTTACACCGGCGGCACCACCGGCATGCCCAAGGCGGTGCTGTGGCGGCAGCACGATATCTACGTCAATGCCATGGGCGGGCGGACGTTGGGCACCGGCGAGCCGGTGGCCAGCCTGGAGGAGATCGTCGAGCGGTCGCGGCTTGCGGGGCCGGGCTCGATGACCCTCGCGCCGCTCATGCACGGCGCGGCGCAGTGGGCGGCCTTCATCAGCCTGTGCGGCGGGCGGCCGTTCGTGATGCCACCGACCACCACCCGTTTCGATCCGGCCGAGGCGCTGGCGCTGGCCGGCCGCGAACGGGTGATGTCGCTGTCGATGGTCGGCGACGCCTTCGGGCGGCCGTTGGCCGACGAACTCGAGGCCGGCGATTACGACCTGTCCGGGCTGCTGGCGCTGGTCACCGGCGGGGCCGCGCTCAGCGCCCCGCTCAAGCAGCGGTTCGTCGAGCTGCTACCCCAACTGACGATCCTGGACGCGGGCGGCGCGTCGGAATCCGGCGCACAGATGATCCAGGCCTCCAGCCGGCTGCAGAGCGCGACCGGCCGCTTCGCCCCCAATCCCGGCGCGGTGGTGGTCAGCGAGGACCTCACCCGGATCCTGTCGCCGGGCGACGAGGAGATCGGGTGGCTGGCCCAGCAGGGCCTGATACCACTCGGTTACCTGGGCGATCCGGAGAAGACGGCCCGCACGTTCCCGGTGATCGAGGGCATCCGGCATTCGGTGCCCGGCGATCGGGCCCGCTGGCACGGAGACGGCCAGATCGAGCTGCTCGGGCGCGATTCGGTCACTATCAACTCCGGCGGCGAGAAGATCTTCGCCGAGGAGGTGGAGGCCGCGATCGCCGAGCACCCCGCCGTCTACGACGTCGTGGTGACGAGCCGGCCCAGCGCGCGATGGGGAAACGAAGTCGTCGCGCTCGTCCGGCTGGCCGACGGGGCGTGCGTCGATGCCGGCAGCATCATGGCCGAGGCCGCCCGCCATATCGCGCGCTACAAACTGCCGAAGGCGATCGTGTTCTGCGACCGGTTGCAGCGCTCGCCGTCCGGCAAGGCCGACTATCGTTGGGCGAAAGCACAAGTGGTGCAAGGTACTTTGAGCCGGGCGGTGCCTCACCCGTCATAGTGGCCTTCGCGGGGGAGGATGTGACGTTGTGTCCACCTCTGAGCGACAACGGCGGATTCCACGGGCGCAGTCAGTGGCTTGTCGCTCAGAGGTGGACAAAAGGTGTGCCCTTCCCGCGCCGTGACGGATGTGGCGACTGAAGCCGATGCCGCTACCGTGATGTCATGCAGAAGAAGCGGGAGCAGGCGGCCGGGAACGCCGATTCGCTTGCGCCGCAGTATCCGATCGAGTCGGTCGACAACGCGCTGAAATTGCTGCTGTTGTTGGGCGAGCGGTCCGAGATCCGGTTGAGCGAGGCCACCCGGTACCTGGGTGTCGCGCCGTCGACCGCGCATCGGTTGCTGGCGATGCTCGCCTACCGCGGCTTCGTCCGCCAAGACCCGGTGTCCAGGGTTTACCTGCCCGGTCCCTCGCTGACGGGCGTGGCTTTCGCAATCTTTGGCCGCCTCGACATCCAGCGATCGGCCACGCCGGTCATGCGTGGCCTCAGCGAACAACTGCGCGAATCGATTCACGTCGGGATGCTCGACGGTGCCAACGTCCGTTTCGTCGCCGCGGTCGAGGGTCCCGCGGCGGTGCGGGTGGCCTCCCGGCTGGGCCGGACCATGCCGGCGCATTGCACGTCGACGGGCAAGGTCATGCTCGCTCAGCTCGCGGAAACCGAACTGCACCAACTGTTTCCGGAGGAGGAGCTGGAACGCGTCACCTCCCATTCGATCGGCAGCCGCACGGAACTAAAGACCGAGCTCTTTCGCATCCGCGAGCGGGGCTACGCCGTCAATCGCGAGGAGAGCGAGGAGGGCGTCGCCTCCGTCGCGGTGCCCATACCGACCCGGGCCCCGGGCCTGCGGCTCGCGCTCAACGCCGCGGCACCGCAAAACCGGCTCGACAGCGCCAAATGCCCCGCCGTGGCGGCCGCTCTTGTCAAGGCCGCCAAGGAGATCGGCGATCAGCTCGGCTGAGATATCCGGCGCGGGATCTCCGGTCGCAGGAAGACGTCGTTGAGCGTGACGGTGCGCAGCCTGCGTGCCCGGATGATGTCGACCAGCTGTCCGTAAACATGGGTGACCGCCGGGTGGTTGAGGTGGCCGATCACGATGTTTTGCGCGTTGAAGGCCTCGTACGCCGTCCTGAGGATCTGGTTTTCGGAAAGCGCCGCGGAATCCCGTAGGTCGCCGGACCACAGCGTGGTCACCCGGTAGCCCAGCTCTGTGGCCACCGAGTCCACGACGGCATTGTGATGGCCGTAGGGCGGCCGGAAGTACGGGGCGGCGTCCACGCCGTAGGTGTTCCTCAGGAACTGGTCGGTGCGGCCGAGCTCGTCGGCGATTTGGCCCTTCGACAGCATGGTCAGGTCGGGATGCGTCCACGTGTGGTTGGCCAGCTGAATCTGTCCCGATTCCACCAGCGGCCGAAGCAACGGGGCATTGTCGGTCCACGAGTGATAGGCGCCGGTGACGAAGTAGGTGAGCCGCACGCCGGTGTCCTTGGCGAATTGCGTGTAAAGCCGCACCACGTCGGTGTCGGCGCCGTCGTCGACCGTCCATGCCAGGAGGTCACCGTTGCCCGGGAGCTTCTTCAGCACCCCGCCGCCGGGCAACTCGACGCGCGACCGGGGGTCCGGTGGGGACAGGATCGGCGGCAACACCGGAGCGGCCGGGCGCGCCGCGGGGACGTCGGCGCGCGCCATCGTCTCCTTGGGTCCGCCGGCGGACGACCACGAGATCCCGGTGACCGCGACCGTCGCGGCCACCGCGGCCAGGAACCGCCGCCGGTCGAGATCGCTCACGACAGCCGAGGCTAAGCCCGTTGCCACCGCAATCCGGGCACATCCGTCGGGTGTCGTGCGCTCGATGCGAACCTGTGACATTCCGCTAACCGGTCACGCTGAGCACTCGAAGTTGTTGGCCCGCAGGCATTCCGTGCAAAGCGCGATATGGCTGCCACAGTGGGAATAGTCTTTGCCGAATCGTCCTGTGTTGATGGGAGACCCCATGTCATTCCTTCTTGCGATGCCGGAGATAATCTCCGTGGCGGCCACGGATTTGAAGGGCATCGGCTCAGGTCTCAGCACGGCCAACACGACCGCGGCGGCCACGACGACACAGGTGTTGCCGGCCGCGGCCGACGAGGTGTCGGCGGGCATCGCCGCGGTGTTCGGCGGCCACGCTCAGGCCTACCAGGCGATCAGCGCCCAGGCGGCGGCGTTCCATGAACAGTTCGTGCAGGCCCTCAACGGCGGCGCCGGCGCCTACGCCGCCGCCGAGGCGACCAACGCGCAGCAGGTGATGATGGGTGCGGTGAACGCGCCCGCCCAGGCATTGCTGGGGCGCCCGCTGATCGGAAATGGCGCCGATGGCGCCGCGGGAAGCGGCGCGAACGGCGGGGCCGGCGGGCTGCTGTGGGGCAACGGCGGCAGCGGCGGCTCGGGAGCGGCCGGGCAGGCGGGTGGCAATGGCGGCAGCGCGGGGCTGCTCGGCAACGGCGGGTCCGGCGGCGCGGGCGGTGCGGGCCAAGCGGGCGGCAGGGGCGGTAACGGCGGGTGGCTGAGCGGTAATGGCGGGAGCGGTGGCCAGGGCGGCGCCGCCACAGCGGGCTTCAGCGGCGGCATGCCCGGGCGCGGGGGCGACGGCGGCAGCGCCATGCTGTTCGGTGCCGGCGGTGCGGGCGGTCAGGGCGGCACCGGCCTGGCCGGGGCAAACGGCGTCAATCCAACGATTAGCGGGCAGGCCGCCACCGGCAGCACCGGCAGCAACATCTTCAACAGCAGCGATGGCTCTTCCTTTGGCTTCAACGGTGGTGATGGCGCCGACGCCGGCCTCGGCGCCACCGGCGGCACCGGCGGTACCGGCGGCTCGGCGTTGGCGAACGGTACCTCCAACGGCAACGCCGTCGCAGGCGATGGCGGCACCGGCGGCGCGGGCGGCAACGGGGGCGCCGGCGGCGTGGGCGGGAACGCCACCTTTGGCTTGACGGCGCAAGGTGGCGCGGGCGGTAACGGGACCAACGCTTCGGCCCCCGGCGGGGCGGGAGGCGCCGGCGGCGACGGCGGGCGGGCCTCGACATTCGGTTCTAGTACGTCCGCCTTCTCCGGGGCGGGCGGTGGTGGTGGCGGCGGCGCCACGGGCGTGTCGGGCGGCACGGGTTCCGTGGGCGGCGCGGGCGGTAACGGTGGTCATGGTGGGATGCTGGCCGGCACCGGCGGGGCCGGCGGCGCCGGCGGCACCGGCGGCGTTGGCGGCACTGGAGCCGATGGCGGCGGTGGCGGCGTTGGCGGCGGTGCGGGATCGGCCAATGCCGGGCTCAATGCTGCCCAGGCCGTTGGCGCTCCGGGTGGCGACGGTGGCGCAGGTGGTTCCGGTGGCACGGGCGGAGACGGCGGTGCTGGCGGCGCCGGCGGAACCGGCGGTGCGGGAGGGCTCTTCGGCGACGGCGGCGCCGGCGGCAACGCCGGCGTGGGCGGTCACGGCGGTGAGGGCGGCGGCGGGGGCCTCGGTGGTGGCGGCGGCCATGGCGGGGACACCTCGGCTATCTCCGGCGGCACGTCCACCTTCGGCGGCGGTGGCGGTGATGGCGGCTCTGGTGGTGACGGCGGCAACGGTGGCAACGGCGGTGGCGCCGGCACGGTCGGCATCGGCGGCACCGGCGGGCTATTCGGCCAGGCGGGAACCAACGGCGCGGTGGGAAGCGGCGGTACCGGCGGTGGCGGCGGCAGCGGGGTCGACGGCGGAGACGCGGGCACGCACGGGGCCGGGACAACGCACGGAAACGACGGCACGGCCGGCACCCCGGGCAGCGACGGTTCGCAGGGTCAGGACGGCTAACCCAACCGCGCGATCTCGTGCCGCCAGGCCGCCTCGATGTTGAAGCCGGAACCCAAGTCGGGCAGGTCGTCCCAATCGCGTTCGTCGATGTCGCGCAGCGTGCCGCCGGCCGCG
This sequence comes from Mycobacterium sp., assembly GCF_035506235.1. Classification (GTDB taxonomy): domain Bacteria; phylum Actinomycetota; class Actinomycetes; order Mycobacteriales; family Mycobacteriaceae; genus Mycobacterium. The sequence goes on from NZ_DATJPU010000139.1 coordinate 5,211, forward strand.
CGCACCCGCAACGACATCCGGGCCAGCGCGTCGACGCTGATCGCCTGCACCACCGCCTGCTGAATAGTGTTGGCGGCGCTGGTGATCCCGTGCCCGCGCAGGATCACCACGGGCCGGCCGCGCATCGCCGCCGCCATTTCCTTGCCCAGCGTCGAGGTTCGGATCAGCACGGCGCGTTCGTAGACCGGCACGCCGCCGCGCGCGAGCCACGCGCCGGTGATGTCGTAGGCGCCGTAGATCGGCCTCAGCGTGATCCCGGCGAGGTCGGCGGCGACGACGGCGCGCGGGTGCAGGTGCGCGACGGCCCGGTATGCCGGGTTGGACAGCAGGGTTTCGACGTGGATCGGCAGCTCGTTGGGGACGCGATAGCCGTCGAGTTCGCCTGCGGCGCCGGCGGTTCCGCCGAACGTGACGAGCCGGACGTCGGCGGGGCGGGTGAACGCCACCCCGGCGTCGGTGTCGCTTCGGCACCGGACGAGTAGGCGCTCGTCGTCGACCCGCAGGCTCAGGTGGCCGAGCATGCCGTCGACCAGGCCGCGGGCCGCGGCGACCCGGCAGCCCTGCGCCACCAGGGCGCGATGCTCCTCCAAATCGCTCATCGTGTTCCAACCAGCCCGAATCCGCCGTCGGGATGGACGGTTTCGCCGGTGATGCCGCGGGATCGGTCGGAGGCCAGGAACACGAAGCTCCAGGCGTGGTCCGCGCCGGTGAGCGCGACGTTGAGTGCGGTGCGCGCAGCCATGTCGCGCGCCCGGTCGGGGGTGTCGTCGAGGCGGACACCGTCGAGCCCCAGGCTGGCGAGTCCGCGCAGGTCGGTGTTGAGCGTGCCGCCCGGCGCGACCCCGTTGACCCGAACCTCCGGCGCGAGTTCGTGGGCCAGCGTTGCGACCAGACCGCGGACGGCGAACTTGGACGACACGTACAGCACGCCGCCGCGGCCGGGATGGTACGACGACGTGGACTCGGACAAGACGATCGACGACCCGGTGCCGGCCCGCAGCGCGGGCAGGGCCGCCTTGACGGACTGCAGGTGACTCAGGACGTTGGTGCGAAACATCTCGTCGAACGCGGGCGAGAGCGCCTCGGCGTCGATGTCGCCGATGCCCCTATAGAAATCGAAGATTCCGACGCAGTTGACCAGCGTGTCCAGCCCGCCGAAGGCCTCCACCGCGGCGGCGACGGCGCGGTCGTTGGCCGCCGTGGTGATGGCGTCGCCCTCGACCACCGGGACACCCGGCAATTCATCCCGCAATCGTTCGCACTTGCCGCAATCCCGTTCCAGGGCGGCGACTTTGGCGCCCTCGGTGCGAAACGCGTCCAGCACGGCGCGGCCGATTCCCGAACCGGCGCCGACGATCAGGGCGCGCTTGCCCTCAAGCCATCCGGTCATCGCCGCCCTCCGGCTCGTCGGGCACCAGCGGCGCGCCGCACTTGCCGACCATGGTCGCCAGCGTGCGGGCGTTCTGCCAGGTCAGCGCCTCCAGTTCGAGCGCGTCCAGGCTGATCGACCGCCCCGTTTTAGTGGCGCTGATCAGCAGCCGCGATCCGTTGCGGGTGTCCACCCGACGCACCGCGACCTCGGCGAATTCGTTTGCCACCGTGATGGGTTCGTTCACAGGAACACCGCCAAATTTTGCATCCGCAAGACGGACTCGTCGACAAAGATGGTGCGGCGCGCCAGCTTCCAACGATCGTCGCACCGCCGCAGCAGGTCCTCGCGGCCGCAGGACACCAAGGCGCCCTCGTTGACGTCGCCGCGGCTGCGGAAGAGTAGCTCGGCCGATTCGACGGCCAGGTGCATGTCATCTTCGACAAACGTGCGCACGTTGGTGATGAAGTGCCGCAGCCGCGACGGGGGGTCCTCGGTCCAGGCGTGCTCGGTGGAAAAGCGGGCGACCCGCTGGCGCAGCGAGTAGTTGTCCTCGTCGAAGTGGGCCATCCCCGGTGACGTGTCGAACCCGGCGCCCCGCGCCGTGGTGACCCTTACCGGCATCACGTAGCGAATGTCGTCGGTCAGGGTGTCCAGCCACGCGTCGTACTGCTGGGCGTCCAGCAGGTAGGCCTCGTCGACCAGGAACTGGTGCGCCTGCAGGTGCCGAATGTCGTTAAAGGGCAGGGCTTTTCTCATGACAGGTAATCCGCCCACAGCCCGAGCAGCGCCCGCTGGTTGTACTCGTTGTAGCCGACCTGGGCGCGCCCCGGCCCGTGGAAGGACTCGGCGGGCAGCGCCTCGACGACGGGGCGGTCGTCGGAGAGCAACCCCATCCGGCTGTTGAGCAGCAGGCGGCGCGCCATCGATCCGCCCGCGGTGGTGGTCAGCGACACCCAGTTCTCCACGTCGTCTTGTTCGAACATTCCGGTCGACCCGAAGCACATCAAATATGCCTTGTAGGAATCACGTTTGTATTGCGGGGGAGCGGCGGAGTCCACCGCGAACCATGAGCACACCTCGGTTTCGTTCTCGCTGATGGGCTGCCACAGCCGGATCGAGATGAAGGGCAGCACCTCGTCATCGCGGTCGCGCACCTTGGGCCAGTTGTGCACGAAGCTCAGGTTCGGAAAGCAGGTGGCCGCCGAGATCATGAACCCGTCCTCGCCGACCACCCGCTGCTGCCGCGGCGTCCAGACGTCCTTGATCCGGCCGATCATCTCGTCGGGATAGCCGACGTAGCGCATCCGCTCGTCGAAGTCGCCCGGCGGAAGCTTGTAGGTGGTTCCACCGCCGCGGTGCGCCCAGTACGTCGCTCCGTCCTTGCGCTTCTGGGCTTTTGGCTCGCGGAACAGGCCGATGTCGACGATCGAGGCGTGCGTGTGCGGGGTGTGGTACATGTCGCCGGCGAAGTTCTCGGCGCCGATCTTCCAGTTCGCCGGGATCCGCCAGCGCTGCGGGCCCCGCACTTCCAGGCCGCCGGCGCTCTGCTTGGTGTAGAAGTCCAGGTAGAACCGGAATTCGCCGAGGAAGTCCTCAAGCGGTTCGGCGGCCGGGTCCATGCTGATGAACATCAGGCCGTTGTAGCTCGCGAAATTCGGTGCGGGAAGCAGGCTTTGGTCATTCCGGGGTAGCCCCTCGTCGCCGCCGTAGGCCTCGCGGTGAAACGGCAGCCCGGTGAGCCGGCCGTCGTTGCGGTAGGACCAGCCGTGGTAGGGGCAGCGGAAATTGGAGGCGTTGCCCATCTCCGCCCGGCACACCTGCATGCCGCGGTGCAGGCACATGTTGAACAGGGCCCGGATATCGCCGGCGCAATTGCTGATGATGAACGAATCGTCGAGAACCCGGCGCACCACGTAATCGCCGTCCTGCGGGACCTCCGATTCGTGGCCCACGAACGTCCATGCCCGGCCGAACAAACGCTCCCGCTCCAGCGCGAACAACGCCTTGTCGTTGTAGATGTGGGCGGGGATCATCCCCCGCCGAACATGGTCGAAAACGTTACCAAGATCCGTCACACGCACCTCTGCAGCACAGAAATATATTCTGCTAATTAGAATCCCGCACCCGGTCCGCCTGGTCAATGCCCGCGGCCAGCCACTTCGGAGCATCCTTTTGGCTAATTCACAGGTGGCCGACCCCGGAGGATTCACGGTGCGCGGCTACGGTGGTCACGTCGGACCCGGTGCGCATGTGAGCGCGAGTTAACGCCCGGGTTATCGCCGATTTTGCGTGCATTGCTGCCTTATGGTGCTGCATCTGAGGAAGGACGGTGTCATGGTGGATCGGTCCCGGGGGGCCGGTGCCCGGTTGCGGGGACTCGGACCCCGAGTGCTGTCAGCAATCGGGCGGCAAGAGTGGCTGGATCGGCCGAGCTATCGGTTCGAGCACCTGCTCAGCTTCGGCTACAACGCGCTGGGCGGCGCGCGCAACACCGTCACCAACGCGCTGCACGGCGTCTGGCTGGGCCACCCGGTTCATCCGCCGCTGGCGTCGCTGACGAGCGGGGCGCTGGGCACGACGGTGGCGCTGGACGCGCTCAGCCTGCTGCCCGGTCAGCGGCCCAGCGAGGTCCGCGACGCGTCGCGGTTCGCGACCCGCGCGCTGGGGGTGGGGATCCTGGCCAGCATCGGTTCGGCGATCACCGGCACCACCGACTGGCAGCACACCCACGAGGAGGACCGCCGGGTGGGACTGGTGCACGGCCTGGTGAACCTCGCCGCCACCGCGCTCTACGCGCAGTCCTGGTGGGACCGCCGCCACGGCCGGCGTGGCCGTGGCATCGCGCTCACCGCGGCCGGCTATGCCATCACCCTCGGCGGCAGCTACCTCGGCGGGGCCCTGGTGTTCGAGTCCGGCATCGGCATCGACCAGTCGGGCGAGCGGCTGCGCACCAAGGAGTGGACGCCGGTGTTGCCGGCGAGCTCGCTGAACGGCAAGCCGGTGCGCGTCGTGGTGGACGGCGTGGGATTGGTTGTGTGCCAGACGAACCCGGGGAAGGTGTCGGCCTTCGGTGAGTTCTGCCCGCACCTGGCGGCCCCGATGGCCGACGGCTGGATCGATCGTGGCCGGGTCGTGTGCCCCTGGCACGGCTCGTGGTTCGCGGCCGAGTCGGGGGAGGTCCTGCGTGGCCCCGCGGCGGCCCCATTGCCGTGTTACGAGGCCAGGCTGATCGACGGAATGGTTGAGGTGCGTGCCGAGGAGGTAGCGAAGTGAACGCCTATGACGTGTTGAAAGAGCACCACATCGTGATCAAGGGGCTGGGCCGCAAGATCAGCGAGGCGCCGGTGAACAGCGAAGAGCGGCATGCCCTTTTCGATGACTTTCTCGTCGAACTCGACATCCACTTCCGCATCGAGGACGACCTGTACTACCCGGCGCTCAAGGACGCGAGCAAGCTGATCGCCGTCGCCCATGCCGAGCATCGTCAGGTGGTGGACCAGCTTTCCGTTCTCCTCAAGACGCCGCAGAGCGCGCCGGGCTACGAAGACGAGTGGAACTCGTTCAAGACGGTGCTGGAGGCGCACGCCGACGAGGAGGAACGCGACCTGATTCCCGCTCCGCCCGAGGTGAAGATCACCGACGCCGAGCTCGAGGAGCTGGGCGACAAGATGGCCGCCAAGATGGAGCACTACCGCGGCTCCGCGGTGCACAGGCTGCGCACCAAGGGCCGGGCCGCGCTGGTACGCGGCCTCTAGCGGCGATCGCAAGCGCGGCGCAGCCGGGCGCTGCGGGTCGTCGCCATTGGTCGCTAGCGGCGATCGCAAGCGCGGCGCTGGGGGCACCTCCCGCTTGCGGGGGACCGGGCGCTGCGGGTCGTCGCCATCGGCCTCTAGCGCGCGACATCACGCGACTAACGGGGGGTCAGCCGCGTGATCGGGGGTAGCCTCACGGCTGATGAGCGCCGAGGTTGTCGCGTCCCAGGAGGAGATCACGGCGGAGATTGCCGCCCTGGGCTCGGGTGAGGTTGCCGGCGATCCCGCGCGGCCGCGGCTCGACTACCCGCCCTACCGCAGCACCGCCCTGCGCCACCCGAAGCGGCCCCCGCTGGTCGTCGACCCGGAGGAGCTCGAACGGGAGGCGCCGTGCTTCGGCAGCCAGGACGTCGGCCCGCTCGACGCCGACCTGACCGCGGGCCACCCGGGTGAGCCGCTCGGGGAGCGGATCATCGTGACCGGGCGGGTGCTCGACGACTCCGGCGGCCCGGTGGCCGGCCAGCTAATCGAGATCTGGCAGGCCAACGCCGGCGGCCGTTACCGTCACCAGCGCGACCAGCACCCCGCCCCGCTGGACCCGAACTTCGTCGGCGCCGGCCGTTGCCTCACCGGGCCCGACGGGTCCTACCGCTTCCTGACCATCAAGCCCGGCCCCTACCCGTGGCGCAACCACCACAACGCCTGGCGGCCGGCCCACATCCACTTCTCGGTCTTCGGAACGGCTTTCACGCAGCGGCTGGTCACCCAGATGTACTTCCCGGGCGACCCGCTGTTCGGCCTGGATCCCATCTTCCAATCGATCCCCGATCCCGCGGCCCGCCAACGGCTGATCGCCCGCTACGACCACGGCGTCACCCAGCCCGAGTACGCGACCGGCTACCGCTGGGACATCGTGGTGTGCGGAGGACGCCGAACCTGGAGCGAGGACGATGGCTGAATTGCCTTGCACCCCTGGGCAGACGGTGGGGCCGTTCCTCGGCCTCGGGCTGCCGTTTCCCGGTGACAGCGACCTGGTCGCCGCCGGGCATCCGCAGGCCGTCCGGTTGCACGGCACGGTCTACGACGGCGCCGGCGAGGCGGTGCCCGACGCGCTGGTCGAACTGTGGCAGCCGGACGGCGCCGGCCGCATACCGCGACGGGCCGGCTCGCTGCGGCGCGACGGCGCGGCGTTCACCGGCTGGGGCCGTTGCGCGACCGACGCGGCCGGGCATTACGGGTTCACCACGGTGGCACCCGGTTCGGACTCCGGGCGAGCCGCCTTCTTCGCCATTGCCGTCTTCGCGCGCGGGCTGCTGGACCGGTTGTTCACCCGCGCCTACCTGCCCCACGACGCCGTGAACGCCGACCCGGCGTTGGCCCCCCTGGTCTGTACCCCCGAAAGCGCCTGCGCCGCATACCGTTTCGATATCCACCTGCAGGGACCGAACGAGACGGTGTTCCTGGCGTACCGGGGCGATCGGCGATGACCAACCTGCTGTGGCCCGGCGACCAGCGGGCCGGCGAGCACATGACGGACCGGGCGCTGCTGGCGGCGATGGTCGCGGTGGAGTCCGCGTGGCTGGGCGCGCTGGCCGCCGCCGGCCTGGCGCCCGGTGAAGGTGCCGGCGCGGACCTGCCGAACCTGGTGGGCGACGACGACCGCGAGTCGCTGGCGGCCGCCGCGGAGGGCGGCGGCAACCCGGTCATCGGCCTGGTCGAACTGCTGCGCCGGCGCGCCGCCCCGGCCGTGGCCCCGTGGATTCACCGGGGACTCACCAGCCAGGACGTCCTCGACACCGCCCTGATGCTGGGCGTGCGCGCCGCCGTTGACGACCTCATGGCACAACTGACGCAACAGCTTTCGGCGCTGTCCGCCCTGGCCGCGGAGCACCGGGCGACCCCCATGGTGGCCCGCACCCTCACCCAGCACGCGGCGCCCACCACCTTCGGCGCCAAGGCGGCCGTCTGGCTGAACGGGGTCGCCGACGCGTTCGAGCGGCTGCGCGGGCTGGTCACCCCGATTCAGATCGGCGGTGCCGCCGGGACACGGGCCGCCGCGACGGAGCTGGCGACGCTGATCGGCGCGGCCTCCGACCCCGCGGCGCTCGCCGACGGGCTGGTGCGAAGCAGCGCAACCACTTTGGGATTGCCCGTCCGACCGCCGTGGCACACGACGCGGACGCCGGTCACCGCGGCCGCGGACGGCTTCGTCGGGTGCACCGACTGCTGGGGCCGCGTCGCCTCGGACGTCGTGACCCTGGCCCGCCCGGAGATCGGCGAACTGAGCGAGCCGGCGGGGGAAAACCGCGGGGGATCGTCGTCGATGCCGCACAAGCGCAACCCGGTGTTGTCGATCCTGATCCGGCGGGCCGCCCTCGCGGCGCCGCCACTGGCGGCCACGCTGCACACCGCCGCGGCGCTGGCCAACGACGAGCGGCCCGACGGTCCGTGGCACGCCGAGTGGGACACCCTGCGCACCCTGGCGCGCCGGACCGTCGTCGCCGGATCCCAGTGCGCAGAGCTGCTGGCCGGTCTGCGGGTCGATTCCGCGCGGATGGCCGAAAACCTCGCCATGGCAGACGTTTACGGCGAGCAACGGGCGATCGCGGACCTGGCCGGCAAGGCCGCGTCGGCCACCTACTTCGGCGCCGCGGACCGCTTGATCGACGAGAGCCTGGACCGCGCCGTGCGGGTCCTCAAGAGCCGCTAGCCGCCAGCGCCTTGCCGCCGTCTTCGTAAATGCTGGCCAGCCAGATGTGCACGAGGGTGTCGATCACGCGGTCCTCGGGGATCGCCGGTTCCTCGGTGGTGAACGTCGCGGCCATCACCCGCTCGCTCAACATGTTCAGCGCGACGGACAGATCCTCGGCCGGGTAGGTCTCGGGAGCGGCACCGCGCCGGCGCTCGGCCTTGATCGCCGCCGTGGTGTGGGCGATCCACTTCTGCATGAGCGCCGACCACAGCTGCCGGACCTCGGGGTTGGTGGCTTTCGCGGCGGCGCCGGCCACCGCGACCGCCCGGTGCGAGCCCGACACCTCGAAGAACGCCTCGATGCGCGCCCGCCAATGCGTCGCGGGGTCGCCGAACAGCTTGCCGCCCAGCGCCGCAAGCGCCGCGTGCGCCTTGGCGTTCATCTGATCCAGCAGCGACAGCAACACCGCATTCTTGGATTGGAAGTAAAAGTAGAAGGTGGGGCGGGAGATGCCCGCTCCTCTGGCCAGGTCGTCGACGGAGAAGTCGGCCAGCGGCCGTTCCTGCAGGAGCCGCTCGGCGGTGGCCAGGATCGCTTGTTCGCGGTCGTCACCCGAATGGTGGGATGGACGGCGGCCTCGGGAGGCGTGCATCTACTCGCCCTGCCTGAGGTCGGACACGTCAGTTACTTTATGGACGCGTCGATATATGTCAACGAAATTGTCGATTAATATCGACGGTTATTTTATCGACAAATCCGGATTTGTTTCACGACGACAGTCCCGGTTGGCGCGGGCTTCGCGGTGGTACAACTGATTGCATGCCGTGCATCGATCGGCGCGCGATGTTGTCCGCCATTGCCGCGGGTGTGCTGGCGATCATCACCAGGGCTCCGGTGGCCGCCGCATTCCCGATCCGTTTGAACATCCCGATGGGGCCGGTCCCCGCGCCCGCGGTCGTCATCACCCGCGTGCCCGGGGGCGACAACCGGATCGCGCTCACCGTTGACGACGGCGTCAGCACTTCCGTGGTGGCCGCGTTCGCGCAATTCGCCCGGGACAGCGGAACCCGACTCACCTTTTTCGTCAATGGCGCCAACCCCTCCTGGTCGGTGAATGCGCCGGCGCTTCGGCCCCTGGTGGATTCCGGGCAGGTGCAAATGGCGAACCACACCTGGTCACACCCCTACCTGAATCGTATGGCGCTCACCGCCGCCGGTGATCAGATCAGACGCAATGCCGATTTCCTGCGGACCACCTACGGCGCGGATGGCACCCCGTTCTTCCGTCCGCCCTTCGGGGTCCACAACGGCGACATCGACCGGGTGGCCGCCGACCAGGGCTACACATCGATCACCATGTGGAGCGGGGACGTCGGCGATTCGGCACCCGAAAGCGAAAGCAGCCTCGTCGCCCGCGCGGCGCAGTCGTTCCAGCCGGGCCGGATCGTGCTCATGCACGCCAACCTGCCCACGATCACGCGGTGCTACGGCCCACTGCTGGACCTGATCCACAGCCGCAACCTGCAGACCACCACGCTCAGAGAGGTCTTTGCCTGACGAACCTGATGACTTTCGCCCCTACTTCGCGCCGGCCCGGTGATGGTCGCATCTAATCGGGCAAATCAGTCGGCAAGACAAGGAGACTGGCGATGACGGGCAAGGACGAAGGCAGCAGGGCCTGCCAGATCGACGTGCTGATCGAAGAGCACGATGAGCGTACCCGGGCAAAGGCAAGGCTGGCCTGGGCGGGCAAGGACTTCGTAGGCATCGGTTTGGCGCGACTCGACCCCGCCGACGAGCCGGTGGCGCGGATCGGCGACGAACTGGCGATCGCCCGCGCCCTGTCGGATTTGTCCAATCAGCTAATGGCCTTGACCTCCACCGACATCCAGGCCAGTACCCACCAGCCGGTCACCGGCCTGCACCGCTGAACGTGCGACCGAGTGCCGCGTTCGCGGTGACCTTCGGCCCTACAGCAACGAATTCGAAAGAGCGTAGCAACGAATCATGAGACAGAGACCCGATTTACCGGCCCTACTGGATGTCCAGGTGACGACGCATGGTCAGCTGCCCGACGCCGAAGACTATGCGCGGACAAAGATCGGCGAGCTCGGTCGCTTCACCCATGAACCGGTGCTGAACGCGCATGTCAGGTTGAGTGAGCACGGCGATCCGGCGGTGGCCCGCCGCGTCATCGCGCAGGCGAACCTCGACGTCAACGGCCGGCCGGTCCGCGCGCAGGTGGAAGGCGTCAACGCCCGGGAGGCGATCGATCTGCTCGAAGCGCGGCTTCGTCGTCGACTGGAACGCGCCGCCGAGCATTGGGAAGCCAGGCGAGGCGGCATCCCCAAGGTCGCCCCGCACGAATGGCGCCATCAGTCCGAGCCCGCGCACCGGCCGAACTACTTCCCGAGGCCCGAAAGCGAACGCCGAATCATGCGGCACAAGTCGTACAGCCTGCCCGCCTGCACCATCGACGAGGCCGCCCTGGAGCTGGAGCTGCTCGACTACGACTTCCACCTCTTCACCGAGAAGGGCACCGGGCAGGACAGCGTGCTGTATCACGAGGGGCCCACGGAATACCGCCTGGCGCAAGTCAATCCGGAACGGGTGGACGAGCTGGCGCCGTTCGACACGCCGCTGACCATCAGCCCGCAGCCGGCACCGCGGCTCACCGTGGACGAGGCGATCGAGCGGATAGGCCTGCTCGGCCTGCCGTTCCTGTTCTTCGTCGACGCAGCCCGCGACCGTGGGAGCGTGCTGTATCACCGCTACGACGGGCACTACGGCCTCATCACACCGGCCGGCTGAGCGCCGGCGACCTGCTGACAGGCGCCCATAGGCCGCGGCGGTCCCGGAAACACCCCCCATCCGGGACCGCCGCTTCACCCTTTCGGGTCATCCCTTGACGCACCCCAGGGGAACCAGGCGAGCGACTTTGCGGGCAAGCCCACCATGATGGCTGACGTCGACGACCGCGTCGATGTCTTTGTACGCCTCGGGTTTTTCCTCGGCCAGCCCCCGGCGGGAGGTGCCCCGAACGATTATGCCGCCCTCGGCGAGGCGGGCGCGCACCTGATCGCCGCTGGTGTGGCGCGCCGCCTGCGAACGGCTCTGCACGCGCCCGGCACCATGCGCGGTGGAAAAGAACGCGGGGTTGCCGGCGACCCCGGCGAGCACATATGACGCCGTGCCCATCGTTCCCGGTATGAGCACGGGCTGGCCGACGGTCGCCAGGTCGGCCGGTAGTTCGGGATGATGCGGCGGCAGCGAACGGGTCGCACCTTTTCGGTGCACGCAAACGGAGCGCGGCTGACCATCGATGGCGTGCACCTCGATCTTGGCCAGGTTGTGCGAGACGTCGTAGACCAGGTCCAGGGCCGTCCGGACTTCCTCCTCGAACACCCGACGCGTCGCCTCGGTCAGAAGCTGGCGGTTCGCGCGTCCGTAATTCGCCGCCGCGGCCATAGCCGCGAGATACGCCTGGCCCTCGGGAGAGCGCACCGGCGCGCACGCCAGCTGGCGATCGGGCACCTCAATCCCATAGCGGCCCATGGCTTTTTCCATCAGCCGGACATGATCGGTGCAGACTTGGTGCCCCAGCCCGCGCGAGCCGGTATGGATCATGACGCAGACCGTGCCTTCGGCCAGTCCCAGTTGCGCGGCGGCGGCGGGGTCGTGGATGCGGTCGACGGACTGGATTTCGAGGAAGTGGTTGCCCGAGCCGAGGCTGCCGACCTGCTCGAGCCCGCGTTCGACCGCCCGTTCGCTGACCGCGGCTACGTCGGCTCCGCCCATGACGCCGCCGTCTTCGCACCGTTCGAGGTCGCGTGCGACGCCGTGCCCCTGCTCCACCGCGAACCGGGCGCCGCCAATGAGCACCTGCCGCAACGCGTCACGGTCGGGTAAGCGCCACACACCCTCGGTGCCCACGCCGCGTGGTATCGCTCGATCGAGCCGATCCATGACCGCGGACAGCCGTGGTCGCAGCCGATCCCGGTCAAGTCCCCGGCTAACCAAAAGCCTTACCCCGCAGGAAATATCGAAGCCCACGCCGCCGGGGGAGACGACCCCGTCATTGTCGACGTCGGTGGCCGCCACACCCCCGATCGGAAACCCGTACCCCCAGTGCACATCGGGCATCGCATACGACGCCCGAACGATCCCGGGCAGCGTGGCCACGTTGGCCACCTGGATCAGGGCCATGTCAGCGGGGTCGCTGGGCAGCAGCGACCTGGAGGCGAACACAATCCCGGGCACTCGCATCGCGCCCTCCTGCTCGATGCGGAACCGGTACGGCGTCTCCTGGGTGATCTTCATGCGCCGACCTCATTCACACATCGAGTGTCACCAGGCACCGCCAGCCGTGGCGGCCGCGCGAAAACCGAAGATCGTTGAGTGACACCGCCTTGGGGACAGCGCCCACCTGGGCCGCCCGCCCCGCATCTGTCATCTCGAACGTCGCCTCGACCCCGCCATCGACATCCCGAAGCTCGAGGTCCACGGGTGCTTCAGCGGCGGTGTCGAGCCGATAGATGACTTCGTCAAGCACGGCGACCAAGAGGTCGTCGTCGCGATCGGCGATGAGCCGGCGCCGGCTCTGGTGATCCGCCTGCGCCGATGACAAGTCGAGGAAGCTTTCGACGGTGCCCAGCACCGCCTGCCGGATGCACCCGTTGCGGGTCGGTGCCCAGGCTTCGATCCGCAAATCCGCCGTATGCGGCACAGCCCGGTGTCCGGAACCGCTGTGCGCCATGGCTTGTGATCGATCTAGTGTCCAGGCTGGGCCAGGTGGTCGATGAACCAGTCGCGGGCCAGTACGGCCACTTGCCCGAGCGCGCCCGGCTCCTGGAAGAGGTGGGTGGCACCTGGAACGACGGCGACCTCACACTCGGCCGGGATCTCCGCTTGCGCCTGCCGGTTGAGCCGCAGGACCGTCTGGTCGTGTCCGCCCACGATCAGCAGGGTCGGGGCGCGCACGTTGCGCAGCGACTCGCCGGCCAGATCCGGGCGCCCGCCGCGGGACACCACCGCCGCCACCTTGACCCCCGGGTGCGCGGCCGCGGCCAGGGCAGCGCCCGCGCCGGTGCTGGCCCCGAAGTAGCCGACCGGCAGTGACGCGGTGTCGGGTTGGGCGGCCAGCCAGGCCGTGACGTCGACCAATCTCCGCGCGAGCAATCCGATGTCGAAGACGTTGGCGCGGTCGCGTTCCTCACCGGGCGTCAGCAGGTCGAACAGCACGGTGGCGAGCCCGGCCTCGTTGAGGACCTCGGCGACGAATCGATTGCGCGGGCTGTGCCGGCTGCTGCCGCTGCCGTGCGCGAAGACCACCACACCCTTCGGGTGCTCGGGGATGGTCAGGTGACCGGCCACCGACACCGGCCCGGCGGCCACTTTGATTTCCTCGTCACGTTGATTCATATTCGCTCCCGACATTGCTGTATCCCGACATCGCTCACTCCCGAAAGGGCTTATGCGCCAACGCGCCTGACCGCGTCACTCGCGACGTATCGCAGCAGCGCGCCGACCCCGTCCGCGGGCCCGATCCGGTCGCCGGCCGCCACCAGCGAGGCGCCCACCGCGATCGCGGCGAACGGCAACGCCTCGTCGGCCCGCGCCACGCGCCGCACCGGCTCGCCGAAGTCGGACAGGGCGTCGGCATCGGGCGCCAGCGTGGTGAGCGCCTCGCCGGTGACGACGGTCGCGTCGCCCAGTTCGCCGACGAACAGCGTGTCGACGTCGCCCTCGCGCAGCGCCGCGCACACGGCGGTGATGCCCTGGGCCGCCAGGCCCGAGCCGCGCCCGATTTCGGCCTCGAACCGATCGGCGAGCTCGGCCAGCTCGGCGTCGCGGCGCCGGGCGAACTCGGCGGCCGTCACCTGGCGGACCTCATCCTCATCGATACCGCTCTTGCGGGATCCGGCGTGTAACTCCGACACCCGGCGGGCCACCCGTCGCGGCAATTGCGCGATCACATCCACCCGCGAGCTGACCTCGCCGCACAGGAACACCACCTCGGGGTCGTCCTGGTCCACCAGTCGCGTGAGTTCGTCGGCGACCGCGCGGCAGTTCATGCGGATGGCTTCCTCGGTCGTGTGCTGGAAGTCGCCGTAGCCATTCCAGCCGGCGGTGGCCGGCTTGTGCACCGGATATCCGCCGCCCTCGATGCTGGTGGAGCTGACGGCGTCCCCTTGATGAAGGGTGATGTCGGCGCCGGTGTGATCGACCGCGGCGAACACGTAGGTCGGGTGCTCGATCTCGAACTCGATCAACGGCACGATGTAGGGGTAATCCGACAGGCGAACCACCGTGCCCGGCGGCGGGCTGACGAGGGGTTCGCTGATCAGCAGCTGATCGGCGGTCGCGATCAGCGCGCGGCCGCGCCGTCCCACAGCCGGCCGGTGGTGTAGCACGGCTTCCTCGAGCTTGCCGACGAGCGCCCCGCTTCCCCCCAGGTCCTTGAGCTGCTTGCCGATGTCGCTCCATTTCGTTTCCAGCTGCTCGTCGGCATCCGGAGTGTCGTGCGTGTCGTCGAAGTAGACCGAGGCAAACGGGCCCTCCGCTTTCACCAGCCACCTAAAGCGATCCGATCGCATGCCATCCCTTTCCTCCGTCGCGCCACGATGTTGGCAACCGTATGGAGTGCGAACGGGGCTGCGGCAGGGTCATTAGCCCCCAGCTACGGGTCTTAGGTCACCGAGGCGTCGCGACGAAGCCGCGCCAGTTCGGCCGCGATCCCGGGGCTGATGTCCACCGGGTAGGACCAGCCGGTGGCGTCCAGCGAACGAAGGTAGGGCGGAAGCCGATCGAGCTGCCAGCGCGCCCAGACTCGCGCCGCCTGCACCCCGGGATCGTGAACGCGCCGGCCGCCTTTCATGACCTGCACCAGCAGCGGCTCTCCGTCGAGGTCTTCGTCGGGCCTGCCGATCGTGTCGCCGCCGAAGGTCCCGTGGTCGAGCCGGCGCACCTGCTTGCGCCCCGGATAGATCACCTTGCCACTCGACAACTTGGTCCGCCCGGCGCCGTCGTACTCCACGAGCTTGTATGCCATGTCGAGGGCGGGCGCATCCTGGGCCACAACGACTTTGGTGCCGACCCCGAAGGCGTCGATGGGGCAGCCGTCGTCCAGCAGCTTCGCTATGCGGTACTCGTCGAGACCCGAGGAGGCGAAGATTTCCACCTTGTGCAGACCCGCCGCGTCGAGCTTTGCGCGGGTCGCCTTGGACAGCGCGCCGAGGTCCCCGGAGTCGAGCCGGACCCCCGCGATGCGGAGGCGGTCGCGATGCCTGGCCAGTTCGATGACGTGGTCGACGCCGCGCAACGTGTCGTAGGTGTCGACGAGCAGCGTGGTGTCCGGGTAGAGCCGGGCGAACGCGTCGAACGCGTCGAGCTCGCTGTCGAAGGCTTGAACGAAGCTGTGGGCCATGGTGCCGAACGCCGGGATTCCGTACTCACGGGCCGCGAGAAGGTTCGACGTGCCCGCCAGCCCGGCGATGTAGCAGGCTCGCGCCACCTTGAGCGCCGCGTCGGTGCCGTGCGCGCGCCGCGCACCGAAGTCGACCACCGGTCGGCCGCGAGCGGCCTCGACGACACGGGCGGCCTTGCTCGCGATGACGCTTTGCAGGTGAATCTGGTTGACCACGAAGGTCTCGGCGAGTTGAGCCTCCACGATCGGGGCGATCACCTGCACGATCGGCTCATTGGGAAAGACCACAGTCCCTTCCGGCACCGCCCACACGTCTCCCGTGAAGCGCAGCGCCGCGAGGGAGCGGAGGAATTCCTCGGTAAAAAAACCCAACCCGCGCAGGTAGTCAATCTCCTCCGGCCGGAATCGGAACGCCTCGAGGAAGTCGAGCACGTCGGACAGGCCGGCGGCCATCACAAACGACCGCCCGGGCGGGAGCTTGCGGAACATGGTCTCGAACACGGCCGTCCCCGACATGCGTTCGGCCATGTACGCCTGCGCCATGGTGACCTCGTAAAGGTCGGTGAAGAGGGCCGAATAGCGCTCCGGTTCGTCGGGCACGCGGTTTCTCAGGCGGACGGACGGTCGTAGAGAGCGGTGAGCCGGTCCGCGAACTTCTCGATGACCACCTTCCGGCGAAGCTTCAGGCTCGGCGTGAGATCGCCGGACTCGACGGTGAGTTCGCGGTCGAGGATCGCGAACCTCTTGATCTGCTCCCAGCGATTCAGCTCCAGGTTCAGCGCATCGATGTATCCGGCGATCAGTTCCTGTGTCTTCTCGTCACTGGCGATCTCGGCGAGCGACTTGCCGGCCAGGCCGTTCCTACCGGCCCACTCGGCGATCGCTTCGCCGTCGAGGCTGACCAGCGCCACGCAATAGGGCTTCCCCTCGCCGTAGACCAGCAACTCGCTGGCGTACGGGCACAGGCCCTTGAATTTTGCATCGATCACCGACGGTGCCACGTACTTGCCCTGCGAGGTCTTGAACATGTCCTTCTTGCGGTCGGTGATCCGCAGGTAGCCATCGTCGTCGATCTCACCGATGTCGCCGGTGTGAAACCAGCCGTCCACGTCGAGCGCCTCGGCGGTGGCGTCCGGGAGATCGTGGTACGACGTCATCAAACCCGGTCCCCTGAGCAGGATTTCGCCGTCGTCGGCGATCCGGGCCTCGGTGGCCGGGAACGGCCACCCGACCGTCCCGAACCGGTAGGCGTGGGGGCGGTTGATGAATGATGCCGCCGCGGTTTCGGTCAGCCCGTAGCCCTCCAGCACGATGATGCCGACGGCGTCGAACCATCGCGCGACGTCACGGTCCAGTGCGGCGGCCGCGGAGACGAAGAACCGCAATCGGCCGCCGAACCGCTCGCGGATGGTGGAGAACACCGCCCGGTCGGCCACCTTGTAGGCCAGCGAAGCAAGCACCGATGGGTTCTTGCCGGCTTGCCGGGTTTCCGACACCTTCATGCCCAGCCCGATCGCCCAGTCGAACAGCTTCTTGCTGAGCCTGCCCCGCTGGGCGACCATGTCCTCGATGTGGGCGTGCGCCTTCTCGAAAATGCGTGGGGCCGCGCCCATGAAGGTGGGCCGCAGGGTCGCGAGGTTATCGACGATCCTCTCGACGCGGCCGTCGATCGCGGTCGGGTAGCCGATTTGCAGCGCCAGCGCCAGCATCACCTTGCCGAAGGCGTGCGCCAACGGCAGCCACAGGAAGTTGAGGTCGTCCGGGCGGAGGATGCCCAGCGCGTCGATGGCCGCGGCGGTGTACGTCCAGGCGCCGTGGGTGAGCCGCACACCCTTCGGCCGCCCCGTGGTGCCGGAGGTGTAGATGAGGCTGGCGAGCTGGTCCGGACCGATGGTGGCGACACGGCCATTGATGACATCGGGGGAGTCGGCCAGCAGTTGCTTGCCCATCTGCTCCAGTTCGGCGAGCGTCATCACCCAGTCGCCGTCGCCGTTGCCGTCGATGATCACCACCTTGCCCACGTCGGGCAGTTCGGCGCGGTGCTCAAGCAACTTGTCGACCTGGGTCTGGTTTTCGGCGACCACCACCCGGCTGCCGGAATTGGCCACGATGTACGCGACGTCGGTGGCGTTCGTCGTCGGGTACACCGTGGTGGTCGCCGCGCCGGCGCACATCACGGCGAAATCGACGAGCACCCACTCGTAGCGCGTCGACGACGCCAGCGCCACCCGGTCCTCGGAGGCGATTCCGAGTGCGATGAGCCCACCGGCGATGTTGTAGACGCGTTCACCGACCTGCCGCCAGGTCATGCTCTCCCAGCTGTGGTCCTGCGGATACCGAAACGCCTCCGCGTCCGGGGTGGCCTCGACGCGGTGGAGGAACATGTGCGCCACCGACGGCGCGCGCTTCTCGAGCTTGGTGAAGTCGGGCCGCTCCATCGAGGCGAGTGGTGTGTTCATGGTGTCAACCTTCGATCCTGCTGTGGCCGAACCCGTCGCGGATAGTGTCGAAAGTCCCGCAATGGCGACTTGTGGCCGGCGCGCTCAGCCGGCAACCGCTACCCGAACGGACAAACGCTCGCCGATGGCATACGCCCCGGCCCAATCGCCTCCGCGCACCGCGCGCTCGAGGTCGTCGACCAGCGGGCTGCGCGCGCCCAGCTCGGCCAGCCACGCGGAGACCGTGGCCGTGATCTCGTGTGCCGCCACCCGGGCGGTATGCCCGTCGTGCAGGCAATCGGTCAACTGATAGACCGTGGTCGCCTGCCTGCGCTGTGGCCAATGAGGCCGCCATGTCGAGTACATTTTCGTTTCTCCCGGTCGTGTCCCGGTTCGCCGTACCGCTTCATCCGACCACCGGTACGGGCCGCGCCGTAGAGGCCAAGAGCACGACTACCGCGATGCTTTGGTCTCGCGTTGGACTCGCCGAAGTCCCGGCGCGACAGGGTCTTTTGTCACTGCGCATACCCGCGAACTGCCCGGGCGAGGGCGGCGCCGGTCGCGTACCGTACATCGAAGTGATGACGGATTATGCGGAGCCCGCTTGCGGGCGTGCCGGGACGCCCGGCGCAAGCGCCACCGACGTCGAGAAATTGTCGGCACTGGACATGTTCGCCGGAACGCCGGCGAAGGACCTCGCGGCGTTGGCCGCCCAACTGCGGCCGCTGCGGGCGGCCGCAGGCGAGGTCCTGATGCGCCAGGGGGAAAAGGCGTCTTCGTTCGCGATCATCACGTCGGGCCGGGTGGAGATCCGGCACGCCGGCCCGGACGGCCAGGTGACGGTCACCGAGCTGTCACCGGGGACGATCGTCGGCGAAATCGCTTTGCTGCGAGGCAAACCCAGAACGGCGACGGTGATCGCGAAGGACGACGTGCGGGGCTACGTCGGATACGACGGCGCCTTCGATTGCATGCTGGCCACGCCCGTCGTCGCCGAACGGCTGGTGCGCACCGCGCGGCAGCGCCTGGTCGCCTACATCGACCCGATCCCCGTGTCGGCCAGAGACGGCACCGGGTTCCTGCTGCGCCCGGTCCTGCCCGGTGACGCCGAGCGGTTCAAGAGCGATGGTTCGTTTTCACGGGAGACGCTGTACCGGCGCTACCAGGGCGGCGCTCCGACCGCGGCGCAGCTGGACTACCTGTTCGAGGTCGATTACGTCGACCATTTCGTCTGGGTCGTCACGGCCTGCGCGGACGGGCCGGTCATTGCCGACGCCCGCTTCATCCGCGATGAAGACGACCCGAGGTCGGCGGAGGTCGCGCTCACCGTCGCGGACGCCTACCAGAACCGCGGGATCGGGACGCTGCTGCTCAGCGCGCTGGCGGTCGCCGCGCGCGTCGACGGCATCGAGCGCTTACACGCCCGGGTGCTCGCCGACAACCCCCCGGCGCGCGCGCTGGGAAACAAGGTCGACGCGCGGTGGGAGCCCGAGGAACCCGGGGTGATCACCACGACCGGGGAAATCCCGGACCTCGATGAGTTACCCCTCGATCGCGACACCCTCCAGAAGGTCCAGCGCGTGGCCCGCCAGGTGATCCATGCGTTCGACTGAGGGGACCACCAGCGACCCCGAAGTGACTTATGCCCCGCGCCTTCGTGCCTTTGCGCCCTTGCCGGGTGGCGCGGCGCGCGCCCAGCATGAACCCCATGAAGTCGCTCATCGTCTGCGTTTCCAAATCGCACGGCAATACCCGGCGCGTGGCCGAGCGGATGGCTGAGGTGCTGGACGCCGAGGTCGTCGAACCCGAGTCGGTCGACCCCGAAACGCTCCGCCAGTACGACCTCGTCGGCTTTGGATCCGGGATCTACTATATGGCGGTAGACGACAGGCTGCGGAAGCTGATACGCCGCCTCCCGACCGTCGCCAACATCCGGGCGTTCACCTTCTTCACCAGCGGCGCCCGGGAAGTTCCGCTGCTGGACTACAACAAGCCGGTCCGAAAGCACCTGGAAGCAAAGGGCTTTGAGGTGCTCGGTTCGTTTTCTTGCCGGGGCTTCGACACCGTCGGGCCGTTCGGGTTCATCGGCGGGATCAACAAGGGACGACCCAACGACCACGACCTCGATCGGGCCGCGGCCTTTGCGGCGCGCATTCGCGAACGGGCCGGGGGGTCGGCGGCCGCGTCATGACCGATGGCAAGCCAAGAGTGCGCCGCTGACATCCTCGCGCTGGTGCGCGGCATCGTGGCCGAGGTGCACCCACATGCCAAGCCGCCATCGGTAACGCTCGACAGCACTTTCGACGACCTGGGCATCGGCAGCCTGGAGCTGGGCGAGCTGTTGCTGCGCGTGCAGGACAAGTTCGGGGTGGCGCTGCCGCCGCACATCCTGGCGACGGCGGAGACGCCGCGTGATCTCTTGACGGCCGTCGGGCGGAGCCGGCCCGCCCTGGAAGTGGACCGCGCGCGGGGCCGGGGCCCGGTGTCACCCCCGGTCACCGCCCCGGCCGGCCTGGTGCCCGAAACGGCGGCAACCCTGAACGACGCCCTCGCGTGGCATGTCGGCGCGACGCCGGGCCGGACACACATCCGCATCCTCGACGACGCCGACGGCACCGCCGACAACGCCGACGTCACCTATGCCGCGCTGCACCGGGAGGCCGCGGCCGTGGCGGCCGGCCTGATCGCGCACGAGGTGATGCCGGGCGAGACGGTCGCCATCATGTTGCCCACCTGCCGCGCCTATTTCGCCACCTTCGCCGGGGTGATCCTCGCCGGGGCCGTCCCGGTTCCCGTCTACCCACCGGCGCGGCCCTCGCAGCTGGCCGACCACCTGCGTCGCACGACGGGCATCCTCGCGAACGCCCGCGTCACCCTGCTGGTCACCGTGCCCGAGGCCGTCACCCTCGGGCATCTGCTGCGCGCGAACGTCGAAAGCCTTCGTCACGTCGTCGTCCCCGAATCCCTCACCGGCGCAAGCGAAGACCCGTTGCCGCCCATGCCGGTACCGCGGGCCGACGATCTCGCGCTGGTGCAGTACACCTCGGGCAGCACCGGACAGCCCAAGGGGGTCGCGCTCACGCACCGCAATCTGCTGGCCAACATCCGGGTGATGGGTCAGGCCGCGGCGGCGTCCGGGTCCGACGTGTTCGTCAGTTGGCTGCCGCTGTACCACGACATGGGTCTGATCGGCGCGTGGCTCGGCTGCATGTATTTCGGCGTCCCGCTGGCGGTGATGAGCCCGCAGTCGTTCCTGATCCGACCCTCGCGGTGGCTCTGGGCGATCCACGCCAACGGGGCAACCATGTCGGCCGGCCCGAACTTCGCCTACGAGCTGTGCCTCAACAAGATCCGCGACGACGAGATCGAAGGGCTCGACCTGAGCTCCTGGCGATTGGCCTACAACGGCGCCGAACCCGTCAGCGCCACGACCATCGAGCGGTTCGGTGATCGGTTCTCCCCTTACGGTTTTCGCCGCGAGGCCATGACGCCCGTGTACGGGCTGGCCGAGTCCTCGGTGGGCCTGGCTTTCCCGCCGTTGGGGCGGGGCCCGCTCGTCGACCGGATCCGCCGGGACGCATTCGTGCGTTTCGGGCAGGCCGACCCGGCGAAGCCGGGCGAGCCGGACCTCCGTTTCGTCGCGTGCGGCCGGCCCTTGCCGGGCCACGAGATCCGCGTCGTCGACGCCGCCGGCAACGAGCTGGGGGACCGCCGTGAAGGCCGCGTCGAGTTCCGCGGTCCGTCGGCCACCGCCGGATATCTCAACAACGCGGCCGCGACGCGCGCACTGTTCCACGGCGACTGGCTGGACACGGGTGACCTCGGGTACATGGCCGATGCCGACCTGTACGTCACCGGTCGGGTCAAGGACGTGATCATCCGGGCCGGCCGCAACCTGCACCCGGCGGAGCTCGAAGAGGCCGTCGGCAACCTTCCGGGCGTCCGCAAGGGGTGCGTCGCGGTGTTCGCCTCGCCTGACCCGGCGGGGGGCGCCGAACACCTGGTCGTCATGGCCGAGACCCGAGCGACCGGAGACGACGCCCGCGCCGCACTGCGATCCGAAATCGCGGCTACCACAGTCGATCTGCTGGGCGTGGCGCCCGACGACGTGGTACTGGCGCCGCCGCGCACGGTGCTGAAGACCTCGAGCGGCAAGATCCGGCGGGCGGCGAGCCGGCAGCTCTATCAGGCCGGGAAGGTGGGCGCGCGCCCGCGTGCGGTGTGGTGGGAATTGGCCCGCCTTCGGCTGCGCGGCGCGGTGCCCTCGATGCGCCGCGCCCGGCGCGCCGCGGGTGCCGTGGCCTTCGCCGCCTACGCGTGGGCGGTGTATACGGTCCTCGGCTTGTCAGTGGTCCTGTTGTTGCTGCTGCTACCGCGGCCGCGGTGGCGCTGGAAGGCGGCCCGGGCGGCGGCGCGGCTGCTGGCCCGTCTCACCGGAACGGCGATCACCGCGCACGGCCTCGACCACCTGCCCGCGAACACCTCCATCGCGGTGGCCAACCATCCCAGCTGGATCGACCCGCTGGTGCTGGCGTCGGTGCTGCCGGAGCGGTTTCACTTCGTCGCGGCCGAAGTGCTTGAGCATCAGGGGCTCAATGGATTCGTGCTCAGGAGGCTGGGCCACCAGTTCGTGGAGCGCCACGAGCGCGAACACGGCGTGGCCGATGTCGGGCGGCTCGCCGCCCTGGTGCGAGCCGGGCAGTCGCTCGTCATTTTCCCGGAGGGCCGGCTGGCGCGTGCCCCCGGTTTGCGGCCTTTCCACATGGGGGCATTCGCGGTGGCCGCCCAAACCGGCGTGCCCGTCGTCCCGATGGCCATCCGCGGAACCCGCACAATATTGCGGCCGGAACACCATTTTCCGCGGCGGGGCGCCGTCGACATCGCGGTTGCCGAGCCGATCTGGTCTTCGGGCACCGACTGGACGGCTGCGGTGGACTTGCAGCGCGCCGCCCGCAAAGTCGTCTTGGACCTGTCGGGGGAGGCGGACGTCGAATGACCAGTATCGACAAAGCAGATGGCCGGGCGGTGCCTCGTCGCAACCGCCCGGCCATGCTTGAACCGCCGTCGGTTCACTCGCTGGGCTTGGTTGCCGCCTGACCGGCGCTGTGCACCACGTTGCGGAAGAACTCGATGCGGGCGGCGCTCAACTGCTCGGCGAGGTCCAGGGCGGCATCGACAACGGTCTTGCGCCGCGACTGCTCGGGGAGCACGGGACTGATCTGATCGACGAACTTGCGCACGGCCTCGATTGCCTGCTTGCGGCCGTTCTCGACGGATTCGAGCACGTCGTCGGAAAGTTCCGCCCAGCGCGGCTCGGATTTTTCGGGTGCTGCCATTGTCACTCCTAGTGTTCGGGTCTTTACGGCTCTGTGCCGAGGCTCCACGTTACGACTGTCGGGGGCACCGGCACGAGTGACTAAAGTCCTGCGCATCCGATCATTCGTCCCCGAGCCGGATGATCTGTGCCTGCCGGTCAAGGACTTTCGCGACTTTGGCCGGGCCGTAGGTCCCTAACGCGCCGGATCGGCGGGTGTTAGCGTGCCGCCATGGCCATACCCGACAGCCATGAACGCGAAGGAACGGGCGCTCCCCGCCGGAGCCCGCCGGCCGTCAATGGCTTGGGCAAGGCCGTCGAACCGTTCACCGGCACCGGTCGGTACGTCGCGCAGTCGTGGCGCGATTACCTCGACAACACACCGAGCGAACTTCCGATCGCACGGCCCACCCTGGCCCTGGCCGCCCAGGCCTTTCGCGACGAGATCGTGCTGATGGGCCTGAAGGCACGCCGCCCCGTCAGCCGGCCCGAGGTGTTCGAGCGCATCACCGGCGAGGTGGTCGCGGGGCTGCAGTTCTACGGCAAGAGGGGATGGCTCGACCACCCGAAGCGATTCTTCGGCGCGCCGCCGCCGCTTTCCGACGTCACGGTCCGAAAGGTCAAGGGGCGCACCCGCTCTCTCTATCGCATCTCCTTCGACAGCGGGTATCTGCCGCGGCCGGGTGAACCGGGCGCGGAACGGTGGATGAGCTACACGGCGAACGACCGCGAATACGCGCTGGTGCTCCGCCATCCCGAACCACGGCCCTGGTTGGTGTGTGTGCACGGGACGGAGATGGGGCGGGCCGCGCTGGACCTCGCCCTGTTTCGCTCCTGGAAGCTGCACGACGAACTCGGCCTGAACGTCGTGATGCCGGTCCTGCCGATGCACGGGCCACGGGCCCGCGGCCTGCCCAAGGGCGCAATCTTTCCCGGAGAGGACATCCTCGACGACGTGCATGCCACGGGTCAGGCGGTGTGGGACATCCGGCGGTTGCTGTCCTGGATCCGGTTGCAGGAGCCCGAGTCGCTGATCGGGTTGAACAGCCTTTCACTCGGCGGTTACATCGCGGCGCTGGTCGCGAGCCTCGAAAAGGGCCTCACCTGCGCCATCCTCGGTGTTCCGGTGGCCGACCTGGTTCAGTTGCTGGGGCGCCATTCCGGGCTCGGTGCGGACGACCCCCGCCGGCGCACGATGGAACTGGCCGAACCCATCGGACGGATGACGTCGCCGCTGTCGCTGACCCCGCTCGTGCCGATGCGGGGCCGTTTCATCTACGCCGGCGTCGCCGACCGGGTCGTGCATCCGCGTGAGCAGGTGGTCCGCCTCTGGGAACACTGGGGTAAGCCCGAAATCGTCTGGTACCCCGGCGGTCACACGGGGTTCTTCCGGTCGCGTCCGGTGCAGAACTTCGTGTGGGATGCGCTGCGGCAGTCCGGGCTCCTCGATGCGCCGGCGGCGCGGCGCGAGCGCCCCGCGCCGCCGGCGCGGCGCGACCGCCCGGCTTAGGCGCGAAGAAATGGATCCGCTGGACCCGCTGGACGTGGCGATGATGGCCGCGGAGCTGGTCGCGAGCCCGATGCATGTCGGCGCCGTGCTGATCCTGTCGCCACCGGAAGACGCCGGCCCCGACTACGTCGACGACCTGTACCGCGAGGCCCTCGCCGGCAACGATTCGATCGATCCCAGGCTGTGCCGGTACCCGCGCCGCGGCGTGGACACCGGCGGCGTGTGGGTCTGGCGCCACGTGGACAACCTTGACCTGAGCCAACATTGCCGGCGCAGGACCGTCCCGGCGGGCCGCAACGAGTTCTGGCGGCTCATCGGCGAGCTGGACGCCGAGCGGCTCGACCGGTCCCGCCCGATGTGGATGTCGTATCTGATCGACGGCGTCGACGGTGGCCGCTTCGCGTTCTACATCAAGGTGCACCACACGGTCATCGACGGGGTGGCCGGCTTCCAGATGATCGCCGACGCACTGAGCAGCGATCCGGAACGCCGGTCGATGCCGCCCTTCTATGCCGACCGCCGTCACGTGTCCTCTCGGCAGCCGGCGGCGAGCGGGCTGGCGTCCCGCCTTGTCGCGCCGGTGCGGTCGCTGCTAGGCGCGGCGACGTCGAGCGTCGGGCTCATCGGTCGGGCCGTCACGGGGGAGATTTCGAACGTCTTCGACACGCTGGTTGGGCACACCACCGTGCTGCCCTTCGAGGCGCCCTACACGCGGTTCAACGGCCGCCCGGGGCGGGGTCGTGCCGTCGCGGCCGGCAGCTGGGCGAAGGACCGCATCCGGGCGGTGCAGCGGGCCACGGGCGTCACCGGCAATGACGTGGTGACCGCGATGGTGGCCGGCGCGGTGCGCCGCTGGCTGCTTCAGCGTGGGGAGCTGCCCAGGCAATCGCTGGTGGCGATCTGCCCGATCACGGTGCGCGCCCGCGAGTACGACGCCGCAAATGACCGGCACGGCAACATGTTCGGCCTCTGGCTGTGCCCGTTGGGCACCGATGTCGATGACCCGGCCGCGCGGCTGGATTTGATCCACCGATCGATGTCGGAAGGGAAGCGCTGGGTTGCCAGGCGCGGATCGGCGGCGTCGCTGCTGACCACCGCGCCGAGTATCGCCGCGACAGTGGTCGTCCCGCTGCTGTCGTTCACGCCGAAGGTCCGCACCGGATACAACCTGCCCATCTCCCACGTGCCCGGTCCCGATACCGAAATGTATTGGAACGGAGCCCATGTCGACGAAATGTATCCGGTCTCGACGGTCTTCGACGGTATGGCCTTCAACGTGACGACGTGTTCCTACGCCGGCCGGGTCGGATTCGGCTACGTCGCGGGCGCCGAGCTGATGCCCGACATCGACACGCTGATCCCGCTCACCGAGGAGTGCCTGACCGAGCTCGAATCGATCGTGAGGGTGGGTTGAGCGGACCCGGAGGGCATTGCGACCGGGGCCAAACGGCCCTACAAAGCTCCGTGCGCCGGCCTTAGGTTCGGGCATGGGGAAGGCAGATGGGAAAGGCTGTGGCATTTTTCAAGGTGGTCGCAGTCGACCTCGACGGCACCATTGCATCGGGCGGTGACCTGTCCCCGGAAGCCTTGGAGGCGATCGACAAGGCGCGGCGCGACGGGCTGGCAATCGTGCTCGTGACGGGCCGCATCGGAGCCGAGCTGCATGCCGAATTCCCCCGGATCGCCGACCACGTCGATGCGCTGGTACTGGAAAACGGCGCGGTCGTCGTCCTCGACGGACAGACGCACGCGCTGGCGGAACCGGTCGACCACGGCCTTCATGAGGCGCTCGCCACCCGGGGCGTCCCGTACCGGCGCGGCGAGGTGCTGGTGGCCGTTGACGGGGAGCACGCCGCGACCGTCGTCGAGGTGATCGGCGAGCTCGGGATGGATTACCAGATCGTGCGAAACCGGTCCGCCCTGATGGTGCTGCCGGCGGGCACCACCAAGGGCACCGGGCTGACCGCCCTCTTGGCCAAGATGAATCTGTCCCCCCACAACACCGTCGCGGTCGGCGACGCCGAGAACGACTTGTCGTTGCTCGGTGCCGCCGAGGTCGGTGCCGCCGTGGCCGATGCCGTCCCGTCGGTCCGGCGATTCGCCGATGTCGTCCTCGATCAGCCGGATGGGGCGGGTGTCGCCGAGCTGCTCGCGCAGCCGTATCTCGCAGGGGCGCAACGCTGGTGCCCGCCGCGCCGCTGGGTCGACATCGGCACCTTTGACGACGGGAGCACGACCCGATTGCCGGGAAGTCAGGGCCGCATCGTGGTCACGGGACCGGCCGCGTCGGGAAAAAGCTACCTGCTCGGCCTGATGGCCGAGCAATGGATCCTGGCCGGTTATTGCGTGCTCGTCATCGACCCCGAGGGCGATCACCTGCAACTGCAGCAGCTCAACCAGGTGCAGGTCCTCGACGGCGGTCACCGCCTGGCAGAGCCGGCCGAGATCGTCAACGCGTTGCGTCCGAACTCCAGCACCGTGGTGGATCTGTCGGGACTGGCCGAGCCGAGAAAGAGCGAGTATGTGCGGCGACTGCGGTCAACCGCCGAGGCGCACCGCCAACAGCACGGATTCCCGCACTGGGTCGTCTACGACGAGGCCCATCTCCTCGGCAGCGACGAGGAAGCGCACTGGGCGCGTCGCGGCGGTTACGTTTTGTGTTCGTTTGCCCCCGCATCGCTTCCCCCGCGTGAGATCGACAACAGCGACGTCGCGCTGACGCTTACCGGCGCCGACATCGCGGCCGACATCGCTGCGCGACGGAGGGCCACCATCCGTTTCGGATCGCAGCCGCCCCGTGGGTTCACCATCGCGGAGCGCCGTACCGCCCACGTCCGGCACCGGCACAAATATGCCGATATCCGGCTTCCACCCGAACGGCGATTCTACTTTCGGCCGACCAACGGCGAATGCATTCCCGCGGCCGCGAGCATGCACGACTTCTGCAATGCGGTAAGACACCTCGACCAGCAGGCACTCGAATACCATCTCGAACGAGGCGACTTCTCGCACTGGCTCGAAGGGACCATCGCCGACAAGGACCTCGCGTTGCTGGTGGCGGCATGGGAGGACGAGCTGGAGGCCCAACGCGCCGCCGACGTCGAACGCATACGCGATCAACTCCTGCACGCGGTCGAGAAGCGTTACCTGCCCTCGGAACAACGCTAGTTGGCCAGCCTGGCCGGGTGACCGCTTCGCTTCCTTGCCGGCTTGCGTGCCAGGGCGCGGGTCACCAGCCGTGCGACGCCGAGTTCGATGCCGCTGGCAAGCTCGTCGACGTCGGGTGTGGCGTCGTAGTCCGCGGTGACGCCGAAGACCAGCTCGTCGACGTAGGTCAGCATGCTGATCACGGTGCGCAACTGCATCGCGATCGGCGGGATCGGCAGCAGTTCTTCCACCGGGCGGCCGAGCACCTGCAGCCGCTGGCGGGGGCCCGGCACGTTGGTCGCCAGGGTGACGATGCTGCGCTGCGGCAGCCGCGTCAACAGCCGAATCGCCCACGCGCTCACCACGAACGGCAGGTAATTGGTCAGCGTGACGAAAGTGCTGGCGGCTTGTCGCTCGCCGCTGCCCTTGAGCCTGTCCAGCCGGGTGTGGACGAGCCTGAGCCGCTTCACCGGGTCCTGCTGCTCGACGGGCAGCGATGACAGCATCGCCGAGACGCGAACATCGGTGCGGTTCATGGCGTCCGGCGCGCGCACCGACACCGGGACCAAGGTGCGCAGCGAGTTGCGCCGGGGTTTCTCACCGCGACGCAGCAGCATGGTGCGGAAACTGTCGGTGATCGCCGCGAGCGCCACGTC
Source organism: Mycobacterium sp. (assembly GCF_035506235.1). Classification (GTDB taxonomy): domain Bacteria; phylum Actinomycetota; class Actinomycetes; order Mycobacteriales; family Mycobacteriaceae; genus Mycobacterium. The sequence goes on from NZ_DATJPU010000139.1 coordinate 33,518, forward strand.
GTTGAGCGTCACGCCGAAGGCCTCGCACACGGTTTCGACTTCCTTGAGTGACACCCGCGCCGCGCCGTAACGCCGCATGTTGGCCACAGAGCCGTGCAGCGACGATCCCGCCGCCGGCATCGCCAGGCCGGTGACTAATTCGGCTGCGCCCCTTGCCGTCTGCGCGGCGGCCGCGGTGGTCGCCAGGGACGCGCGCCATAGCCCGCCGGCCCAGGTCAGCGGATTGCGGCTGAGTCCCGCCGACAAGACGATGGACGACGGCAGCTCCTTGGCGGCGCGGATGTCGCCGGCGAACGTCTCACCCGCGCCGGGGTCGGCGAGACTGCTCAACATCTGCACGGTGGCGATCCCGTCGGCGATGCAGTGGTGGACCTTGACCAGGGCCGCCCACCGCCCTTCCGGTAGGCCCTCGATGACCCAGCACTCCCACAACGGGTGGTCGCGATCCAGCCTGCGCTCCATGAGGTCGGCGATCAGCCGGAACAACGCGGCGTCGTCACCGGGGTGCGGCAGCGCCGCCCGCCGCACGTGATGGGCGATGTCGAAGTGGTCGTCGTCGATCCATTCGGGTGCCGCCAATTCGAGGGGGTGCTTATGCACCAGCTGCGTGAACCGGGGGACGCCTCGTATCCGTTCGCGCACCGCCGCGGTGAACGTCTCCACGTCCGGCATCGGCCCATCGATGACGGCCAGCGTGCCGATCGCCAGACTCAGGTGCCGGTCGGCGTCTTCGGCCTCCAGGAAGCTGGCTTCCATGGTTGATAGCTGTTCCATCGGCGCTCATCTCCGATCCACGGCGGTCCGCATTACTATGCGGCCGCGGCGCGGGCGTCGATAGTGCCGTTGGTCCCAAAGCTAGGAGCGCGACGCGGCACTCACCTGGGCCATGATGCGATCCAGCACGATCATGGACAGATCCCCGTCGTCGGCGACACGGGAAAGCCCGCGCCGACGCAAGAAGGTGTCCAGGCGCCGATCGGGAGACCAGTCCGCATAAATGGGGCCGAGGTAGCGCGAGACCAAGAATTCCCGCGCAAGGGCGTCGACGTCAGTATCAGTCAATAACAACGGTGGGTTGGGACCCATAACCGTCATGCTCCTTTGTTCAGCCGCAACCGCCGCAGCCAAAGTTACGTCAGCCGAGGTGATTATTCCGTCACGCGGAGGTTGCGGATAGGGTCCAAAGTCCTCGATGGCGCGCGGGGAACATTGGCGTCGGCGCAAGGACCATTGACCCTGGCGGACGGCGCGGCCACTCACCGAGACTGGCGTCATGGCCAACAACGCGATGAGACGGACCACCGAGGCGGCGGCGCTGCTCGGGCTGCTGTATGGCGCGCGGCAGTACTACCGCAATTGGGGCGCGACCAAGGCCGAGTGCCGGATGGTGCTGCCCGGCGACAGGTCGGTGCCGGATCCGGCCATTCAGACAACCGAGGCCGTATACATCGATGCGCCGGTATCCGCGGTGTGGTCCGAGCTGTTGCGGGCGGCTCAGCGGCGCCGCGACGACGATTCACACCCGGAATCTCAACCCCTTGCGGTCGGCGACGTCGTGCGCGTGGCGCCCGAGGGCTGGATGGGCCTACCCGACGGGGTGACGTTGACCGTCGCCGAGCTCGTCGCGGGAAAGTACCTCGTGCTCAACGCCACGCGAGCGGATCTGCGCTGGAATGCGGTGTGGTCCTTCCACGTTCAGCCGCATTGGGAAGACCGGGTCCGGCTCCTCACCCGCGCCAGGATCGCCCTGCGCCACCCCGGCGAGGTGTTTGCCATGGAACTGGCCAGGCCGGTGATCGCCATGGGCACACGAGCTTTGTTGCTCGGCATCAAGAACCGGGTCGAGCGGTCCCAGATGACGACGCCGACAGAAGAGGCCGTTGAACTCGGTTGATTGCCCATCGGAACGGGCCCGGGATCGCGATCCCGGGCCCGTTGCTTCCGGCTAGCTGGTGGCTACCTGCACATGCTTCTCGGCGGGTGAGGGTTTCGAAACGCCCACGGAAACAGTGAGGATGCCCTTGTCGTAGGTGGCCTTGATGTCGTCCTCGTCGGCGCCGGCCGGCAGCGAGACCGTGCGGACAAACGAGCCGTACGAGAATTCCGACCGGCCGTCGAATTCCTTCTTCTCGCTGCGCTCGGCCTTGATCGTGAGCTGACCGTCGCGGACGGTGATGTCGACGTCCTTGGCCGGGTCGATGCCCGGGATCTCGGCGCGAACCACGTAGCGACCGTCGGTCATCTCGTCCTCCAGCCGCATCAGCTTGGTGTCGAACATCGGGCGGATGCCGGCGAACGAGGGGAACGCCGCCAAGAAGTCCGCAAACTCGGGAAACAGCGAACGCTGTGACTTCTGGGTCGCAGGAAGGCTGGTGGTCATTGTGTTCTCCTGGAGTGTTATGAGTGCCTGAAACGACGCTTAAATCCGATCACGCGGGCCGATGCGGCGATAGGGACTCAAGTCCCCATTGGGTTTCGAGGTACCGGATTTCGGTGAAAGGCGGCGATACTCGGGAGATGGGGAGCCGGCCGGGGACTGCGGAGCGGCCGCCGAGCGTTCGGCAACGCGACGGGCGCCTGGTGCCCTTCGACGCGGGCCGCATCGAGGCCGCGATCGCCGCGGCCGCGCGCGAGGCCGGGCACGGGGACCGCGCGGCGCCGGGCAGGGTCGCCAGGTCGGTCGCTGACGCGCTGGTCGCGCCGCCGCGCCGGCCCCGCGCCGCCGTCGCGACCGTGGAGGAGATCCAGGACCTCGTCGAGGCCCAGCTCGTCGCGGCGGGCCTGGACGACGTCGCCCGCGCGTACATGGTCTACCGCCAGCACCATGCCGAGTTGCGCGCCGCGAAGGCGCTGCTGGGCGTGCGCGATGAGCTGAAGTTGAGCATGGCCGCGGCGACGGTGCTGGGCGAGCGCTACCTGCTCTGCGACGAGCGCGGCAGGCCGACCGAATCGACCGGGGACATGATGGACCGCGTCGCCAGCTGCGTCGCGGCGGCCGAAGACGGCTTCCGGCGCGGCTCCTCGGCGATGTGGGCGGAGCGATTTTCGGCGCTGCTACGCGGCCTGGAGTTCCTGCCGAATTCGCCGACGCTGATGAACGCGGGCACCGAACTGGGCCTGCTGTCCGCGTGTTTCGTTCTGCCCATCGAGGATTCGCTCCGCTCGATCTTCGGCGCGCTCGCCCACAGCGCGGAGATCCACCAGGCCGGGGGCGGCACCGGCTATGCGTTCGGTCACCTGCGTCCCGCGGGCGATCGGGTGACCCGCACCGGGGGCACGGCGAGCGGGCCGATGTCTTTCCTTCGGCTCTTCGACACCGCGGCCGGCGTCGTCTCGATGGGCGGCCGGCGGCGCGGAGCGTCGATGGCGGTGCTCGACGTTTCGCACCCTGACATCTACGAATTCGTCAGTGCCAAGGCGGATTCTCAAAGCGCGCTGACCCAGTTCAACCTCTCGGTGGGCGTCACGGACGCGTTCTTGCGAGCCGTCACGCGCGGCGGGGAGCACCGGCTGGTCAACCCGCGAACCGGCAAGACGGTCGCGCGGGTGCCCGCCGCCGACCTGTTCACGGCAATCTGCGCGGCCGCGCACCGATGCGGCGACCCGGGATTGGTGTTCCTCGACGCCGTCAACCGCGCCAATCCGACGCCGGCGCGGGGCCGGATCGAGGCAACCAACCCGTGCGGGGAAGTTCCGTTGCTGCCGTACGAGTCGTGCAACCTGGGCTCCATCAACCTCGCCCGGATGGTCAGCGGCGGCGGCGTCGATTGGGATCGGCTCGCGCAGGTCGCCCAACTGGCCGTGCGCTTTCTCGACGATGTGATCGACGTCAGTCGCTATCCCATCCCGGAGATCGAGGCGGCCACCCGCGCGACCCGCAAGGTCGGGCTGGGCGTCATGGGGTTGGCGGAGATGTTGGCCGGCTTGGGGATTCCCTACGACAGCGAGCGAGGCGTTCGTCTGGCCGGCCGGATCGCGCGCAGCATCGAGCAGGCGACGCAGGCGGCGTCGGCGCGGCTGGCCGAGGAGCGGGGGCCGTTTCCGGCGTTCGGCGACAGCCGGTTTGCGGGCTCGACGCCGCGGCGCAACGCCCAGCTCACCTCGATCGCCCCGACCGGCACGATCTCCCTGATCGCGGGCACCACCGCGGGGATCGAGCCGATGTTCGCGATCGCCTACACCCGCTCCGTCATCGGGCGGCGCCTCCTGGAGGTCAACCCATGCTTCGATCGGCTCGCCCGCGACCAGGGGTTCTATCGTCCCGAATTGATCGCCGAGATCGCCCGCCGCGGCGGCGTGCGCCAGTACCCACACCTGCCCGCCGAGGTCCGGGCCGCATTTCCGATCGCGGCGGAAATCGCTCCGCAGTGGCACCTGCGGATGCAGGCCGCCGTGCAGCGGCACGTCGACGCGGCGGTGTCCAAGACCGTCAACCTGCCCGCCGATGCGACCGTCGACGATGTCCGCTCGCTCTATCTGGCGGCATGGAAGGCGAGGGTCAAAGGCATCACGGTTTACCGTTACGGCAGTCGGCCCGGACAGGTGCTGACCTATGCCGGCCCGGCCACCGAACAAGCGCCGCTGTCCGCCGGCCCCACCTTCAGCGGCGGCTGCGTGGGCCACATCTGCGAGTTCTGACCGGCGGACCGGGCAGGTCCATTGGCCGCCGGCGCAAGGTCAAACGACCCTAGTCGCGGCCACGGCGCCGCCTTAGTTTCAGCTGCAGGGTGGATTCGGACCCCAGCGAGGAGGATGCAATGACCACCGCACGCGACATCATGAGCGCCGGAGTGACCTGTGTTGGCGAGCACGAGACGCTAAGCGCTGCGGCCCAACACATGCGCGAGCGCGATATCGGCGCCCTGCCGATCTGCGGCGACGACGACCGGTTGCACGGAATGCTCACCGACCGCGACATCGTGGTGAAAGGTCTGGCGGCGGGCCTGGACCCGAACACCACGACGGCCGGGGAGCTGGTCCGGGACAGCGTCTACTACGTCGACGTGAACGCGAGCATTCCCGAGATGCTCAACGTCATGGAAGAGCATCAGGTCCGCCGGCTTCCGGTCATGGAAAACGACCGCCTGGTCGGCATCGTGACCGAAGCCGACATCGCCCGGCACCTGCCCGAGCACGCCATCGTCCAGTTCGTCAAGGCGATTTGCTCACCTCTTGCCATTTCCGGCTAGCGGCGTCTGAAAGGCTCAGCCGGCCAACGACTTTGGAGGTCAGAAAGTGCGCGATGCGATACCGCTGGGACGGGTCGCCGGTTTCCCGGTAAAAGTGCACTGGAGCGTGCTGGTCATCCTCTGGCTGTTCACCTGGAGCCTGGCGAGCACGCTGCCCAGCGCCGTCAAAGGGTATTCAACCGCGGCCTATTGGCTCGCCGGGGCCTGCGGCGCGCTGATGCTGCTGGCCTCGCTGTTGGCCCACGAACTCGCGCATGCGATCGTCGCCCGCCGCATGGGGGTAGCCGTGGGCAGCGTGACGCTCTGGCTGTTCGGCGGGGTGACCACGCTCGAAGGCGAGGCGAAGACACCGAAAGCGGCCTTCCGGATTGCCATCGCGGGCCCCGCCACCAGCCTCGCGCTGGCGGCGATGTTCGGCGGGCTGGTCGCGGTGCTGCGCAGCGTGGGGGCCGCTCCCATCGTCGTGGCCGTTGCCTCCTGGCTGGCCGTCATCAACCTGCTGCTGGGCCTGTTCAACTTGTTGCCGGGCGCCCCGCTGGACGGCGGGCGCGTCTTGCGCGCCTACCTGTGGCGCCGGAACGGTGACCCCGTGCGCGCCGGCATCGGCGCGGCACATGCCGGACGGGTTGTCGCGTTCGTCCTGATCGCATTGGGGTTGGCCGAGTTCGTGGCGGGCGGCGTCGTCGGCGGCGTCTGGCTGGCGTTCATCGGCTGGTTCATCTTCGCCGCCAGTCGCGAGGAAGAAACGCGGATAACCACCCAACAGCTTTTCGCCGGGATGCGCGTCTCCGACGCGATGACCGCCCGGCCCCACACCGCTCCCGGATGGATCACCGTCGACGATTTCATCCACCGCTATGTGCTGGGCGACCGCCACTCGGCGTACCCGGTGGCCGACCGGAACGGGTCGATCGTGGGGCTGGTCACGCTGAGCCAGCTCCGCGACGTCGCGCCGGGCCGACGCGGCACCACCAGCGTGGCTGACATCGCCCTGCCGCTGGACGCGGTGCCGACCGCGGGACCGCAGGAGCCCCTGACGGGACTGCTCGAGCGGATGGCACCGGTCGGCCCCCGCAGCCGTGCGCTGGTGATCGACGGCGGCGACGTGGTCGGCATCATCACGCCCAGTGACCTCACCCGGCTGATGGATGTCTACCGGCTCTCCCAGCCGGGACAGGCCTTGGCGGGCCATTCCTGACGGCCGAAAGGTGTTGGCAGGCTTATGAAACCGATCATCGTCGGCATCGATGGCTCGGCGGCGGCCATCGCGGCCGCGCTGTGGGGTGCCGATGAGGCGATCAGCCGTGGTGTGCCGGTGCGCCTCGTCGCGGTCATGAAGCTGACACACCCGTCCACCGACGACTACGCCCGTGACCTCGCGCACGCCGAGAAGTCGCTTCGCGAGGCGCGGTCCGCGATAGAAGCCGGCCGCAAGACGGTCACCATCGAAACCGACATACTGCGCGGTCCGGCCGGGCCGCTGCTGGTGGAGGCATCCTCCGATGCCGAGATGATCTGCGTGGGATCCGTGGGGATCGGGCGCTACGCCCGCTTGATCCTGGGTTCGACGGCAACCGAGCTCGCCGAGAAGGCGCATTGCCCGGTGGCGGTGCTTCGCACCGATGTCGAACAGCCACCGCCCGACATCAACTGGATCGTGGTCCGGATGACCGACGCACCCGACAACGACATCGTCGTCAAATACGCTGTGGCGGAAGCGAGATTGCGCCGGGCGCCCATGCTGGTGCTCGGGGGCCGGCCGGAGGACCTCACCGAACATGCCGACGGCGAGTTCGAACGGCGGGTGGAGGATTGGCGGCGGCGCCATCCCCAGGTGCGCGTCTACCCGATCGCCACGAAGGACGCCATCGCCGGTTTCCTGGCCTCCAATGATGAACGAGTCCAGCTCGCGGTGATCAGCGGCAGCGAGGCCAACCAGCTGGCGCGGCTCGTCGGGCCCTACGGGCATCCACTGTTCCACCACCCCGAATGTTCGGTGCTCGTCGTCCGCTAGAAGCCTGCTGTGCTGCGCGAAAGTGACGTTTGGCACTTACGCCTCGGCCCCCACGCGGCAATGATCACCGGGTGCCGACGTGCTCCACAGGAAGGGTGATCAGCGGTGCTCGGTGATCGGACCTCCCGGATCTGGACATCGATCGCGTTGCTCGCGCGGCGCGAAGGATCCTCGATGTCGCCGAGGCACGCGTGCATGGCATGCGCCGAGGCGGTCGGTGTCAGCGGTGCCGGGCTCGTTTTGGCGAGCGGCACGGGGTCGTTGGAAACGGTGTACGTCACCGATTCCCATGCCGGTGCGGCCGAAGAGCTGCAGGCGACCGTGGGCGAGGGTCCAGGCATCGATGCCCTCGAGTCGGGCAGGCCGATTCTCGTCGGCGATCTGGCCGCACCGCTGAGCAACAGCCGCTGGCCGATGTTCGCGGCCGACGTGGGCCGGCTCGGGGTCCGCGCCATGTACAGCCTTCCGCTGGCGCTGGGGGCCATCCGGGTGGGGGTGCTCGACCTCTATCACGACGCCCCGGGCCACCTCGACCAGGAACAGCTGATGGACGCCTTGATCTACGCCGACACCGCGTTGCTGCTGGTGCTCGACGCCGAGTGCGGCATCACCACGCCGGCGGACGGTGACCATCCCAACGGCCTCGGCCCGGTGCTGTGGCACGCGGAGGTTCACCAGGCGGCGGGCATGATCTCGGTGCAACTCGGCGTATCGGTCCTGGACGCGCTGGTCCGGCTGCGCGCGTACGCCTACGGCCACAGTGCGCAACTCACCGACGTCGCACGCGCCGTCGTGGAACGCCGGCTCCGATTCCGCCCGGACGACGCGACACCCGCGGCGGGCCGGGGAGGGCGGGGGCAGCTATGACCGGTCCGCAGCCCGCCCTCGCGAATTCGTTCGTCGAACTGGCGGACACGCTCGTCGCCGACTTCGACCTGATCGACTTTTTCCACCTGGTGACGGTGCGCACCCAGCAGACCCTGGGGGTGGAGGCGGTCGGCCTCCTGGTCGCCGACAATCACGGTGGCCTCAACGTCGTCGCCGCATCCAGCGAGCAGGCCCGCGTGCTGGAGCTGTTCCAGCTGCAACACGCCGAAGGTCCGTGCCTGGACTGCTACCGGAGTGGGCGGCCCGTCAGTTGTCCGGATCTTTCCACGGAATCCGACCGGTGGCCGCATTTCGTGCCGAAGGCCCTCGACATCGGGTTCGCCGCCGTCCATGCGGTGCCCATGCGGTTGCGCGACGAGGTGATCGGCGGAATGAACCTGTTCACCGCGACGCGCGGTTGTCTTGATCCCGAGCGTCTCGCCGTCGCCCAGGCGCTGACCGACGTGGCGGCCATCGGGCTGCTGCAGGAGCGCGCCATAAGTCAGCGAGATCTGCTGACCGAACAGTTGCAAACCGCGCTCAACAACCGCCTGAGCTTCGAGCAAGCGAAAGGCATTCTGGCCGAACGCGGTCGCATCATGGTCGGTGAGGCGTCCGAACTGTTGCGCAGGTACGCCCGCCGTCACAATCGGAAGGTGACCGACGTGGCCGACGCCGTCGTCCGCAACGATCCCGCCATCGCCGACCTTGTGGATCGTGTGGGCGGCATAGCGCCGATCGACTGATCGCTCAGCGGATCCGGTACTCGGCGCCGTCGCGGCCCCAGGACCCGAACGGTGGCCGCTCGCCCCGATCGATTGCCCGGATGCTCGGCCGTCCGATGTGCGCGAAGACCAGTCGGCGCACGCCTGCCCGGCGCGCGACGGTCGCGACGTCACGCACGCAGGCATGCCCGCCGACACCGCCGGCGAATCGAATCGGCTTGTCCCATCCGGCGGCGTCGGCGAACAAGAGATCCACGCCGGCCGCCCAGTCGGGGAAGGTCCAGAATTCGGGCGCCCAGGCCGCACGCTGCCGCGCGGTTTCGATGAGATACCCGTAGGCCGGATGAGACGTGTGCCGCACCGGTAGCGGCCGCAGGGCCACGCCGCTGGCCTGAAACGGTACAACCGCTGGGCGCACGCCGAGTTCGCCCGCCCGCGTGCGGATTTCGGGCATAAGTTCGGCGTGCTCGTCGCTGACCAGCCACGCGTCCAGGGGCGGGGCGGGATCCGCGCTGCCTCCGCCGTCGAGCATCACCCGATGGCCGCACCAGCTCACCGACAGCCCGGCCGGACGATACCGGGGCGAGTTCATCGCCCCGACGCCGACAAGCACCAGCCGCGGCATCTGGCGGGTCGCGGCCGGAACTAGGCCACGGCCTCGCGCGCCACGATGACCGGCACCCGCGCCATTTGGGCGACGGTTTCGCTGACCGAGCCCACCAGCATCCCGGCGAATCCGCCTCGGCCCCTGCTGCCGACGACGACCAGCTGGGCCTCTCCGGACGCCTCGACGAGCCGGCGCGCGGGCTCAGCCTGCACGACGACTCGCGCGACCTGGACGTCGGGGTACTGTTCCTGCCAACCCGCCAGCCGCTCGGCCAATACCTCTTCGGCCATGGATTGCGTTGCGGGCCAATCGATGCCGGGCCACTCCGAGATGTCGAGATCACTCCAGGAGTGCAGAGCGACCAGGCCGGTGTGGCGGCGCGAGGCTTCGTCGAAGGCGATCGCGGTAGCCAGCTCGGACGCCGGCGAACCGTCGATGCCGACCAGCACGGGCGACTGAGCGGCGGTGGGCGTCGACGGGTCCTCGTCGTGGACGATCGCGACCGGGCAATGGGCATGACGCAGCAGGGCCGAACTGACCGAGCCGAGCAGCCGACCGGGCCAGCGCCCGCTGCCCTGTGCACCCATCACCACCATCTCCGCCTCTTTGGACAGGTCGATCAGGGTGGGAACGGCGCCCGACAACAGGATTTCGGTTTGGACCCCGGCGGGACCGCCGGGCGCGGTCGACTCTTCGACGACCTTGAGCGCGCCGTCGATGAGCCGGCGACCGTGATCCTGCTGCCAGTGCATCACGCCGGCCGGCAGTGGCGTCCGCAGCCACGTCGAAACCTCCGGCGAAACCGCGTGAACGAGCGTCAGCGGGATTTTTCTCAGCGCGGCCTCGCGTGCCGCCCACTGCACCGCGACCCGCGCGGCCGGCGAGTCGTCGATGCCCACGACGATTCCCATGGGTCCCACAGCTGCGTTGCGCGATGACATGGCGTGTCCCCTATTTCTCGGCTGTGTCCTTCACGCACGACGATATTGAGGCGGACGCGTTCGACGTCAGAGCCGTTTGTCACCAGCCGCGCGGGCACAAGGCCCGGGACCTGCCGCAGGCTCACGAGCAAGCAGACATCAGACGGCTTGCCGTGCGGACGGTTTCGCCGCCGGCTCCAGCACGAGCACTTGGCGCCACCGGTGCACGGACACCGCCCCGGTCGCGTCGGGCTCGGCGCCGGGGCTGACATCTTCCCCCGGCGACGATGCGGGCGGAACGCACGAGGAGGAGCGTGGGCTGAAATCGTTGGTGTAAGCCAGGATTCGGGGCAGCGGGGTAGAGGTGAGCCTGGTGATCCGGATCCGCCAGACCCGGGGCCCCTTCTCGAGGTAGTCCCAGCCGTAGCTGCCGGGGTGATCGGCGTCGAACTCCTGCCGCAGGTGCTTGGGGTCGTGGTTGTTCACCAGCACGAAGGACTCACCGACCGCCAGCGCGCCGAAGGCCGCAAAGATCGTCGGGTGCTTGTCCGGCTTGCGCAGCTCGCGCACGTCAACTTCGTTGTCTGCCACTAATTCTCCGTAGTCCTTGGTTTGTACAACAGATTTTGTGTAAACTCTACCGCATGACGTACGTGATCGGAAAGCCGTGCATCGACGTGATGGACCGGGCCTGTGTCGACGAGTGTCCGGTGGACTGCATCTACGAGGGCGGCAGGGCGCTCTACATCCACCCCGACGAGTGCGTGGACTGCGGCGCGTGCGAGCCGGTGTGCCCGGTGGAGGCGATCTACTACGAGGACGACCTGCCCGGGGAGCTGACGCCCTACCTGGCCGATAATGAGGCGTTCTTCACCGAAGTGCTGCCCGGTCGGGACGAGCCGCTGGGGTCGCCGGGCGGGGCAGCCAAGATCGGTGCCCTCGGTGTCGACACACCGTTGGTCGCGGGCCAGCCCAGGGTCGACGAGAGCAAAGGAGCGTGAGCCGGATTACGTCAGTCGGAGAACCCGCCGGTCACCGCCGCCGTGAGGTGCTGCGGTTATTGCGTTCGTCGCCCGCACCGATGAGCATTCTCGCGATCGCCGAGGATCTCGGCGTGCATCCCAACACCGTGCGTTTCCACCTCGACAGCCTGCTCGGCGACGGCCGGGTCGAGCAGGTCGAGCCCGGCCGCAAGGGGCCCGGGCGCCCACCGCTGATGTTCCAGGCGGTCCGGCAGATGGACCGCGGCGGAACGCGCCACTACCGGCTCCTGGCCGAAATCCTGACCGAGGCGCTGGCCGCCGACCGCGATCCGCGCAGCAAGGCGATGGCCGCGGGCCGGGCGTGGGGACGCAACGTGGAACTGGCCCCGGAGCCGTCGGCGCCGCCCACCAGCGCCGAGGACGCCATCGACC
>NZ_DATJPU010000140.1:0-149364 GCF_035506235.1 Mycobacterium sp.
GTCGGCGACCGTGGTTGCCCCTCGACCCGGGATCCGCGAGAACCAGGGAGATTACGTCGTTGACCGATGACTCCGGTTCAGGATTCACGACAGTTTGGCATGCGGTTGTCTCCGAGCTGAACGGCGACTCGGCCTCGGACGGCATGGCCATCAATCGCACCGCCCTCGCCACCCCACTGACCCCTCAGCAAAGGGCTTGGCTGAACCTGGTCCAGCCCCTCACGATCGTCGAGGGATTTGCTCTGTTGTCGGTGCCGAGCAGCTTCGTGCAGAACGAGATCGAACGCCACCTGCGCGCCCCGATCACCGACGCGCTGAGCCGCCGGCTGGGGCAGCAGATCCAACTCGGCGTGCGCATCGCTCCGCCCACCGACGAGCTCGACGACGACGCCTTCACCGCAGCGGAGCCCTTCGCGTCCGGCCCGGACGCCCAGACCCTCCCCCAGGCGGCCGACGATCCGCTCCTCGACACGTCCATCGACGGCGACGAGGACGACGAAAACGGTGAGGTCGTCGGCGCCGCCGAACACAGCTGGCCCAACTACTTCACCGAACGTCCCCACGCCGCCGACCCGGCCATCGCCGGTGGAACCAGCCTCAACCGCCGGTACACGTTCGACACGTTCGTCATCGGTGCCTCCAACCGCTTCGCGCACGCCGCGGCCCTGGCCATCGCCGAGGCCCCGGCCCGCGCTTACAACCCGCTCTTCATCTGGGGCGAGTCCGGCCTGGGCAAGACCCACCTGCTGCACGCCGCCGGCAACTACGCACAGCGGCTGTTCCCCGGCATGCGGGTCAAGTACGTCTCCACCGAGGAATTCACCAACGACTTCATCAACTCGCTCCGCGACGACCGCAAGGTCGCCTTCAAACGCAGCTACCGCGACGTCGACGTCCTGCTGGTCGACGACATCCAGTTCATCGAGGGCAAAGAAGGTATCCAGGAAGAGTTCTTCCACACCTTCAACACGCTGCACAACGCGAACAAGCAGATCGTCATCTCGTCCGACCGGCCGCCGAAGCAGCTCGCCACTCTCGAAGACCGACTCAGGACCCGGTTCGAGTGGGGACTGATCACCGACGTGCAGCCTCCAGAACTGGAGACCCGCATCGCCATTCTGCGCAAGAAGGCGCAGATGGAACGCCTGGCCGTGCCCGACGACGTCCTCGAGCTGATCGCCAGCAGCATCGAACGCAACATCCGCGAGCTCGAAGGGGCTTTGATCCGGGTGACCGCGTTCGCGTCGTTGAACAAGACTCCGATCGACAAGGCCCTGGCGGAGATCGTTCTTCGCGACCTGATCGCCGACGCCAGCACCATGCAGATCAGCGCCGCGACCATTATGGCCGCCACAGCCGAGTACTTCGACACCACTGTCGAGGAGTTGCGCGGCCCGGGCAAGACCCGCGCGCTGGCCCAGTCGCGGCAGATCGCGATGTATCTGTGCCGTGAGCTCACCGATCTGTCGCTGCCCAAGATCGGCCAGGCCTTCGGCCGCGACCACACCACTGTCATGTACGCGCAGCGAAAAATCTTGTCCGAGATGGCCGAGCGCCGTGAGGTCTTCGATCACGTCAAAGAACTCACCACCCGGATCCGGCAGCGGTCCAAGCGCTGATCCCAGCCGTTCTCACCAATTTTTTTCGAAAAACTTCTCACCCCCCTGTCACACCTGTCACACCATCGCGATGTGCGTGGCGCTGTGCACAAACGGTCCAAATACCCGTGCAGCAACGGCGTTTGCATGCACACCTCTGTGCCATCCCCAGCGCGCCGCGGTCGCGCACACAGTTGTCAACGGTGTCATCCACAACCGGATCACTCCCCTAGCTGCGTCAAGGTCCGGCTGTCCCCAGAATGCACAACGCTTACTACTAGTACTGAGATCTCTCCGTAGTTTGTTCTTTGAAGTACAGCGTTGGGGACGCGCCCCGCGCCGGCGCCGTGCGCGCCCTCGACGCCGCGGCTTGTCGGCCTCTGCGATTAGCTTTCAAGATGGCCGCAGACGATCTACGGTTGTTCAGCGACTGCTAGCGACGGGCGGCTAGCCACTGTGATTTTTTCGGACACTCGGCAGGTAAGGGACGCTATGGACGCGGCGACGACAACAGCTGGCCTCACCGACTTGAAGTTTCGCCTGGTGCGAGAGTCTTTCGCCGATGCGGTGTCATGGGTGGCGAAGAATCTGCCGACCAGGCCGGCGGTCCCCGTGCTGTCCGGGGTGTTGTTGTCCGGTTCCGACGAGGGACTGACGATTTCCGGGTTCGACTACGAGGTGTCCGCCGAAGCCCAAGTTGCGGCCGAAATCGCTTCTCCTGGAAGCGTTTTGGTTTCCGGAAGGCTACTGTCGGACATCACTCGGGCCTTGCCGAACAAGCCCGTCGACTTCTATGTGGACGGCAATCGGGTCGCGCTGACATGCGGAAGCGCCAGGTTTTCTTTGCCGACGATGCCGGTTGAGGATTACCCGACGCTGCCCGCGCTGCCGGAGGGCACCGGCACCCTGCCTGCTGATCTGTTCGCGGAGGCGATCGGGCAGGTGGCCGTCGCCGCCGGCCGGGATGACACGCTGCCCATGCTGACCGGGATCCGGGTCGAGATTTCGGGCGGCACGGTGGTTTTGGCCGCCACGGACAGGTTCCGGTTGGCGGTTCGGGAGCTGACGTGGTCGGCGTTGTCGCCCGACATCGAAGCCGCGGTTCTGGTGCCGGCCAAGACGCTGGCCGAAGCGGCCAAAGCCGGGGCCGACGGGTCTGAGGTTCGATTGTCGCTGGGCGCCGGCGCGGGGGTCGGGAAAGACGGGCTGCTGGGTATCAGCGGCAACGGCAAACGCAGTACGACGCGGCTTCTGGACGCGGAGTTCCCCAAGTTCCGGCAGCTGTTGCCGGCCGAGCACACCGCCGTCGCGACGATCAACGTGGCCGAGCTGACCGAGGCCATCAAGTTGGTGGCTCTGGTGGCCGACCGGGGTGCGCAGGTCCGGATGGAATTCTCCGAGGGAACGCTGCGGCTTTCCGCGGGGGCCGATGACGTGGGCCGGGCCGAGGAGGACCTTCAGGTGGATTTCGTCGGCGAGCCGCTGACGATCGCCTTCAACCCGACATACCTCACCGACGGGCTTGCGTCGGTGCATTCCGAACGGGTGTCGTTTGGTTTCACGACCCCGGGTAAGCCCGCGTTGCTGCGGCCGGCTTCTGACGACGACAGCTCGCCCAGCGGCAGCGGGCCGTTCGCCGCGCTGCCAACGGATTACGTGTACCTGTTGATGCCAGTCCGGTTGCCCGGCTAGGTGTACGTCCGGCATTTGGGGCTGCGTGATTTCCGGTCCTGGGCGCACGCCGACCTCGAGTTGCAGCCGGGCCGGACGGTGTTCGTCGGTCCCAATGGTTTTGGCAAGACGAATCTTATTGAGGCCCTGTGGTATTCGACGACCCTGGGTTCGCATCGGGTCGGGACCGACACGCCACTGATCAGGGCCGGCGCCGACCGCGCGGTGGTTTCGACGATCGTCGTCAACGACGGCAGGGAATGCGCCGTCGACCTCGAGATCGCGGCGGGCCGGGCCAACAAGGCGCGGCTGAATCGTTCGCCCGTGCGCAGCACGCGGGAGGTGGTCGGCGTGCTGCGCGCCGTGCTTTTCGCCCCCGAAGACTTGGCCCTGGTGCGCGGCGACCCTGCCGACCGGCGCCGTTATCTCGATGATTTGGCCACGGTGCGCAGGCCGGCGGTGGCTGGTGTGCGCGCCGACTACGACAAGGCCCTGCGGCAGCGCACGGCGCTGTTGAAGTCTTTGTCCGGCGCGCGGTATCGCGGCGACCGAAGCGCCCTGGACAGCCTCGACGTGTGGGACAGCCGGCTGGCCGAGCACGGTGCGGAATTGATGGCGGCCCGGATTGATCTGGTGAACGAGCTGGCCCCGGAGGTGGAGAAGGCTTATCAGTTGGTGGCCCCGGGGTCACGGCCCGCCTTGAGCGCCTATCGCGCCAGCCTCGGCGATCGCAACCCACGAGACTCCGACGGCGTCGAACTCAACGATCGCGAATTCCTGGAGGCCGCCTTGTTGGCCGCGCTGGCCGCACGCCGCGATGCCGAATTGGAACGCGGGATGTGCCTGGTTGGTCCACATCGCGACGACCTCGAGTTGCGGCTCGGCGATCAGCCCGCCAAAGGCTTTGCCAGCCACGGGGAATCGTGGTCGTTCGCGGTGGCGCTGCGGTTGGCCGCATACGAGTTGTTGCGGGCGGAGGGCACCGATCCCGTGCTGTTGCTCGACGACGTGTTCGCCGAGCTGGACGCCACGAGGCGTCGCGCACTGGCGTCGGTGGCCGAGTCGGCCGAGCAGGTTTTGGTGACCGCGGCGGTGCTGGAAGACATTCCCGCGGACTGGGACGCTAGGCGGGTGCACATCGAATTGCGTGACGGCGACTCGGGCCGGATGTCGGCGGTGCGGCCATGACCGGCGCGGGCGAAGGGGAAGACATTGATCGGCTGGGCGGGTTGACCGGGATTGATCTGGTGCGGCGCACCCTCGAGGAAGCACGGGCCGCCGCGCGCGCCCAAGGTAAGGACGCCGGTCGGGGCCGGGCGGCCCCTGCGGTGCCGCGGCGGGTCGCCGGGCGGCGACGCAGCTGGTCGGGTCCGGGGCCCGACGTGCGAGATCCGCAACCGCTGGGGCGGCTGGCGCGTGACTTGGCGAAGAAGCGTGGTTGGTCGGCGCACGTCGCCGAAGGCACGGTGCTGGGCCACTGGCCCGCGGTGGTGGGACAGCAGATCGCCGACCATGCGATCCCGACCGCGCTCAACGAGGGGGTGCTCAGCGTGACGGCGGAATCGACGGCCTGGGCCACGCAGCTGCGGATGATGCACGCGCAACTTCTGGCCAAGATCGCCGCGGCCGTTGGCAACGGCGTGGTGACGTCGCTGAAAATCACCGGACCCGCCGCGCCGTCGTGGCGCAAGGGCCCACGCCACATCCCCGGCCGCGGGCCCCGCGACACCTACGGCTGAGGCGTTTCAAAGCCCGAACGATCCCCAGTCACGCTTTCGTCAACAGGCGCCTGAGAGCCGCCAGAACCGAGCGGACTTACATAACGCACGTCGGGACGCGCCTGGAACGAAGAAATCGTGTGCACGGCGCGGTTAGCTGGGTAGAAACGCGCCCGGAGAATCGGTGCTGGGGGTGCTTCACGGTAGAGTGGAGGGGTGCGGCTGTAGCGGTGACCGAACCGCCCGCATGAAACCCCAAGGAGAGCATTCCGACCGTGGCTGCCCAGAAGAAGAAGCCCCAATCCGGATACGGCGCTGAACAGATTACCGTTCTCGAAGGGCTGGAGGCCGTCCGCAAACGCCCGGGCATGTATATCGGCTCCACCGGTGAGCGCGGATTACACCACCTCATCTGGGAGGTGGTCGACAACTCGGTGGACGAGGCGATGGCCGGCTACGCGACCCAAGTCGACGTGCGGCTACTCGATGACGGCAGCGTCGAGGTCGCCGACAACGGGCGCGGGATTCCCGTGGCGATGCACGCGACCGGCGCTCCCACCGTCGACGTGGTCATGACCCAACTGCACGCCGGCGGCAAGTTCGGGGGTGAGAACAGCGGCTACAACGTCAGCGGCGGTCTGCACGGCGTCGGTGTGTCGGTGGTCAACGCGCTGTCCACCCGGCTTGAGGTCGACATCAAGCGCGACGGGCACGAGTGGTCGCAGTTCTACGACCACGCCGTCCCCGGAACCCTCAAGCAGGGCGAAGCCACCAAGAAGACGGGAACCACCATCCGGTTCTGGGCGGATCCCGACATCTTCGAGACCACCCAGTACGACTTCGAGACGGTGGCGCGCCGGCTTCAGGAAATGGCGTTCCTGAACAAGGGTCTGACCATCAATCTCACCGACGAGCGGGTGGAGCAGGACGAGATCGTCGACGAGGTCGTCAGCGACACCGCCGAGGCCCCCAAGACCGCCGAGGAAAAGGCGGCCGAGTCGAGCGCGCCGCACAAGGTCAAGCACCGCACGTTCCACTACCCCGGCGGCCTGGTGGACTTCGTCAAGCACATCAACCGCACCAAGAGCCCGATCCAGCAGAGCATCATCGACTTCGACGGCAAAGGCGCCGGCCACGAAGTCGAAATCGCGATGCAGTGGAACGGCGGCTACTCGGAGTCGGTGCACACCTTCGCCAACACCATCAACACCCACGAGGGCGGCACGCACGAAGAGGGCTTCCGCAGCGCGTTGACGTCGGTGGTGAACAAGTACGCCAAAGACAAGAAGCTGCTGAAGGACAAAGACCCCAACCTGACCGGCGACGACATCCGCGAAGGCCTGGCGGCGGTCATCTCGGTGAAGGTCAGCGAACCGCAGTTCGAGGGGCAGACCAAGACCAAGCTGGGCAACACCGAGGTCAAATCGTTCGTGCAGAAGGTCTGCAACGAGCAGCTCACGCACTGGTTCGAAGCCAACCCTTCGGAGGCGAAAACCGTTGTGAACAAGGCGGTTTCGTCGGCACAAGCGCGCATCGCGGCCCGCAAGGCGCGGGAGCTGGTGCGCCGCAAGAGCGCCACGGACCTCGGCGGGCTGCCCGGCAAGCTCGCCGATTGCCGCTCCACCGACCCGCGCAAGTCCGAACTGTATGTCGTGGAGGGCGATTCGGCCGGCGGCTCGGCCAAGAGCGGCCGCGACTCGATGTTCCAGGCCATCCTGCCGCTGCGCGGCAAGATCATCAACGTGGAGAAGGCCCGCATCGACCGCGTGCTGAAGAACACCGAGGTTCAGGCGATCATCACCGCGCTCGGCACGGGGATCCACGACGAATTCGATTTGAGCAAGCTGCGTTACCACAAGATCGTGTTGATGGCCGACGCCGACGTTGACGGCCAACACATTTCGACCCTGCTGTTGACGCTGTTGTTCCGGTTCATGCGGCCGCTGATCGAAAACGGCCACGTGTTCCTGGCGCAGCCCCCGCTGTACAAGTTGAAGTGGCAGCGCAGCGATCCCGAGTTCGCCTACTCCGACCGCGAGCGCGACGGCCTGCTGGAGGCCGGGCTGAAGGCCGGCAAGAAGATCAACAAGGAAGACGGCATCCAGCGCTACAAGGGTCTGGGTGAGATGGACGCCAAGGAGCTGTGGGAAACCACGATGGACCCGTCCGTGCGGGTGCTGCGCCAAGTCACTCTGGACGACGCGGCCGCCGCTGACGAGCTGTTCTCGATCCTGATGGGCGAGGACGTCGACGCACGCCGCAGCTTTATCACCCGCAACGCCAAGGACGTTCGCTTCCTGGATGTCTGATCGGTCAGACATGCCTACCCCGAAAAAACGAGGAATAGATGACTGACACCACGCTGCCACCCGGCGACGAGGCCGGCGAGCGCATCGAACCGGTCGACATCCAGCAGGAGATGCAGCGCAGCTACATCGACTACGCGATGAGCGTGATCGTGGGCCGGGCGCTGCCCGAGGTGCGCGACGGCCTCAAGCCCGTGCACCGCCGCGTGCTGTACGCGATGTACGACTCCGGGTTCCGCCCGGACCGCAGCCACGCCAAGTCCGCGCGGTCGGTGGCCGAGACGATGGGTAACTACCACCCGCACGGCGACGCGTCGATCTACGACACGTTGGTGCGCATGGCGCAGCCGTGGTCGTTGCGGTATCCGCTCGTCGACGGGCAGGGCAACTTCGGCTCGCCGGGCAACGACCCGCCAGCGGCGATGAGGTATTGTCTCACGGGAGATGCGTTGGTGCGGTTGCCCTTTGGGCAATCGGTGCGGATCGGCGATGTTGTTCCGGGCGCTCGCCCAAATTCCGACAACGCGGTTGAGCTAAAAGTCCTCGATCGGCATGGCGACCCAGTCGTCGCCGACCGGTTGTTCCATTCGGGCGAGCACCCTACCTACACAGTGCGCACGGCAGAAGGCTATGAAGTAACCGGCACAGCGAATCACCCGCTGCTATGCCTTGTCGATGTCGCTGGCGTGCCGACGCTGTTGTGGAAGTTGATCGAAGAGGTCCGCGCCGACGACTGTGTCGTGTTGCAGCGCACACCGCCGGTGGAATTCGGACCGGCGGACTGGCACGACGTGATGGAGGCACTTCTGTTGGGAGCCTTCATTAGCGAGGGTTTCGTCTCCGAGACGCGCGCCGGATTCAACAACTGCGACCGGGACTACTTCAATATGGTCGTCGGCGCGTACGACGCGGTCGTCGGAGGCCGGCGCTACGTCTCGTCGCGGACCATCGCCTCGGGCTCGACACTGCACGAACTCGATATCCAAAACCTGACGGAGCTGAAGAAGACGCGGCTCGGGGGTCTGTGCGGAGACCGGTCGGCGGCAAAGGCGATTCCCGATTGGCTGTGGCAGTCGCCGGCCGCGGTTAAAAGGGCCTTCCTCGAAGCGCTTTTCGAGGGCGACGGATCCTGTTCCGCGCTGCCGCGCAACACGATCCAAATCTCGTACTCGACACGCAGTGCACGGCTAGCCGCCGGTGTACAGCAAATGCTGCTCGAGTTCGGCGTCGTCTCAAAGCGATACCGCTACGTGGTCGGCGAGCACAAGGTCGTCATCACCAACCGTGCGCAGGCCGAGACGTTTGCAACCCAAGTGGGCTTCGGCGGTGCGAAGCAGGCCAAGTTGCGGGCGATACTGGGTTCGATGCCCGTCTACGCCGGCATGGATACAGACCATGTCCCCGGCCTGGGGGCGTTTATCCGGACCCACGCCGGTGGTTCCCGGGCCGACCGCGACTGGCTCAAACGGCACAACGTGGACCGCATCCAACGTTGGCGGACCCGCGGCGACGAGATCTTGGCGCACATCGCCGACCCCGACGTCCGTGCCATCGCGACCGACCTGACCGATGGCCGGTTCTACTACGCGCGCGTGGCATCCGTGACCGAGGCCGGTGTGCAACCCGTCTACAGCCTTCGTGTCGACACCGACGACCACGCGTTCCTGACGAACGGGTTCGTCAGCCATAACACCGAGGCGCGGCTGACCCCGCTGGCGATGGAGATGCTGCGCGAAATCGACGAGGAGACAGTCGATTTCATCCCGAACTATGACGGCCGGGTGCAGGAACCGACGGTGCTGCCCAGCCGGTTCCCCAACCTGCTGGCCAACGGTTCGGGCGGCATCGCGGTCGGCATGGCGACCAACATCCCGCCGCACAACCTGCGCGAGCTCGCCGAGGCGGTGTTCTGGTGCCTGGAAAACCACGAGGCCGACGAGGAGGCCACGCTGGCCGCGGTGTGCGAACGGGTCAAGGGACCCGACTTCCCCACCGCCGGGTTGAT
This sequence comes from Mycobacterium sp., assembly GCF_035506235.1. Taxonomy (GTDB): domain Bacteria; phylum Actinomycetota; class Actinomycetes; order Mycobacteriales; family Mycobacteriaceae; genus Mycobacterium. The sequence goes on from NZ_DATJPU010000140.1 coordinate 9,299, forward strand.
CGTGGGGACGCAGGGCATCGGCGACGCCTACAAGACCGGTCGCGGCTCCATCCGGATGCGCGGCGTGGTGGAGGTCGAAGAGGCCAGGGGCCGAACGTCTTTGGTGATCACCGAGTTGCCGTATCAGGTCAACCACGACAACTTCATCACCTCGATCGCCGAGCAGGTCCGCGACGGCAGGCTCGGCGGGATCGCCAACATCGAAGACCAATCCAGCGATCGTGTGGGACTGCGCATCGTCGTCGAGCTCAAGCGCGACGCGGTGGCCAAGGTGGTGCTCAACAACCTCTACAAGCACACCCAGCTGCAGACCAGCTTCGGCGCCAACATGCTGTCCATCGTCGACGGGGTGCCGCGCACACTGCGGCTGGACCAGCTGATCCGCCACTACGTCGCCCACCAGCTCGACGTCATCGTCCGCCGCACCACCTATCGGCTGCGCAAGGCCAACGAACGGGCCCACATCCTGCGCGGTCTGGTCAAGGCGCTCGACGCGCTCGACGAGGTCATCGCCTTGATCCGGGCGTCGGAAACCGTCGACATCGCGCGCGCGGGCCTGATCGAGCTCCTCGACATCGACGAGATCCAGGCCCAGGCGATCCTGGACATGCAACTGCGGCGGCTGGCGGCCCTCGAGCGTCAGCGCATCATCGACGACCTGGCCAAGATCGAGGCGGAGATCGCCGACCTGGAGGACATCCTGGCCAAGCCGGAGCGCCAGCGCGCGATCGTGCGCGACGAACTCACCGAGATCGTCGACAAGCACGGCGACGACCGTCGCACCCGGATCGTGGCCGCCGACGGCGAGGTCAGCGACGAGGACCTCATCGCCCGCGAGGATGTCGTCGTCACGATCACCGAGACCGGCTACGCCAAGCGCACCAAGACCGACCTGTACCGCAGCCAGAAACGCGGCGGCAAGGGAGTGCAGGGCGCCGGCCTCAAGCAGGACGACATCGTCGCGCACTTCTTCGTGTGCTCGACCCACGACTGGATCCTGTTCTTCACCACGCAGGGCCGGGTGTATCGGGCCAAGGCGTACGAGTTGCCGGAGGCGTCCCGGACGGCGCGCGGTCAGCACGTGGCCAATCTGCTTGCCTTCCAGCCCGAGGAGCGCATCGCTCAGGTCATCCAGATCCGCAGCTACGAGGACGCGCCCTACCTGGTGCTGGCGACGCGCAACGGCCTGGTCAAGAAGACCAAGCTGACCGACTTCGACTCCAATCGCTCGGGCGGGATCGTGGCGATCAACCTGCGTGACAGCGACGAGCTGGTCGGCGCGGTGCTGTGCTCCTCCGAGGAGGACTTGCTGCTGGTCTCGGCCAACGGGCAGTCCATCCGGTTCTCGGCCACCGACGAGGCGCTGCGCCCGATGGGCCGGGCCACCTCCGGCGTGCAGGGCATGAGGTTCAACGCCGACGATTACCTGCTGTCGCTGAACGTGGTCCGCGCGGGCACATACCTGCTGGTCGCCACGTCCGGCGGTTACGCCAAGCGCACGGCGATCGAGGAGTACCCGGTGCAGGGCCGTGGCGGCAAGGGAGTGCTGACCGTTCAGTACGACCGTCGGCGTGGCAGGCTGGTGGGCGCGCTGATCGTCGACGACGACAGCGAGCTGTACGCGATCACCTCCGGAGGGGGCGTCATCCGCACCGCGGCGCGCCAAGTCCGCAAGGCGGGACGGCAGACCAAGGGCGTGCGGTTGATGAACCTCGGCGATGACAACACGCTGCTGGCCATCGCGCGCAACGCCGAGGAAGCCGCGGACGAGGTGGTTGGGGAGGCCGAGGGCGCTGAGGACTCCTAAGGCATAAACTGCAGCGGTCCCCCGAAAGGGCCGGACAATAGACTCGGGCCGACCACACATCATCCAACTGCCACCGCGAAGCCGGCCATCGCGAAAGATCTAAGGAGTCGGGGTGACCTCACCGAACGAGCCGGGCGCCCCCAACAAGGGCGAGAGCACCAATGGGGATGGTCCGGCCGAGCGTGCCGGTGCACACCGCGCGGCGCACGTGCAGGCGGGCGGCACTCAGGGCGCCGCACGGCCGTCTCCTCCGACGCATCGCGAACCCGACGCCAAGGCCGCCACGCGGCCGGCGGGCTCGCCCACCGGTGCGGATGCGAGGCCGAACCGCGTCGTGTTCGGCACCGCCGCACCGGGTGGCGGCGCGGCCGCGCGGCCGAAGCACCCGGCGTACGAGTTCGACGCCGCGCCGGCGCGCGGCGACGGCCCGCCCGCAGAGGTCTACGCGAGCGAGTTGCCGGATCTGTCCGGCCCGATTCCGCGGCCCCCGCAGCGGAAACCCGTGCCGGAACGCAGCGCCGAGACGTCGAGCCCCACGGCGTCGCCGGGCCGGACGGCGACCGCCGAAAGCCGGGAGAACCGCGAGGGTCGCGAGAACCGGCTCCAGGTGTCGCGGCGGCCCCGCGGCCCCGTTCGGGCCAGCATGCAGATCCGCCGGATCGATCCGTGGAGCACGTTGAAGGTGTCGCTGTTGCTCTCGGTGGCGTTGTTCTTCGTGTGGATGATCGCGGTGGCCTTCCTCTACCTCGTGCTCGGCGGCATGGGCGTGTGGGCCAAGTTGAACAGCAACGTCGGCGACCTGCTGAACAACACCAGCGGCAGCAGCGGCGAACTGGTCTCGAGCGGCACCATCTTCGGCGGCGCCGTGCTGATCGGCTTGGTGAACATCGTCCTGCTGACCGCGATGGCCACTATCGCCGCGTTCGTCTACAACCTGACCACCGATCTGATCGGCGGGATCGAAGTGACACTGGCGGACCGCGACTAGCGGGGATCGATGCGATTTTGGGGGTGGGGCGGCGATTGCGGTAATCTCGTCGCTCGGCCGTACGCGAGTAAGGGCCTGTAGCTCAGGCGGTTAGAGCGCTTCGCTGATAACGAAGAGGTCGGAGGTTCGAGTCCTCCCAGGCCCACAACCATGTGCCCGTCCAGACGTTGTGTGAGGCTCGCATTGCCACTGGCAGTGGTCGCCGCGGTAGCGGTGGCCGTAGTGCGGTCACGGCGCGGGGTCGAGGTCTGGCACGTGGCGGTGCCTGACCCGCCCGGTCAGCCACCGAGCCACGACGAGGGGCCTTAGCTCAGTTGGTAGAGCACCGCCTTTGCAAGGCGGGTGTCAGGGGTTCGATTCCCCTAGGCTCCACGAGTGAAAACTGCTCAAGTGAAAGCGGGTTCGAGCGGTATTTCGGTCTAGGAGCGTCGACGCCGAATAAGCCCCCGCCGACCTCATTTGACCACCTTGCGAATCAACAGTGCGTTGATGGCTGCCCCGACAGCCTCGACCTCCGACAGGTACAGGTGCCGTCGCTGTGCGTCAATCCTGCGGCCCGCCCAAATGCGATTATTCAGGCGTTCATAAGCGGCATTTTCCCAGCCTTCTCTATTCTTCCTATTCATGTCGCTCTGGATGCACACAGAAACGACATCCTCGATGCCAAGAAGAAGGGAAGCGCATCAAATGCCCTCACCTCGCTGGCTGGCCGGAATCACCATCCCCGTGATGGTTGGCGCCGCGCTGGTAACTGGCGCTGCGAATGCGAGCGCCGATCCCACTAACGACGCATACCTCGCACAACTGCGCGCCGCCGGGCTCAGTTGGCCGGCAGGCCACGACGAGGCCCTCATCGGGATGGCGCACCTCATCTGCGACGATCTCGGGTGGGGTTGGACGCCTCAACAGATTGCCAACCAAGTCCACGCCAACTTAGACCCGACGGGCGCCACGTTGCTAGACATCGGATCCATGGTGAATATCGCGCATTCGACCTATTGCCCCAACCAGAGATGCTGGGCCCCCCACTGCTAAGTCGTCCGGGGACCCGGCCTCACGGACTTTGAGCGGCCGTCCGGCCGATGCGGATTTTGGACGCGAACGGGGTCTTCGGGCGCCGCCGCCAGCGCGGCGCCAGTGCGGGCTATATCCGCGATCACCCAGCCCTCATATCTCGTCCGACTTGCGCTTTGCGTCCGCTCGCGAACCGAGGAAGCGCTGCACCAGGGCGCGTTCGGCCGCAGGGTCTTTGAGGGGCCAGCTCCACAGTGCCAGGAAGACGCGGATCAGCCACTGCGCGGCAAGGGGGTCATCGTCGTCCGGCCCGAGCATTTCGGCCGCCAAGCCGGTAACGGTGGGTGAGCTGATTACCCAGTCGCTGACAGGGGTCGCGTGGATGGACCGCATGAGCTGGGCCAGCGGGTCCGCGCGCAGGCGTTGTAGGGCGATGATCGTCGCCGTCACTACCCGATCCGGGCCCCTCAGGCCGTTGATGGCTGCCCGGGCGGCGTCGACGATGCGAGCCGCGTGGATAGCGACGACGGCGTCGCGGATGGCCGCCTTGCCGCCGGCATGCCGGTAGATCGTTGCGGGTGAGCAGTGCACCGTGGCCGCCAATGCTTCGATCGTGAACCCCTCGTAGCCCTTCCGTGAGATGAGATCGGCGGCCGCGCTGTAAATCCTGTCGGTGGCTTCGCTACGGCGATCACGTCCCACCAACCAGTCGTCGCGCGTCCGGGCTCCTTCGTGTCGCACCCGTAGAAATACTTCTCGCACCGCGAGAATTTTCAAAGTCTTTTCTCACGCCAACGCGCTGCTGGCGTCGGGTGGGCGCTGTCAACCGAGGGTGACGCCGGCCGCGGTCGCCCCTCAACTTTGTCCTGGCCCGTTGACGCCGCAGGTGGGCGCATCCAGCCTGAACGCATGCCGGTCTTGGACAAACCGATCCAGCTCCTCGGCACCGGGGCACTACAAGATCCGTATCCGCTGTATGACCGCATGCGTGCCGAGGCGCCGGTGCACCGCATCGGCGACTCCGTCTTCTACGCGGTGGGCGGTTGGGACGCTGTGCAAGAGGCCGTCGATCGGGTCGAAGACTTTTCGTCGAACCTCACCGCCACCATGCTCTTCCACGACGACGGCACCGTCACCCCGTTCGACATGGCGCCCGCGGGAGCCGCCGCCCACGCGTTGGCCACCGCGGACGATCCGGTACATGCGGTGCACCGCAAGATCCTGTTGCCGCACCTGTCGGCCAAGCGCGTGCGGATCATCGAGGAGTTCGCCGCGCAGACCGCCGACCGCTTATGGGAGCAGAATCTGCGCGACGGTCAGATCGAGTGGATGAGCGCTATCGCCAATCGGCTGCCCATGATGGTGGTCACCAGGCTGCTGGGCCTGCCCGATGACGACGTCGACAAACTCGTCCGGCTCGGCTACGCCACCACCACGCTGCTCGACGGGATCGTCACATCCGATCAGCTCGAAGGGGCTTTCGCGGCGGCATTGGAACTATCTGGTTATGTCCAAGAGCATTTCGAAAAGGCGAGTGACACAACCGAACACGGTCTGATCGCCGATCTGGCCGCACGCTGCGCTTCGGGTGAGCTAGAGCAACTACCGGCGCTGGGCATCATGCTCACGCTCTTCAGCGCCGCCGGTGAATCGACGGCATCACTTCTGGGCAGCGCGGCGTGGATTCTGACCGATCTCCCCGCGATCCAACGGCAATTACGTAAAAACCCGGAATTACTAAGCTCATTCATCGAAGAGACGTTGCGCTTCGAGTCGCCCTTTCGTGGCCACTACCGACACGTGCGACGCGACACCACACTGGCCGGGGTCAAGGTCCCGGCCGATTCCCATCTGCTGCTGATGTGGGGAGCCGCCAACCGCGACCCGGTGCATTTCGAGGCTCCGAACGAATTCCGCCTCGATCGCACCACCGCCAAGGCTCACCTGGCGTTCGGCAAGGGCGTGCACTTTTGCGTGGGCGCCGCGCTCGCACGGCTCGAAGCCCACATCGCGTTGCGCAATCTATTGGAGCGCACCACGTGGATCGAGGCGCTCGAGGTCGGCGAATGGCTGCCGAGCATCCTGGTCCGGCGCCGGAAATGCCTGCGGCTGGCCGTCCGATAACCGCTACGGCCGCGGCTGCACGTCGACGCTGGGCGGCAGGGGCGACGGCTCCTCGCGGCCCGCACGGACCGAGCGCCGAACGATGCTGAACGCGACGGCGCCGACGGCCAGGACCACGACGGCCGCCGCGGCGATCACCCAGGGCCTGTGACGCCGGCGCTGTGCCCGGCGCGCGTCCTGCAGCGCCTGGGGCAGCCCGGCGACCACCTCTTGCGCGGCGGCCAGCTCCTCGGCGAGCATCTCTTGGGCCGCGGCGATTTCGCGGGCGAGCCGCCCCTCGCGGTAACGGCGACGGAGCTCCGATGCGGTCGATTGCGCCCCGTCGACGCTGAGTCCGATGACGCCCCGGGTGACATCGACCGGCCCCACCGCCGTGTAGGTCAGGCCCCGGGTGAGTCGCTCGCGTGGGGTTAGCCGGGTATCCGTCTTCGCGCTCATCTGCCGCCCTTCCGTGCCGCTCGCCCGATGTCTCATCAGACTGCCATCAATCGGGCACGGACGGGCATATTGTGCGTGGCCGGTTTCGGTACCGGCTGTGGGCCCGCCCGCCCGCAATGGCAGACTCTAACCCCGTGACTAACAGCCCCATTCAGACCGCTACCGCAACGCTGCACACCAACCGTGGAGACATCAAGGTCGCCCTCTTCGGAAACCACGCGCCAAAGACCGTCGCCAACTTCGTCGGCCTGGCGCAGGGCACGAAAGAGTACTCGACGCAGAACGCATCGGGCGGCCCGTCGGGCCCGTTCTACGACGGCGCGGTTTTTCACCGGGTGATCAAGGGCTTCATGATCCAGGGCGGCGATCCGACGGGTACGGGCCGCGGGGGCCCGGGTTACAAGTTCGCCGACGAGTTCCACCCCGAGCTGCAGTTCGACAGGCCCTACCTGCTGGCGATGGCGAACGCCGGCCCGGGCACCAACGGCTCCCAGTTCTTCATCACCGTGGCCCAGACGCCGCACCTGAACCGGCGCCACACCATCTTCGGCGAAGTGGCCGACCCGGATTCCCAGAAGGTTGTCGATGCGATCGCGACGACGGCCACCGACGGGAACGACCGTCCCACCGAACCGGTCGTCATCGAGTCGATCACGATCTCCTGAACCGGCCGTCGGTCAGCGCGGGTTACGGCCCGCGTAGCCGGCGTCGGTGAGCGCGTCGAGCACCTCCAGCGGGTTCGTGCCGAGGTCCCAACGGGAGAAGATCACCAACCCGCCGTCAGCCGTTTCGACCTCGAGCAAGCGGACCGTGCGCGCATGCCGGCGGAACTCGGTGATCCGGATGATCTTGATGTCGGGGCGCCGTAATACCTGCGTCCGGAACCAGCCCTTCAACACCAGGCCGTCGGGACCAATTGCCAGCTTCGGGCGCGCGCGCCAGCTCATCCCCGCAAACAAGATCAGACCGGCCGCCGCAATCCCCGTCAAAATGCGACCGGGCGGGTCTGTGACCATGGTCACACTAGCGATAGCCATCAGAACGCCGACGGCCCCACAACCAGCAATTCCGGTCGCCGAAGGCGCCCATTCTGTTTGCTGCATGGGCTGTCTAACCCCTCCCACCACTGGCTATGCGGTTATCCACAAGCGCTATCAACAGTGGGGATAAATCACACGCGTGTGATTGGGTGGTCGCATGGTTGCTGAACCAGTTACAAGCGGACCGCAAGATGAATTCATTACCCTCGCGGTCTTGGTCAGTGCCAACGCATCGTGAGCAACAACCCGGTGATCATGAAAGCGAACGCAATGGCGTAGTTCCACGGGCCGAGTTGTGCCATCCAATGCAGGGCCGCCGGCGCCTGGCTTCCGACCGCGGCCAATTGGAACACCATCAACCACACGAGCCCGATCAACATGAGACCGACAAACAGGCACACGAACCACACACTCGACGGTCCGACCTTCACTTTCACCGGCGTGCGGCTGACCCCGCTGACGGTGAAGTCGTTCTTCTTGCGGACCTTCGATTTGGGCATTTCAGTACCTCGGCATTACCTGAACAACATGTGGAACGGGACGGGGTGCGACTATAACGATGGCAGCTGCACGTATAGCTCGGCTACGAGACTAACTCACCTGGCCCCGCGACCAGGAAATGGAGAGTCGATGATTGACAGGCGCCGTTCACCATGGCGCTTCGGCGTCCCGTTGGTGTGCCTGCTGGCCGGGTTGCTGCTCGCCGCCACACACGGCGTGTCCGGCGGCACCGAGATCCGCCGCAGCGATGCGCCGCGCCTGGTTGACCTGGTCCGCGAGGCGCAGTCGTCGGTGGCCCGCCTCAGCGCCCAACGCGACGAGCTGACCAACAAGCTCGATTCGACGCACGGCCGGTCTTCGGACGTCGCGCTCGCGGCGATGCTGCGCCGCTCCGCGGAGCTGGCGGCCGAGGCGGGCATGGACCCGGTGCACGGCCCGGGCCTGGCGGTGACCCTGCAGGACGCGCAGCGCGACGCCAACGGCCGCTTCCCCCGCGACGCGTCCCCCGACGACCTCGTGGTCCACCAGCAGGACATCCAGGCCGTCCTCAACGCGCTGTGGAGCGCCGGCGCGGAGGCGATCCAGATGCAGGACCAGCGGATCATCGCGACCTCGGTGCCCCGCTGCGTCGGCAACACGCTGTTGCTCAACGGGCGCACCTACAGCCCGCCCTACACGATCACCGCGATCGGCAATGCGGCGGCCATGCAAGCCGCCCTGGCCGCCGCTCCCCTCGTCATCCTCTACAAGCAGTACGTGGTCCGCTTCGGCCTCGGCTACCACGAAGAGGTCAAGCCGGACGTGCAGATAGCCGGCCATTCCGAACCGGTCCGCACGCACTTCGCGCAGCCGGCGGGCCCGGTGGGGTACTGAGCCGGACGGTACCCTGACACGATGCGGATCCTGGTCGTCGACAACTACGACAGCTTCGTGTTCAACCTGGTGCAGTACCTGGGCCAGCTGGGCGTCGAGGCCGACGTCTGGCGCAATGACGACACCCGGCTCTCCGACGAGAACGCCGTCGCCGCGCAGTTCGGCGGCGTCCTGCTCAGCCCGGGCCCGGGCACCCCGGAACGCGCGGGTGCCTCGATCGGCCTGGTGCGGGCCTGCGCCGAGCAGCGCACCCCGCTGCTCGGGGTGTGCCTTGGGCATCAGGCCATCGGCGTGGCGTTCGGCGCCACCGTGGACCGCGCGCCGGAGTTGCTGCACGGCAAGACCAGTAGCGTCTTTCACACGAATGTGGGTGTGCTGCAAGGACTTCCGGATCCGTTCACGGCGACCCGGTACCACTCGCTGACGATCCTGCCGGAGTCGCTGCCGGCGGTGCTGGAAGTCACGGCCCGCACCCGCAGCGGTGTCATCATGGGGGTGCGGCACACCGAGTTACCGATTCACGGCGTCCAGTTCCACCCGGAGTCGATCCTCACCGAGGGCGGGCACCGAATGCTGGCGAACTGGCTCGCCTGTTGCGGCTGGACACGAGACGACACGCTGGTGCGCCGGCTGGAGAACGAGGTGCGCGCCGCGGTCCGCCCGTATTTCCCGAAGGACGCGGCGGCTACTGGCCGAACTTCAGCGTGATGATCCCGTCCCGGTTGCAACCGGCCCCGGCCGGCGGGTTCTGATACACCACCCGGTGCGACTGGGAACCGCCCGCGTCCACGTCGGGACCCTTGTCGAGCACCCCGGTCCAGCCCAGCGCCCGCAACCGCGGTTCGGCGTCGGTCCAGAACATGCCGGTGAGGTCGGGCATCAGGAACTGATTGCCCTTGGACACCTGGATCTCGATCACGGAGTCCACCGGGACCGTCTGGCCCTTGGGCGGATTCGTGCCGATCACCTCACCGGCCGGCCGGGTGCTGTCCACCGGCGTCTGGCTGAACTTGGTGAACCCGTAGACCGTCAGGTTCTTTTGCGCGACGTCGACGGTCTGGCCCGCGACGTCCGGCACCTGCTTGGTCTCGGGCCCGGAGCCGACGATGACGGTGATCACGTTCGTGATCGCCGACGTCTGGTTGGCCGGCGGATTGGTCCCGATGACCTTGCCCAGCATCTCCGGGCTCGACGGCGAGTTCGCCTGCTTGAACTTGCTGAATCCGGCGGCTTTGAGCTTGCTGACCGCGTCGGTGTAGCCCAGCGAGGAGACGTCGGGCACCTCGCGTTGCTCCGGTCCGGTCGAAACGTTGATGGTGATCTCGTCGCCGGCACCCACCGACGCGTTGGCAGCCGGGTCGGTGCTGATGACGTGGTCCGGCGGAACCGACGAGTCCGGCTTCTGCAGGGTCCGCGTCTTGAAGCCCCGGTTCTGCAGCGCGGCAATGGCGTCGGCGGAGACCTGGCCGCGCATGTCGGGCACCTGAACGTCGCGGGTGTTGCCGCCGAACGTGTTGAAGGCGATGACGACCACGATCGTCAGCACCGCCAGCGCGGCGACCGCGACAACCCAGCGGCCGATGGAACCGCCGGAGCGATCGCGGTCGGTGTCGTCGAGCGCCTGGCGAGGCAGCGGGTCGGTGCGCGGCCCGTGGCCGGCCGCCGTGGACGACAGGAACGAGCTGCGCTCGGCGTCGGTGAGCACCTTGGGCGCCTCGGGGGTTTCCCCGTTGTGTACGCGCACCAGGTCGGCACGCATCTCCGCCGCCGTCTGGTAGCGGTTCTCCGGGTTCTTGGCCAGCGCCTTGAGAACGACCGCATCCAGGTCGGCGGAGATGCCCTCGTGCCGCTTCGACGGCGGGACCGGATCCTCGCGGACGTGCTGGTAGGCGACCGCGACGGGCGAGTCGCCGGTGAACGGCGGTTCGCCCGTGAGGATTTCGTAGAGGACACAGCCCAACGAGTAGACGTCGGATCGGGCGTCGACGGAATCACCGCGCGCCTGTTCCGGTGACAGGTATTGGGCGGTCCCGATCACGGCCGCGGTCTGGGTGACGCTGTTGCCGCTGTCGGCAATCGCCCGCGCGATGCCGAAGTCCATCACCTTCACCGCATTGGTGGAGCTGATCATGATGTTCGCCGGCTTGACGTCGCGGTGAATGATGCCGTTCTGGTGGCTGAAGTTCAGCGCCTGGCAGGCGTCGGCGATGATCTCGATCGCCCTCCGGGGCGGGAGCGGGCCCTCGGTGTGCACGATGTCGCGCAGCGTGACGCCGTCGACGTACTCCATCACGATGTAGGGCAGCGGGCCGGTGGGTGTGTCCGCCTCGCCGGTGTCGTACACCGCGACGATGGAGGGGTGGTTCAGGGCGGCGGCGTTCTGCGCCTCGCGCCGGAAGCGCAGATAAAAGCTGGGGTCGCGGGCCAGATCGGCGCGCAGCACCTTGACCGCCACGTCGCGGTGCAAACGGACATCGCGGGCCAGATGAACCTCGGACATGCCCCCGAAACCGAGGATCTCGCCGAGCTCATAGCGGTCGGACAGGTGCTGCGGGGTTGTCATCAAGGCGTTCCATGTCGGGCCGGCGATGTGCTGGGCGGGGAGGTGGCCCAGCCATGGTCATCCGGCCTAATCCGGAGTCCAGAATTACCTATGTTTCCGCGATCCGTCCAATTGAGTCGCAGGCGCGGTCCCGCTCCGCTGGGCGTCTTGCTCGCCGGGGGCGGCGCCGTCGCCGGTGGGGTCCCGGTGTCGGTGACCGTCGGTGGCTGCTGCTGATCCGCGCGGGAATTGATGACGATGATCACCGCGATGAGGATCGCCAGCGCTCCCAGCACCCCCGCAGCCCACAGCAGGGCGCGCTGGCCCGACGAGAAGGTGCGCCGGGCCGGGGGCCGGGACCGGCCGGTGGACGGCCCGGACCGGCGGACCGGGGCGCTGCGGCCGGGTGTGACGGCCGCCCTGGTGTGCGGGCTGGACGGAATGGCCGCGGGCGAGGCCCGGCCGGGCGGCGGTGACTGGCTCGGCCGCGGGGGGCGGCGGCCGGCGCGCACCGCGGCGACGGCGTCGGCGAACGGTCCCCCGCTGCGGTAGCGCATCTGGGGATTCTTGACCAGCGTGATCTCGATGAGCTCCCGCACATTGGGGGGCAGCTCGGCGGGCAGCGGCGGCGGCGGTTCCTTGATGTGTTTCATCGCCACCGTCAGGGCGCCGTCACCGCTGAACGGGCGCTTACCAGAAACCACCTCGTAACCGACGACTCCCAGCGAGTAGACGTCGCTGGCCGGCGTCGCGTCGTGACCCAACGCCTGTTCGGGGGCGATGTACTGGGCGGTGCCCATGACCATCCCCGTCTGGGTCACCGGCGCGGCGTCGACGGCCTTGGCGATGCCGAAGTCGGTGATCTTCACCTGGCCGGTCGGGGTGATCAGGATGTTGCCCGGCTTGACGTCGCGGTGTACCAGCCCCGCGGCATGCGCGACCTGAAGCGCCCGACCCGTCTGCTCGAGCATGTCGAGCGCGTGCCGCAGCGACAGCCGCCCGGTGCGCTTGAGCACCGAATTCAGCGGTTCGCCGTTGACCAGCTCCATCACCAGGTAGGCGGTGCGCCCCTCGCCGTCCAGCTGGCTTTCGCCGTAGTCGTGGACCTGTGCGATGCCGGGATGGTTGAGCATCGCGGTGGTCCGCGCCTCGGCGCGGAACCGCTCGATGAACTCGGGGTCCTGGGAGAACTCCTGCTTGAGCACCTTGACCGCGACGCGCCGACCCAGCCGGCTGTCCACGGCCTCCCACACCTGGCCCATGCCGCCGGTGGCGATCAGGCGCTGCAGGCGGTATCTGCCTGACAGCGTCACACCAACTCGCGGGCTCATGGTCCTCCCTGTAGCGCCGCCTCGATCACCGCCCGTCCGATCGGCGCGGCGAGTGCGCCCCCGGTCGCGGACAGTCGGTCGGCGCCGTTCTCCACCAGCACCGCCACGGCAACCTTCGGCGCCTGCGCGGGCGCGAACGCGATGTACCACGCGTGCGGCGGAGTGTTACGCGGGTCGGTGCCATGCTCTGCGGTACCCGTCTTTGATGCAATCTGCACGCCGGGAATCGCCCCTTTCTGCTGTGCGACCTTCTCGGCGCCGACCATCAGCTCTGCTAGCTTAGCGGCGACCTGCGGCGACACCGCGCGGCGCTGTTGGTAGGGCGCGGTGGTGCTGATGTTGGAAAGGTCCGGTCCCTTGAGGCTATCGATCAGGTAGGGCTGCATCGTCACCCCGCCGTTCGCGATGGTCGCGGCGATCTCGGCGTTCTCCAGCGGCGTCAGCGCCACGTCCTTTTGACCGATGCTCGACATGCCCAGCGCGGCGGCGTCCGGGATGATCCCGACGGTGGATTCGGCGACCTGCAGCGGAATGACGCTGGGCGTGCTGTCCAGCCCGAACGAACGCGCCATGCCGCGCAGGGCGTCGGCTCCGGTGAGGATGCCCAGCTGGACGAACGCGGTGTTACAGGACAGGGCGAACGCCTGGCTGAGGGACACCGTCGGCTCGTTGCCGCACGGCGCGCCGCCGTAGTTTTCCAGCGTGGCGGTGCTGTTCGGCAGCGGAATCGTGGCCGCCGCGGTCAACTGCTCGGTATCGGTCGCGCCGGCCTGCAGCGCCGCCGCTGTGGTGACCACCTTGAACGTAGAGCCCGGCGGGTAGGTCTCGGAGATGGCGCGGTTGGTCAGCGGGTTGTCGGGGTCGTCGCGAAGCCGCTGCCAGGCCTGCGCCTGCACCTCGGGGTCGTGCGACGCCAGCAGATTGGGGTCGTAGGACGGCGACGACACCATGGCCAGGATCTTGCCGGTGGACGGCTCCAGCGCGACGACGGCGCCCTTGCACGGCGGTCCACCGCAGCCCTGCTGCATCGCGTCCCACCCGGCCTGCTGGACCCGCGGGAGGATCGTGGTGTCGACGTTGCCGCCACGCGGATCGCGACCGGTGAAGAAGTCGGCCAACCGGCGCCCGAACAGGCGCTCGTCGGACCCGTTCAACAGCGGGTCCTCGGCCCGTTCCAGGCCCGTGCTCGAATAGCGCAGCGAGTAGAAGCCGGTAACCGGCGCGTACACCGCCGGGTTGGGGTAGACGCGCAGGAACCGGAAGCGGCTGTCGGTGGCCACGGAGTACGCCAGCAGCTGGCCGCCGGCGACGATCTGGCCGCGCTGGCGCGAATACTCGTCGAGCAGCACTCGCTGGTTGCGCGGGTCGGCGCGCAGGCCGTCGGCGGCGAAGACCTGCGTCATGGTGGCGTTGAGCAGCAGCAGCACCATCAACGCCATCACGGTCACCGAGATCCGGCGGAGAGAGGCGTTCATACCCGCTCGATCACCTCGGTGCTGGCCGCCGCGATCGGCGACGTGTTACGCGCGCGGGTGCGCAGCGGGCGCCGGGCGCTGTGCGAGATGCGCGCCAGGATCGCCAACAAGATGTAGTTGGCGAGCAGCGACGACCCACCGTACGACATCCAGGGTGTGGTCAGCCCGGTCAGCGGGATCAGGCGCGTCACGCCGCCGACGACGATGAACAGCTGAAGGGCCAGCGTCGACGCGAGGCCCGCGGCCAGCAGCTTGCCGAAGCTTTCCCGTGTCGCGATCGCCGTACGCAGGCCACGCACGATGACGATCGTGTACAGCATCAAAATGGCTGCCAATCCCACCAATCCAAGTTCCTCACCGAACGCGGCGATGATGAAATCGGTCGACGCCGCCGGCACGGTGTCGGGCTGACCGTTGCCTAGTCCGGTGCCGAAAATGCCGCCGGTGGCAAAACTGAACATCGACTGTACGAGCTGATACCCGCTGCCGTCAGGGTCGGAGAACGGGTCCCACCACATCTGCACCCGGACGCGGACGTGGTCGAAAAGGAAGTATGCCGCAACGCTTCCCGCGGCGAACAGCACCAAGCCGATGACAACCCAGCTGAAACGTTGGGTGGCGAGGTAGAGCACCACCAGAAACGACGCGTACAGCAACAGCGAAGTGCCAAGGTCCTTTTCGAAGACCATCACGCCCACCGAGATCACCCACGCCGCCAACAGCGGCGCGAGATCGCGGGGGCGCGGCAGGGTCATCCCCATGAAATGCTTGCCAACGCTGGTGAACAGCCGGCGTTTTGCGATCAGCACCGCGGCGAAGAAGATCAGCAGCAGAATCTTGGAAAATTCGGCCGGCTGAATTGAGAAGCCCGGGAAGCGAATCCATATCTTCGCGCCGTTCTGCTCGGACATGGATGCGGGTAGCACCGCGGGAATCGCGAGGAAAACCAGACCCGCAACCCCGCAGATGTAGCCGTAGCGGGCCAGTTGTCGATGGTCTTTGAGGAAGGTGACCACCAGCGCGAACGCGGCCACCCCGACCACGGTCCACAGCATCTGCTGGGTTGCGCTGGGATGATGACGGCCGCTCAACTCGTTGTTGACGAGGTCGAGGCGGTGGATCATCACCAAACCAAGCCCGTTGAGCAGAGCCACAATTGGCAGCAACAGCGGGTCGGTATAGGGGGCGAAGCGCCTGATCGCCAAGTGCGCGCTTCCGAACATGAACAGAAAGACCAGCCCGTAGCTGACCAGGTTCCAGCGCAGGTCGCGGTCCTGGTTGGCCTGGACGATGAGCAATGCGGCGACGGTGATCAGCGCTGCGAAGCACAACAACAGCAGTTCGGCGTTGCGCCGAGTAGGCAGCGGAGGAGTAACTGCGACCGGCGGCTGGACTTGTGTGGTCATGCCACCGCCCGGCAGTCGATGCCCGGCTTAGGTGGGGGTGGCGGGAGCGCAGTCACCGTCTGGGTGCTGGTGGGCGACGTGGTCGCGGGCGCTGTCGGCGCGGTGCTTGCGGGGGTGCTGGTCGGACTGGCGCTGGTGGATGGGGTGGCGTTGGAAGAAGTAGGCGGCGCACTGACATTCGGCTCCGCGGTGCCGGGCGGAGTGGGGGTACCACCCGCTTGCGGGGGAGTGGCGCGCGGCGGCGGACAGGGCGGCAGCAGGGAGCCGGCCGCCAGTTCGCGCAGCTGCCCGATGGCGTCGTCAAGGGTGCCGGCCGGGAGCCCGGCCTGAACCTGTGCGCGCTCGGGCGGGCGCAGGTCCTGCAGTTGCATCAGGCGGCAGTCGAGATGACCGCCGCTTTGGCGGGTGCTGATCAGGGACAGTTCGTTGCGGGCGTTGAGGCAACCGATCAGATACGGCTCATGCAGCGACATGCCGAAGAGCGACCCCTGGATCCCCCGCAGGATCGACACCAGGCCGTTGTATTCGGCGACGTAGTAGTTGCTGCGGATGATGGCCCGGCCGATGCCCAGACCGGCGAGCACCAGCAGCACGATCAGCGTGACCACGATCGCCATTCGCCGCCGCGACCACCGCGACCGCCGAGGCGTTTCCTCTTGCGCCGGAACGCGTTTGGCGACTTCGTCGCGGGGCCTGATGGCCGAGGCGCGGCCGGCGGAGGTGTTGGGCAGGGTCAGCTGGTCGTCCTCACCCGACACCGCACCGGCCAGGATCGGCTGCGTCTGGCCGTAGTCGTAGTCGACGACATCGGCGACCACGACGGTCACGTTGTCGGGGCCGCCGCCGCGCAGCGCCAATTCGATGAGGCGGTAAGCACTCTCGGCCACGTCGGGGATCTGCAGCGCCTCGAGGATCGTTTCGTCGCTGACGGGGTCGGACAACCCGTCGGAGCAGAGCAGGTAGCGGTCGCCGGCGCGCGCCTCGCGCATGGTCAGGGTGGGCTCGACCTCATGGCCCGTCAGCGCCCGCATGATCAGCGATCGCTGGGGGTGGCTGTGCGCCTCTTCCCGAGTGATCCGCCCCTCGTCCACCAGGGTTTGGACGAACGTATCGTCCTTGGTGATCTGGGTGAGCTCGCCGTCGCGCAACAGGTAGCCACGCGAGTCGCCGATATGAACCAGCCCAATCCTGTTGCCGTCGAACAAGATTGCGGTAAGTGTGGTGCCCATTCCCTCGAGGTCGGGCTCCATCTCGACCTGTGCGGCGATCGCCGCGTTGCCGGCGCGCACCGCCGAGTCGAGCTTGGCAAGCAGGTCGCCGCCGGGCTCGTCGTCGTCGAGATGGGCCAGCGCTGCGATCACCAACTGGGAGGCCACCTCGCCGGCGGCGTGTCCACCCATGCCGTCGGCCAAAGCCAGCAGTCGCGCGCCGGCGTAAACCGAGTCTTCGTTATTGGCGCGTACCAGGCCGCGATCGCTGCGGGCGGCATATCGCAGGACCAGGGTCACGGGCGCCACTCTCCCCCGCGAGCGGGTGGTGTCCCCGCGGAGCTGGGGAGTGCCCCCACGATCCCGGCTGCGCCGGCACCATCGTCGCCGGCGCGGGTCACGGACGCAGCTCGATTGCCGTTTTGCCGATTCGAATCGGCGTTCCGATGGGAACCCGTACCGCAGTCGTCACCTTCGCCCTGTCAAGGTAAGTGCCGTTGGTCGATCCTAGATCCTCGACGTACCATTCCGAGCCGCGCTGAGACAGCCGGGCGTGCCGTGTCGAGGCGTAGTCGTCGGTGAGCACCAGGGTCGAGTCGTCAGCGCGCCCGATCAACACCGGCTGCCCGCTGAGCGTGATGCGGGCGCCGGTCAGCGCGCCCTCGGTCACCACGAGATAGCGCGCGGCGTGGCGACGCTGGCGCGAGGGCAGCAGCGTGCCGCGCAGCGCCAGGCCGCGACGCACCATGACGGCCCCGGTGGGCGCGTAGATATCGGTCCGCAGGATCCGCAACACGGACCAGATGAATACCCACAACAACATTAGAAATCCGGCGCGCGTCAGCTGCAGTACCAGTCCCTGCATCTGGCGTCCTTTCCGTCCTGGCGCCGCACCCCTCGTGCCCGCGACATCGAGCACATCAGCAACGTCACGATACTTGGACGGTCGTCCACGCGGGGCGAAGCACGGCAGCTTTGAGCCGGCTGCGTCTAGTGGATGCGAACGATGATCTCCGAGTGGCCCAGACGGATCACGTCGCCGTCGGCCAACTGCCACTCCTGTACCGGTGCGTTGTTGACGGTGGTGCCGTTAGTGGAGTTGAGGTCGGAAAGGAGCGCGACCTGCCCGTCCCAGCGGATCTCCAGGTGACGCCGCGAGACGCCGGTGTCGGGCAACCGGAACTGGGCGTCCTGGCCGCGGCCGATGATGTTGGCGCCCTCGCGCAGCTGGTAGGTCCGGCCGCTGCCGTCGTCGAGCTGCAGGGTCACCGTGGTTCCGGCGGCGCCGTAGCCGCCCTGACCGTAATCCCCGTAGCCGCCGCCCGGCTGCTGGCCGTAGTCAGCCGCCTGACCGTAGTCGGCGGGCTGGCCGTACTCGTAGTCGCGGTGGGCCGTGTCGGCATACCCCCCGCCTTGCGGGGCATATCCGCCGCCCGGGACGCTTTCGGCGTATTGGGTGTAGTCACCCGGGCCGTAGTCCTGCTGGCCGTATCCCCCACTCTGCTGATAGCCCTGGTCGTACCCGCCGCCCTGGTCCGGGTAAGCCGGGCGTTGTTGCTCGGGCGCGCCCTGCGGGGCCGGTGGGGCATACCCGCTCTCTTCTTGGCGCGCCGGCCCGCGACCGTAGTCGCCGTACCCGTAGGCCTGCTGGGTGCCGCCGGCCTGACCGCCGCCCGGCGGCCCGTAGCCGCCACCCTGGCGGTGGCCCTGGTCGTAGCCTTGGCCGCCGTAGCCGCCGGGCGCCGGGGGACGTTGCTCGTAGGACGGTGGGTAGCCGCCCTGCCCCTGGTCGGGGTAGCCGCCCGGGGCTTGGTAGCCGCGCTGGTCGTAGCCGCCCTGCTCGGGGTAGCCGCCGCGCTGGCCCTGGTAGCCGCCCTGTTCCGGGTAGCCCCCCCGCTGCTGCTCTTGGTAGCCGCCCTGCTCGGGATAGCCGCCCTGTGGCGGGTAGCCGCCCTGCTCCGGCTGACGAGGTGGCGGATAGCCCCCAGGCGGTGGGTAGCCGCCTTGCTCGGGCGGGTAGCCGCCTCGGGGCTCCGGTCCGCCCTGCGGCTCCTGGCCGCGCGGTTCTTCTTGCGGGCGCCCGTAACGGTCGTCGTAATACTCGTCGCCGGGCCTGCCCTGCCCCTGACCCCCGTGGTAGCTCGAATTGTCAGTCATTGCTGCTACTCCTCGTTCTGCGCCGAACGCGTGATCTGATTGTGGCCGGAGGCGATGGATGGCGATCGGGCGGGGCTCGACATCGGGATTGACAGCACCGCGGGCGCGGTACTGACCGGTATGCAGGCTCGACGACTGCTCGAACCGGACGACCACATCACCATACGTTTGCCACCCCTGTTCATAGATATAGTCGGCCAAGTACCTCGCGAAAGCGTTCGACGTGAGATCCGTGTCGGCTCCCACCTTCGCAAAGTCGTGCATACCGAGGGTAATGATGTATTCGTTGGGGGCCAAAAGACGATTCCCTTGCAGCGCGCGTACCCCGTCCTCGGCTTCCCTGCGCAATAGCGCTTCAACCTCTTGCGGCACGATCGATCCGCCGAACACCCGGGCGAACGCGTTGTCGACCGTCGCCTCGAGCTTGCGCTCGATGCGCTGAACGAGCCCCCTTTGGCTACTCATCCGTCAGCGCTCGCCCGCAGCTGCCGTCGTGTGTCGCGGGCGCGAGGCAAACGGACCGCCCACGTGTTGGGTCACTCCAGCATGGTATCGGGACACCGCGACGCCGCGGCACCGCGGAACTCTGAGAATCGCATCCGTGCAGCTCAGCCCGCCGCGGCCCGGTCGCGGCAGGCGTGACCGGCGGTCCCGTCCCGCCACGGCGATTGGGGCGGACGGCTATTACAGTGGTATGGTCCATCGGTTGTTTTTCCGGGCGAGTGGCGGAATGGCAGACGCGCTGGCTTCAGGTGCCAGTGTCCTTCGGGACGTGGGGGTTCAAGTCCCCCTTCGCCCACTGTGGTGATGAGCCGGTGTGATGAGTCGGGAATCGGCGGCCGCTCGGTCGCCGTGGTTCCCGGCACGGCAGACCAGGATGGGATCGCGCGCATCACCACTCGGTCCGTGAATGCGGTATCGCATGCGCCACCGGATTTGAATGTCGCCTATCGGTGTGGACAGCGGCAAGATGCCGACTGGTTTCGAAAGGCTTGTGGTCGAACGTAGTTCAGCGAGCCAGCGGGCTGTAGAAGACCAAGCCGTTGCCCTTGTTGTCGTAGACCACGGCGCGCCGCTCATGTGCGTCGTCGTACGGGCCCTTCACGATGCCGCCGCCGGTGGCCTCGACGGCCTTCGCGGCGGCGTCGACGTCAGCGGTCTTGATACCGACGACGACCTGCCCGGGTATGGGGTGGTCCACCGCGGTCGCGAGCGCGAGAGTCACCGCCCCGCCGTCGAGGGCGGCGAAGTGGGCTCCATCGCGGAACTTCAGCGGCATTCCGAGGGTCTCGCTGTAGAAGCGGATCGACTCGTCCAGGTCGTCGGTCGACAAGACGATCATCCGCACTTCGTGCTCGCTCAATGCTGCCTCCTCTGGCTGGATCGCCTTACCCTAGCCCGGTGAGCAGCAACCGAGTCCCCGGCGGAGTGGTGCACCGACTGCCGGCAGATCTGCGTGCGGCGCTGACCGCCAACTCCACGGCGCTGGTGGCCTGGCAGGACATCACACCCCTGGCGCGCAACGAGTTCATCTGCTGGGTGGAGGACGCCAAACAGGACACGACCCGAAAGCGGCGCATTCGCCGGACCCAGGAGGAATTGGAGGAAGGCAAGCGCCGGCCCTGCTGCTGGCCCGGGTGCAAGCACCGCGAGCGCACCGGCAAGTGAGCGGGCCGGCTAGGACCGCAGCCACCGGTGCACGTCGGCGGTGACGGGGTCGGTGATGTCATCGAACTCGGGGTGCTTCTTGAGCACCGTGCCCACCATGGAGCACACCGGGACGACGCGCTTGCCATCGTCGCGTGCCGCGTCGAGCGCCTCCTTTACGAGGATGGTGGCCAGGCCGCGCCCGCCGTACGCGGGGTCGATCTCGGTGTGGTAGAAGACGCGCTGGTCGCCCCGATCGGCGAAGTCGGCGAGGCCGACGGTTTTGCCGTCGACGGCGATGGTGTAACGACCCTCCTCCGCGGTGACGGTGGTGGGGGCGCCGGTCTTGTCGGCGGTCATCGGTGCTCCTTTGGTTGAGGGATCGGTCGAGGCCGCAGCCGGGTGGTCGGCAGCGGCGGGGCGGGCAGTCGCGTGACCGGACCGCGGTAGCCCGTGACGGCACCGAAGCGGTCGTCGGCGTCCTCCCACAATCGGCGGTAGCCGACGATCTCGTCGTGACTGCGCCCGACGAAGTTCCACCACATCACCAACTGTTCGGCGAACGGTGTCCCGCCCAGCAGCACGACCCGCGCCGGCCGGTCACCGGTGTTGCGCAGGTGCAGCGTCGAATCGCCGGGTCCCTGGTAGCCGAGGTCGGCGACCGCCAGGGTAGCCTCGCCCAGCGCGACGGGCCCCGCGTCGCAGAGCACGCCGTGTTCGAATCCCGGATCGACGGCGATGTCCAGCGCGGCGTTCGGCTCCAGGTCGAGCTGGGCGCCGAGCAGCGTGGTGAAGGTGCGCACCGGCGAGCGGCTACCGGCCAGCTCCCCGAGAAACACGCGTGCCACCGCCCCCGGCAGCGAAATCGGCGCGGGCGCATAGTGAGCGAAACCGCGGCTGGTGTCGCGGTCGGAATCGGGCAGGGCCACCCACAACTGCACCCCGTGCAAAACGGCATCCGATTCGATGGACACCTCGGAGTGACAGATGCCCGCGCCCGCCGTCATCAGATTCAGCTCGCCCGGCCGGACCACGGCATGGACGCCGGCGCTGTCGCGGTGCTCCACTCCCCCGCTGAACAACCAACTCACGGTCTGCAGTCCGGTGTGCGGATGAGGCGGGACGTCCATGCGCGCGCGCACCGGGCCTTCGGGGAGGCCATAGTGGTCGATGAAGCACCAGGCGCCGATCAGCGAGAGCTGTCGTTGCGGAAGGGTGCGCTGCACCCGCATCGCCCTCGGGCCGCCCAGCGGGACCTCTCGCGGATGTAGAACCTCGATACCGGTGGCCCGTGACGTGTTGCAAGCGACTTCGACCGGCGCGGTCTCGAGGTTGCTCACCCGCCCGACGCTACGCCTCGTCGGGGGCCTCACCTGCCCGGCGGCCGCAGCACCTTCATCGCCAGCCGCATGACCGGTCCGGGGACGCGATCCTGCATCGACAGCGCAGCCTCGGCGGCGCGGGATCGCAGGGGGGTGCCGCGACCGAAAATCCGATTCAGCGGACCGCCGATCGGCTCGATGACCACATGCAGCGGCGGGCTGCCCACCGTGGCGCCCAGCGCGTTGGAGATGACCATCCGCTGAATCTCGCTGGTGCCCTCAAAGATGGTGTACAGCTTGGCATCCCGATACCACTTCTCCACCGGGTGGTCGGTGATGTAGCCCCAGCCGCCCATCGTTTGGATGGCGCGTTCGGTGGCCTTCACGGCGACCTCGCTGGCGGCGAGTTTCGACATCGAGCCCTCGCCGCGCTCGAAGGGGACGTTGTTGGCGGCCATCCAGGAGGCGCGCCAGGTCAGCAGCCGGGCGGCGTCGATCTCAGTGGCCAGCTCCGCCAGCGGGAACGCGATGCCCTGGTTGTCGATGATCGGGCCGCCGAAGGCCTCTCGCTCCGTGGCGTACCACGTCGCGTACTCCAGTGCGGCGCGGGCGATCCCGATCGCCTGGGCTGCGACCATCGGGCGGGTCTGCTCGAAGGTGCCCAGCGTCGCCGAGCCGGACCGCTTTCCACCGGCCAACACCTCGCGGGCTTTGGCGAGCTTGTGTTCGAGCTTCTCTTCTCCGCCAAGTAAATTGGCTCCCGGAACGCGCACCCCTTCGAACAGCAACTCGGCGGTGTGGGACGCCCGGCAACCCAGCCTGTCGAGTTTTCGAACCAGTTTCAGCCCCGGTGTTCCGCCGGGCACCACGAACAGCGCCTGGCCGCGGTGTCCGAGTTCCTCGTCGACGACCGCGTTCACCACATGCAGGTTGGCGATGCCGCCGTTGCCGATCCACATCTTGTGGCCATCGATGATCCAGTCGTCACCGTCGCGGCGCGCGCGAGTGCGCAGATTCCGAACGTCGCTGCCGCCCTCGGGCTCGGAGATCGCCAGGGCGGCGAGCTTGACATCGCCTGGGGTTCCGAAACATTCGGGCGCCCACTCGAGCATTTGCTCCGGCGACGCGGCCTGACCGATCGCCGACAGCGCCAGCGCGGGCATGACGATCGCCAATCCGATTCCGGCGCAGCCCCAGAAGAGCTCCTCCATAACATCGGTAGCGAAATGCCGGTCGGGTCACCGATCAGGTCACGATAGAACAGCGGGCTGTAGAAGCCGCACCGGGCCGCCTCCTCCAGCACCGGCCAGGGAAACTCCTGGCGCTGGTCGTAGTGGAGGGCCACGGGGCGGATCACTTCTTCGGCGAATTCGTGGGTGCGCCGGGCCAGGTCGTGTTGTGCTGCCGTCGGTGTCAGGTCGAACGTCATGGAAGCGCCTCGGGGTCGACGGACTCTTTCGTGCCAAGCCCGTCTACCCCGTCGGCAGGGTCAGCAAACTGCCGTCGCGACGATGACCGAAGGTCAGGCGGCCGAACGGGGCCCGAGTTGTGCGGTCGGCAGGTGCAACACCACTGCGGCGACGGGAATCGCATCAAGCTCGTGACGTTCCAACAGGGCCGCGTTCTCGGGCAGCTGCCGTGAGTTGATCTCGCCGCCGGCGATCCGGCGCAGGACGTCGTGGGCGCGGGCGAGCTGCTCGCGCTTGCGGTACTGGCCGCCGGGCAGCTTGACGCCGGCCCAGACGCCGTACTCCTCGCGGTGCGTGATGGCGTGCTGGGCGCACCGGCGCTGCTGTGCCAGCGGGCAGCGGCGCAGGCACTGGATCCGCGCCTCGGTGGCGGACCGCTCGTAGGCGCGCGCCTTCGCGGCGCCGTCACCACCGTCGTCGTCGGGATAGCCGAACCACAGTTCCGGGTTGGCTGCGCAGGGGTGCCCCATGTCGGTCTCCTTGTCCGGCGGTGAAACGTAGGCGAAATCGTATACACGTATGGCGGCCGAGCGCAAGCGAAACGAGATTAAAACGTATATCGGCTGGGTAAGCCCGCGTCTTGTGTAATATCCGGCCTATGGCCGGAGCGTGCGGTGAGCCGTGAATCGGCCGGCGCGGCCATCCGCGCGTTGCGTGAGTCACGCGACTGGTCGCTTGCGGAGCTGGCCGCCGCGACGGGCGTCAGCATCATGGGGCTGAGCTTCCTCGAACGCGGTGCTCGCAAGCCCCACAAAAGCACAGTTCAGAAGGTTGAGAACGGGCTGGGCCTGCCGCCGGGCACTTACTCCCGGCTGCTGGTGGCCGCCGACCCGGATGCCGAATTGGCCCGGCTGATGGCCGCGCAGCCGGTCGACACCAGGCCCGCCCGGTCCGCCGGCGCGGTGGTGGTCGACCGTCACAGCGATACGGAAGTGCTGGAAGGCTACGCCGAAGCGCAACTGGATGCCCTCAAATCCGTCATCGATCGGCTGCCGGCGACGACATCAAACGAATATGAGACGTATATTCTGTCTGTGATCGCTCAATGCGTGAAGGCGGAGATGCTGGCCGCCAGCTCCTGGCGGGTGGCCGTCAACGCCGGCGCCGACTCGACGGGCCGGCTCATGGAGCACCTGCAGGCGCTCGAGGCGACGCGCACGGCCCTGCTGAAACGGATGCCCGCCAGCTTGAGCGCGCGCTTCGATCGCGCGTGCGTGCGGTCGCCGTTGCCGGAGACGGTCATCGCGGCCCTCGTCGGGGTCGGCACCGACGAAATGTGGGACATCCGCAACCGGGGCGTCATCCCTGCGGGGGCGCTCCCCCGCGTTCGCGCCTTCACCGAGGCGGTCGAGGCGCCGAGGGACCAGCCAGATCGCGACGGCGGCGAGGAGGCGCGGTGACCGAAAGCGAAATCGAGGTGCTGAGCCGCGCTCATCGACTCTTTGCCGGTACCACGAGGCCGCCGACGCTGGAGGCGGCCACCGCGCATTACCGCGGATTGCTGCAACGAGGCAGCGGCCTGAATAGCGGTGTCGCACATGCCGTTTACCGGCTCGCGACGGACCGCGGCGAACACCGCCTGCAATCGGCGGCGCGCACGGATGCCGACGCTGCCCGCGTCATCGCCGTCGCCCACGAGGATCGCGCCGACGCCCGCGAGCTGACCAAATCGGTGGTCGACCACGCCCGCGCCGATACCGCGGGGACTTCCGCGATTGCCATGACGCCGCTGGCCCAGCGCGAGGCGATGCGCCGTCGCGTGGCCCGGCTGCGCGCCCAGCGGGCGCACGTCCTGGCGGCCCGCCTGAAGGCGCGACGGCACTCCACGGCCCTGCGGGCGCTGCGGTACCGGCTGATACACCACCGCGTTCCCGGCCTGCCCGCGCTGAGCGGCCGCGCCGCGATCGCCGTGCGCGCGGCGTTGTCGCGACTGGGGCGCCCATACGTATGGGGTGCGACCGGGCCCGACCAGTTCGACTGTTCCGGGTTGGTCCAGTGGTCCTATGCGCAGGCGGGCGTTCACCTGGGCCGCACCACCTATCAGCAGATCAACGACGGTCTGCCGGTCGCCCGTTCGCTCGTCCGGCCGGGCGACCTCGTCTTCCCCCACGCCGGACACGTGCAGATGGCGATCGGCAACAACCTGGTTGTCGAAGCGCCCTACCCGGGCGCTTCGGTGCGAATCAGTCGACTGGGCAGCAACATTGCGATTCGGCGGCCGCAATGACGAGCAACGAATCCACGCCGGAACAAGCCGGGCCCTCGCTGGGCGCCATGCAGGCGCGGCAGTCAGCGCTGGCCGGACGGCACAGCGCCGCCTCCGATGCCGACCGCGTGCTGGCGGGGGTGCTCGCCAGCGCCCATGCCGCGACCCGTGAGAGTGTCAGGCGACTCGACGCGATCGCCGAGGAGATCGACCGCGCCGCCACGGACCGCGCGGACCTTGCCATCGACACCCCCATGGGGGCGCGCGAACTGCACAGGTTTCTGATGGACAAGCAACGCGAAATCGCGAGGGTGGTGGCCGATGCCCGCGAACTCGATCGCGCGAAAAAGGCTGTCCTGGAAGGGCTGCGCGCACAGTACGCCGTCCCCGCGGGCTAGCCACCAACCACGCCGGATCGATGGTTCACAGGCGCGACGGGGTGAATTGTCGGTGCGAACGTGCCTGGGTACTGTCGCCCGGCATGGAGGGGTCGCGACACCGATGTCGACGTACGACGAGCTGATCAACACGATCAGATACGTCCGGGAGCGCACCGGCGATCCGAACGCGTGGCAGGCGGGTTTGGCACCGGATGAGGTGGCTGCGGTGATCACGCCCACCACCGGGCCGCAACAACTCGATGCGATCGTGCGCAAGATCCGCCAGGAGCATTCGAACCTCTTCGGCGCCGCGGCGGCGGCAGGTCCGCCGGCCGGAGCGCCGGGTGCACCCGGGTCAGACCGAGACCAGGGCGAGGCCGCCGAAGCCATGATGGATGCCGAAGCTGCTCTGGCGCAACAGAATTCGGTCAGCTCTCAGCTCGACATGCAAGTGATCACCGCGATCCTGAACGCCCACCTCAAGGCCGTCGAGGGCCGAGAAGCGCTGACCAAGTTGCAGCGCGAGACCGAAGCCGCGGTCCTGACGCGATCGGACCTCGACACCCCGGCCGGGGCGCGTGATTTCCAACGGTTCCTCATCTGCAAGCTCAAGGACATCCGCGCGGTCGTCCTGAACGCCAGCCTGGACGACACGTCGAAATCGGCCCTGATGGCCGCGTGGACGTCGCTGTACGACGCCTCCAAGAACGGCCCCGACGGGCGCCCGCCCGCGGCCGCCGCATCCGCTGGCGCGACCCAGGAACCGGCCGGCGATCCCGAAATCGACCCGCTGGATTCGATGTGGGCCGACGACCCCGGCCAGCCCACCGGGGATCTGCCCGGACCCTCCCCCGTGGCCAGCACCCCGGCTCCGGCGGCGCCTGCGATACCCACAGCGCCGGCGACGCCATCCATTCCCGGCTTCGGCGGGGCGCCGATACCGGGTCTCGGCGGGCTCGGCGGCCTGCCGTTGCCCGGCCTGCAGGACATCGGCCGGGAGGCGCCGCTCGGATCCCATGACCCGGACCCCGGAGACGGCCCCGACGAACGCTCCGGCGACGACGACAAGCCCCACGCAGATGACGTCGCAACGAACCAATCCGAATCGCCGCCGGTGGGCCCAATGGTGGTGACCCTGCCCGACGGCGATACGGTGACGGCCGCCAGCCCACAGCTGGCCGCGGCGATCCAGGCCGCCGTCGGCGGCGCATCGATCCCAGATGCCTTCCAGCAGCAGGGAATTACCATCCCCCAACCGGGAACGGCGGTGACCAACCCCGTCGACCCACTGGAAACGGCGCCCGGTGACATCGGCATCCTCACCGACCGTCACGCGCTTGCCCTCGGCCATGAAAAGGCCCTTCTCGACGGCCAGATTCAGCGCATCGGCACCGTGAGCGGACCGAACTTTCTAGGCTGGGAGCACCCACCGGCGAAGGCCGCGCCCGCGAACCCGCCGGCCGAGCCGCACACACCGACACCCACCGGGCCGGCGGCGACGTCGACCACCTGACAATAGTGATGACGCCGGCCTTCCCCGGCGGCGCAGCGAGTAGGAGAGAGCAGATGGCAGATCCAATCCGTGTGGTGCCCGCGCACTTACGTCAAGCCGCTGCGCATCATCAGGAGACCTCCGATTACTTGCGCACGGTTCCGTCATCGCACGCGGCGATCCAGGAAAGCCTGGACTCGCTCGGGCCCATCTTCGGCGAACTGCGCGATGCCGGGCGCGAACTGCTTGAGCTGCGACGTCAGTGCTACGAGCAGCAAGCCGACGACCACGCCGATATGGCGGAAAAACTGATTGCGTCGGCGGCGATGTGGGAAGAGCACGAGCAAGAAGCGGCACGACATCTCGGCGGCATCGTTGACGGGGGTGGGTGACGGACGCCAATCCCGCCTTCGACACCGTCCACCCGAGCGGTCACATCCTCGTCCGCTCCTGCCGCGGCGGGTACATGCACAGCGTCGCGCTGAGTGAAGAGGCGATGGAAACCGACGCCGAAACCCTGGCGCAGGGAATCTTGTTGACCGCCGACGTGTCGTGCCTCAAAGCGTTACTGGAAGTTCGCAACGAGATCGTGGCGGCGGGCCATACCCCGTCGACGGAGGTTCCGACACCCCACGATCTCGACGCGGCTATCGAAAAGCTGCTGGCGCACAAGTTGCGGCGCCGCGCCTAAATCAGCCACGTCTTGGCGCTGTCGGGATCGGGTGCGATGTCGGTGGGCGGTTCCACGGGATTGAGGCCGAACAACTCTCGCGCGCGAGCCAGCAGGGCGCGCACCTCGTCGAGTTGCTGCTGCAGCGCAGAGTCAGCCATGTCCCCACGCTACCCAGGCCGTCGCAGCTGCACAATTCACCGACTGAATGGACGGGCCGACGGATGCCGGTAGGCTTGGCCAGTGGCGATCTTCGGTCGGATAACGGCGCGCCAGCGCCTCCGGAGAGCTACCCGGGAATCGCTGACGATTCCAGCCTTCAGCTCTCCCGTGGACTGCACCCCGTGGGTGACGGGCGGCCTCTGGCCTGCCGAATTGTCCGCACCCACCGCCGAAACTGCCACTGTCGCAGAGTATCTGAAGGACGACCTGCAGCGGATCGCCAGAAGCGCCAACGACGAGCTCAGAAAGATCCGGCTGGCGGAAATGCCCGACTTCGTCCGACGGGGAGAAGAAGCCAGGGTCATCGAGGAGGCCCGGGCGCGCGCGGTGCGGCGGGTCGAGTCGGCGGTTCGTCATGTGCACGCAGCGAAGGCTGAGCCGCGCGCCGAAAGCCTCGACGGCGCCGATCTCGAGAAGACGCAAATCATCCCCGCGGTCACGGACGCCGGCCCCGAGCTTCGGGAAGCCATCGCGGGCGAGCGCGAGGATCCGGTGCTGGGCGAAAGCGCCGCCGAGGAGGACGAGCCCGAAGCGTGGAAGGGCAGGCATCGAGCGTCCGGTGAGGCCACTACGGCGCCACCACCCGAGCCCGTTGAGGAAACCCCGGCCGCCGCGGACACCAGCGAATCGGACGACGAACGGTTGCAGCGCCTCCTCGCGTTCGTGGTTCACCAAGAGCCGCGCCTGAATTGGGCGATCGGCGACCGCGGCGGCACCACGATATTGGTCACCGACTTCGCCCACGGCTGGATACCGCCCGGCATCGCGCTTCCGGAGGGCGTGCGGTTGTTGGAACCCGAGCGACGCAGCGGCAAAGTGACCGCCCTCATCGGCGAGACCCGGCGCAGCCGCAGCTACGCTCCCGGGGACTCCCTGGGCTGGCTGGATGACTTCGCCGAGACGAAGTCCTCAACGCAGCCCCGCGAGCTGCCCGAGGTGGACGACCTCGGATGGGAGTTGAGCCAGGCCACGCACTGGCGGGACGGGTTGCCGCGGATGGTGCACACGTTGGCCAGGGCCGCTGCCGCCGAAACCGGCGTCGCCGCAGAAGAGGTCGACTTGCTCAGAGTGCATCTTGATACCGCGCGCTATCAGCTCTTGATCCAGTACCCGAACATCGATCCGGCGCTCTTGCTCAACTGCCTGCTGCTGGCGGCCGCCGAAGGCGCCGCGACCGGAGATTTGGTGTCGGCGAACTACCACCTCGCCTGGTTTCACAAGCTCAACCCGCAGGCGGGCGGCCTGTAGGCCCGCTTACGCGCTCATCGAGCGGGGCGTGGTGGGATCGCCCCGGCTCTCTTCGCGCTCACGCGCTCATCGACCGGGGCGTGGTGGGATGGCCCCGGCTCTCTTCGCGCTCGCGCGCTCATCGACCGGGGCCGGGCGGGCCGGCGAAGGCTTGCGCGATCTCCAGCCACCGCTGGGCATCGGGTCCGTGCGCTGTGATGTCGAGGACGCCCAGCGGACGCCGCTGGGTCACCAGGAAGCAGAAGTCCTCGGCGGAGCCCGTGACCCGCTGCGCGGCGTCCGTCGGGCCCCAGGACCAGGTGTCGCCGCCGGGTCCGCGCAGCCCGACGAGGAACGGGTCGGTCGGCGGAGTCAGGTTGTTGATGACGAACGCGTAATCGCGCGTGCGCACCCCGATGTGCGCGATCGACCGCAGCCGCTCGGTGGCGGGTCGCTTGACGCCGAGGGCGTCGGCGACGTCAAGTCCATGCGCCCACGTCTCCATCAGCCGGGCCGTCGCCATCGACGCCGCGCTCATCGGCGGCCCGAACCACGGCAGCTTGCGGCCGTCGGGCACGCTCAGCAGGGCCTCGTGCAGCCGCGCGCGGGTTGCGCGCCAGTCGGCGAGCAGTTCGACCGGCGCCACGGCCGCCAGTTCCTCGGCACCCGCGTCGACGAATCCGGCCGGATCTTCCTGGGCCGCCTTCAGCGCTTCGGCGAATTCCGCCTCGTCGGTGACGGCGGTCAGCGCAACCCGGTCGGTCCACAACAGGTGTCCGATCTGGTGGGCGATGGTCCAGCCCGGCGCGGGCGTCGGATCCGCCCAGCGGCCGGCCGGCAGTGGCGCCACCAGCGCGTCGAGGTCGTCGCTTTCGGCGCGCAGGTCGGCCACCATCGGCTCGGCAGCGGTCACGTATGTACCTTAGCGATCGTTGGCCGGCTGGCCGCGGCGGCCGATGACGCTGTGCATCGCGAGCCCGACCAGGTACAGCACCGACCCGAAGAGCACAAACGCCGGCGCGCGCCCGTCGTCGGGAATCAAGGCCGCGGACACGGTGATCGCGACGATGAATGCCACCCAGAACAGCGCATCCTGCACCGCGAACACGTGTCCGCGCAGCGCGTCGTCGACGTCCATCTGCATCGCGGAGTCGGCGCACAGCTTGACCACCTGACCGGCCACGCCGAGGCAGAAGCCGCACACCACCATCACCGGAAGGTGCAGCAGGGCGCCGGGGAGCTGGATGATCGCGGCCGCGACCAGCGCGCCGTTCGCCGTGGCGTAACGCCCCCAGCGGCGCACCGCCGACGGCGTCAACACGTTGGCCAGGAAGGCCCCGAGGCCGGCGGCGGCGAAGAACACCAACGCGATGCCCAGGCCGCCCGCCGCCGGACCGGGCAGGTGGCGGACCAGCAACAGCATCACCAGCGAGTTGATCCCGACCACCATCCGATGAGAGGCCAGGCCCGACAGGGTGGCCGCGACCGTCGGGCTCTGCACCACCGTGCGCGCGCCGTGCATCCAGCCGGTGATCACCGCATAGACAACCGATCCGTGGATCGCCCGCTTCGTGTCGTCGGGGCCCAGCACGTGGGAGCCGAACCGCAGCGACAACAGCAACGCGACCGAGACGGGAATCGCGGTAATGAAGATGATCACCGAGGCGCCCTCATCGCCGGCGCCCACGAAGAAGCGGGGCACGAGCATGAAGTTGGCCCCGAGGAAGGCCGCGACGGCACCGGACGCAGTGGCCACCGAGTTCATCGTCACCACCTGCTCACGCGGCACCACGTGGGGCAGGGACGCCGACAGTCCGGACGCGACGAACCGGGCCAAGCCGTTGGCGAACAGGGCCGCAATCAACAGCGGCATGTCGCCGGCGCGCACGGCCAGGATGGTGCCGATGCCCGCGATGAGAATCAGACGGCCCGCCGTGGCGCCGACGAGCACCAGCCGTCGATCCCAGCGGTCCATCAGAGCGCCGGCGAACGGTCCCAGCAGCGAGTAGGGCAAGAACAGCACCGTGAACGCGCGCGCGATGGCCATGGGGTCCGCGGCGCGATCCGGGTTGAACAACAGCGCCCCGGCCAGCCCCGCCTGGAACAGACCGTCGCCGAACTGACTTGCCATGCGCACCTGCAGCAGTCGCCAGAAATCCGGCATGTTGCGCACCGACCGCCACAGGTCGGTGGATGCGCGCGAGTGCGTCCGGGGTTGAATCACAGGACCGACTTCCACGATCGGGGGCTGGCGGGATGGCCGCGGTCCCCAGAGTACAAAGCCGCCGCAACACTACAAATATTGTTGGCCGGCCACGCTCGATTGCCCCGGGCGGCGATGCGAAGGTGCGATGATGGTGTGATGCCGCCCGAAGATCCCGAGGACTACGTCGCACCCGCCGCGCAGCGGGTTCGCGCGGGCACTCTCCTGCTTGCCAACACCGATCTCCTCGAGCCGACGTTTCGGCGCAGCGTGATCTACATCGTCGAGCACAACGACGGCGGCACACTGGGTGTCGTGCTCAACCGGTCCAGCGAGACCGCGGTGTACAACGTGTTGCCCCAGTGGGCCAAACTGTCGGCCAAACCGAAGACCATGTTCATCGGTGGTCCGGTCAAGCGTGACGCGGCCCTGTGTCTCGCGGCGTTGCGGATCGGCGCCGACCCGCAAGGCGTGCCGGGCCTGCGGCATGTGGACGGCCGGATAGTGATGGTCGACCTGGACGCCGAGCCCGACCTGATCGCCCCGCTGGTGGAGGGGGTGCGGATCTTCGCCGGATACTCCGGCTGGACCATCGGCCAGCTCGAGGGCGAGATCGAACGCGACGACTGGATTGTGTTGTCCGCGTTGCCATCCGACGTTCTGTTCGGCCCGAGGGCCGATCTGTGGGGGCAGGTGCTGCGTCGCCAGCCGCTGCCGCTGTCGTTGCTGGCGACCCACCCGATTGATGTGAGCCGAAACTAGGGTCCCTCCCCCGCATCCGGGACGCCGACTGCGCGCGCCGAAGGCCCTTAGCCGGTTCGGTCGGCATCCCGTCCGACCCTGCCGGCGATCACCGCACAGACCACCAACTGGATTTGGTGAAAGATCATCAGCGGCAACATGGTCAAACCGACCATGGCCGCCGGGAACAGCACGAGCGCCATCGGAAGTCCCGACGCCAGGCTCTTTTTCGACCCGCAGAACAGCAGGACGATAGCTAGCTGCAGGACTGCGTGCACACGGCGCAGCCGCCGGCGCAACCGGCGGCCGCCGCCGCTTCCCGGCGCAGCGCGAAGCGCGCACTCTGCCACGACCCGGTGGCCAGCGTGCCGAGCGCGCCGGCAACACAGACGATCAGCAAGACCAGAGCGGTGGGGGCTGCGGCGGCCAGGGCGACCGCCGCGCCGGCGGCCAACATCACCGCGGCCGCCAACTGCGTGGGCGCCATGGCGCGGAGCGCGAGCTGGGTGGTGGCGCCGTCAGCGGCCTGATTGTGGGAAAGCGACCAGGCCCCGAACCCGGCGGAGGCCACCGCCGCACACATGCACACCAACCCCGCGATCACCATTGCCTCACAATACGAGCCCGGCCATGCGCCCGCGCGGCGGGCTCGACGGGGCTTGTTAGTGCTGCAGGAACGAGAAGTTCGGCAGCGGCGGCAGCCCGGGCACCATCGTCAGCAGGTTGGGCGCCGGCCGGGAGCCGGCCGCCGGGTAGGGCGGGGCCGGCTGAGCGGGAAGTCCGACCGGCGCCGCTGCCGCCGTCTGGGCGGGAGTGCCCACCGGCGCCGCCGCTGCCGTCTGCGGGGGAAGCCCGACCGGGGCCGCCGCCTGAGCGGGGATGCCGACCGGTGACGCACCGGGCCCTTGGGCGGGGGAGACGGTTCCCGGCGCGGTCACGCGGAAGCCGTTGATGATCGCGTCGGTGGCCGGCGCATCCGCGACCGCCACCGCACGGTCGGTGGTCACCGACAGCGACACCAGGTACTTGTCGTGTCCGGATGTCGCAATGACGTGGCGCCGCGAGGTGTTGAGCAGCATGTCGCCGTCGCGGTAGGTGCCCTCGATCACCGACGACGGGAAGCCGCCGAAGTCAGCCATCGAGGCGTTCGTGGTCTGCCACGCGAGCAGTTGCTGGCTGTCGACGAAGCCGTGGGTGATGGCTTCTTTCGGATCGAGGTTCCCGACCAGCTTGTACACCACCACCTGCGCGTTTGACGAGTAAACGCTGGCCCCGCGCCGGTCGGCGATCACAGCGAACGCGTCGGGCACATTGGGGTCGGGCACCTGGGTCCATCGCGGGGGAACCGGCAGGGTGATGTCGAGCGCCTTGAATCCCTGGGGCTTTTGCGCCTCGAGCTTGACGCCCTTCGACTGCAGGTAGTCACGGATCGTGCCCGACACGGCCGGGGCCTGCGTGGGAGCCGCGGGCGTGGCCGCCGCGGGCGCGGGCGCTACCGGCACGGCCGGCGCGGCCGCGGCATTCGGCGGCGTGTATGGATTCGCCGCCGGGGGAGCGGCGAGCAACCTGTTGCCGGGCGCCTGCCCGGGGGCGGCGACGATGTTCGCCGGCGCCGGCGCAGCGACGGCTGGTGCCGGCGGCGGCGCGGGAACCACGGGATCAGCCGATGCGGTGGCGGCCGCGAATGTCGTGACACCGATCGCGCCGGCGGCCAGACCCCCGGCGAGTACCCGCAACGTACGGGCGATCTGAATCATCTGCGTGATCCTTCCCAATGGCTCGGCCCCACGTGGTTAGAGGCCGACTGTAACCAGAGGTCAAACACGCTGAACAGGGCCGAAACCGAGCTGGGATGAAGCTCTGATCGGTGCGCAACTGAACCGAGACCAACCTGTGGCCCGCCGGGCCCGCCGGGGTTCCCTTATACCCTGTTCAGGTGACCGAATCCCCGACCACTGCGCCCGGCGGCGTTCCCGGTGCCGCCGCGCCGGACTCCGATGCGCCACCGTATCGCTACACTGCGGCGCTGGCGGGCCGGATCGAAAGCGCGTGGCAGGAGAACTGGGCGAAGCTCGGGACGTTCAACGTGGCCAACCCGGTCGGCGATCTGGCGCCGGCCGACGGGACCCCGGTGCCCGACGACAAGCTGTTCGTGCAGGACATGTTCCCCTACCCGTCAGGTGATGGACTGCACGTCGGCCACCCGCTGGGATACATCGCCACCGACGTCTACGCCCGGTACTTCCGGATGACCGGCCATAACGTGCTGCACGCGTTGGGCTTTGACTCCTTCGGGCTGCCGGCCGAGCAATACGCGGCGCAAACCGGCACGCACCCGCGCACCAGGACCGAGGCCAACATCGTCAACTTCAAGCGCCAGCTGGGCCGGCTGGGCCTGGCCCACGACAGCCGGCGCAGCTTCTCCACCACCGACGTCGAGTTCTACAAATGGACTCAGTGGATCTTCCTGCAGATCTACAACGCCTGGTTCGACACCGCGGCCAACAAGGCGCGCCCGATCGCCCAGTTGATCGCCGAGTTCGATTCGGGCGCACGTCGTCTCGGCGACGGACGGGACTGGGCCGGGCTGTCGGCGGGGGAGCGGGCCGACGTGATCGACGGCCACCGACTGGTCTACCGGGCCGACTCGATGGTGAACTGGTGCCCAGGGCTGGGCACGGTGCTGGCCAACGAAGAGGTCACCGCCGACGGTCGCAGCGACCGCGGCAATTTCCCGGTATTCCGCAAACGGCTGCGGCAGTGGATGATGCGCATCACCGCCTACGCCGACCGGCTGCTCGATGACCTCGATGTACTGGATTGGCCCGAGCAGGTAAAGACCATGCAGCGCAACTGGATCGGTCGCTCGACCGGCGCGCAGGCGCTGTTCTCGGCGAGCAAGAACGACGGCGATGCTGTCGATATCGAGGTGTTCACCACCCGGCCCGACACGCTGTTCGGCGCGACGTATCTGGTGCTGGCCCCCGAGCACGACCTGGTCGACGAACTGGCCGGCACCGCCTGGCCCGACGGCACCGACCCGCGCTGGACGTACGGTGCCGCAACGCCGGCTGAGGCCGTCGCCGCCTACCGCCGCGCGATCGGTGCGAAGTCAGACCTCGAACGCCAGGAGAGCAAGGAGAAGACGGGCGTCTTCCTGGGCAGTTACGCCACCAACCCGGCCAACGGAGAACCGGTGCCCATCTTCATCGCCGACTACGTGCTGGCCGGCTACGGCACCGGAGCGATCATGGCAGTCCCGGGCCACGATCAGCGCGACTGGGACTTCGCCCACGAGTTGGGTCTACCGATCGTGGAAGTCATTGCCGGCGGCGATATTACGCAGTCGGCGCACGCGGGTGACGGTGTTCTGGTCAACTCGGGCGACCTCGACGGAATGGACGTGACGACCGCCAAGCAAGCGATCACCGACCGCCTGCACGCCGAGGGAAGGGGCTGCGCGCGCATCGAATTCAAGTTGCGCGACTGGCTTTTCGCGAGGCAGAGGTATTGGGGGGAGCCGTTCCCGATCGTCTACGACGGCGACGGACGCCCGCACGCGCTGGACGAGGCAGCGCTGCCCGTCGAACTGCCCGACGTCCGCGACTACTCGCCGGTGCTGTTCGATCCCGACGACGCCGACAGCGAGCCGTCGCCACCCTTGGCCAAGGCGACCGAGTGGGTGCATGTCGAGCTGGATCTGGGAGATGGTTTGAAGCCCTACACCCGCGACACCAACGTGATGCCGCAGTGGGCCGGCAGCTCCTGGTACGAACTTCGCTACACCGATCCGCACAACTCAGAGCGGTTCTGCGCCAAGGAAAACGAGGCCTATTGGATGGGCCCGCGACCGGCCGAGCACGGCCCGCAGGATCCTGGCGGGGTCGACCTGTACGTCGGGGGCGCCGAACACGCGGTCCTGCACCTGCTGTACGCGAGGTTTTGGCACAAGGTGCTCTACGACCTGGGTCACGTCAGTTCGCGCGAGCCATACCGCCGGCTCATCAACCAGGGCTACATCCAGGCGTTCGCCTACGCCGATTCGCGCGGGTCGTACGTGCCGGCGGACGAGGTGAGCGAACGCGACGGCAGGTTCTTCTACGCCGGCCCCGGCGGCGAAATCGAGGTATTCCAGGAGTTCGGGAAAATCGGTAAGAGCCTGAAGAACTCGATATCTCCCGACGAGATCTGCGACGAATACGGCGCGGACACGCTGCGGGTATACGAGATGTCGATGGGGCCCTTGGAGGCGTCCCGCCCGTGGGCCACCAAGGACGTCGTCGGCGCGCACCGCTTCCTGCAGCGGGTGTGGCGGTTGGTGATCGACGAGCAGACCGGCG
Source organism: Mycobacterium sp. (assembly GCF_035506235.1). Taxonomy (GTDB): domain Bacteria; phylum Actinomycetota; class Actinomycetes; order Mycobacteriales; family Mycobacteriaceae; genus Mycobacterium. Next base: position 46,122 of record NZ_DATJPU010000140.1, read on the forward strand.
AAACCCGGGTGGGGGATGGCGCGGACCGGCAATCGCTGGACACCGGCACACTGCGCTCGCTACACCGCACCATCGCCGGAGTCTCCGAAGACTATGCGGCGCTGCGCAATAACACCGCCGCGGCGAAGCTGATCGAATACACCAACCACCTCACCAAAGAGCACCGCGACTCCGCGCCCCGCGCGGCGGTTGAGCCGCTGGTGCTCATGCTCGCGCCGCTGGCCCCGCACATGGCCGAAGAGCTGTGGTCACGGCTGGGCCACACCACTCCGCTGGCGCACGGGCCATTTCCGGAGGCCGACCCCGCCTACCTCGTCGAAGACACCGTGGAATATCCGGTGCAGGTGAACGGCAAGGTGCGCGGCCGAGTGACGGTGGCCGCCAACGCCGATGAGGACACGCTGAAAGCCGCGGCCATGGCCGACGACAAGGTTCAGGCGTTCCTGGCCGGCGCCACTCCGCGCAAGGTGATCGTGGTTCCCGGTCGGTTGATCAACCTGGTCGTCTAGTGGCGATCGTAAGCGCGCGTTGGGGGCACCTCCCGCTTGCGGGGGACCGGGCGCTGCGGGTCGCCACCATCGGTCTAGTGGCGATCGTAAGCGCGGCGCAGTCGGGCGCTGCGGGTCGCCACCATCGGTCTAGTGGCGATCGCGGATCATCGCCGGCCGGGCCGAAGCAGCACTTCGTAGACGTGACCGTCGCGCGGCGTGGCGATCGCATCGGCGACCGCAGCGGCGACGGTCTCCGGCCTGAGGAATTCGGCCGCGTCGTAATCGCCGCCTTCGAACGCGACGAGTTCCCGTTGCATGTCGGTGTCGGTGCGGCCGGGGTAGATGGTGGTCACGCGCAGGCCCGGCTCGTCTGCGCGCAACGAGTCCGCGAAGGCCCGCACCGCGAACTTGCTCGCAGAATAGGAGGCCATGCCCGGCGAAACATTGCGCCCCGCACCGGAGTTGATGAACACCACCTGGCCGCGGGCCCGCCGCAGCGCCGGCAACAACGCCAGCGTAAGCTCCACGGCGCCAAAAACATTGACTGCGAAGGTGGCGAGCCACTCGTCGAGGTTGGACTCGGCGACGTGCCCGGGGATGGATATCCCCGCGCTGTGCACCAACACGTCGAGTTCGTCCACGATCTCGCAGCTGGCCTCGATCTCGTCGGTACTGGTCAGGTCCAGCGGAAAAGTGGTGGCGCCGAGGCGTTCTGCGACGGCATCGAGCCGATCGGAGGGCCTGCCCGCCAATAGCAGGGTGTGTGTTTGCGAGAGCGCTGTGGCGATGGCGGAGCCGATACCGCCGCTCGCGCCGGTGATGAGTGCAGTGGGCATGACCTCAGTCTACGGATGCTACGAAATACGTTGCGGGCCAGTGGCTCTCATGCCTGCTTGCGTGCCGGTGGCTCTCCTGCCGGGCCCGGTTCGCCAGCGGCCAGGCGTTGCAGCGGGGCCAGCGCCTTCATCAGGGTGTTCAGGTCGGACTCGGGAAGCTGACCGAGCATGGCGGCCAGCGCTGCATGCCGGTTGGCCAGGGACTCGGCGTGAACGGCCCGTCCTCGCGGCGTGATGTCGACCAGTACAGCGCGCAGGTCGGACGGGTCGCGCGAGCGTTTCACCAGCCCTATCTTCTCCAGCCGGCGGATCGCCACGGTCGTGGTCGGGGTCCGCACCCGTTCGTGCGCGGCCAGGTCGGTCATCCGGATGGGGCCCTGACCGAGCAGGGTGACCAGGATCGACAGCTGCGCCAAGGTGAGGTCGCCGGCCACGACGCCGCTGGGGTCCCCCCGGCGCAGGATCGAAAACAATTTGGACAGCGCACGGTGCAAACCTTCCGCAAGCTCCTTCACCTCGGGCGCGGTGGATTCGCTGTCCGCCATAAGTCGGCAGTCTAACCCGATATGGGTGGCGTACACGGCAGCTATACCGGCCTAACCCCGACTAATCGGGACCGTCATAGCACTTGGGATAAGAACCGCTGGAGCCGCTCGGTTTTTGCGGTTTCGAATATCTGCTCGGGGGGCCCGGATTCCACGACTTTGCCCCGATCCATAAAAACGACCGTGTCGGATGCTGACCGCGCGAAACCCATTTCGTGCGTCACGACCACCATGGTCATGCCGTCGGCGCCGAGGTCTTCGATCAGTTGCAGGATTCCCTTGACCATTTCGGGATCCAGCGCCGAGGTTGCCTCGTCGAAGAACATCACCTGCGGGGCCATCGCGAGCGCGCGGGCGATCGCGACCCGCTGTTGCTGGCCGCCTGACAGCATGCCGGGGCGGGCACTGGCCTTGTGCTTCAGGCCAACTCGGTCCAGCTGGGTCAGTGCCAGCTCGCGGGCCTCGTCTGGGGACAGGTGCCGCAACTTGGACGGCGCCAACGCGACGTTTTTCAACACACTCAGATGCGGAAAGAGGTTGAAATGCTGGAACACCATGCCGATGCGCTGGCGGAGCCGATCGGGATCGTCGCGCATCACCGACCGTCCGTCCAGCAGAATGTCGCCGCTATCCGGCTCATGCAACCGGTTCAGCGTGCGCAGCAGCGTCGATTTGCCCGATCCCGACGGTCCGATGATGGCGACCGTGCTGCCTGCGGGGGCCTCGATATTGACGCCGCGCAGCACTGCATTCCCGCCAAGAGTTTGGTGAATGTCCTTGGCAACCAGCGAAACTGACGCACGCCTCAAGGTGTCGGCGGTCACGTGATCTCCTGGCCGAACTTCGTCGTGAACATGCCGGCGTGGTCGTCCGGCTCGGCAGCGACATGGCCGCGGCGAAGCCAGGTGTCGATGTAGTTCACCAGATGTGTCAACGGAATTGTCAGAATCAGGTAGAAGAGACCGGCGGCCACCAACGGCGACAAGCTGCCGGTCTGCGCGTTGAGGTCCCGGCCCACCTGGAAAAGCTCCCGCTGTTGAGCGACCAGGCCCAAGAAGTACACCAGCGCGGAGGCCTTCAACAGCCCGATAGCCTGGTTGACCAGTGCGGGCAGCACCCGCCGTATTCCCTGCGGCACCACCACCAGACGCATCGCGGCCGGATAGCTGAACCCGAGCGCGCGGGAGGCTTCGAGTTGGCCGGCGTCGACGCTCTGGATGCCCGAGCGCAGGATCTCGCCAATGTAGGCGGCGGCCATCAATCCCAACGCGGCAATGCCCAACGGGTAGGGATTCTTGTTGGTCAGCCCGCCCACCAACGGGCCGATGCCCATCCCGATGATGAGGATGATCACTACTTCCGGGAGACCGCGGAAGATGTCGGTGTACACGCGCGCCGGCCAGCGCAGCAAGCGTGAGCGTGACATTCCCGCGATGGCCAGCACCATCCCCAGCGCCAGGCCGATGACGAGGGCGCTGTTCGTCAGGATCAGCGTGTTGGGCAATCCGACGGTCAACAGCGTGGGGATCGCCTGCCGATACAGGTCCCAGTCGAAGAAGGACTCCCGCAACTGGTCCAGCGTCGACATCGGCGCGCCCGGGCCAACCGACTCGCGATGATGGCTCGCGGCGATCGCGGCGAAGTCCGGCAGGTGCGGAGTCGGGGCCGCCTTGGACCCGGGTTTCCAGCCGGGCGGCAGGGTCCGCGGCACCCACTGGCAGTACAGGTCCGCCCAGGTGCCGTCGGCGATGACGGCGTCCAGCCCGGAATTCAGCGCATTGATCAGCTGCTGGTTGTCCTTGGCGACCGCGTAGGCGACGAAACTGCCGCGGCTGAAAGTGTTTGCGACAACCGCCGCCGGATCGCCGGGCCGTATCACGGTCGACGCCAGCGTGCCGGGCGCCACCCAGGCGTCGAGTTGGCGGGTCTTGAGCGCGGCATACAAGGTGGCGAAGCCGGGATACTTCACCGGTTGCAGGTTCAAGGTGTTGACGACGAAGGACTCCTCAACGGTGCCCTGAACCACGCCGATGCGCTGACCCCCGGCCAGGTCACCGAATGCGTGGATCGGCGAGCCGGGGGGCACCACGAGCGAGTAGAAACCGAAGTCGTAACCGTTGGTAAACGAAACCGTGCGACGGCGCGCGTCGGTGGCCTTCACCGCTGCCGAGCCGACGTCGAAGCGCCGGGATGCCACCTGGGCGAGCAGCGCGGAGAAATCCGTGCTGACAAAACGAACCTGCAGACCGAGCTTGCCGGCGATGGCGCGCAACAACTGGTTGTCGAAGCCGCTGAATTCGCCGGTGGAATTGATGCAGATGTTGGGCGGAGCGTCCGACAGCGTGCCGACCGTCAGGACCCCCGGTGTGCCGAGGCCCAATCCGGCGACGTTCACCGAGCTCAGCGGTTCGACGGAGGTCGTGGTGTCCTGGTCCTCCCGGTGCGGGCTCGGCAGCTCGGTCAGGTCTTTCGGCAGGACGCGTGCGGTGTCCACGCCGCCTGGCGCGCATTGGTTCCAGTCGGCGGCCGCAGGGGCAGCCAGTGTCAGGCCGCAGACCATCAACATCGTCGTGACCAGTGCGAAGAGCTTTCGGCGCTTGGTACGCCGGTCCAGGCGCGAACTCATCACCGCTACCGTATCGGCAGACCGGCGACCTGGCGCGTCGGAGAGCTTTAAAGCGCGATCGACGGCTCGGCGCGGGGCGCGGCGGTCCCGGTGAATACCTGGGGGACGACCTGGCCGATGTCATCGGGCGCTGAGAACACCCTGCGCCGGAACAGTTCCGCCAGCATGGTCTGAGCCATCAGGTTGGATCGCCCGACGCACGCGGCCCGCCCGGCCTCGGGGTCACGCCGGTGTATTGCCGCGGTCTCGTCTTCGTAGAACGGCAACATCTCGTGGCGGCTGCACTGGTATGTCGTCCAGAACACCCGGGGGATGAGGTTTTGCGAGGCGCGGATCGTGGCGTGCAGCCGGGGCCCCGCGTACTCCTCGTTGATCGTGCGCCGATATTCGCCGGCGATCTCCGAAAAGGCCCGGGATTCCTTCGCGGAGCGCAACGATCGCATGAGCGCATCGAGCTGGCCCAGGATGCGCGGCGTGGGGCTGGTGGCCGCGCGCGCCGAGGCGATGCCGTTGAGCAGTCCATCGAGTTCGTGATGTTCGAGGACGGTGGCCTCGTCGAACCGCTCGACGAACGCGCCCCGGTGATAGCGGGTGGACACGATTCCGTCGTGTTCGAGTTGGACCAGCGCCTCTTGAATCGGGACGCGGCTCACCCCGAGCCCGACTGCGATCTCGTTGCGGTCAACGCGGTCGCCGCTGCGCAGTTTCCCCGTCAGCACCAGGTTGAGGATGTGCGAAACAACCTGGTCCTTTTCTTTGACCCCGTATTTCTTTGGCATCCGTTTCTTGAGTGCCTTTCAAACCGTGAAACCCGCTTCGGCCATCTAGCGCAGAGAGTTTCTCATGTCTTGGCGCGCATGTTCAGATGTTTGGCGGATGAATCGGAGGCAAACGTGCGATCACATCGCGTGGGCGCCCCTCAATGTCCGTCGCGCCACTTGCACAACGCCTCGGCCGCGGTCAGGTCGTAGTCCGGACCATCGCAACCGACGGTCAACAGCGTGGCGCCGAGGTTGACGAGCCTTTCGGCGTTGGTCATCAGCTCACCCCCGTCGCTCACCGCGACTGAGCGCTCGATGCCGGCCGGGTCGCGCCCGACGTCCGCGCAGTGTCGCTCCAGAACCGCCGACTTCGCCGGGAACTCCTCGGCGGAGGCGAAGCTGTGCCAGATGTCGGCGTATTCGGCCACCAGCCTCAGCGTCTTACGTTCGCCCCCGCCGCCGATGAGGACCGGGATGTCGCGGGTCGGCGCCGGGTTCAGCTTGGCCAGCCGCGCCTTGATCCGCGGCATAGCGGCCGCCAGGTCATCGAGACGGCTGCCGGCGGTGCCGAATTCGTAGCCGTACTCGTCGTAATCCTTTTGTTTCCAGCCGGAGCCGATCCCCAGCACGAGCCGGCCATCGGATATGTGGTCGACGGTGCGGGCCATGTCGGCCAGCAGTTCCGGATTGCGGTAGGAGTTGCACGTCACCAGCGCACCGATCTGGATGCGCGAGGTCTGTTCGGCCCAGGCGCCGAGCATGGTCCAGCATTCGAAATGCGGGCCGTCGGGATCGCCGTAGAGCGGAAAGAAGTGGTCCCAGTTGAAGGCGATGTCGACGCCGACGTCTTCACAGCGGCGAACGGCGTCGCGGATCTGGCCGTAGTCCGGGGCCTGCTGCGGCTGCAACTGCACGCCGATACGAGGGGGGCGGTCTGAAGTCATACGACCACCGTAGGCTCAGCGCGAGTCGAGCACCCCGCGCAGGAGTTCGATCAGCGCGCGCGGTTGGTCGCTTTGCACGGAGTGGCCCGAATTCTCGACGACGTGCGCGGTGCGGAAATTGGTTGCGCGCCTGCCGAGTTCGGCCGCGTCGTCGTCGGTGACGAATCCCGAGGAGCCGCCCCGGATGAGGGTGATGGGCGCGGACAGCCGGTCGACGTCGTCCCACAGGCCATCGAAGTCCGGGAAGGTGCGGATGGCGTCGTAGCGCCAGGTCCAGTTGCCGTTGTCGAGCCGGCGCGAATTGTGGAAGACGCCGCGCCGCAGCGCCGCCACCTCGCGGTGTGGTGCCGCGGCGATGGTCAGGTCGAGCATCGCCTGGAAGGTGGGAAACTCCCGCTCGCCGTGCATCAACGCCACCGTGCCCTGCTGCTCCTTGGTCATCTCGGAGTGTCGTTGCAGCGCCGACGGGGTGACGTCGATGAGGACGAGCCCGTTGACCAATTCCGGGGCGATCGCGCCCAGCCGGATCGCGGTCAGCCCGCCCAGCGACATGCCGACGACGAGGTCGGCACTCGACGCGTGCTCGCGCAGCGCCGGCAGCAGTGCGTCGGCATTGAGCTGCGGCGAGTAATCGCCGTCGTCGCGCCATGCCGAATGTCCGTGCCCGGGAAGATCCACGGCCAGGGCCGGCTCACCGAGGCCGACGATCACGGTGTCCCAGGTGTGCGCGTTTTGCCCACCGCCGTGCAGGAACACGATGCGCGGGGGAGTGACGCCCCAGCGCAGCGCGCTGATCCTGCCGTCCGCCGGGCCCGACTCCACCCGCTCGACGTCGGGCGGCGGGCCCGCAACACCGGCCTGTTCGGCGTTCTCGGGCAGCAGCGAGAACTCGGACAACCCCGTCAGTTCGTCCTCAGACATCTCGGTCACGGTCTAAAGACACTACGGCCTGACCGATCGCGGGCCGCGAGCCGGAACTACCCCTCGATGAACTCTTCGAGCTGCGCGCGCGCGACGTCGTCGGGCAGCTGCTTCGGCGGGCTCTTCATCAGATAGGCCGACGCGGGGACCACCGGTCCGCCGATCCCGCGGTCCTTGGCGATCTTGGCCGCCCGCACCGCGTCGATGATGACGCCGGCCGAGTTCGGCGAGTCCCACACCTCGAGCTTGTACTCCAGGTTCAGCGGCACGTCGCCGAACGCGCGGCCTTCCAGCCGCACGTAGGCCCACTTGCGGTCGTCGAGCCAGCCCACGTGGTCGGACGGTCCGATGTGCACGTCCTTGGTCTTGAACTCGCGCTGCAGGTTGCTGGTCACCGCCTGGGTCTTGGAGATCTTCTTGGACTCCAGCCGCTCGCGCTCGAGCATGTTGAGGAAGTCCATGTTGCCGCCCACGTTGAGCTGCATGGTGCGGTCCAGCTGCACGCCACGGTCCTCGAACAGCTTGGCCATCACGCGGTGGGTGATGGTGGCGCCGACCTGGCTCTTGATGTCGTCACCGACGATCGGGACGCCGGCGTCCGCGAACTTCTTGGCCCACACCGGGTCCGACGCGATGAACACCGGCAGCGCGTTGACGAACGCCACGCCCGCGTCGATCGCGCACTGCGCGTAGAACTTGTCGGCCTCCTCCGAGCCCACCGGCAGGTAGGACACCAGGACGTCGACGTCGTTCTCCTTCAGGACCTTGACCACGTCAACCGGCTCGGCGTCGGAAACCTCGATGGTGTCGGCGTAGTACTTGCCGATGCCGTCCAGCGTCGGGCCGCGCTGCACCGTCACGTTGGTGGGCGGCACGTCGGCGATCTTGATGGTGTTGTTCTCCGACGCGAAGATGGCCTCCGACAGGTCGAACCCGACCTTCTTGGCGTCCACGTCGAACGCGGCGACGAACTTGACGTCGCGGACGTGGTACCGGCCGAATTTCACGTGCATCAGGCCGGGCACGGTGCTGTTCTCGTCGGCGTCGAGGTAGTACTGCACCCCCTGAACCAGCGACGACGCGCAGTTGCCGACGCCGACGATGGCGACTCGTACGTCCGTCTGCGCCTCCGGCGCCCCCAACGGCTTGTGGTCACTCATAGGGCGTTCTCCTCACTCCATTGCTTCTTGTCTCAGATGTTCTCGTGCGTTTTTCGTGCAGGGGTTTCACGTTTGTTCGGAAAGCCCGGGCATCGCCCGCTCCGCGGCGATGAGCTCGTTGAGCCACTTGACCTCGCGCTCACTGGACTCCAGCCCGAGCTGATGCAGCTGCCGGGTGTAGCGGTCGAACGAGCTGCTCGCCCGCGCCACCGCCTCGCGAAGCCCTTCGCGGCGCTCCTCGACCTGACGTCGGCGGCCCTCCAGGATGCGCATCCTGGCCTCCGCCGGCGTGCGGTTGAAGAATGCCAGGTGAACGCCGAAGCCGTCGTCGGTGTAGTTGTGCGGCCCGGTGTCGGCCACCAGCTCGCCGAACCGCCGGCGGCCCGCGTCGGTCAGCTGGTAGACGCGGCGCGCGCGCCGCACCGGGGTGCCGGCCGGCGCGGCGTTCTCGGCGATCAGGCCCTCGGCCTGCATGCGCCTCAGGGCCGGGTACAGCGACCCGTACGAGAACGCCCGGAACGCGCCGAGCAGGCCGGTCAACCGCTTGCGCAGTTCGTAGCCGTGCATGGGCGATTCGATCAGAAGACCCAGGATGGCAAGCTCCAGCATCGATTCACCCCCTTTGCACGGACAGTTACGACGGTTCGACGCCTCGCGTCATCGTATCGTTTCGATATATTCGTCACAACACTACCTGGTGTTCGTGCGCTATTGGTCACAGCGCAGCCCGGCGGTAAGCCGCCCTTTGCCGCTACGACCGCAGATCGAGGGGTTCTACGGTCCGGCGCGGCGACGAGCCGCGCCGGCGATCGTCAAAGGACCACCCTGGTTCGGCACGCAATGCGACGGCAGATCGCCTCGGCTCGGGCCGGCACCCGGCTCGGTTGCGTGTCGGTGGTGCGGGCGGCCACGTACTCTGGTCACCGTGCGACTGCAGCGACAAGTGGTGGACTACGCGCTTCGGCGGCGCTCCCTGCTCGCCGAGGTGTACTCGGGCCGCACCGGCGTGTCCGAGGTCTGTGACGCGAACCCATACTTGCTCCGCGCCGCGAAGTTTCACGGCAAACAGAGCCAGGTCATGTGCCCGATCTGCCGAAAGGAACAGCTGACCCTGGTCTCGTGGGTGTTCGGCGACCATCTGGGTGCGGTGTCGGGCTCGGCGCGCACCGCCGAAGAGTTGGTGATGTTGGCGACCCGCTTCCAGGAGTTCTCCGTGCACGTCGTGGAGGTGTGCCGAACCTGCAGCTGGAACCACCTGGTGAAGTCGTATGTGATGGGTGCGGCCCGCCCGGCACCTCCTCCCAGGGGCACGCGGACGGCGCGCAACGGCGCCCGAACGGCCATTGAATAACGAAGGGCGCCACGACCAGTCGCCCCGTGACCTGAACGAATCAGCGACTGAGCGCGTGGGCAAGCACGCGAGCACCGACCGACCGGACGATTCAGGCCGCCCGGGGCGCGACGCGCCGCCAGGGCCGGGCCGCCGCCGCCCGGTTCCCCCCGACGACCGGTTGACCACGGTCCTGCCGGCCGTCGTCGATGACCGCGCGCCCCGACGGCCCGACCCCATCCAGGAGGTCAAGGCGGCATTAGACAGCCCCGTGTCGGCGCCGCTGCAGCGGGACCCGCTCGACGAGGTCAAGGCCGCGCTGGACGGGCGGTCCGCGAGGTCGCCGCGGCGGGAGGGGCCGATGCACGGACGCCGCCCGCCCGACGGGCCTCCGCCCCGGCCCCCGGGCGGGCCCGGGGGGCCCGGGGGGCCCGGAGGGCCGCGACCCGGAATCGATTGGAGCTGGGTCGACCAGATCAACTGGCTCTGGGTGCGACGCGCGGCCTACCTCACGCTGGCGGCGCTGGTGCTGTTGCCGATCGTCACCTTCGCCATGGCGTACTTCATCGTCGACGTCCCCAAGCCCGGCAACATTCGCACCAACCAGGTGTCGACGATCCTGGCCAGCGACGGCTCGGAGATCGCAAAGATCGTTCCGCCCGAAGGCAATCGGGTCGACGTCAACATCAGCCAGGTGCCCGTGCATGTGCGCCAGGCGGTGATCGCCGCCGAGGACCGCAACTTCTATACGAACCCGGGCATTTCGTTCAGCGGCTTCGCCCGGGCGGTGAACAACGACCTGTTCGGCGGCGGCGACCTGCAAGGCGGCTCCACGATCACCCAGCAGTATGTGAAGAACGCGCTCGTCGGTTCGGCGCAACACGGGTTCAGCGGTCTGATGCGCAAGGCCAAGGAATTGGTGATCGCCACCAAGATGTCGGGGGAGTGGTCCAAAGACGATGTCTTGCAGGCCTACCTGAACATCATCTACTTCGGCCGCGGCGCCTACGGGATCTCGGCCGCCGCGAAGGCGTACTTCGACAAGCCGGTCGAGCAGCTCACCGTCTCGGAGGGGGCGCTGCTGGCGGCGCTGATCCGCCGGCCGTCGTCGCTGGACCCGGCGGTCGACCCGAAGGGCGCCGCGGAGCGCTGGAACTGGGTGCTGGACGGCATGGTGGAAACCAAGGCGCTGTCACCGAGTGACCGTGCGGCACAGGTCTTCCCGGTGACCTTGCCGCCCGATCAGGCCCGTGCGCAGAACCAGACCACCGGCCCCGACGGGCTGATCGAACGCCAGGTGACCAAAGAGCTGATGGAGCTCTTCAACATCGATGAGCAGACGCTGAACACCCAGGGCCTGCAGGTCACCACGACGATCGATCCGAAGGCCCAGCAGGCCGCCGAGAAGTCGGTGTCGAAATATCTGGACGGGCAGGACCCCGATATGCGGTCGGCCGTGGTGTCGATCGATCCGCACAACGGCGCAATACGCGCCTACTACGGCGGATCGGATGCCAACGGTTTCGACTTCGCTCAGGCCGGGCTGCAGACCGGATCGTCGTTCAAGGTGTTCGCCCTGGTCGCTGCGCTGCAACAAGGCATCGGCCTGGGCTATCAGGTCGACAGCTCCCCGCTCACCGTCGACGGGATCAAGATCACCAACGTCGACGGCGAGAGCTGTGGGACGTGCAATATCGCCGAAGCGCTGAAGCTCTCGCTCAACACCGCCTACTACCGGCTGATGCTCAAGCTCAAGGGCGGACCGCAGGCCGTCGCGGACGCCGCGCACCAGGCCGGCGTCGCAAAGAGCTTCCCCGGCGTCGCGCACACCCTCTCCGAGGACGGCAAGGGCGGCCCACCGAACAACGGAGTAGTGCTGGGCCAGTATCAAACCCGACCGATCGACATGGCCTCGGCGTACGCCACCCTGGCCGCGTCCGGCGTCTATCACCGACCGCACCTGGTGCAGAAGGTCGTCAATGCCGAGGGGCAGGTGCTTTTCGACGCGGGCAACTCCGACAACAGCGGCGAGAACCGAATCGACAAGGGCGTCGCGGATAACGTCACCGCCGCGATGCAGCCGATCGCCGCCTACTCGCGCGGCCACAGTCTGGCCGGGGGCCGCCCGTCGGCGGCCAAGACGGGGACGGTGCAGCTGGGCGACACCCAGGCCAACAAGGACGCCTGGATGGTCGGATACACGCCGTCGCTGTCGACGGCCGCGTGGGTGGGCACGGTCCAGGACAACGTGCCGCTGGTGACCGCTTCGGGCGCTGAGGTTTACGGCTCCGGGCTGCCTTCCGACATTTGGAAGTCGACCATGGACGGCGCCCTCAAGGGCAGCTCCAACGAGAGCTTCCCCAAACCCAGCGAGATCGGCGGCTATGCGGGCGTCCCCGCCGCGCCCCCGCCGCCGGCGCCGCCGCAGGTGAGCGTCATTCAGCCCACCATCGAGGTGGCCCCGGGCATCACGATCCCGGTCGGTCCGCCCACGACGATCACCAACGCGCCGCCGCCGCCGGGCGGCAACCAGCCGGGCGGCCCGCAGCCGGGCGGCCCGCAGGCGGGCGGCCCGCAGCCGGGTGGCCCGGGCGGGTTCCAGCCGCCCGGCGTCCCACCGGCCGGCCCGCAAGCGCCCCCGCCGCCACCGTGACCGGCGCTCGGCAGCAGAGCGCCACCATCTCACCGCAGCCGTTGGCGGCTGATCTGCGCGGCCTCGACAACCGCGATTGCCCAAGCCGCACCGATTTCTTGGGCGCTGCGCTGGCCGAGGTCGGCGGCGGGCCCGTGGGTCGGCACGCGCTGATCGGCCGGACCCGGGTGATGACGCCGGTGCGGGTGATGTACGTGATCGCGTTGGTGTTCCTGGCGCTCGGCTGGTCGACCAAGGCGGCGTGCCTGCAGAGCAGCGGCACCGGAACGGGCGATCAGCGGGTCGCCAATTGGGAGAACCAGCGCGCCTACTACGAGCTGTGCTACTCCGACACCGTGCCCCTGTACGGCGCGGAGTTGTTGAGCCAGGGCAAGTTTCCGTACAAGTCGAGTTGGATCGAGACCGACTCCAGCGGAGCTCCCCAGACCCGCTACGACGGGCGGCCCGCGGTGAGATACATGGAGTATCCGGTGCTGACCGGCGTCTATCAGTACGCGTCGATGGCGGTGGCCAAGACGTATACCGCGCTGAGCAAGCTCGCCCCACTGCCGGTTGTCGCCGAGGTGGTGATGTTTTTCAACGTGGCGGCGTTCGGCTTGGCGTTGGCCTGGTTGGCCACCGTCTGGGCGACCGCGGGCCTGGCGGGCAGACGCATCTGGGACGCGGCCCTGGTGGCCGCCTCGCCGGTGGTGATCTTTCAGATTTTCACCAACTTCGACGCCCTGGCAACGGCTTTCGCGATGGGCGGTCTGCTGGCCTGGGCGCGAAGAAAACCGGTGCTTGCCGGTGTGCTGATCGGCTTGGGCGCCGCGGCCAAGCTTTATCCGCTGCTGTTTTTCGGGCCGATGCTGGTGCTGGGGATCCGCACCGGTCGCCTCGGCGCCTTCGCGCGCACCGCGGGGACGGCCGCGGCGACCTGGCTATTGGTGAATCTTCCCGTGCTGGTGCTGTTCCCGCGGGGCTGGTCCGAGTTCTTCCGGCTCAACACCCGCCGCGGCGACGACATGGACTCGTTGTACAACGTGGTGAAATCGTTCACCGGCTGGCGGGGTTTCGATCCGAAGCTGGGCTTCTGGCAGCCGCCGACCGTGTTGAACGCGGTGGTCGCTGTGACGTTCACCGTGTGCTGCGCGGCGATCGCGTACGTCGCACTCACCGCTCCGCGGCGACCGCGGCTGGCTCAGCTGGTGTTCCTGGTGGTGGCCGCGTTCCTGTTGACCAACAAGGTATGGAGCCCCCAGTTCTCGTTGTGGCTGGTGCCGCTGGCGGTGCTGGCCTTGCCGCATCGCCGAATCCTGTTGGCCTGGATGATGATTGACGCCCTGGTGTGGGTACCGCGGATGTATTACCTGTACGGCAATCCGAACCGGGGGCTGCCGGAGCAGTTCTTCACCACGACGGTGTTGCTGCGTGACGTCGCCGTCGTGGCGCTGTGCGCGCTGGTGGTCCGGCAGATCTATCGCCCCGAGGAGGACCTGGTGCGCTGGGACGGCCGCGTGGACGACCCGGCGGGCGGCCCGTTCGACCGTGCCTCCGACGCACCGCCCCGGTGGCTGCCGGGCCGGCTGCGGCCGCCCGGGCTGCGGCGCGCGGACGCGCCGGCGCCGGAACTCGACACCGAAGCAGTGGCCTTGGGGTAGCCATGACGCTCGTCGCGATCCCGCTGTTCGATCGGTTCACCGCGCTCGACGCCGTGGGCCCCTACGAAGTGCTGCAACGGATTCCGTCGATCGACGTCGTGTTCGCGGGGCACCGCCGAGGGGAGGTGCGCACCGAGAACGGGATGCTCGGCGTCACCTGCGACGCCACCTTCGATGAGGTCGGCGCTCCCGATGTGGTGGTGGTCCCCGGCGGCATCGGAACCCGCCGGCTGATCCGCGACGCGGGAGGAGACGCCATCCGCGCGTGGCTGCAATCGGTGCATCCCAACACCACCTTCACCACCTCGGTGTGCACGGGCACGCTGTTGCTGGCCGCCGCGGGCCTGCTCGATGGAGTCACCGCGGCCACCCATTGGCGCGCCGCGGACCAGCTCAACGAGCTGGGCGCGCGTTACGTCCCGGACCGGGTCGTCGAGCACTTACCGCAGCGCATCATCACGGCCGCGGGCGTGTCCAGCGGCATCGACATGGCCTTGCGGCTGGTTGAACTCCTGGTCGATCGACGGGCCGCGCAGGCCGTCCAGTTGCTCATCGAATACGACCCGCAGCCGCCGTTCGATGCGGGCACGCTCGCCAAGGCCGACCAGCCCACCGTGGTCAGGGCGAACGAGTACCTGCAAGCCCGGCAGTAAGCAGGATTTTTCCGGTCGGCCCCGCGTCCGGTACCCTGGTGCGGTTGCCGACGCAGGCGACCCTCCTGCCACGGACAGGCCGTGGCCGCACAGACCAGAGGAGGTGGTGAGGTTTCCATGCGTCCATACGAAATCATGGTCATTCTTGACCCCACGCTCGACGAACGCACTGTTGCCCCGTCCCTGGAGACGTTCCTCAACGTCGTCCGCAAGGACGGCGGAAGCGTCGACAAGGTCGACATCTGGGGCAAGCGCCGGTTGGCCTACGAGATCGCCAAGCATGCCGAGGGCATCTACGTCGTCGTCGACCTGAAGGCCGAGCCGGCGACGGTGTCCGAGCTCGACCGCCAGCTGAGCCTCAACGAGTCGGTGCTGCGCACCAAGGTGATGCGCACGGACAAGCACTGAGTGCCGGTTGTCGTCGAAGCTGCGTAGGCTCGGCGAGACTACGCTCATGACGATCGCGCTTCCGCCGCACCCCGTGAGGGCGGATCGAGGAGGAAACTGTGGCTGGTGACACCACTATCACCGTTGTCGGCAACCTGACTGCGGACCCCGAACTGCGGTTCACTCCCTCGGGTGCTGCCGTGGCGAACTTCACCGTGGCGTCGACGCCGCGGATCTATGACCGCCAGAGCGGGGAATGGAAGGACGGCGAGGCGCTGTTCCTGCGCTGCAACATCTGGCGGGAGGCCGCCGAGAACGTCGCGGAGAGCCTCACCCGTGGCTCGCGGGTGATCGTCACCGGGCGGCTCAAGCAGCGTTCCTTCGAAACGCGCGAGGGGGAGAAGCGCACCGTCGTCGAGGTCGAGGTCGACGAGATCGGGCCTTCGCTTCGGTACGCCACCGCCAAGGTCAACAAGGCCAGCCGCGGCGGCGGGGGCGGTGGCTTCGGCGGGGGCGGGGGCTCTCGCCCGGCGCCGGCGCCGGCGCCGGCACAGCCGGCCAGTGCACCCGGTGACGACCCGTGGGGCAGCGCCCCGGCTTCAGGGTCCTTCGGTGGCGGCGACGACGAGCCCCCGTTCTGAGCCCAGAACTTCAGTTCAGTAGTAAACGAAAAGAAAGACAGGCATGGCCAAGTCCAACAAGCGGCGCCCGGCTCCGGAAAAGCCGGTCAAGGCGCGCAAGTGCGTCTTCTGCGCGAAGAAAGAGCAAAACATCGACTATAAGGACACCGCGCTGCTGCGCACTTACATCAGTGAGCGCGGCAAGATCCGGGCGCGCCGTGTCACCGGCAACTGCGTGCAGCACCAACGTGACATCGCGACCGCGGTGAAGAATGCCCGCGAGGTGGCACTGCTGCCCTTCACCTCTTCGGCGCGTTAGTCGCCGAAAGACCAACGGAGAGTTTGTAACGATGAAGCTGATTCTGACTGCGGACGTCGACCACCTCGGGACCGTCGGCGACGCGGTGGAAGTGAAGGACGGGTACGGGCGCAACTTCCTGCTCCCGCGCGGCTTGGCGATCCTCGCCTCGCGTGGGGCTCAGAAGCAGGCGGACGAAATCCGGCGGGCCCGCGTGACCAAGACGGTCCGCGACCTCGAGCACGCCAACGAGATCAGGTCGGCGATCGATTCGCTGGGCCCGGTCACGCTGCCTGTCAAGGCCGCGGGCGACTCGGGCAAGCTGTTCGGCTCGGTGACCGCCGCTGACATCGTCGCGGCCATCAAGAAGGCCGGGGGGCCAAACCTCGACAAGCGTACCGTCCGGTTGCCCAAGACCCACATCAAGGCCGTCGGCACGCATCGGGTGTCGGTGCATCTGCACCCGGAGATCGACGTCGACGTCGCGGTCGACGTTGTCGCGGACAGCTAAGTAAGTAGCGTTTGCTCTTTTCGGGCGGCGGCCGCAAGTCGGCCGTCGCCGGATTTTCGGCGCCTGGCGTGCGCTTTGCCCAAGCCTTGCCCGCCCGTCGTGCCTGGCCGGCTGGCGAACTATTTCCAGGGGCTCGTCGCGCGAACCCCTTAACCACCCCGTAACGCGGCGAAAATGTGGTTGAAAGCCAACACGCCCGGCGCAGTAACCTGCGCCGACACGCCGTAGAGATTCTTGTCCACACCAAATGGGACAGGTTGTACGACCCTTATCAGCAGTAATGTCACACTGCGTCGAATTAATCCACAGGTTCTCCACAGCCCGCTCAACACAGGTGTCGAAGGATATGCACACACGATGCACAGCGTTATGAACAAGCGCCCCTTTAAGTGCTGGCCAGCAACGTTTACGGTCGTCCCGGCGCGATGCGATATGGGTGCATGTGGTCGTTGGGTGTCGGCGTCTTGACTTAAGCTCTGACCGTCGGTTATCGAATGTATGTTCGGGTACTCGTGCTAGGGGAGGTTGAGAGTCCATGGCGGTCGTCGATGACCTGACGTCTGGCGTGGGTTCGTCGCCGCCGAGTGAAGACTTCGGTCGTCAGCCCCCGCAGGATCTCGCCGCGGAGCAGTCGGTGCTGGGCGGGATGCTGCTGAGCAAGGACGCCATCGCCGACGTGCTGGAACGGTTGCGGCCCGGCGACTTTTACCGCCCGGCGCACCAGAACGTCTACGACGCGATCCTCGACCTCTACGGGCGGGGTGAGCCGGCCGACGCCGTGACGGTGGCCGCCGAACTGGACCGCCGCGGCTTGCTGCGTCGCATCGGCGGGGCGCCGTATCTGCACACCCTGATCTCGACGGTGCCGACGGCCGCCAATGCCGGCTACTACGCGGGCATCGTCGCCGAGAAGGCGCTGCTGCGCCGGCTGGTTGAGGCCGGGACCCGGGTGGTGCAATACGGCTACGCGGGTGCCGAAGGCGCCGACGTGGCCGAGATCGTCGACCGCGCCCAGGCCGAGATCTACGACGTCGCCGACCGTCGGCTGTCCGAGGACTTCGTACCGCTCGAAGACCTGCTGCAGCCGACGATGGACGAGATCGACGCCATCGCCTCCAGCGGCGGTGTATCGCGCGGCGTGCCGACCGGCTTCACCGAACTCGACGAGGTGACCAACGGCCTGCATCCCGGGCAGATGATCATCGTGGCGGCCCGACCGGGCGTGGGCAAAGCGCTCGCTTTGAATACGCCGCTGCCCACCCCGTACGGCTGGACGACGATGGGTGACGTCGCGGTCGGTGATGAGCTGCTCGACGCCGACGGGAAGCCGACACGGGTGGTGGCCGCGACCGAGGTCATGCTGGGCCACCCGTGTTACGAGATCGAATTTTCTGACGGGACGGTCATTGTCGCCGACGCCGCGCACCAATGGCCCACGACTCGCGGCATCCGGACATCGTCTCAGTTGCGGTGCGGTTGGGACACTATCGCCGCGGCGGGGTCAACGATGCGCTCCGCCGAGCACGGGACCATTACGACCGTGTTGGCTCCGGTATTGCAGATCGAGTCGGTGCGACGGGTGGACAGCGTTCCCGTGCGCTGTGTCGAGGTGGACAATGCCTCGCGCCTGTATCTGGCCGGCCCAGGAATGGTGCCGACGCACAATTCCACACTGGGACTGGACTTCATGCGGTCGTGTTCGATCAAGAACCGCATGGCCAGCGTCATCTTTTCGCTGGAGATGAGCAAGTCGGAGATCGTGATGCGGCTGCTGTCAGCGGAGGCGAAGATCAAGCTCGCCGACATGCGTTCGGGCCGGATGAACGACGACGACTGGACGCGGTTGGCGCGGCGGATGAGCGAAATCAGCGAGGCACCACTGTATATCGACGACTCGCCCAACCTCACCATGATGGAGATCCGGGCCAAGGCGCGCCGGCTGCGGCAGAAGGCCGACCTGAGGCTGATCGTGATCGACTACATGCAGCTGATGACGTCGGGCAAGAAGCACGAGTCGCGTCAGGTGGAAGTCTCCGAATTCTCAAGGCATCTCAAGCTTTTGGCCAAAGAGCTCGAGGTGCCGGTGGTGGCGATCAGCCAGCTCAACCGTGGCCCCGAGCAGCGCACCGACAAGAAGCCAATGTTAGCTGATCTAAGGGAATCCGGGAGCCTGGAGCAAGATGCCGACGTCGTCATCCTGCTGCACCGGCCCGACGCGTTCGAGCGCGACGACCCGCGCGGGGGAGAGGCGGATTTCATTCTCGCCAAACACCGTAACGGCCCGACCAAGACAGTCACCGTCGCGCACCAGCTGCACTTGTCGCGGTTCGCCAACATGGCGAGGTGACCGCCCCACTGTAAACGTTGCTGGGGGGCGGAAATTCTGCAACTGTAGGTTTCAATCCAAGATGGCGCAATTGCCGCCTTCGTGACGTACAAATGGCGGATCTGCCACAAGCCGGGAGACGGGTTAGCACTAGGTGTCTGACAGTGCGTGAGCCCTAGCCACCCGCTTACGCCGGGCCTGCGTTTTGCGCTGGCCCTTCGCGGACGAACGTGCGATCCGGAAATCAGCGGTCGGCGCGGACGGGTACGGTCGCTCTTGGGTGCGCCGCGGCGGTCAGCAGATTATGGTCCGGGCGTAAGGATTCGCTGATAGGCATGGTGGTGAAGTTGTGGCAATGACAGCGCCACACCGCTGGGAATAAGCAGGGGCGCATGTGAAGCTTGCCGACTGTCCCGTCTTTCCCGCCGAGGCGGGAACCGCCCTAAGCACGGACCGCGGCTTGGGTTGGCGCCTGGGGCGACAGGCCGGTCCGGTTTTGCGAGATCCACGGGCTAACTGGGTGTTCGTCGTCGGGCGGGAGCAGGTATTAGCGCATCTGGACGATACAAGGTTGGATCGCGCCCGTGCCGTTCCCGACCGCGATCTCGAGGTTAACCAGCAGCTATTCGCGCCAAAATCAGCTCATGACATTGCGGAGGTGTTCCGTCCGACCGCCGCCGCGCTGATCGATCGTTTCGCCGCCGCCGGCGGCGGTGACGCAGTAGCCGACGTGACCACGCCGATCGCTCTGCGAAATCCTTTGTGCCGCAGCGCCGCTCGATGCATACGGCATGCGTGAAAGCTGTTGTGCTGCAGCGCAAGCCCGGGGGAGGTGGCCCGTGAGCTCTCCGGCCAGGCCTTGCCGCGAGGGCGGTGCTAGCCTGCCCCAATGGGCATGGCTGACGGCTACGACGAATCGGAGGATCGCGATTCGGCCGATGCGTTTTTCGATATGGAACGGCCACCAGTTTCGGTATGCCTGGCGCGTTAAGGCCGGGCCGCTTGATTGCAGGTCGCCCGCCCATATTGCCGCGGAGGCCGAAGGGTTCGGTCTCCTTGGGAATCTTGGCCTGGCCGACCTCGGAGTCGACCAATACACCTCGGGCAAGCTCGACCGCTGTGAACGATTCTCGAAGGTCTACTCGATCGCGTTTGCGGCGTTGATGTTCATCGCCAGCATCGCGTTCTTCGTGTGGTTCGCGTGGGCAATCATCACGGGGAACATTCACCGCCACTGACCGTCACCGAAGGCGGCCGCCGTCACCATGGCGGCCACCTCAGCGGAAGCGAATGTTCAACGTCGCCAGGCCGAAGATCTTCCGGCCACCGGACTTCGCGGAGACAATGACGACACCGGTGCGGGTCGCCGGGTCCAGCGACTTGATCCGGCCGCTGAATTCGATGTCCGCGCCCTCAGCGGCCGACACGATCGCCGGCTGGGACAACCGCACCGCGTAACGAGTAACCGCGCCGGGGTCGCCCGACCATGCGGAGCCGAATCCGGCGCCCAGGCCCATGGTGAGCATTCCGTGGGCGATCACATCGGGCAGGCCGGCCAGCTTGGCGATGTGCTCGTCCCAGTGAATCGGGTTGGCGTCGCCGGCCACGCCGGAATAGTTCACCAGGTCCCCGCGGGACAGTCGGGCGTGGCGCACCGGTAGCTCGTCGCCGACCTGGACGTCATCGAAGGACGGCGTCCCCGGCGCGCGGGCCATTCCTTCCTCGGCGATCCGGACCGCACCCTCGGGACGGACCGTCTTCCGGTAGGGGCCATCGGAATTGGCGATCGCGAGGATGTTCACGTCGTGCATCATGATGTTCGGCACCGCCGACTTGATCGCCGGATCGACGTCCTCGGCGGTGACGCCGACGACGGTGGTGTGCAAAGTGTGCACCCGCTCGCCGGCGGCGTCGGTGAAGGTGTTGGTCACGGTGATCAGGTCTCGGCCGGCGACCCGGCGCACCGACGACAGTTCGACGTCGATGCGCAATTCGTCGCCGGCCACGATCGGGCGGTGTTGCTCGAAGACTTCTTCGGTTTGCATGTAGGTGTCGTAACCGACGACCACCGATTCGAACATGCGCCGATTGCAGGCCATGCCCGGGACCGAGGTGAAGGTCAGCGGCGCCACCAGGCCCGGGTAACCCAGGTCCGCGGCGGCGGCGACATCCCAATGTACGGGGTGGTAGTCCTGCACAGCGCGGGCGTACTCGCGCACCTTTTCGCGGCCGACCAGGTAGGTGCCGTCCATCTGGTAGTAGTGGCCGACCCGCGATTCGAGCGCCGACGCTTCTGTTGCTGCGGTCATCAATTTGCTCAACTTTTCTGTCGGCTTGTTCGCTAGGCCGACCCAAGCACACTAACGTGCCGACACCGCTGCGAAACACGCCGATACGCTTCGCCGGTTCGTGTCGCCGTGATCGTCGGAGGCGTCCCGCGTGTCAGACGGCCGGTGTCGGGGTGGCTCCCTACACTCCGGTTGTGCCTTGCTGGGAACAACCTTCGACCATCGCGCCGTGCGGTCACTGTGGTGCAGAGACGGTGTGGCTGAACACGGCTTATGGCGGGTGGGGATTGTTCGATGCCGAGATGGTCCCGACGACGGAAAGCTATCAGGGCAACCGCTTCGCGATCGATCGCCGAACACGCCTGGTAGTCGATCTTGATTGCACCCGCGAAAAGCGTTGGCCTTCAGACTGTTTGCACTTGCACAAGTTCTCATGCCCCGAGACCTACGACGAGGCCCGGTTTCACCCGCGCAGGCCTCGCCAGCAGGGCCAGGTGGAGCTCGACGACTTTTGGGATCGCCTGATGCGTGTGGGAACGGCGCGACAACGAAAGACGAGCTAGCGAGCACTGCGTCCAGGACACCTTATTGCCTGCTAGATCACCGCGACGCTGCTGGTTCCCAGCGCTGGTCCCACCGGGAAACGGCCGGGGCAACAGCCACCGCGTCATCGATCTCGTCGGCGAAGCCTGCAACCGCGACCAGTGTCTGCCGCAGCTGCCTGAGCGCCGCTGTCATGCCCCGCGGAGAGTTGGCCAACTGATCACGCGGCGGATACCTGACCGTGGCACCGTACCCGTGTGCGTGCTGAATTGCGTTCCGGCCGATCACGGCGGGTCGACCGATTCCATCGGTTCTGCGAGGCGGTCGTCGGTCGGCTTCCGTTCGGGATCGGATCGGTCATCGCGCCGACCTTCCTCGGCTTCTGCCTCATCAACGGCCTCACCTTCAGCATCGACCTGGCGATCCTCACGGGTCTACACAGCGGGCTCCGCCTTCCGGTGCCGGTCGCCGTCACAGTCGCTTACGCGTGTGCGTTCGCCCTCAGCTACGCGCTCAATCGGACCTTCAACTTTCGGTCCCATGCGCCGGTCGGACCCCAGGTTGTGGTCTACGTCGTGGTCGTCATCGTCAATTACCTGGCGTTCATCCTCGGGGTGTCAACCCTATTGGCGGCGATCGGGGTGCACTATCAGTTGTCGCGACTCGTAGCAGGTGTTTGCGAAGCGGCGTACATGTACAGCGCGATGAGATGGATCGTTTTCCGCCGCTGAATTGAGCTTGAAAATCGTGCGTTAGTGCGTTGGAAGGCATCGATCTTCGCCGGCAAGCGATCACGGGGACAGTCTTGCGATCAACCGTCGCATGCTGCGGGTCAGCGATCGCGGAACGTGGTCCGGATCCATCAATTCGTTCTCGGCCAGCGGGCTGTCCTCGTTCGCCACGGCCCGGCTCGTGAACCGCCGCAGCGTCTTGCCCTGACCGCGGAGCGTCTCTACGGCCTCCAAGAACGACTTCCCTTGTCGCATCGTCCGTTCGAATTCGCCGGTCGGCACATCCAAGTGTTCATATACCAGTTGGTGCCGCACCGACTCGATGGCCCGCCGGATATGTTGATGCGCCTCGGCGTTCGGGTCCGCCTCGACGGCGAGGTCGCACTCGCTGTCGAATCCCAACGACCGGTTGTTGAAATTCGACGAGCCGATGCGCAACAGCCGATCGTCGACGATCAAAACCTTCGAGTGAACGTAGATCGATGACCCGCCGTCGGTCTCCGGCCAGTAGACGCCTAACCGACGGTGATCATCGGCGGCCCAGAGGTCTTGGATCAGGCGGTGGCGGGCACCGTCCATCGTCTCCCGCTCGAGGCGGTTCAACCCTCGACGAGGAATGACGATGACGACCTCCGGCCCGTCGCGTTCCCTGAGCCGGGCGGCCAGCGCCTCGACAACCGACCGGGCCGCCAGGTACTGGTTCTCCAGGTAGACGGTGCGGCGCGCCGCCGCGATCGCGGCGAGATTGAGCGCCTCTACCTCGCGAACCTCCGCACGATCATCCAGCGTGGGCAACGTACGCGCGATTCCGACGTCGATCCCGCGCAAACTCGGCCGCAACCCCGACGGCCAGACGGTATGCGCGCCGTTGACCGGGTCCAGCGATTGATCGGTCGCGCTCTGCCACCTGTCGCGGGCGACCTCGGCGAGGGCGGCGGCCGCGGCGCCGTCCACCGCGGTGGCGACCTCGTGCCGAGGGCCGTACCGGCGACCGAGCGCTCGGCGAAACCGGTTGTCGTGCTTGTGTTCCGGGGTGTCCCAACGGTCCAGGGTGAGGTCGATGCCGCCACAGAACGCCAAGACATCGTCGACGATCACGATCTTCTGGTGATGGACAGAACCGGTCGGCCGGGCCCCGTCGATGGCCAAATGCAACCGCCTGCTGCTGAGCCGATTCACAACCGACACCGGGGTGATGCCGTACCAGATGCCGTCGAACACCGGCAGCAGGCGCAGATTGGATTTCAATACATGGATCTCCAGAGTCGGCCTTCGCCAGAGCAGCCAATACAGGAAAGCGCCCAACTGGTTGGGGCCGGCTAATTTCTGCCCACCCCGTTCGAATGCCGCCCTGGTGTCGAAGTCCCAGCCGACCAGCATGATTCGATGTTTGGCGCGCAGCATCGCCGCCTTGACGTGCCGGAAATAATCGGCGGCGTCGATGGTGTAGCCCAACTGGTCAGCCCGCTCGACCCGCCAGCACGTCTGCCCTGTGATCAGCAAGCGGTCGTCGCGCATATCCGGTGGGCTGAGGGTATAGGTGGCAAGGCGCGGCAGCAGCGTCTCTACCGCGTGCTCTCATCGGGGAGGTCGCGCCGGGACTGGTGCAAACCGGGTCCGTCCGGGTCGTCGTTCTGGTGCTCCAGCTTTTCCTGCAGTTCCCGTTGCTCGGCGGTGGCCTTCCTCGCGTCTTCGGGCGCGGGCGGTGGGTCGATGTTGACTTGCTGGTCCACGCGGCATCTCCTCCAGAGCTCCGACTGATGTTTCTAGGCAGGATCTCCCGAATCGCACAATTCGAAACCCTATTCACAGACGCCACATAGCGCTTGCACAGGGTGCGGCGAAATGATCCGGGCAGGCTCTGAATTACCTGGTATTGCGGCACTTAACGCCGAATGGCGTGAGAGTGGGGAGGGACATTGAGCTACCAGATCGATGTGGCCCCACAGCCTGAGCCGTTCGGACCGCCCGCTGTTGTCGCCGGCGCCCTGACCAAGCCTCGGCTGCGCGGCTGGATCCATCAATACTGCGCCGTCGCGGCCGTCATCGCGGGTGCGCCACTGGTGGTGGTGTCGTGGGCGGAGGCGTCCAAGCGGGCTGGGCACTCGACGCTGACATACACCCTCGCGATAGTGGCGATGTTCGCCGTCAGCGCCGTTTATCACCGCGTCCACTGGGAGTCCGCGGTCTTCCGGAATTGGATGAGGCGGCTCGACCACTCGATGATCTTCGTGCTCATCGCCGGCACCTATACGCCGTTCGCGAGGCTGGCCATGCCCCGCGGCACCGGGCACGTGGTGCTTGCGATCGTCTGGGGCGGCGCGCTGGCCGGAATCGCGCTGACACTGTTCTGGCCGACCGCCCCGCGCTGGCTGGGGGTGGCGCTCTATCTGCTGCTGGGCTGGGTGGCGGTCTGGTACACCGGGCTGATCCTGCACAACGCCGGAATGGCCGCGACGGTGCTGCTGGCCGCCGGCGGCGCGCTGTACAGCGTCGGTGCGCTGTTTTACGGGCTGCGCTGGCCCGACCCCTGGCCGACGACGTTCGGCTATCACGAGGTGTTTCACGCCTGCACCGCGCTCGCGGCGATCTGCCACTACATCGCGATCTGGTTCGCGGTCTTCGGCCGATAGCCTGTTGACCTAGTCAACCGGAGGAATGACCAGCGTCACCAACCCGATTCCGCCACAAGATCTTTCGGGAATCGTCCGACACCGCCCCCCAGGACCTGCCCCGCGGCTGGTCCAGCCGCACCGACTGACGGACCGAAACATGCGTCACTTCAGGTCAGCGGCGACCCGCTCGAGTGCGGCGAGGTGGTCGTCGACGGTCGCCAGGCCGGCGTTCATGGTGTTCACCGAGAGGTGGGTGGCCCCGGCGGCTTTCCAGTCGGCGATGTCGGCGGCGGCCTTGTCGGCATCGCCGGTCCAATTGACCCGGCCCTCCATCCCGAGGCCTCCGGTATCGCGGCCCGCGGCCGCCGCCGCGCGCTCCACCTGCTCACGCGCGTAATCGAGACCGGGTCCGGGCCCCATCATCGGAAACCAGCCGTCGCCGAGCCGTCCGGCGCGTTCGTAGGCGCGCTCGGAAGCCGCGCCGAACCACACCGGGATCGGCCGCTGGATCGGCATCGGGGCGAGGCCGGCGGCGGTCACCATGTGGTACTTACCGTCGAAGGTGACCGACCGTTCGGTCCACAGCTTGCGCATGACCTCGACCTGCTCCTCGGAGCGCTTGCCGCGGTTGCTGAACTGCTCGCCGAGCGCCTCGTACTCAACGGCGTTCCACCCCAACCCGATACCGAGCCGAAACCGCCCCTCGGTCAGCAGATCGACCTCCGCGGCCTGCTTGGCCACCAACACCGACTGACGCTGCGGCAGGATGATGACGCCGGTGACGAGTTCGAGCGAGGTGACCGCGGCCAGGTACCCGAACATCACGAACGGCTCGTGAAATGTCGAATCGATGTCGTAGGGCCCCTGCCAGCCCTGGTGCACCGCCGGATCGGCGCCGACGACGTGGTCGTAGGCGAGGATGTGGGTGAAGCCCAATTCCTCGACGCGCCGCCCGTAGGCACGTACGACTGCGGGGTCTCCACCCAGCTCGGTCTGCGGGAACACGACACCAATGCGCACTGAGCGTTCAACCGAATCGCACCGCGATTATTTCCGCCCGCCCACCCGATAGGCCCGCGGCCTCGCCCAGTAAACACACGTTCACAGCGAACTCCAGCGAACCCGGTACCGCGGGTACGCATGAGTCGCGGTGTGTGTGGGTACCCGTCCCGTTGGACGGTCGCGAAGTGGCGGCCCGCGTTCCGCCCTTGGATCGGCCGCTTCCTCAAAAAGACGAAGGGGAGAGCATCTGATGCCCGAGGTCCAACTTCACCACGAAGGACATCCGAAGTATCGGCGGATGGTCCGCTTCGACTGGTCGGAAACGCCGCTGCACTGGGTGCCCGGCGACCCGTTCTCGACGCACATGATCAACGTCCTGCACCTGTTGCTGCCGGAGGGCGAGCGGCATTTCATCAAGGCGGTCCTCGAAGCGTCGTCGCTGGTCGACGATCCGGAGTTGGAGGCGGCGATCAAGCCGTTCATCCAGCAGGAGTCCTGGCATGCGTGGGCGCACCAGGTGGTGCTGGATCACCTGGCCGAGCAGGGGATCGACACCAAGCCGTACACCGACCGGCTCGGGAGGCTGTTGTCGAGGACGCTCGGCGATGCGCCAAAGTGGTTTCCGCCGGCGATGAAGCGGTGGTGGCTGTACCGGCGGCTGGCCGACGTGGCCGCGCTGGAACATTACACCGCGATGCTGGGCCAGTGGGTGCTGACGAACCGGGGCCTGGACTACGCGAAGGCCGACCCCATGATGCTCGACCTGCTGCGCTGGCACGGCGCCGAAGAGGTCGAGCACCGGTCGCTGGTGTACGACGTCTACCAGCACGTCAGCGGCAACTACTGGATCAGGGCGTTCTCCATGTTCTTCACTACGCCGCTGTTCATCGCCTGGTGGGTGGCGGGTGCCCGCTACCTGATGGCCCAAGACCCGACCACCGACCAAAAGTGGCGCTGGCGCGATTGGCTGTGGGCCGCCCGCGAGTACCGGTTGCCGGGCCCATGGAAGCTGATGGTGACGACGCCGGTCCGGTACCTGCGGCCCAGCCACCATCCCAATGACGAGGCGTCCACGCAGATGGCGGTCGACTACCTGAACTACTCGCCGGTGGCGAAGGCCGCCCGGGAGCGCGCGCTGTCCCAGGCAAAGTCACCGGATCAATCCCAGGGGATCGAGACTTCAGGCAACCGAGCTCGAAAGGTGGACGTCCGATGAAGGTTTCGGTGGATCTCGACACCTGCGACGGCAACGGCGTGTGCATGAGCATCTGCCACGAGGTGTTCGACGTACGGGAAGACGGACTGCACGTCCTCCAAGACGAGCCACCGGAGGAACTGCGCCAGCAGTTGATCGGCGCGGAGGTGTCGTGCCCCACCCAGGCGATCAAGGTGAAGGAGTGATCCGATGCCGAGCCGTCAGCTGAGGGAGGTTGTCGTCGTCGGTGCCGGCGTGGCGGGGACGCGCGCGGCGGAGACCCTGCGACAGGAGGGCTACGACGGTGGCCTGACCATCGTGGGGGCGGAGCGGCACGCCCCGTACCACCGGCCGCCGCTGTCCAAGAAACTGCTCACCGGCCAGGTGCACCGGGCCGGTGTCGACTTGGCGCCGCAATTCGAGTTGGAAGCGCGCGTGTTGCGGGGAGCATCGGCGATCAAGCTCGACCTGTCCTCGCGCACCGTCCATCTGCGCGACGAAAACCAGGACCTGGCTTTACAATTCGATGGGCTGGTAATCGCCAGCGGTGCGACGCCGCGCGAATGGCCGGGCGCCCCGGTGCCCGATGGGGTGCTGATGCTCCGCACCGTCGAGGACTGCCTGGCGATCCGGGAACGGCTGGGCTCGCGACCGCGGGTGGTCGTCGTCGGCGGCGGATTCATCGGCGCCGAGGTGGCCGCCAGTTGCCGATCCATCGGGCTGGACGTGGTCTTGGTCGAGAAGGCGGCCAGCCCGCTGCTGGCCGCGTTGGGCAAGGAGCTCGCGCCCCGCTGGGCCGAGCTGCACCGGGAGCACGGCGTGGATGTTCGGCTCGGCGAGGGCGTCGAGGCCTTCGTCGGTAACGGGCGAGTGGAGGCGGTTCGGCTGACCGATGGTTCGCGGGTTCCGGCCGACGTCGTCATCGTCGGACTCGGCGTCATCCCCGCGACCGACTGGCTGGACGGCTCGGGGTTGTGCGTGGACGACGGGGTGGTCTGCGACGCCACGGGAGCGGCGGAGGGCGACACCGGGGACGCCGCCGTCGTGGCCGCCGGTGATGTCGCGCGCTGGTGGCATCCGCTGTACGAGCGGCACCTGCGCACCGAGCACTGGGACGACGCCGGGCGTCAGGGCGCGGCCGCGGCCCGGACGCTGTTGGCGGGCCCGGACCGCGCCGAGACGTACGACGAGTTGCCGTATTTCTGGTCCGACCAGTATGACGTCAAAGTCCAAATGCTGGGCGTGCCAACGGGTTACGACGCGATCAAGGTCGTCGAAGGCGATCCCGACGCGTGGGAGTTCGTCGCCGCGTACGGACTGGGCGGCCGCACCATCGCGGTGCTGGGAACGATCCCCAATCGCGTGTACGCCTACCGCGACGCCATCACCATTCGCGCCGAGTTCCCGCCGAAGCGGACGCAGTAAGAAGCGAGGGCGTTCGCGCGTCGTCATGATGGACGCGTGACGGTGAACAAGACCAACGCGGTGCTGCGGGTCGGCAAGTTCGAGCCCACCTTCGCCGACGAGCTGGCCCTGCGATACGACGTCCCCTCCCTTCCCGACGGGCGGGAGCGCGCCCAGTTCCTGGCCGAGCATGCGGCCGACATCCGGGTGGTCGTGACATCGGGCCAGCCCGGTGTCGATGCCGACACCATCGCGGCGCTGCCCAACCTGGAGGCGATCGTCAACAACGGAGCCGGGGTGGACGCGATCGACCTGGAGGCGGCGAAGCGCCGCGGTATCGGCGTGAGCAACACTCCCGACGTCCTGTCGGACACCGTCGCCGACACGGCCCTGGGCCTGATCCTGATGACGCTGCGCCGTTTTGGCGCGGCCGACCGTTACGTGCGGGCGGGTCGATGGGCGCGCGACGGCCAGTTTCCCTACGCCAGGGACGTCAGCGGCCTGCAGGTCGGGATCCTCGGCTTGGGCCGGATCGGGTCGGCCATCGCGGCCAGGCTGCTCGGCTTCGACTGTGCCATCGCCTATCACAACCGCCACCCAATCGAGGGATGCCCCTACCGCTATGCGGAGTCGCCGGCGCGGCTGGCCCAGTCGGTCGATGTTCTGGTGGTCGCCACGACGGGCGACCACCGGACGCGCAAGCTTGTCGATCGCACCGTCCTCGAGGCCCTGGGTCCCGACGGCTACCTGATCAACATCGCGCGCGGCAGCGTCGTCGACCAGGAAGCGCTGGTGGAGTTGCTCGTGGGTGGCGGGCTGGCCGGAGCCGGGCTGGATGTCTTCGCCGACGAACCTCACGTGCCCGCCGAGCTGGTGAGCCTGGACAACGTGGTGTTGTTCCCTCATATCGGCAGCGCGACGGCGCGGACCCGCAGGGCCATGGCGTTGCTCGCGATCCGCAACCTCGACAGTTACCTCGACACCGGAGAGCTGGTGACACCGGTGTTGCGTCCGCGTCGATGACATCGTGTCGGTCGAGTTCGCGCTTGGTGGGGAATGGATCGGCCGCGCGGCCGCGTTGAGAGGGCCATGACGGACGGGATTGAGCTGAGCCCCAGAGATTGGGTGCGCGACCAGACCGAACAAATTCTGCGACAAGGCACGACGGACGGGGTCGAGATCTTCGACCGGCCCGTCGTCCTGATGACCGTGACGGGGGCCAAGTCCGGCAAGCAGCGGTACGTGCCACTGATGCGCGTCGAAAAAGACGGTCGTTACGCCATGGTGGCGTCCCAGGGCGGCGCTCCCTCCCACCCCTCGTGGTACTTCAACGTCAAGGCCAACCCGACGGTGACGGTGCAGGACGGCGAGAAGGTCGTCGCGCGCACCGCGCGCGAGCTGGAAGGGGCTGAGCGAGAGCAGTGGTGGCGGCTGGCCGTCGAAGCCTTTCCGCCTTACGCCGAATACCAGACGAAGACGGCCAGGCAGATCCCGGTCTTGGTGCTGGAGTAACACGCCGAAGCGCCACTGCCTTATAACCAACGTCACACTCCGTCGAGGCGTGGCTCACCGATGAGCGGGTATTCACGGCTGGCCGTGAGAACCCGAAATGAGTGAGACGATTCAACGCCGGCTCGGCGAATACGACAGCCCGATCGAGGACCGGCTCGAGGACGCCTTCAGCAGGATGCTGAGCGAGGGCACCCAACGCATGCACCGCTCCTGGCGCGGCGTGCTGGTCACCGGCTTCTTCGGCGGCACCGAGGTCGCGTTGGGCGTGCTGGCTTACCTGTCGGTGCTGCATGCCACCCACCAGCCGCTGCTGGCGGGTTTGGCCTTCTCGATCGGCTTCCTGGCGCTGCTGCTGGGCCACAGCGAATTGTTCACGGAGGGCTTCCTGGTGCCCGTCGTCACCGTGGCCGCCAAGCGCGCCGGCATCGGGCAGCTGCTCAGGTTGTGGGGCGGGACGCTGTTGGCCAACCTCGTCGGCGGCTGGGTGATCATGTGGCTGATCATGACCGGGTTCCCCCAGTTGCACGAGCAGACGGTCGAATCGGCCACTCACTTCGCCACGGCGCCGATGTCGGCCCAAACTCTGTCGCTCTCCGTCCTCGGCGGGATGGCGATCACGTTGATGACCCGGATGCAACACGGCACCGAGTCGGTGCCCGGCAAGATAGCCGCCGCCGTCGCCGTGGCGTTTCTCCTCGCCGGCCTGCAGATCTTCCACTCGATCCTCGACTCGCTGCTGATCTTCGGCGCGCTGGTCTCCGGGCGCGCACCGTTCGGTTACCTCGACTGGCTGGGGTGGTTCACCTACACGGCGGTCGGCAATGTCGTGGGCGGACTGGGCCTCGTGACGCTGCTGCGGCTGCTGCGCAGCAAGGACCGGCTGCAGGAGGAGCGCGCAGCCGTCGACGCCTCATGACCGGGCTGGCCGGCGCGAATCATGCTGCGGCATCCGCGATCTCAACTGAGCGCAATCTGTGGCCGAAGCGAGACGCGGACGGGTTGTCGACCGGACGACGACTGGGTATGCGTGTTTTATGACCGCAGATCCACTGATGGCCGCCACCCCGCCGCGATTCGTCCGCGCCGGCGACGCCGACGCCGTGACGGCAACCGAGTTGCGCCATGCGCTGCGAGGGTGGCTGCACGAGGCGACCAAACTGCCTGCAAACGTCTGCGACGACATCGTCTTGGGCGTCGGCGAAGCGCTCGCGAATTGCGTTGAGCACGCGTATCGCGCGCATCGCACCGTCGGCACCATGGAGCTCGAGGCCACCCACGATCCCGCCGCCCGATCGATCAGCGTGTGCGTCAGCGACCGCGGGACCTGGCATCGGCCCTCGCAGGCGAAGCCCAACGACCCTCGGGCGTCGCGCGGCATCATGCTGATGCACGCACTGGCCGATCACTGCACCATCGAGGCCCGCCCTGGCGGCACCACGGTGTGCCTGGATTACACCACTGACGCAATGACCTTGAGGAGCAACAACATCTGACGCCTATGGGCCGGGTAGTCCGAGAACCCGCACAGACAAACCCTCCCGTATTCCACGCTCGATCTCGCCCCTCTGATCGGCCCCGCCGGCCGGAGCCGCCTCTCGGCAGTCGCAGCGAAGGCCGCCGTAGGGGTTTGGGTCGGCTCCGACCGCATCCGGGTCGGCCTGCGCGGGTGCCGTTCCCGTAACACAGCAGCCGGCGGCAATCACCAAGCCGCCCAGCACTTTTGAGACTGACATTGCGGACCTTCCGTCAGCGCCGATAACGCTTGTACCTAGAATGACGCGATCGAAAGGCGGTTCGTTCCACTGCCACCGCGCGCTTTCACGCGCCGAAAGCGCGCTCCAGATCCTTCAGCGACGTCTCCAAATGACCGAGCAGCCGCTGCACGTGCGGGACGCTGCGACGGCAGCCGACGAGACCGAAGTCCAGGTTGTCGGCGTTGTTGGTCACGGTGATGTTGACCGCTTGCCCGTCGAGCGGGATCGACAACGGATAGTTCCCATCCAGCCGGGCGCCGCGCCAATACAGCGGCTCGGAGGGCTCGGTCGAGACATTCGAGATGACGATGTTGAACGGCGGTGAGGCCGTCGAGAGATATCCGGGAATCAGCCCGAAGAACAGCCCGCCGATGTTGAACGCCGACAGAGCCAGCTGCTGCACCGGGGGCAGTTGCCGGAACACGTCCTTGGTGTCGCGGATCGACGAGCTGATGGTCTCCAGCCGCTGCGCCGGGTCGTCGAGGTCGGTCGCCAGGTTGCACAGGAAGGTGCCGACCATGTTGCCGCCACGGTCGTCGCCGTCCTTGCGGAGGTTGACCGGCACCATCGCGGTCAGCGGCGCGTCCGGCAGGGCGTTGTGCTCGAGCAGGTAGGCCCGCAGCGCCCCGGCGGACATGGCGAGCACCACGTCGTTCACCGTCACGCCGGCGGCCGACTTGACTGCCTTGATGCGGTCCAGCGACCAGGACTGCGCGGCCACCCGTCGAGCCCCGCCGATCCGGACGTTGAACATGCTGCGCGGCGCCCGGAACGGCAGGGTCAGCTGCTGTTCGAGCAGCGCGGCGCGGGCGAGCCGCACCGTTGACGGGGCCAACGCGAACGCCGACCCCGCGGTCCGGCCCAGCCGTTCGAGCGGCGACTCCCGCGTGCGGGGCTCGCTGCGTTTTCTCGGCGGGAGGTTCCACGGAACCCTTACCTCGTCGTCGCCCGGATCGGAGGTGAAGGCGCGCTGCACCAGCCGCAGCGCCGACACGCCGTCCATCAGGGAGTGGTGGTACTTCGTGTAGACGGCGTACCGCCCGTCCTGCAGCCCCTCGACGAGGTGGGCTTCCCAGAGTGGACGGTGGCGGTCGAGCAGGCTGCCGTGCAACCGCGAAGCCAGCTCCAGCAGGTCGCGGACGCGTCCCGGCTCCGGCAGGGCCGAGCGGCGGAGGTGGTAATCGAGCTCGACGTCCCTGTCGAACGACCACGCGACGTTGGTGATGCCGCCAAAGAAGGCCGGGTGCTTGCGGAACGTCGGCTGAACATCGGTGCACTCGAGCATCGCCTGATAGGACTCGCGGACGAAGTGCGGCCCGGCATCCTCCGGCGGCGCGAAGAGCTGCAGCGACCCCACGTGCATCGGATGCTCGCGTGACTCGCCGATCAGGAACAACGCATCCGTCGGCGATATCGGTTCCATGGTCGTCGCCCCATTCCTTTTCCGGGTTTGCCGTCCCTCGGACACCCGCTCTATCTCCTATTAACCGGAGCGGGTGTCGGCCACACCTGAATCTTCGGCGCCGGTGCCCCGAAAGGCGGCGGTGATCTCGCCAACCCGCGGGTCGGCGCGCAGCTGTTCGAGGGTTTCCGGCAGGGGCAGCCGCCAGTTCGGGTACTCGTCGACCGTCCCGGGCAGGTTGGGTTGCCGGAGCTCGCCGACCACGTCGTAAGGCGCGATCAACTTCAGCCGGCTCGGTGTCGAGGCCAGGAAGCGGTGCATCGCGGTGATGATCGCCGCGTCGTCCGCCTCGGACGGCGCAAGCAGCCCTTCGGAGCGCAGCAACGCCAGCCACTCGGCTCGTTCCTTCTGAGCCGCGGACTCCGCAGCGGGCACATCGTCGAGCAGACCGAGGTCGGCGCGCGCCCGCACATGCTCGCCGCGCAGGAATCCGGCCGCGGTGGGCAGGTCGTGCGTCGAGATGCTGGCCGCCGCGCGTGCCGGCCACCTTCTGGCCGGGAGAAGGGGCTCACCGGGCGCGTCCTCATCACGGGTGAACCACGAGACCGCCGACCCGAGCATCCCGTTCTCGGCCAGTGCTTGCGTGACCTCGGGTTCGACGGTGCCCAGATCCTCACCGACCACGATGGCTCCCGCGCGGTGCGCTTCCAGCGTCACAACGGCGAGCATCACGTCGGCGCCGTAGTGCACGTACGTTCCCCGATCCGGGCCGTCGCCGGGGGGAATCCACCACAGCCGCCACAGCCCGGCGACGTGGTCGATGCGCAGGCCGTCGGCGTGGCCGAGGACGGCGCGGAGCACGTCCCGCAGCGCCGCGTAACCGGTGGCGGCGAGACGGTCGGGCCGCCAGGGCGGTAGCCCCCAGTCCTGTCCGCGCGGTGTGAAGTTGTCCGGCGGCGCTCCGACGCTCACCCCGGTGGCGAACACGTCGGCCAGCGCCCAGGCGTCGGCGCCCTCGGGATCGACCCCAACCGGGAGGTCGTGCAGCACGCCCAGAGCCATACCGGCGTTTCGCGCCGTGTCCCGCACGGCGGCCAGCTGCTCGGCGCACCGCTGCTGCACCCAGGCGTGGAAGGCGAGCCTCGGCGCCAGCTCGCCGCGCGCCGCCGCCACGGCCGGCCCGGCGACATCACGCAGCGGCTCGGGCCAACGGGTCCACCGGCCGCCGTGCCGCTCCGCCAGGGCGCAGTAGGTCGCCCAGTCCCGCAATCCGCGGGAGCCGGGCGAATCGTCCAGCACGCTCGGCCGCCCCTCGGCCCGCCACAGCAGTTCCAGCGCCGCCCGCTTGGCCGCCCACACCAGGTCGTAGTCGATGCGCTCGGTGTTCGCCGAGACGCGTAGCGCGTCCAGTTCCGCGCGGGTGACCGGGTCGACCCGACGGTAGGCGTCGAGGTCCTGGATGCGCAGCGCCAACGGGTTGGCGAATCGGCGGCTCGACGGGGTGTAGGGCGAGGCCTGGACCGGATGCGTTGGTCCGGGCGCGTGCAACGGGTTGAGGAGCACCGCGCCCGCGCCGTGCGCACCGGCGGTCCAATCGATGAACTCCCGCAGATCGCCCAGGTCACCGATGCCCCAGGAGTTGGCCGACCGCAACGCATAGAGCTGCAGCATCCAGCCCCAGGTCGACGGAGCCGGCGGCACCTGGGGCGGCGCCGCCACCAGGGTGGCCTCCTGGCCGTCCCGCATGTGTAGCCGGTACCAGCCCGGTGCCAGCTCGCCGGGCAGCTCGTCGCGCAGCTCGATCCGTTCGCCGTCCTCGCCCACCAGGAGCGCGGCCCCGGGCAGCGGCTGAGGCCGTCCGCTCACGCGAACGGCGACCGTAGGCGGCACCGCTCGCGTGCGGTGACGCTCCTCCAGCCTGGTCAACTCGCGGCGCCGGTCGGCCCCGGAACGGGCATCGACCTCGAGCAAGCCCAGCACGCGGATCACCACGTCCGCGTCCACCTGGACCGGCTCGCGCCGCTCGTTGCGGTAGGAGGTGGCCACGCCATGCCCGGCGGCCAACCGGCGAAGGTCGTCCGATACCGGCTTCGGGTCCGCAATCACCCGGCCCGCTCCAGTAACCCGACGCAACCGATAAGGGCGCCGCCGGGGCGGCGCCGACGTTCATGCATTGCGCTGGTATACCCGGGCCGGGGTGTCTCACACTCACGTACCGGGGCCAGACGACGAATCAGTCTGCGCGACTTACGTTTCGGGGCGTCGGTGACTGCGCTGCGGAGACGGATCGAGCGGGCCTGTCGCCCGACGCCGGCAGGGCGTGCGGCGCCACCTCGAACGGCCGGATACACTGACAGGTCAGTCAAACTCGCGCGGCTGAGATCACACGCCGCTGAGCCCAGCAAAATCCACGTCAGGGGTTGTGCCGTGCCCGAAAATCAGAGGCAAGCCGTCAGCTTGGAGCCGCACTTCGACGACGTGCAGGCGCACTACGACCTGTCCGACGAGTTCTTCGAACTCTTCCTGGACCCGACGCGGACCTACAGCTGTGCCTATTTCGAGCGCGACGACATGACGCTGGAGGAGGCGCAGCTGGCGAAGGTCGACCTCTCGCTGGGCAAGCTCGGCCTGCAGCCGGGCATGACGCTGCTCGACATCGGGTGCGGCTGGGGCACGACGATCATTCGCGCCCTCGAGCGCTACGACGTCAACGTCGTCGGCCTGACGCTGAGCCGCAATCAGCAGGCGCACGTGCAACGACGCCTGGACCAGCATCCCGGCGCGCGAACCAAGCGAGTCCTGCTGCGGGGCTGGGAGCAGTTCGACGAGAAGGTGGACCGCATAGTGTCGATCGGCGCCTTCGAGCACTTCGGACGCGACCGCTACCCCGACTTCTTCAAGATGGCCTACGAGGCGCTCCCCGCCGACGGCGTGATGCTCTTGCACACCATCATCAAGCCCAGCGACGAGGAGTTCGCCGAGCGCGGACTGCCCATCACCATGACCAAGCTGCGGTTCATGAAATTCATCATGGACGAGATCTTCCCGGGCGGGGACCTGCCCAACGCCCAGGCCGTCGAGCAGCACGCCGCGAACGCCGGCTTCGTCGTCAAGCGGGTCCAGCAGCTGCGCCTGCACTACGCCCGCACGCTCGACACCTGGGCCGCCGCGCTCGAAGCGCACCGTGACGAGGCCATCGCGGTGCAGTCGCAAGAGGTCTACGACCGGTACATGAAGTACCTCACCGGGTGCGCCGACCTGTTCCGCGAGGGCTATACGGACGTCGCGCAATTCACCCTGGCCAAGGGCTGAACGGCCTCGCGCGGTTTATCGGCGTGGCGCTGCGGGTAACACCACGAGCAACAACCTGATTCGGTAAGCACCGGCATTTGTCGGCGTAAAACCGCAGGAAGGATTGACCGTGGGCGCCAAGCATCGCATGAGCGAATTGCCGGAGCAAAGACGACCGTCGGCGCACCGGAGCGTGCGGCGCAGGATGTCGGGTGCTGCCACGGTGTGCGAAATCGTCACCGGTGCGGTGGTGTGTGCCGCGTGCCTGACGGCGTTGGTGACCAACGCGGCCCAGCCCGAAAAGCCAACGGTCGAGGCGACCTTGGGGCCGGCCCCCGTTCCGCAGCCGGTGCGTCAGGAGGGGACGGTGATCGCCGTGTCTGCGGACTCGGTGACCGCGCGCAGCGCTGACGGGTTCACCCAGACCTACCTCGTCACCCCCAACACGACCCTCATCATTGCCGGCGACGGCCGATCCGTAACCGCCGCTTCACATTTCGCGATCAACGACCACGTCGACATTATCGGGACGATCAGGAACGGTACGGCGCTGGCCACCACGGTGGCCGACCGCGAAGCGACAAACGGCAACGGGTCACCGATGGATCACGTTGTGGCGCACCAGGTTGGCGCCGCATCCGATGGCGCCTGAGTCCTACCTTTCGGCCAAATGCGCGCTGCCGTCGTCTAAGTCGTCGCGGCGCAAGCCCATAGGAGTCGCGGCGGGGATGTCGCCGAAGGCGACCACCGCGCGGGTGACCGGGGTGAGCGCCTGGAACAGCGTCTCCACCTCGCCGTCGGTGAGCGCGTCGAGCGCCGACAGGGCGAGCGTGTCGGTGCCCGATTCGATGTCGTCCTTCAGCCGGCGGCCGGCCGCTGTCAGCGAGCCGTCCTCGTCGAGCAGCCCCCGCCCGGCCAGCCGCCGCTCGTGGTGACGCCACGCCGCCTCGTCATAGTCGCGGGTGCGGGCGATGTAGTCGCGCCGGACCCGCCCCGCCGCGGCGTGCAGCACGTTGGATTCCCGACCCGAGATGCCGGCGGCGGCCAGCACGGCCACGTGCGCATCGCCGCGCTGCTCGCGCAACAGCGTGGTCGCATGCCACAGCGCGGCGAGCGGGTCCTCCGGCCAGGGCAGCGCCAGGTTCGCGGCGAACAGCGCTCTCCCGTCGAGAGGCGCCTCGCGCGCCGCCCTGCCCGCCAATTCGGCTGCCAAAGCGACGTTTTCATCGCCGGTGATGCCATAGCGGCGCAGCGCCGCGACGGCGGATTCCAGTCGGGCGCGCAGCGCGGCTTCCGGGCCGGCGATCTCCCACGCAGTCGGCAGGGCCTTGGCGACCCGCTCGGGCGCGAAGTTGTAGAAGATCGCGGTCACCACCTCCCGTGGCACCTTGCCCAGCGGGGCCGACCGTGCGGCGAAGTAGCCCATCCAGAAACCCCGGTAGCCCAGCCCGTCCAACGCCGCCCGCGCTTCCGGCGCGAAGTAGGTCACGGCGTGCACCGGCTCGAATCGATCGAAGAAGCGTCGGGCCAATCCCGGTTCTCTGCGCACGGTCGCAGTTAACCACCCGGTGCCAGCCGCCGAGCGAACGGGCTCACTCCGGCCCGAACCGTCGGCTCATTGGCCTTTCAAGCTGCCTATGCCGAGTGAAAAGTCCGTGCGTTTGGACGGCGCCTTGTTCTCGACACTTTCGACGTACCGCGCGGGATCGCGGTCGACGATCGCCAACCCCTCGGTGGTGGGGTGCTCGGTCATGAACTCGCCGTATTGCCGGCCCAGGGCTTCGCGGAGGCCGATCGGGGCATTGCGACGAAAGTCCGACAATCCCTCCCGCTCCTCTTCGCTCATGTGGTCGTCGTTGGCCGACCGCGTTCGGTCGACCGCTGCCCACCACTCCTCGGTGCCGACTTGCGCGGCGTCGGCGTCGCGCACCCCGTCCCGAATGTCATTGTGATCACCGATTGCATCGAGCGTCTCGCCCTCGGGATCGTCGGTGCCGCGCTTCAGCAGCTGCGGGTAGAAGATCTTCTCCTCGATATAGGCGTGCACGTCGAGCTTGTCGGCGAGCGGACGCCACACGCGTTCGAGGCCCGAGTAATCGACCGGTTCCCGCGCGCGCAGCGAGTCCAGCTTCGCGAACTGCTCGCGGAACCAGTCGTGGTCGGCGCGGATCGCGACGGTGATGTCAGCCATTCAAGCCATCGTGTCCATGCGTGCGGGGCCAGTCAACCCGCGCCTGATCATCGGAATCATTAAGCCGGGTCTCAGCACCCACGGCCGCTGCGATGGTAGAAGTCGGTTGACACACCTGACGAAGGGAGCGCGGCAGTGGACACCGAGACCGTGGATCGCCAATTCGGCGCGTTGCAGCAGCAAGCTCAACAAACCGCGACCCTGATCCAAAGGCTGGCCGAAAAATTGGCCACCGCGGCCGGCGCGGGCGATCCCAACGCCCGCGAATGGGGACTGGACCTCAAGGAGATCGCGCTGGCGATCCGCGACGAGCAAAGCACCACCACGGAGCTTCTCCAGGCGATTCATGCCCTGGTCGACGGTCACGTCGCGGCGGCCGAACCCCCCGCCGCGCCCTACTACCCGCCACCCGCCCAATACGCGCAGCCGCCGCAGTACCAACCGCAGTACCAGCAGCCCGCCCCAGCCGGGGGTGGGGCGTTGCAGCATTTCCTGGGCGGACGCTTCGGCCAGGCGATCGTCACCGGCGCCGGCATCGGCATCGGCGACGACCTCGTCAATACGATCTTCGACAGACTCTGACCTGCAACGGCATTCGGGGCCTCGCCTTTCGGGCCAGACGCCCTGGATGCCGCCGGACCGATGGAAGGCGCGGCATTGGAACAGGCGGGCTCCGGTCGAGACGACCACCGATACGTGATCGTCGGCGCTGGCGCCATCGGCGGCACTGTGGGCGCCGTGCTGACGCGGGCCGGCACTCCGGCGGTACTGGTTGCGCGGGGCCGGCACGCCGAGGTCCTGGCCGGTGCCGGCCTGACACTGAGGACGCCCGACGGAACCTTCCTCACCGCCGTGACCGCGGCGTCCCGGCCCGGGGACGTGCGGTTGACCGAGCGCGACGTGCTGGTCTTCGCCACCAAGACCCAGCAACTCGAGGCCGCCCTGCAGGAATGGGTGGACCGGCCGGTGCATGGCCCGGATGGCGTCGTCGGGACCGCGGGCGAACGGCTGCCGGCGATGACGGCGCTCAACGGCGTTGCCGCCGAGGAGAAGTCGCTGCGCTATTTCCGTCGGGTGTTCGGCGTGTGCGTCTGGCTGCCTGCCGTGCACCTGGAACCGGGCGAGGTGATCGTGCGGTCGTGGCCGGTAGTCGGCCAGTTCCATATCGCTCGGTGGCCCGCTGCGCTGAGCACCCCGGACGATGCCGACTTCTTGGCTCGCCTCAGCCAGGAGTGGAGCGCCGCGGGGATCCGGGTCCGCCTCCCCGATGACCTCGCCCCCTGGAAGTACAACAAGCTGCTGAGCAACCTCGGCAATGCCGTCGGTGCGCTGACGGCCGAGGCGGCCGGCGCACGCGAAGTGGTGGCCGCGGTCCGCAGGGAGGGCGAAAACGTGCTACGGCATGCGGGCATCGAATTCGTCTCGTTCGACACCTCGACGGCGGCGCGGGCGGACGGACCGACCATACGGCCGATTCCCGGATGGGACGCGGGGTCCGGCAACTCGACCTGGCAGTCCTTCAGTCGCAAGACCGGCGACGCGGAGACCGACTTCCTCAACGGGGAGATCGTCCGCCTCGCCCACCGGCACGGGATCGTGGCGCCGCTCAACGCCGCGCTGGCCCGCGCCGCACGCACCGTGGTCCGCAACGGCCTTGGGCCGGGCCATTACTCGGCGGCGCAACTGGCCAAACTCGTCGGGATCGATGCGTCTACCCTCGCACAGGACTGACCCCGAGCGCCGGTGACCCGGGGGCGGCCGTGTCTTACTCCGAGTGCCGCGTCGGACTCTGCGCAGATTCCCATTTCGAAGCGAGCGACCTCTTGACCGTGGTGCCGGATGGCAGGTCGATCTGGAAGGTTTCACCTGCGTCGCCCTCGAGCGTGACGAGGTGTCGCCCGTCGGTGAAGTCCTTTAATACCACCTTGTGCGGCTGTTCGTCGACGGCGATGATATCGCCGGGCGCGACGTCGTCGATTCGGTCGTTACCGGAAACTTCAGTCATGCCTTCGACGGTAGCCGGTTGCGGCGCAGCCCAGTCCGGCGCCGGACACGCTGCTATTCGGTCATCTGCACCAGGAACTCGTGGCACCGTTGCGCACGCTTGGAATCCTCCGCCATCACGTCTTCGAAGAACGACGCGATGGCGTCGAGCCCCGCGTTCTTCGCGTCGCGCACATACTGGCCGTAATCGTGCCCGGCCTTCAGCGAGTGGTACTGCACCGAAACGAGGTCGAAGGTCACGTCGTCGAAGCCGGTTTCCCCTGTCGCCACCGGAATCCTCCTTGGTCCGTCACTGCGTCACCACGGGCCTACCCGTGTTGGCGCGGCTAAACCGGCGAGCGGCGACGCTCCCGGGGAGCCGGTACAGACGCCCGTTACCGTCGTCTAGCCGGCCTGTCACCTGACGGACGCGCATTGTTTGCCCGCGGGCAACCGGCGGGCGGATTGGGTCTGCAAACCTTGACCGACGCTCCGAGACCGGGAGTCGCCGCGAAACAGGGAAGGGCGGCCATGACGGAACACTTGCGCGCTTACAACAGTCTGTGGCAGGTCCGCAGCGACTCGTGGTGCCGATTGGAGGAGGCCGCCGACCGGCTGACGCGCCCCACCACCGAGGGAGAGTTGAAAGCGAAGTGCATCAGCACCTGCCAGGAATTGCTCACCCGGCTGAGCGCTCTCGAGCCCTACTGGGCCTACCCCGGATCGCCGCAATTCGCGCGCGTCCAAAGGCTTTTCGCCGCCGGTAGCTATGACAAGTTCGCGCAAGCCCTGGTGCAGATCAATCGTGCGCTGACCACCGAGTCGTACCGCTCGGGCGACGTGGAGAACGCCGGAGCCGACGACCTCGACATGTTCCCGTCCGATCCGCGTCAGCTCGTTGAACATCAACCGGCCACGCAGCGCGACCGCCCGTATTTCGAGGTGCTCGTCGTCGAGAAGATGACCGAGGACCAGGAACGGGCGCTGCGCAACGAGGTCCGCAAGTGGCGGCGCCCCGACGACGAATTCGTCTACGAGCTCGTCGTGGTGTCCAGCGGCGACGAGGCGCTCATCGCGGCACGGCTCAACGTCAACTTGCAGGCGGTGGTGATCCGGCGGCGCTTTTCGCACCAATCGACCCGGGACCTGTCGGCGCTGGCGGAGTTCGTCGATACCGGGGTCTCGCACGAGTTGGCGGATCACCAGTCGCCCGAGGAACGCGCCCGGATCCTCGCGGTTTCACTGGCGAAATTGCGGCCCGAACTCGACCTGTACCTGATGACCGAAATCGAGGTGGAGGACATCGCCGGCCGGCTCGGCCAGTACTTCCGCCGGGTCTTTCACGCTCGCGAAGGCATGCTGGAACTGCACCTGTCGATCCTCCAGGGCGTGGCGGCGCGCTACCGCACCCCGTTTTTCAGCGCGCTCAAGCAATACAGCCACCGGCCCACGGGCGTCTTTCACGCCCTGCCGATTTCGCAGGGCAAGTCGATCGTCAACTCGCACTGGATCAGGGACATGGTCGGCTTCTACGGCCTGGACGTGTTCATGGCCGAGACGTCGGCGACCTGCGGCGGCCTCGATTCGCTGCTCGAGCCGACGGGGCCGCTGCGCGAAGCGCAGCAGCTCGCGGCCCAGGCCTATGGGTCGCGCCACACCTACTTCGTCACCAACGGAACGTCGACGGCCAACAAGATCGTCACCCAGGCGTTGGTGGCACCCGGCGACATCGTGCTGCTGGACCGCAACTGCCACCAGTCGCATCACTACGGGATGATGCTTGCCGGCGCGAATGTCGTCTACCTCGAGGCGTATCCGCTCAACGACTACTCGATGTACGGCGCGGTGCCGTTGCGCGAGATCAAGTCGAA
Organism: Mycobacterium sp.; assembly: GCF_035506235.1. GTDB lineage: Bacteria > Actinomycetota > Actinomycetes > Mycobacteriales > Mycobacteriaceae > Mycobacterium. Next base: position 88,606 of record NZ_DATJPU010000140.1, read on the forward strand.
GTTGTTGGCGCTCAAGCGCGCCGGCAAACTCGACCGCGTCAAGATGATGTCGCTGACCAACTGCACCTTCGACGGCATCGTCTACGACGTCGAGCGGGTCATGGAGGAGTGCCTGGCCATCAAGCCCGACCTGGTGTTCCTGTGGGACGAGGCATGGTTCGCCTTCGCCCGCTTCCACCCGGTCTACCGGACCCGCACCGCCATGGCCTCGGCGCGGGCGCTGCGGGAGCGGCTGGCCGATCCGGACTACCAGCAGCGCTTCGAGGAGCAGCTGGCGGCCGGCCCGGCCGGCGACGACGATCTGCCGGACCGTCGCCTCATTCCCGACCCGGCACGGGCCCGGGTGCGGGTGTATGCCACCCAGTCGACGCACAAGACGCTCACCGCGTTGCGGCAGGGATCGATGATCCACGTCTTCGATCAGGACTTCGACCAGAAGGTGGCGGAGCCGTTCCACGAGGCCTACATGGCGCACACCTCGACCTCGCCCAACTACCAGATCCTCGCGTCACTGGACCTCGGCCGCCGGCAGGTGGCGTTGGAAGGTGTTGAACTGGTGCAGCGGCAGATCGAAAACGCGATGCAGCTGCGCGACGCGATCGACAACCACCCGCTGCTGAGCAAGTACATGCGGTGCCTTCGTACTTCGGATCTGATCCCGGAGGATTACCGCCCGTCCGCCATCGCGCAGCCGCTGCGCTCGGGTCTGCGCAACATGATGGCGGCCTGGGATCAGGACGAGTTCGTGCTCGATCCGTCGAGAATCACGCTGTTCATCGGGCCCACCGGCTACGACGGAGACACGTTCAAGCGCCAGCAGTTGATGGACCGCTACGGGATTCAGATCAACAAGACGTCGCGCAACAGCGTGCTTTTCATGACCAACATCGGCACCACACGCAGCTCCGTCGCGTTTCTGGTGGAAGTCCTGGTCAACATCGCCCGCGAGCTGGACCAGGACATTTCCGAGATGAGCCTCGGTGAGCGGGAACACTTCGCCCGGGCCGTTTATCGGCTTACCGAAATGCCTTTGCCCCTGCCCGATTTCAGCGGCTTTCACCCGGCGTTTTTGGATCACGGCGGAAGCGAGGCGACGCCCGAGGGCGATGTCCGACGGGCGTTCTATCTCTCCTACGACGACACCAATTGCGAATACCTCACCGGCGAGCAGATTCTTGAACGGCTGGACGCCGGAGTCGACATCGTGTCGGCGACGTATGTCACGCCCTACCCGCCGGGATTTCCGGTCCTGGTTCCGGGCCAGGTGTTCAGCCGGGCGATACTGCAGTTCATGCGCGACCTGGATACCCCCGAAATCCACGGCTACCTGCCGAATTTCGGCTATCGCGTGTACACGGAGAAGGCCATCGAGATGGTCGGCGCGTCGATAGGGTTGACGACGCAGAACGGTCACGGGCCGGCGGCGACCGCGGACGAGCCGGCACCGCAGAAGGCCCCGAAGAAGAAGCCGGCCAAGCGCGGAGGGTCCAACGGCGAGGGGAACGTCCCCGAAGTCGGTCAGGACGAGCTGATCGGCCAGCAGTACCCCGGTGACGCGGTGCACCCCGACACGGGTTCCTAGTGCAGTGGGACGTGTCAATCCATCCGCAGGTGTTCTCAGGTCTCGACGGTACCCACCGAACCACACATACCGGGCCATTCGACGGACGTCGTCGGGCATCTTCGTACGTCTTCATCGCGGCTGTCCGTCGCGTCGCGACCCGCGATGATCCACTTGTCGTAGCATGTGTTTCATCGCCGTCAGAAGCGGCCATGGCGAGCCGGAAAGGAGCGACTCCGCGCACTCATTCTGAGAGTCTGTAGCCGTCTGCGACCCCGAGCCCTCAAGGCGAAACTCGTAGGAAGCAATTCAAATGGACCTCGACCGCATCACCCACCCGTTAAGACTCGCCAGGGGATCCCACCAGCCGGGGTCTGGCAAAGGGTGTGCAATGAATGCGATTTCATACATCAACGGCGACGAGCACGTCACCGACTTCCCGTCGACTTCGGCCCGCCCGCTCGCTTCCTTCGTCCAGTTATGCAACGACCTGCTTGCGAGGCCCGACGGCTATCTGTCGCCGGAAGACAGCCTTCTGGTCCTCGACCTGGGTTGGCTAACCGTGGGAACCTCCGATGTTGCCGACGCCGTCGTGCACGCATGGGTGGCCAAGCTGTTGGTCAGCCCTCCGTGGGGCGTCATTCGATACGCCGATAATGTTGCGGCCGAGGCGATCTCCGACATCGCCGAGCTACATCACAAGCTCGCCCCCGGCGAGATGCCGCCGATCGCCGAGTGGGACGGCGCCGCCCAAGCCGCGCGCGCGGTCGCTACGACGCCGCTCACCGCCGAAAGGTACGCTCTGCGGGCCGCATACCAATCGACCGCACTCGTTGAGGCCGACGATTGGGACACGCTGGATGCCGTAACCGGCAACGCCCTGAAAGCGCACAGACTGGCGAACGGGGATACCGGAGTCGCCCGTATCGTGGAGGTCACGCGCAACGCCATCCGCTCCTGGCGTCGTCTCGCCGGATTGAGCGTGGTCAGCAACACCCCACTACCGGTCGCCGCCGGGCGACGCAAAAGCGCGGCGGCGTAAGACGTGTGAGCTCCTGAATCAGTGCTAGCGGTGAATATCTCGGCGCAGGCGCACGGCTCGAATCACCGCTGTTCCCAACGCAACCAACGCCATGGTGGCGAGGATGAAGGCCGAGAGCGCAGGCCCGACTGTGGTCAATATCAGGGGCAGACCGAAGCCGATGTAAGTCACCACATAGAACGCTCCGACGAGCGCACCCCGCAGGCGTTGCGGCGCAGCGGCTTCGAGATCGATCAAGCCCTCGCGCAAACAAAGTCCGGATGCGCACCCCAGAACCAAGAAAAGCGACAGGCCCAGCGGCAGCGACATGCTCGCCGGCGCCACCGCGGTTACCGCGTAGCCGAGCGCGGCCAGCACTGCACCGGCGGAGCCGGCGTGCGGCCCCCATCGGAGCGCGCGGGCGACTACTTGAACGAGTCCGCTGACGCCGTTGACCATCAGCGTGGCGGTGCCCGCGGCCAGAGGAGCCGCCAGCCCGGTGTGCACCCGGCTGGGGATCGTGATGAACCCCAGGGTCGCCGAGGCGAACACCCACGGGGCCAGCGGCATGGCCCAACTCAGCGCCCACGCGGTACCGCGCCGCGCCGCCGCCGACGGCTCCCAGTTATGCGCCGCTACCCGCGCGGTCTCGCTTCCGCGCCGCACCGCCAGGACCGAGAACACCATCGCCGCCACGACAAGCGCGGCGGCCAGCCCGAACGAGCACCGAATGCCGGGTTGTCCGGCCCGCGCGATCACACCCGCGGCGAACGGGCCGACGGCGAAGCCGGCGAGCAATACCGCTCCGGCGGTGCCTGCTCCGGCGGGGCCTTTCAGATCGGAGGCCCATGCGGTGCAGGAACTCATCAACAGACCCACACCGATTCCCACGACCAGACGCCCCGCCAGCAGCACGTCGGGTTGCTGCGACAGCAGCATCGCGAAAGTTCCCACTAGCGTGGCCGTCGCGCCCGTGAGCGCCACCGCCTGACGCCCGAGCGCATCGGACAGACGCCCGCCGATGAGCAGTCCGGGCAGCAATCCCAGCGCGTAGATCGCGAAGATCGCGTCGAGCCGGGCCGCGTCGAGGTGTTGGCGATCGCTGATCAAGGGCATCAAAGCGACGAAGTGGTTGGCGACCCAACCCGTCGACAGCAACAGCGCCAGGACACCGACGAACGTCGCTTGCGCCGCGCGCGGGTCGGAGCGCTCGTCCAGCGTGACCACGGCCGCTCCCGGGCCGCTGGTCAGGTCGGTCGACCCTTTCGACGAGAGCATGGCTTCTCCTCCCCCTGGGGTCTCCGAACGCAGGCGGCCGACGAAACGTATTGGACAAAGCCGCCTACGAAGTTATTCCCGCTGAGCCGCAAGATGCACAGGCTTCCGCCACGCCCTTACACCTCGGCCCTGCAAACGCGCGGCTCGCCGCTGCAAAGCTCAAGTGAGGTTTGAAATCACCCGGTTTGGTGTACAGATACCCCACTGCGACACCAGGAGGGCAAATGATGAAGCAAATTGCTGCGGCAACGGTTGCCGTCGCCGCACTGCTGTCCGGCGCGTGTTCTGCCTCACAGGTGATCAACACCGGCGGCGACACCAAATGCAAGGACTTCACCACGCAGGACGAAAAGAAGCAGAACGACGAGGTCAGCAAGATGCTCAAGGACAAGAGCGGCGCCGACCCGACCGGCGTGGAGATCTCGGCCACGCGTTTGTCGGCCACGACCTGGTGCCAAACGCTGGGCAAGCCGAACTCCAAGATCTCCGAGGCTCCCCACGGCTGACGGGCGTATCTTCGCGTCGACGCCGATCTCGATCAAGCGTTATCGCCACGCGCCTATAGCGGCGGCACCGGCTCCGCTTCCGCAGCTACGGTCTCGGTTCGTCGGCGGCTGACGTGCGCTTCGGCCCGCAACCGTTCCACCATGTGCGGGTAGTGCAGCTCGAAAGCCGGCCGCTCCGAACGGATCCGGGGCAATTCGGTGAAGTTGTGCCGCGGCGGGGGGCAGCTGGTGGCCCATTCCAGCGAGTTGCCGTGGCCCCAGGGGTCGTCGACCAGCACCGGTTCGCCGTAGCGCCAACTCTTGAACACGTTCCACACGAACGGCAACACCGAGACACCGAGAATGAACGCCCCGGTGGTGGAGACCATGTTGAGCGTTTGGAACCCGTCGGTGGGCAGGTAGTCGGCGTAGCGGCGCGGCATCCCCGAGTTGCCCAGCCAGTGCTGCACCAGAAACGTCGTGTGGAAGCCGATGAAGGTCAGCCAGAAGTGCAGCTTGGCCAGCCTCTCGTCGAGCAGGCGCCCGGTCATCTTCGGGAACCAGAAGTAGATGCCCGCATAGGTGGCGAACACGATCGTGCCGAACAGCGTGTAGTGGAAATGCGCGACCACGAAATAGGTGTCGCTGATGTGGAAGTCGAGCGGCGGGCTGGCGAGCATGACGCCGGTAAGCCCGCCGAGCAGGAAGGTGGTCAGGAAGCCGAACGCGAACAGCATCGGTGATTCGAACGTCAACTGACCCTTCCACATGGTGCCGATCCAGTTGAAGAATTTGATGCCGGTGGGCACCGCGATCAGGAAAGTCATGAAAGAAAAGAACGGCAGCAGCACGGCGCCGGTGGCGTACATGTGGTGGGCCCACACCGCCACCGACAGCGCGGCGATCGACAGCGTCGCGTAAACCAGCGTGCTGTAGCCGAAGATCGGCTTCCGGGCGAACACCGGGATGATCTCGGAGATGATGCCGAAGAACGGCAGCGCGATGACATACACCTCCGGATGCCCGAAGAACCAGAACAAATGCTGGAAGAGGATCACGCCGCCGTTGGCCGGATCGTAGACGTGCGCGCCGAGGCGGCGGTCGGCGGCCAGGCCGAACAGCGCGGCGGTCAACAGCGGAAAGACAATCAGCACAAGGACACTGGTGACCAGGATGTTCCAGGTGAAGATCGGCATCCGGAACATGGTCATGCCCGGGGCGCGCATGCAGACGACGGTGGTGATCATGTTGACCGCCCCCAGGATGGTGCCCAGGCCACCGACGGCCAGACCCAGAATCCATAGGTCCCCTCCCGGGCCGGGACTGTGGGCGGCGTTCGACAGCGGCGTGTAGGCGGTCCATCCGAAATCGGCGGGGCCGCCGGGAACGATGAAGCCGCTCAAAGCGATCAGCGCTCCGAAGACGAACAGCCAGAACGACAGTGCGTTGAGGCGGGGGAAGGCCACGTCGGGCGCCCCGATCTGGAGGGGCAGCACCAGGTTGGCGAACCCGAAGACCACCGGGGTCGCGTAAAACAGCAACATGGCCGTGCCGTGCATGGTGAACAGCTGGTTGTACTGCTCGTTGGACAGAAATTGCAGTCCCGGGGCCGCGAGCTCGAGCCGGATCAACAGCGCCATCAGGCCGGCGATGAAAAAGAAGATGAAGCAGGCGACCATGTACATGATGCCGATCATCTTGTGGTCGGTCGTGCTGATGACCTTGTAGAGGAGGCTGCCCTTCGGGCCCGTGCGCGCCGGAAACGGCCGGCGAGCCTCGAGGTGGGCGGCGGGCGGTGCTTCAGCGGTCACGGGGCTACCTCCACAGGCCTGGCAAACTGGCCGTCCAAGTATTCCGAGGCGGCATTCGGCGGACCTAGGGCCGAACGTCCCTAACTTCCTGCGGATTCTGCGTTCTGCCGCGCAGGAAGGGAAGCCTTCCCAATGTTCGCAGCCAACTTCGGGACCATCGTGCGGTGTGGTGTTGACTGCCGGCCCCACGAAAGACGAACATCAAGCGACGCGGCGATCAGCAACCGCACCCTAGGAGAACCGCATGGGCACCCGGATCATGGACGAGGCCGCACGGGTTCTGGCGGACCCGTCGGCTTACGCCGACGAGCAGCGCCTACACGAGGCGCTGACCTACTTACGGGCCCACGCCCCGGTCTCCTGGGTCGATGTCGAGGGTTACAAGCCGTTCTGGGCGATCACCAAGCACGCCGACGTCATGAACATCGAGCGGCAGAACGACTTGTTCACCAACTATCCGCGCCCGCTGCTGATGGTCTCCGAGGGTGAAGACGTGCTGCGCGCCCAGATGGAGGCTGGCATCGGCCTGCGCACGCTGATCCACATGGACGACCCCCACCACCGCGACATGCGAAAGATCGGCGCCGACTGGTTCAGGCCGAAGGTGATGCGGGACTTGAAGTGTCGCGTCGACGAGCTGGCCGAGATCTACGTCGACAAGATGGTCCAGAAGGGGCCCGAGTGCGACTTCGTCCAGGAGGTCGCCGTCAACTATCCGCTGTATGTCATCCTGTCGCTGCTGGGTCTGCCGGAGTCCGACTTCCCGCGCATGCTCAAGCTCACTCAGGAGATGTTCGGCGGTGACGATACCGAGTTCCAGCGGGGCAACTCCACCGAGGACATGCTGGCCGTGTTGCTGGACTTCTTCGACTACTTTGCCGCGCTCACCGCGTCGCGCCGCGAGCATCCGACCGAGGACCTGGCCTCGGCGATCGCCAACGCCACGATCAACGGTGAGCCGTTGTCGGACATGGATACCGCCTCCTACTACGTGATCGTGGCCAGCGCGGGCCACGACACCACCAGCGCCGGGATCGCCGGTGGCATGCTGGCGCTGCTGGAGAATCCCGGCGAGCTGGCGCGGCTGCAAAAGGACATGGGCCTGATGGGCACCGCGGTCGAGGAGATGATCCGCTGGGTGGTGCCGGTCAAGGAGTTCATGCGGACCGCGCAGGCCGACACCGAGGTGCGCGGGGTGCCGATCGCGAAGGGGGAATCGGTTCTGCTGTCGTATGTTTCGGCCAACCGGGACGAGGACGTGTTCACCGACCCGTTCGGGTTCGACGTCGGGCGCGATCCCAACAAGCACCTGTCGTTCGGCTACGGGGTGCATTTCTGCCTGGGCGCCGCTTTGGCGCGGATGGAGATCAACAGCTTCTTCTCCGAGCTGGTCCCGCGAATCGAGTCGATCGAGCTGGCCGGCGATCCGGAGCTGATGGCCACCACCTTCGTCGGCGGCCTCAAGCATCTGCCGATTCGCTACTCGCTGAAGTGAATTCGTATGTCGATCACGTAACGGCCAGCTCGTTGGGCAGCTCATCTTTCAGCACCGCCTGTGCGAGCAGCTCGCCGAGCAGAGGCCCGAACTTCATGAGGTTGCTGCCGACGAACGCGACGACGCGGCCGCGGCGCGCAACGGTCCAGCCGTCGCCCCCGGAATCCAGCCAGGGGGCGTGAACCGTGACGCAGTCGATCTGACTCACGGGTATCAGCGTCGGGAACAGCGCGCGCACGGTCGCGGGGTCCGGCGTCTCCTGCCCGAACGCCCAGCGGCCCGTGCTGCCCAGCGGCAACCCGTAGCCCTCGGGCGCCGACAGGCACGGCGCGCCGGTCGCGTCGGCGCCCTCGTAGGTGAACCGGGTGTGCGGGGCGAATTCGACGCCGAGCGGGCCGAACAGCGCGGGTGTTCGGATACCCGCGCAAATGAGCACGCGGTCCGCCCGCACCACGGTGCCGTCCGCGAGCGTCGACGCGGCGTCGTCGCCGACAGACACCACGTCGCCGCGCCTGACGACGACGCGCCGGGCCAAGGCGTCGAGCGCGCGGCGGATGCGCAGGCTGCCGCCGAGCGGATCCAGCACACCGGCCTCCCACGGCGGGGCGGCGAACGGGATCCGCGTGGCGATATCGGAGCGGTCCAGCCAGCCGAATGCCGCGCCGGCCTCCGTCATCGCCGCGGCGGTCGCCTCGCAGGCGCCGGCGGTGATGAACCCCTCCGGGCCCAGCAGCCGGCCGACACCTAGCTCGGACTCCCAGCGCCGCCAGCCATCGCGGGCCCGCATCGCGAGTGTGCACAATGTCGGGCGCCGGTGCGCGATGCGGAAAATCCGTGCCAAACCGGCGGATTGCTCACCGAACGGCTCGCCACGTTCGTACACGACGACGTCCTGGCCGCGCCGCGACAGCTCGTAGGCGGCGGCCAGCCCGCATATCCCGGCCCCGACGATCACGATCACGTTCACTCCACCCCCGGCGCCATCAGAAGAAGAATCCCGCGTGCGGTGCCTCGGCCACCGCGAACAACCGATCGGCGACGGCCAGCGCCGCCGGATCGTCGGTGCCGGCGAGTCCGGCCGCGGCGAGACTGCGCCAAGTGGTGCCGCCGAGCAGAACCGCGGCGAGCCCCTCGATACCGGCGTGCAGCCGGGCGGGCCGCTCCGTCGGTTGCGCGTCGTCGCCCGACACGGTGAAGCTGCGCGAATTATTCGGCAGGAGAGGGTCTTTCACCGTGATGGTGAGCGTGCCGTCCCCGGCGTATCGGCGCGTTGCCAGCGCCGCTTCGGCGTCGATGACACGAAGCCACGTTTCGTCGCGCACCGCGGTCACCCGCACGGCTCGCCGATCCACCAGCAACCAGGGCAGCGGATCGTCGACGGGCAGCATCCAGAACACCACACGATCGATGAGATCGAGCCCGAGCAAAAAGCGCAGCAGTCCGAGGTAGGCGTCGCGGGTGGGCGCGAAGAAATCCTCGACCGCGATGGTGCGCTGGTCGCTGACGAACCACGCCTCGGTGTCGACGGGACGGTAGCGGGCGAAACCGGACTCGGACCCCGGCTCACCGTGCACGGCCACATACGAAGGGCCCGGGGAGGATTCGGCCCGCAGCCGCAGGGCCCGCCACCACACCTGCGGGCGGTCGATGGTTCCGGGACGGGACGGACGGTGGGCGGCATAGATCCGGGGCAGGACGTCCCACGCCTCACCTGTGTCCAGCAGTCGCACCGGGCCGCCGGTTCCCACGTCGGGACGCAACGCCGCCCGCGCCGTCCGGACCTCAACCGTCTGCGACAAACTCGCGACCCCGTAGCCGTACCGCTCATAGATCGTCGCCTCCGAGGCGCGCAGCGTCGCGACCACCTCCCCCCGCGCGGCGAAGTCGCGCAGCTGATGGCGGATCAGCTCGGTGGCGATGCCTTTGCGGGTGAACGACGGCAGCACCCCGATGTGTGTCACGGCGGCATGACCGACGACCGCCCCGCCGGGCAGCGTGAGCCCGCTCGTCACGGCGTCGGCCGTGCCGACCAGCTGACCGCCGGCGAAGGCGCCGACCGTGCGGCCGGGTTCGAGCAGCTTGCTGATCTGGCCGGGCGCCAGGTTCGACAGCGGCGGGAACCCGACCATCGCGGCGCGGAACACGTTGGCCGCGGCGATCAGCTCGTCCTCGCTGCCGAGGATGCGGATGTCGGTGCTCATGCCGCCATCATGTCGGGTGGCCCCGGCGGCGGTTCCGGCGCGGTGGCTAACGGATTTGCAGGCCGGTCACTGCCCGCGAAATGACCAGGCGCTGAATCTCGCTGGTGCCCTCGAAGATGGTGAAGATCTTTGCGTCGCGGTGCATCCGCTCCACGGGATAGTCGCGGGTGTACCCGTTGCCGCCCAGGATCTGGATTGCCTCGTCGGTGACGTAGACCGCCGTCTCGCTGGCCACCAGCTTGGCCATCGAGCCCTCCGCCGAGTCGAAGCTCTGGTTGTTGCGCGCCATCCAGCCGGCGCGCCACACCAGCATGCGTGCCGCGTCGATGCGGCTCTTCATGTCGGCCAGCTTGAAAGCGATGGCCTGGAATTCGCCGATCTTGCGGCCGAATTGCTCGCGTTGGCAGGCATAGTCGAGGGCGTATTCGTAGGCGGCCCGCGCCACGCCGACGGCCATCGCCCCGACCGTGGGCCGGGTGCGTTCGAAGGTCTTCATCGCGGCCTGTCCGCGCGACGAGGCGCCGGACTTGACCCGGGCGATGCGCTCCTCGAACTTCTCCCGGCCGCCGAGAATCGTGTCCTCGGGGAGCCGCACGTTGTCCAGCACCACCTCGGCGGTGTGTGACGCACGGATCCCGTGCTTCTTGAACTTTTGGCCCTGCGACATCCCGTGGGTGTCCGGCGGGATGACGAAGGTGGCCTGGCCGCGGGTGCCGAACTCGGGATAGACCGAGGCCACCACGATGTGCACGTTGGCGATGCCGCCGTTGGTCGCCCACGTCTTGGTGCCGTTGAGGACCCATTCGCCGGCCGCCTCGTCATAGCGTGCCCGGGTGCGGATGGCGCCGACGTCGGAACCCGCGTCCGGCTCCGACGAACAGAACGCCCCGAGTTTGGGTTCGTCTGCGGTGCCGAACATCTCGGGCAGCCAGCGGCCCAGCTGCTCGGGAGTTCCGTTGCCCGCCAGCGCCGCTGCGGCCAGCCCGGTGCCCAGGATGGACAGCGCGATGCCGGCGTCACCCCAAAACATCTCCTCGAACGTGGTGAGAAAGCCCAGACCCGTCGGCTCGGCCGCCTGCTGGGCAAAGAAGTCGGGCGAGTACAGGCCCACCTTGGCGGCCTCCTGAATCACCGGCCAGGGAGTTTCTTCCCGCTCGTCCCATTCCGACGCGGCGGGGCGGATCACTTCGGCCGCGAACTTGTGCACCCAGTCGCGCACCTCGATCACGTCGTCGCTCAGTTGCAGTGAGAATGTCACAGCTTGACTCCTGAAATAGATTGGTGGTTAACGGTTTCGGTATTGGGCGAGGACGCTCAGCGTCTGGTTGACCCACGCCTCGAAGTAACGGTCTTCGCCGATGTTGCCCGGCAAGCGCCCCGTAAGGGCTTGCAGCGTCGCGGCGTAGGACAGCGACCCGATCGCCACGGCCGCGGTCGCCTCGGGATCGGGTATGCGCGTGCGCCCGGACCGATTGGACGCGGCCAGCTCGTCGGCGAAACGCTGATACGCGTTGTCGGTGATGACCTGCCAGGTCTTCTCGTCCAGATCGCCGAGCTCGTCGGGCTCGCGCAGCATGACCTTGAGCAATTCCTCGCTCTGTTTGAGGTTGTCCCAGATCAGCCGGCCCGCGGTGCGCACCGCCTGCTCGACGCTGCCGGGTTCTCCGGCGTCGAACCGCTCCCGCGCCGCCACGATGCTGTCGATCCGGTAAGCGACCGCGGCCTCCAGCAGCTCGCGCTTGGAGCCGAAGTGCTTGTACAGCGCGCCGGAACCGGGTGCGAGGCCGGACGCGCGCTGGATGTCGGCCACCGAGGTCGCCGCGTAGCCCTTGGCGGCGAACAGCTTCAGTGCTTCGGCCAGCAGCCGGCCACGACCCGACGTCTGCATGGTGAGAGAGTACTCACTCACTATGGATGAACGCAAATGACCCGCGAGGAACTAGCATCCGAAGCGTGACTGACCGACACGACGTGGCCGAGGTCGATCGAGTGCTGAACATGCCGGGACAATCGTCTCGAGCCCGCGCTCGCGAATCGACGGAGGACAACTTCATGGAAAGTACCGCCCGCTATGGCGTTGGCGGTGCCAGTCCAGCGACGGCCGACGATATCCCGTTGCTCGGTCACGTACGGCTGCCGATGCGGGTGCTGTCGCTGCGCACCATCGTGATCGTCGCCGCCCTCGGGGTGATCGCCCTTGTCGTCCTGTTGGGGACCTGGGTCTGGGTCGGCGTCACCAACGACCAATACAGCCAGCTCGACCGCCGCCTGGATTCGGTGACCAGCCTGGGTGATATCAACACGCTGATCAACAACGGACAGCTCGCCACCTCCGACCGGCCCATGCCGGACGGCAACCTGATCCGTACCGCGCGCATCGGTGACGTGACGGTGTCCGTTCCCGGCAACATAGTGCTACCCCAACTGCCGAACGGATACGCGAACACCACCATCAACGGGGTGCAGTACCGGGTGCGCACCTTCACCGCCGGGCCGGCTTCGATCGCGCTCGCCGCGCCGTTGGCCGAGGCGCAGCATCGAATCAACGAGCTGCACCTGCGGGTGTTGTTGATCTGCGGCAGCGTCATCGGCGGTACCGTGCTCGTCGGCTGGGTGATCTCCTTGATCATGGTCAATCCTTTCCTGTTGCTGGCGCAGCAGGCCCGCGCCATCAACGCTCAGTCCAGTCCCGACGAGTTGCAGGTCCGGGGGGTACGCGAGGCCGTGGAGATCGCCGAAGCGGTCGAGGGCATGCTGGCCCGCATCGGCAACGAGCAACAGCGCACCAAGGCCGCGCTCGAGTCGGCCCGCGACTTCGCCGCCGTCGCCTCGCACGAGCTGCGCACCCCCCTGACGGCCATGCGCACCAACCTAGAAGTGTTGTCCACCTTGGAATTACCTCCCGAGCAGCGCCACGAGGTGCTCGGCGACGTCATCCGCACCCAGAGCCGGATCGAAGCGACGCTGACGGCGCTCGAACGCCTGGCGCAGGGGGAGCTGACCACGGTCGACGATTTCGTGCCCTTCGACATCACCGAACTGCTGGACCGCGCCGCGCACGACGCGCTTCGCATCTACCCCGGGGTGGACGTGTCACTGGTGCCGTCGCCCACGGTTCTGATGGTGGGACTGCCCACCGGGCTGCGGCTGGTGATCGACAACGCCATCGCCAATGCCGTCAAGCACGGTGGCGCCACCGAAATCCAGCTCAACGTGAGCAGTTCCGCTGAGGGCGTAGAGATCGCCGTCGACGACAACGGTACCGGCATCCCGGAGGACGAACGCACCGCCGTCTTCGCACGCTTCTCCCGGGGATCGACCGCATCGCGCGCGGGCTCCGGGTTGGGGCTGGCGCTCGTCGCGCAGCAGGCCGAATTGCACGGCGGCTCTGCCTCACTGCACGCCAGCCCGCTGGGGGGCACGCGTCTCCTGCTCAAGCTCGCCGGTGATGGCCGCGGCCCGGCGTAACGCCTTGCGCCGGGTCAGCCGGCTTGACATGTATCAGCCAGGTTGATATGCCCCATACACGCGGATTTCGCCCCGGCGTTGTTGGTGCTCAGGTTGTGTACGCCTACGACAACGCGATCGTCGGCAATTACATCGGGGTGGCCTGCTGGGCCAGGTTCAGCAGGACGTAGGCGACGCAGAAAAGGAAGTTCAGCACGACCAGGACCAAGCCGGCGAACATCAGTGACCGGGTGCCCTGGCGCTTGAGGCGCTTGACCCGCGCGCCGCGCGCCTCACGGTTCAGCTGCAACGCGATCAGAGCGAAATTGACATCCGTCACTTCGTCGTCTTTTACGGGCGCGCCCGCCACCATCTGTCGCAGCCGCTCGGGAGCGGTGTGGACGCCGACGCGCTCGAAGCGGTGACACAGCCGTCGCGCACGCCTTCGGCCGAGTGCCTGACATCGCATCTGTACCTGATGCACGAGTTGCCGCCGTTCGTGGCCCCAGCCGTCAGACGGACTCGTCACAAGCCGGGATTCTAATGCGCATATACCCGTTTTCGGGAGGCCTATGACCCCATTACGTCGGCACCTTTTGATCGCCGATCATCCGCTCGTCCCCGGGCAGCTCGAGGTTCCGATGCAGGTTGATCACTCGCCCTTCCTCGCTGGGCGAGCGCCAAGTGCGTGAAGCCGGGCTGGTGCAGGCCGCTCTGCGAGCTCCGCTCAGTGCCCTGACGGGGGCGCGATACGGCTGCGATCAATTTCGGGGATCAAACTCGACTTGCAGGGTGGTGGGACCGCCGAGCGCGTTCACCGGTTTCCATGGAGCTGGGCCGGCGCGGCGGGCGTTGGGCATGCGCCGTGTCATGGCGGTCAGCGCTTCGGCCAACTCGAGGCGCGCGAGATTGGCCCCCAGGCAGTAGTGCATTCCGCCGCCGAATGTTTGGATCGGCGGGGTGCCCGTGCGGCGGATGTCCAGACGGTCGGGATCGTCGCAGACCGCGGGATCCCGGTTGGCCGCGCCGGTATTGACGACGACGATCGTGCCGGCAGGGATCATGACACCAGCGAGTTCGACATCCTCGATAGCGATGCGCAACGTGACGAACGTGATCGGTGAATGGCGGATGAGCTCGTGCACGGCATTCACCGCGAGCTCCGGGTGCCGGCCCAGGAGCGCCCATTGGTCGGGGTGATCGCACAGCACGTGCGCCGCGCCACCCAACTGGAGGCGGGTGGTGTCGGTGCCCGCCATCAGCAGCGAGGCGACGAGCATGCGAAGTTCGTCGGTGCTGAGGCGATCGCCTGGAAAATTTGGGTCTTCGGCGCGGATCAGCTCGGAGATCAGGTCATCAGTCAAGGTGTGGCGCCGGCGCGCGATCATGTCGTCGATGTAGGCATCAAGAGCTGCCCAGGATGCCAGGATCGTTGGTGTTTGGCTAGCCGCGTTCCAGCCGAAGGCCTCCAAGATGTGATCGGTCCAGTCGGAGAACAGTTCCCAGTCTTCGGGTGGGGCGCCGAGTAGTGCGCAGATGACCGGTATCGGGTATTGGCGCGCGATGTCGGTGACCACGTCGCAGTGCCCGCGGGCGCTGTGGCGGTCGACCAGTCCGGTGATGATGTCGACGATCGTCGTGCGCAGGCGAGCGGTGGCTTTGGGAGTGAACGTTTTACTGACCAGCCGGCGCAGCCGCTGGTGTTCTTCGCCGTCGAGGCTAAGGATGTTGACGGCGATCCGGTCCCACAGCGGCCCGGAGGTGATGCCTTGGGCGGCAAGGAACATCCCTTGGGGCACCCGGAATCGCGAATCGCGAAGCGCGGTGTGCACCAGATCGTAGGTGAGCAGTTCGGGACCGTATGGCCCGATCGCGATAGGCGCCTTCGCGCGGGCCTGGCTGATGATTGCGTGGGCTTCGTCGGGGTGCTGGGCATGTCCGTAGTTGATGGTCGGTAGACCAGCTTCGAAAACGGTGGTGGTCATGACTCGACTATGTGATTTCGGGAGCGTCAGACCATCGGGGAGAACTCTGAAATGAGCGATGGCCAGTCGTATCCGTGTTGCTGAGGGCGAGCTCGGCGGAAGCGTTGACTCTGCGGCTATGGCGAAAAAGTGCGAGAACCCCCCGCCCTCAGCGCAGTGTCAATGGCCTTGGTGCGCGCAGATGATTGACGATTTGCCCACCTCAGCGCGACAACCATGCGGGCACGTACGGGGTTTCCCTGATGTTTGCGGCTCGCCGCGCCGGGATGCTGGCTAGCATGACCGAAATTGATCCACGCGCGGAGTTGAACTGGAGCGACGTGCTTCCAACCGGAACGGTGACGCTGTTGCTCGCCGATGTCGAGGGCTCTACGCGGCTGTGGGAGACCCAACCCGAGGAGATGACGGCCGCCGTCGCGCGCCTGGATCGCGCGCTGGTCGACCTGCTGGCGGCCCACGGCGGGGTGCGGCCGGTTGAGCAAGGTGAGGGCGACAGCTTTGTGGTGGCGTTCGCCCGGGCGACCGGGGCTGTCGCATGCGCGCTGGAGTTGCAGCGTGCGCCGTTGGCGCCGATCCGGTTGCGTATCGGCGTGCACACCGGCGAGGTCCAGCTGCGCGATGAGGGCAACTACATCGGTCCGACGATCAACCGGACCGCGCGGCTGCGTGATCTCGCGCACGGTGGGCAGACGGTGCTGTCCGGCACCACTGAGGATCTGGTCGTCGACGCGCTTCCGCCCGACGCGTGGCTGACCGATCTCGGCAGGCATGAACTGCGCGGTGTCGCCCGTCCCGAACGAGTGGCGCAGCTCTGCCACCCGGACATTCGCAACGACTTCCCGCCGCTGAAAACGTCGAAATCGGTTGCCGCTCAACATTTGCCGGTGCAACTCACCAGTTTCGTCGGCCGCGGCGCGGAGCTTGACAACGTGCGCCAGCTCCTCACCGCCAATCGGCTGGTGACCTTGACCGGCGCCGGCGGTGTGGGCAAAACCCGGCTTGCCATACAGGTCGCGGACCGGATAGCCGACGAATTCGGCGATGGGGTCTGGTACGTCGATCTGACCCCGATCGCCGACCCCGGCCTTGTCCCGGTCGCGATGACGGATGCCCTCGGCTTGGCGGATCAACCGGGGCGCTCCACAATCGACACGCTCACTCGGTTCGTCGGAGACCGTCGCATGCTGGTAGTACTGGACAACTGCGAGCACCTCTTGGATGCTGTCGCCGAATTGGTTACCACGGTGCTGAGCGCCTGTCCCGGATTGATGTTGTTGGCAACGAGTCGGGAGCCGATCGGGTCGTCCGGCGAGGTGATTCGACGGGTGCCGTCCCTGTCGTTGGACGACGAGGCCATCGAGCTGTTCCTCGACCGCGCTCGCCGGGCGCGATCCGATTTCAATCTCACCGAGGCCGACACCCATACGGTGCGCGAGATCTGTCGTCGCATCGACGGCATGCCGCTGGCCATCGAACTGGCCGCGGCCCGGGTGCGGGCGTTGTCGCTGGACGAGATCGTCGGCAGTCTGAATGACCGGTTCCGACTGTTGACCGGCGGCGGCCGCAGGGCGGTGCGCCGCCAGCAGACGTTGCGGGCGTCGGTGGATTGGTCGCACGCGCTGTTGACCGAGTCCGAGCGGGTGTTGTTTCGCCGGCTTGCGGCGTTCATGGGCGGGTTCGACTTGTCCGCCGCCCGAGCCGTCGCCGGTGACACCGAGGTGGAGAGCTACCAGGTGCTGGATCAGCTCACGTTGCTCGTGGACAAATCGCTTGTGGTCGCGGATGATTCCGGCGGCCGGATGCGGTATCGGCTGCTGGAGACGGTGCGCCAGTACGCCCTGGAAAAGCTTGGTGAATCTGGTGACGCCGATACCGTGCGCGCTCGTCACCGCGACTACTACACCGCGCTGGCCGCCCAGCTCGATGCTCCCGCGGCCACAGGTCACCAGCAGCGGGTCGAGCAAATGGAAACCGAGATCGACAACCTACGCGCGGCGTTCGCCTGGAGCCGCGAAACCATGGATGTCGAGCGTGCATTGCAGCTCGCGTCGTCGCTTCAGCCGTTGTGGCTCACCCGCGGGCGCCTGCGCGAAGGGCTGAGCTGGCTCGACGAGGCACTGGCCGACCGTGACACCCTCGACCGCGAGGTGTCACCGGCGGTGCTGGCGCGGACGCTGGCCGACGCGGCGCTGATTGACGGCTGGATCGGGGTTCCGGAGCGCAGGGAGCAGGCCGCCGAAGCCTTGGTGATCGCTCGCCGACTCGATGATTCCGCCCTGCTGGTCCGCGCCCTCACCGCTTGCTGTGGTACCGGCGCGTTCAGCCCCGAAGATGCGGCAACATACTTTGGCGAGGCCATCGGGTTGGCGCGCGACGTGGGCGACAAATGGAGGCTGAGCCAGCTGCTGGGCTTCCAGGTGTACGGGGCCATCATGTCGGCTGGCGACGCGATAGCGGCGCGTGCGGTCGGCGAAGAAGGGCGCGAACTTGCCGACGCGATCGGTGACCGGTTCACCTCCGGCGTGTGTCGTGTGTGGGGTGTCGCCGGGGCGCGGGGCTTGCTTGGCGACCTGCGGGGCGGCGAAGCGATATTGCAGGACGTGATTGCCGATGCCGATGCGGCCGGCGACCCCTTGTGCAAGTTCAACGGCCTCCTCGTGCAGGCTATTTTCCTGGGGTGTCAGGGCAAGACGTCCGAGGCTCTCGCCGCTGCCGAAAGAGGCAGCGAATCCGCCGCCGAACTCGGCTCGGTCATCGAGGGCCTCGGACTTATGGGTTTGGGTGCTGCACACTTTGCCGCCGGCGACGTTGTCGCCGCGAACCTCGCTCTGGCACAGGGCCATAGCCTCATACCGGACGTCGCGTTTACGGCGTCGAACATGCGATATAGGGCCGAAACCGAGCTTGCCACAGGCGATCTGGCGGCGGCCCGATCGTGGGCCGACCAGGCCGTATCGCTAAATGCCGGATTTCACCGGATGTGGGCCCTGACCACTCGTGCCCGCGTGGCGCTCGCCGAAGGCGATGCAGAGGCCGCCGAGCGTGACGCACACGACGCACTCGTGTGTGCCGCCGATATCGAGGTGCAGCTGAACCTGCCCGATATTCTCGACCTCATTGCTCGGTTGGTCGCTCAGGCGGAGAGCTACCCCGAGGCGGCCCGCCTCTACGGCGCGGCCGAGGCCATCCGGCAACGCACCGGCGAAGTCCGGTATCGGATCTACCAAGCCGACTACGAAGCATTGGTGGCTGCGCTCCGGGATGCCATGGGCCAGAACGAGTTTGACACTGGTTACGCCGAGGGCGCGGCGCTGTCCACGCAAGAAGCGATCGCCTACGCGCGGCGCGGGCGCGGCGAACGCAAACGCCCGTCCACCGGCTGGGCTTCGCTCACCCCGGCCGAACTGGACGTCGTCGGGCTCGTCAGTGAGGGCTTGGGCAACAAGGACATCGCCACGCGGCTCTTCATATCGCCACGCACCGTCGAGACCCACCTCACCCACGTTTACAACAAGCTGGGCCTGGCGTCGCGCGTCCAACTTGCCCAAGAGGCGGCGCGTCACGCCTGAGTGGTCATCCGCTCGGACTCAGGAAGGTTGAGGTAGCGCTCGAGGTTGCGGTGCGTGTTGATCACGCGCCGTTCTTCGCTGGAGAGCACCAAGTGGGTGAAGCCGGGCTGGTGCAGGCCCCGCTGCAGGCCCGCGAGCAGCCGGATGTCCTGGGTGAGCACGACGCCGGGCTCGGCCTCGCCGGCTGTCGTGCGCATGTCCGCCGGCTTGGCGCGCGGCGCGCCCGGGGCCATCTGCGTCATCAGGAACATAACCAGCTCACCGTGATCCGGGTCCGGGCCGGGGCGCGAACACATGACGGTCAGGTGGTCGGCGTTGGCCAGCAGGGTCATGTTGGGGAACACGTTGTACTGGTGCAGCCGGGTGATCCGATCGGTGTCGGCCCAGTCGAGGTCCACGCCGCGGCCGGCCGCGAAGGCGCGCGTGCGCGCCGCGATCAAGTCGGCGACCGTCTCTCCGTGCCGGCGTTCATCGGCGGGGAACGGCGTGCCTTCGGCCGCACCCATCAGCGCGCCCTGCGTGTAGACGTAGGCCTCCCACACCTCTTCGTCGCTCAGCGCGCCGTCAAAGCGTGGGCTCTGCACCCCGTAGGGCTGGTCCGACTTGCCGGTGTGACCCCAAATCTGTTGTGGCGCATGAATATCGTCGACGCAGCGCAGCAACTCGGGATGCAGCGTCTGAATGTGGTACGTCTCGCTGAAGCCGTCGGCGATCGTCTTCCAGTTGGCGTCGACGTCGACGGTGAGGGTCGCGTAGCAGCGGAAGTCGCTCAAATGGCACCAGGCGATGTCATCGGGCACCGCCTCCAGGTACTCGGTCAACGGCATCGCGTCGATGTCGAGGTTGACGAAGACGAGCCCTTCCCAGGTGTCGACGCGGGCCGGAATCAGCGGGAAGTCCGACATTCGCAGCGAGCCGAAGCCCTTGCGGTCGGGCACCCGCTTGAGCGTGCCGGCCAGGTCCCACGTCCAGCCGTGGTAGCCGCACTTGAGCTCGCGCAGACCCGAGCCCGAGCCCGCGCACAGCGAGTTGCCGCGATGGCGGCACGCGTTCTGAAACGCGCGCAGCACCCCGTCGTCGCCGCGCACGATCAGCACCCCGTAGGGGCCGCAGCGGTACTCGAAGTAGTCGCCCGGCTCAGCGACGTGGTCGACCATGCAGGCGAGCTGCCACACCTTCGGCCACATCCGCTCGACCTCCAGCGCAGCGAATTCCGCAGAGTAATAGCGCGCGGCCGGCACCAGGGTTGGAGACTCGGGTGGGGTGCCGATCGCGTCCTCCTGGACGTGCGAGCGGGTGCGGGCCGGGTTGCCGGCGGCCGTCGTCATGCCCGGCCCTTAGCGCGCTCCGCGCACCAGGCGGCCCGGGCGGGCCCCGGTGTCGACATCGTTGCGCCGGGTCACCGTCCCGCTGACGATCGTCGCCGCATAGCCGCTTGCCCGCTGCAAGATCCGGTTTCCGCCCGCCGGCAGGTCCCAGGCCATCGCCGCGGGGTGCAGCCTCAGCGCCTCCACGTCGATCACGTTGATGTCGGCCTTCTTGCCGGGCTCGATGGTGCCGCGATCGGTGAGCCCGAAGAGGTGGGCGGTGTCGCGCGATTGCTTGCGGATCACGTACTCCAGCGACAACTTGTCGCCCCGGTGCCGATCGCGCGCCCAGTGCGTCAGCAGGAAGGTGGGATAGGAAGCGTCGCAGATCATTCCGCAGTGCGCGCCGCCGTCGGAGAGCCCCAGTACCCCGGCGGGGTGGAGCATCATTTCCCGGATCGCATCGCAGTTGCCGTCGGCGTAGTTGAACAGCGGCAGCATCAGCATGTTGGTGGCGTCGGACTCGAGCATGAGGTCGTAGAGGGTCGACAGCGGGTCCTCGCCGCGCGCCTCGGCGATCGCGGCGACGGTGCGGTCGGGCTCGGGCTCATAGTCGGGCGGATCCCCGAGCGCGTAGAGGCGGTGCAGCGAGTGCTGCACCAGGGCGAACATCCCGTCGAACAACAGGGTCGGGTCGGCGGGCAGGTCGTCCTCGGACAGGATCGCGGCCTTCACCGCGGGGTCGGCCAGGCGCTGCGTGAGTTCCTCGCGGCCGCATCCGGCCGCCAGCCGCCGATAGGTGGGCCGGTGGCTGAAGCCGTGGTGGCCCTGGAACCCGATCATCATGCCGAACGGGCGCGCGGCGATCTGTGGATACAACCGGCTGCCCGCCGCATGCGCGTCGGCGGACAGGTCCAGCATCTCGCGCCACAGCTTCGGGTCGGCGTCGACCTGGATGAGTGCGAACGACACCGGCCGGTCGATCTCACCGCCCAATCGCCGCATCCATTCGAGCTCTTTTTTGGGGGCGACGATGTCTTCGCCCGCGGCGCCCTGGGGGGCGAGCTCGAACACCGCCTGCCCACCGGCGGCCATGGCGCGGCCGAGGCCGAACAGTTCTTCTTCGGCGGCAAAGGTGCCGGGTACGGGCTCACCGTCCATCGCGCGGTGGCCCATCGTGCGGGACGTGGAAAACCCGAGCGCGCCGGCTTCGATCGCTTCGGTGACCAGCCGTGCCATCGCCGCGATGTCGTCGGGGGTGGCCGGCTCGTTGCGGGCGCCCCGCTCGCCCATCGCGTAGGCGCGGATGGCGCCGTGGGCGACCTGGCTACCCACGTCGATCGCGAACTCCTGCTTGCCGATCGCGTCGAGGTACTCGGGGTAGGTTTCCCAGCCCCAGGTGATGCCCTCGGTCAGGGCCGTGCCGGGGATGTCCTCGACGCCTTCCATCAACTCGATCAGCCACTGTTCGGTGCCGGGCCGCACCGGCGCGAAGCCGACACCGCAGTTGCCGGTGACCACCGTGGTGACTCCGTGACCGCTGGACGGCTCGAGCAGCCCGTCCCAACTCACCTGGCCGTCGTAGTGGGTGTGGATGTCGACAAAGCCGGGGGCCACCACATGCCCTGTGGCGTCGATGGTTTCGGCGGCCTCCCCCGACATCGCCGGGTCGTTGGCACCACGGCGCACGACGTCGACGATCTTGCCGTCCTTGATGCCGATGTCGGCCCGGTAGCGCTCCGCGCCCGTGCCGTCGACGACGGTGCCACCGGTGATCTTCAGGTCGAACATGAGGGCCTCTCCTTGTCGCCGGGCGGTGTCGTCGTCAGACACGCCGCATTACGCTACGCCGGGTAGCGTAAGTATGACGATATGCCTCCGGATAGTTCGAGTCAATGAACCTGGCGAACTTCGCGGCCGAACACCGCGAGCATGCGACCGCAGGGGGCTATAGAGAACTCTGCAGTGCCGCAACGGTTTCCAGGTCATCGAGGGCCGCCGCGCCGCGCCGCAGACCTTCCATGGCGATGCCTTCGACCTGCATTCCGCCCATCCCCGCGGTGATCAGCGGAGCGACATATCCGTACAGCGCGCTCTGCCGGTAGCGCAGCCACAGGTCGTCGCGATCCAGTTCGGGCCCGCCGGCCGCCGCGAGCGCGCGCCGGTAGTCGTCGAGCAGGTCGCGTTGAGTCGCGCGGCGGTCTTCTGGCGTCAGGCTCGTGATCAGCGTGTACGCCAGTTCGCGGGAGGGGTGTCCGCGCCGCACCGCCTGCCAGTCCAAGAGGCCCGCCTTGCCGCCGTAGAAGTACATGTTGCCGGGATGGGCGTCGCCGTGCATGACGGTGTGCGGGGGAGTGTCGATCAGTGCGGCGACGGCGCGATAGTTGTCGGCGATGAAGCGCCCGTTCTCGACCGGGAACGGGGTGTGCTCGCCGAGCCGCTTCATCGACGCGTGCATCAGCGAACCGGTCAACAGAGACGTCACGTCGCCGGACGGGGTGTACAGCCAGCCCAGCGGCCCGCGGCGGTCGCGCGGCAGGCGGTCCCAGAAAGCGGCGTGCAGGTCGGCCAGCAATTCGATGATCAGGCCGGCCTGGTCGGGGGAGATCGGGTGCAGCGTGTCGGGAAACTCGCACGACTCGGCGGGCAGGTCTTCCAAAACCAACAGGTACCGGCCCGTCCAGGTGTCGAACGCCGCGCCGTACGCATACGGCAGGCTGGTGAGCTGTGGCGCGAGCTGGTTGTAGAAGCGCACCTCGGTCTGCCCCAGTCGGCCGAGTTCACCCATCAACCGGGTGGCGGCGGTCCTGGCCGCGACCTTGACGAACACCGACTCTGGCACGTCTTTTCCGGTCAGCACCAGCCGGGCCCGTGACGATGTCCCCGCGTCTCGGTCCAGGACACGGACCGACCTGACGGTGGTCCCCAGCATCTTCGACAGGATCCCGGCGTCGATGTCTTCGACGGTGCGGGGCAACCCCAAACGGCTGCCCAC
Organism: Mycobacterium sp.; assembly: GCF_035506235.1. GTDB lineage: Bacteria > Actinomycetota > Actinomycetes > Mycobacteriales > Mycobacteriaceae > Mycobacterium. The sequence goes on from NZ_DATJPU010000140.1 coordinate 111,761, forward strand.
CACGGCGTCGGTGGTCACGCGGAGCATTCCGTGGCCCAGGTGAGCGGCCAGGCCGATACCGGACAAGGCCTGCCCCGCAAGACTTTTCATATGTATCCGTCCCGGTTCCGTATGCCAGTCACTTGCGGGAGCGGGCCGCGAAATCGGCACGGCGCCCCTATCAGACAAAACTAGCCGAACGTCTGGAAGTCAGACAATTACGGATTATTGTCTGATTTCCGGCACCAGTGCCCGCACCACGAATTGCTCGACGAACTTGCGCTTGTCGGCGACCGGCCGATACCGCCACGACGGCGCCAGCAGGAACAACGTCGTGGTGTGCAACCACTGCACGATCGACCGGGGGTCGAGATCGGCGTGCAGATGCCCCGCCGCCTTCCACCGGTTCAGCAAGGGCTCGTAGTGCCGCAGCAGCAGCTTCACGATGGGTTCCGAACCCTTCTCCAGGGCCGTGGCCACCGCCGTGCTCTCGGCGGCGAACAGCGCCTCGTTCAGCGGATTGCCATCCACGGACTCCACCCGCGCCAGGACCATCTCGGGCACGGAGCGCACGGGGTCGTCCGGCGCGGGCAGCGAGCCCACCAGATCACCGAGCGCCTTGTCCACCCGCATCAGGATCAGCTCCAGCAACACATCGTCGCGGCCGGGGAAGTACCGGTAGACCGTGGACCGAGACACCCCGGCCTCGTCGGCCACCTCGCCCATCCGGAACTGGGTGTTGCCGCGACGAACGATGCAGCGGCCCGCGGCCTCGAGGATCCGTCTGCGCGCCTCCTCGTCATCGAGGATCGCGCGGTCGTCGCCCCACCACCGGCTCGGCTCCATGGCGCCGATGGTACGGATACGTTGTGGCACAGGCGCTCAGCCGAGCAGAGCGGGGCACTGACGGGGTACTCCGCGGTCTTTTGCGGGAGATCGCCACGCATCCAGCAGGCCCCGTGCGCTACCTGAGGCGCGTCCACACCAAGGTCACGTGGGTCCCATGGGGGGTGCGGTCGATGGTCACGCGGTCGGCGAGCGCGCGCATCAGCGGGATGCCGCGCCCGCGAATCTGTGGTTGGCGCTGCGCGGTGGCCGGTTCGGGACGGGTAGGACGCCATTGGCCGCGGTCGTTGATGGTGACCGCGAGCGTGTCGGAGTCGTCGTCGTAGGCTGCGCTGAGGTCCACGCTCCCGCGCTGCGGTGCCTCCACGTACGCGAATTCTGCGGCGTTTGTCAGCGCTTCGTTCACCGCAAGAAGCAGGTCGTTGGTCCGCTCGGCGCCCAGCGTGAAGTGCCTCTCGAGCCAGACGCCGAACTCGGCACGGGTTCGGGCCGCGCTTCGCGCGTCGGCGGCCACTTCCCTGCGCACGAAGCGGGATCGGTCATCGATGTCGGACACCTCATCCAGCCCACGTTCTTCAGCGTCCCATCTCCCGGCTGCATCCTCACTCTCTCAGGTTCAACCGTCGGCGAGACGGCTCAGCGCGCTGTCGAGCGTGCTGTAGAGCGACAAAATGCTGTCCAATCCCATGAGCTTGATGGGCCTGCTGGTGGCAGGCCCGTTCGCGACGACCGCGAATTGGGTGGGGGGCGCGACCTCGGCCTGCGCTGTCACCAGGACGGTCATCCCGGCTGAGGCCAGAAAGTCCACTTTCGTCAGGTCGATGACCAGCGCCGGCGGTCCGGCGGCCAGTGTGGCGCGTATCGCCTCGGCGAGCTGCGGCGCGCTGAGCATGTCCACCTCACCCGAGACGCTGAGCACGACCGCCCCGCCTACCTGGTGTTTTGCTACGTCGAAGGTCGTCGGATCGACTGAATTGCCGGATTGTTCGATCATGCTTCGTCACTCACATTCGCCCCGCGCGGGACACCGAGAAATCAAACAGCCATTGCCAAGCCCGGGGCTGTCGACTCAACCCGCGTAACACGCCTTGCCGGGGAGAAACAGTATCTCTTCTGCACCGCTAGGCGGAGGCGCAGCCGCACGTGTTTAGCCGATTTTAAGCCATGCCGAAAACGGCGCTTGCAGCCGTGGCTTTGTGACCAATCCAACTGAACGAATCCTGGCGCCCCGACGTGGTCCGGGTGTGCGCGATGGCCGCCGCAAATGTTGCGCACGGCAGCCTCACGTGGGTGAATGCGTCCATCGAGTTCGTTCCCAGGCTGCGCGGCAAGGCCCGGAAATGCGGGAAAGGACGGTGGGCATGGAGCCCGGCGATCACGATGGCAGGCCCGACGACCAAACCGCTGAGACCAAGCCCGCGCATCCCCGCCGCGTCGCGCTGACCCGACGAAGCGCGCTGCTCGGCATGGGCGCTGTCGCCGGTTTCGCGGCGGTGGATGTGGGCGGGTTCGCCTACGCCGGCGGCTGGCTGCGGCCGGACACAGCGACGCCACCGACCCCCTCGAGGTTCGCCGATCGCTTCGAAGCGGTCTACGGCCACCACGACGGTTTCCGGCGAAATCACGCCAAAGGGCTGGCCGCCACCGGATCCTTTGTGAGCAACGGGGCGGGCGCGGCCGTCTGCCGGGCGGCGGTCTTCGGGACGGGCACCTTTCCGCTCGTCGGCCGGTTTTCGCTGGGCGGCGGTCTGCCGGATCAGCCCGACAAGCCCGACACCGTGCGCGGGCTCGGGCTGCTGTTCCAGGCCAACGGCCAGCAGTGGCGCACAGCGATGATCAATTTGCCCGTCTTCACCGACAGCACCCCCGAGGGCTTCTACGAGCGGATGCTCGCGTCCAAACCGCTGCCCGGAACCGGCAAGCCCGACCCGCAGAAGATGGCCGCCTTCCTCGATCGGCACCCCGAAACCGCCGCGGCTATGAAGATCATCAAGCAGTCACCACCCGGTGCGGGATTCGCGGACAGCACGTTTTACGGGCTCAACGCCTTCTGGTTCACCAACGGCGCCGGCGCCACCGTTCCAGTGCGGTGGTCGGTGGTTCCGCAGGATGCCGGCGGGGCCGGCGGGCCGCAGTCCTCGCTCGGCAAGGATTACCTCTTCGACGACCTCATCCGGACGCTGGCGCAGCGGCCACTGAGGTGGCGGCTGGTTCTCACGATCGGTGAGCCGGGCGATCCGACCAACGACGCCACTAAGCCGTGGCCGCCATCGCGGCGGTCGATCGACGCCGGCACCATCACCATCACCGCGGTGCGCACCGAGCAAGCCGGCAACGCGCGCGATATCAACTTCGACCCCCTCGTGCTGCCGGACGGCATCACCGCGTCCGACGATCCGCTGCCCCCGGCGAGATCGGCCGTTTACGCCCGCTCCTTCACGCGCCGCGCCGAGGAACCCAAATCGCCCAGCGAGGTCAACGTGGCCCAGGTGCTCGCATGACCGCCCAGACGAACCAAACCGCCATCGCACCAAAGCGTTTCGCGCTTCCGTCGCGGATTCTGCATTGGCTGATGGCGCCGATGGTCATCGCGCAGCTGCTGATCGGCGTCACCATGATCGCGTCGCTGAGTTATTACCCGCTGCTCCTGGCGATCCACCGGCCGTTGGGGGTGCTGATCCTGGCGTTCGCCGTGGTGCGGCTGGCGAACCGGCTCACCCACCGGCTGCCGCCGTTTTTGGCCACCATGAGCCGCGCCGAACGCCGCATCGCGTCCTGGTCGGAGTACCTGCTGTATGCGCTGCTGCTCCTGCAGCCCCTGGTCGGGTGGGCCATGCTCTCGGCGGCGCGATTCCCGATCATCCTGGTGGGCCCGCTGCACCTGCCGGGAATCGCGCCGCACAACCTCGACCTGTACGCGGTGCTGCGGCAGGCCCACAGCGTTTTGGCCTTCCTGCTGTTCCTGACGTTCACCGCCCACGTCTGCGCGGTGCTGTTCCACACGCTGGTGCTGCGGGACGGGCTCCTCGACCGCATGGCGGTGTGGCCCACCAGGCGTGCCGCCCGGCAAGAGCAGGATGAACCCCGCTAGCCGCCATGCGAACATGACCGACGTGACCTACGAGAGGGATCTGATCGGCCTCGTCGTGATCGACCCGTACAACGATTTCATCTCCGAGGGCGGGAAGGTGTGGGATCGGCTGAAGGCGGTCGCCGAAGCCAACCGGTGCGTTCCGCACATGCGCCAGGTCCTCGAGGCCGCGCGAGCCGCGGGCATCCGCGTCTTCTACGCGCTACACCACCGGTACCGGCCCGGTGACTACGAAACATGGAAGTACGTCGCGCCGATTCAGCGGGCGGCATGGTCGCGCCAGACATTCGAATACGGGACGTGGGGCGGGGAGCTGCGCCCCGAGTTCGAGCCCCGCCCGGGTGACGTCGTCGCCCAAGAGCATTGGTGTTCAAGCGGTTTCGCCAACACCGACTTGGACCTTCTGCTCAAGAAGCACGGCATCCACCGGCTGATCATGATGGGGCTCATCGCGCACACCTGCCTCGAGGCGACCGTTCGCTACGGCGCTGAGCTCGGCTACGACGTCACGGTGGTCAAGGACGCGACCGCCAGCTATTCGGACCGCGAGATGCATGCCGCCCTCGAGGTCAACATCCCGAACTACGCCACCGCCATCCTCACCGCGGATGAAGTCGTCGAGGCGCTGAGGTAAGCACCGTAATAACACCCTGTCCGGGAAAGCGTGCCGGCGGTAGCGTCTGAGCATGCTGTTCGCGGCCTTACGCGATATGCAATGGCGACGGCGGCGCCTCGTCATCGCGATCGTCAGCACCGGACTTGTCTTGGCGATGACGCTGGTAATGACCGGGCTCGCGAATGGGTTTCGGGTCGAGGCGCAGCGAACCGTTGACTCCATCGGCGTCGACTCATTCGTGATCAAGGCCGGCGCGGCCGGGCCATTCCTGGGGGCGACACCATTCGCCCAAGCCGAGTTGGCCCGGGTGGCCGCTTCGCCGGGCGTTGTGAATGCGGTCCCCCTTGCCTGCGCGCCGTCGAACGTCAAGGACGGCACCTCGAGGCGAAACGTCACGGCCTTCGGCGCGCCGGAGCACGGACCGGGCATGCCACGAGTCCCGGAGGGTCGGGCACCGTCGATGCCGGACGAGGTCGCGGTGTCGAGCACCCTGGGCCGGCACGTCGGCGACGAGCTGCAAGTGGGTGCGTACACGCTGCGGGTCGTCGGCATTGTGCCCAATTCCACCGCAATGGCCAAGATACCCAACGTCTTCCTTACGACAGAGGGCGTGCAGCGCCTGGCGTACAACGGGCAGCCGGTGATCTCGTCGATCGCGATCGAAGGCGCACCGCGACAGCTCCCCGAGGGCTACCAGGTCATCGATCGAGCGGTCGGTCTCAGCGACATGTTGCGCCCGCTGAAGGTTGCCTGGAGTTCACTCACGATCGTCGCCGGCTTGCTGTGGATCGTGGCCGTGCTGATCGTCGGATCGGTGGTCTACCTGTCCGCGCTGGAACGGCTGCGCGATTTCGCGGTGTTCAAGGCGATCGGCGTGCCGACGCGGTCGATTCTGGCCGGCCTGGCGTTGCAGGCGGTCGTTGTCACGTTGCTCGCGGCGGTGCTGGGCGTCATCTTTTCGTTGTTGCTTGGCCCGGTGTTCCCGATGCTTGTTGTGGTGCCCGCTTATGCGTACCTGGCGCTGTCGGTGGTCGCGATCGTGATCGGTCTGCTGGCCAGCCTTGCCGGATTCAGGCGCGCGGTCGCCGTCGATCCGGCGCTCGCATTCGGAGGTCCCTGAGCGATGGGCGATCTGAGCATTCGAGACCTCGTCGTCGAATACTCCAGCGGCGGGTACGCGATCCGGCCGCTCAACGGCCTGAACCTTGACGTGTCGGCCGGGTCGCTGGTGATCCTGCTCGGCCCGAGCGGCTGCGGCAAGACGACGTTGTTGTCCTGCCTCGGCGGCATCTTGCGCCCGAAGTCCGGGGCGATCACGTTCGACGACGTCGACATCACGAAGCTCGAGGGCGGAGCGCTGGCGCAATATCGGCGCGACACGGTGGGGATCGTCTTCCAGGCCTTCAACCTGGTGCCCAGCCTCACCGCGTGCGAGAACGTGATGGTCCCGCTGCGCGCGGCCGGGTGGTCGCGCGCGGCCTCGCGCCGGCGTGCCGAGGAACTGCTCACTCGGGTCAACCTCGCGGAGCGGATGAAATACCGCCCCGGCGACCTCAGTGGCGGGCAGCAGCAACGCGTCGCGGTTGCCCGCGCGATCGCGCTGGAACCACCGTTGATCCTCGCGGACGAGCCGACCGCGCACCTCGACTTCATCCAGGTGGAGGAGGTGCTGCGGTTGATCCGCTCGCTCGCGGAGGGCGAGCGCGTGGTGGTGGTTGCCACCCACGACAGCCGGATCCTTCCGATGGCCGATCACGTCGTCGAGCTGGCGCCCGCGCATGCGTCGACGAACCGGCTCCCCGAGACTGTCCAGCTCAAGGCCGGCGAGGTGCTCTTCGAGCAGTGCACCATGGGTGACCTGATCTACGTGGTGTCCGACGGTCACTTCGACATCGTGCGCGAGCTGGCCGACGGCGGCGAGGAGCTGGTCAAGGTGGCGGGGCCCGGGGACTACTTCGGCGAGATGGGCGTGCTGTTTCACATGCCGCGTTCGGCGACGGTGCGCGCCCGAACGGACGCGACGGCGGTCGGCTACACGGCGCACGCGTTCCGTGAGCGGCTCGGCGCAGCGGGTATAAGCGGGGTGATCGGGCAACGCGAGCTCGCCGGGACCGACTGACGACCTGCCTGCCCGCCCCTGGACCGGACGAATATGATCGGCACGATTCGAGCTTGACGGTGCGCCGTCACCGACAGTGCCACGAGGGAGTGGGGAATTCCATGCCGAACCAGCAGCAAGCCGACCGGATGACATCGGGCAAGGGATTCATCGCAGCGCTCGACCAGAGCGGGGGCTCGACGCCCAAGGCGCTGCGTCTGTACGGCATCAAGGAGGACGCGTATTCCTCCGAGAAGGAGATGTTCGACCTCATCCACGAGATGCGCTCGCGGATCATCACTTCGCCGGCGTTCACCGGCGACCGGGTGCTGGCGGCGATCCTGTTCGAACAGACCATGGACCGCGAGATCGAGGGCAAGCCGTCGACCACCTACCTCTGGGAGACCAAGGGCATCGTGCCATTCCTCAAAATCGACAAAGGCCTGGCGGAGGCGTCCGACGATGTGCAGCTGATGAAACCCATCCCGGGTCTGGACGAGCTGCTGGAGCGGGCCGTGGGCAAGGGGGTGTTCGGCACCAAGGAGCGGTCGGTGATCGGCGGCGCCAACCAAGGGGGCATCGCCGCGGTGGTCGCACAGCAGTTTGAGGTCGCCCGAAAGGTGTTGTCGCACGGCCTGGTGCCCATCATCGAACCCGAGGTCACGATCTCGATCCCGGACAAGGCCCAGGCCGAGAGCATCCTGCGGGACGAAATCGCCAAGCAGCTCGAAGCGGTGCCCGACGGGCAGCGCGTGATGGTCAAGTTGAGCCTGCCCACCGAGGTCAACTTTTATCGCCCCCTGATCGAGCACCCGAAGGTGATGCGGGTGGTCGCTCTCTCCGGCGGCTACTCCCGCGAGGAGGCCAACGAGCTGCTGGCGAAGAACACGGGATTGATCGCCAGCTTCAGTCGCGCGCTCACCGAGGGGCTTTCGGTCGACCAGTCCGATGAGCAGTTCAACGCCACCCTGGACAAGTCGATCCAGTCGATCTACGACGCCTCCGTGGCCGGCTGAGGCTGCGCCCTCAGTAGCGGTGGTTGGCCATGGGCGGCCGGCCCGGGCTGCCATCGCCCTCGTCGGAAACCAGGGCGGGCACCATTTCGCTGGTGACCAATCCCCGGTGCTGGGTGAGTTCGTCGACCACGTCGAAACATTCGGCGATGTTGTCGGGTGTGTCGACGATGACGGTGACGACGGGGACGTCTCGACTCAGCGACAGCAGCTTGTCACCGTGCGGTTGGTGATCGCCGTTGAAGCCCCAGATGCCGCGTATGACGGTCGCGCCGTCGGGCGACTTACGTTTTCGGAGCTGCTGGAGCAGACCGCGATGAATCGGCACGCGGTTGTGGCGCGCGGATTCCGAGGTGTAGATCATCAACTTCTGCCACAGCGGTAGGCCGTGTTCGTCGAACCCCGGCAGAGCGTGCGGCCGTTCCAGTAGCTCCCCGTCGCGCTTGCACACGCGGACCCGTTCAAGCGTGATCATGGGACGCCGCAGCAGGCCGCCGAGTTCGGGCAACACCCGGCCGATCCGCTCGCCGGACCCGACGGCAATGACCATCATGGGCACGTCGGGATTGCGGCCAAGAAAACGCGCGCGCTGCCTTTGCCCGTGGGCGGTGCCGTCGACGCCCAGGAATACCGACGCGCCGGCAAGTTGTCGTCGATACATCAGGTCGCAGAGCGCGATGTAGGCGGGCACCCCGTAGACGCGCTCCTTGCGGCCGACGTAAACGGTCAACTTGACGGCTTCGTGCAAATCATGAGGAAGCTCCAGCGGACCGATGCCGTCGCGCAGCAGGCGCGCGCGCTCGAGGGTGAGCAACCCTCGCTGTTTGACGGCAAGTACGGGGTCGAGGACGGCCTCGATGGCCTCCCGGGTGTCCACCGCCACGACCACCACGGGGGGGTCCTCGGACAGCGTCAAAGACTCGTCGGTCCGCAGGTGGCGGCCAGTGCCGAAGCCGCCGATGCCGCGCAGTACGACGCTGCTCGCGATGCGGTGCTCTTCATACAGGCCGAGCAGCACGTCGGAGACGAAGCCGTCGCGCGTGCGCCGCCGCTCGGCCAGATAGGTGGTGAGCTTCAGACAATCTTCGTCCACGGCCACTCCTCAGGCGTAGAACCCGCCTTCGCCGAAGAGTTCTGTCGCTTTGCGAAAGCTTAGCGGGAACCCGACGGCAACCGATGCCCGCGCCGATACGGGTTCGGGACCAATTCCTACTACAAGAAGAGCGCGTTGTTGCGTTCGTTGCGATCGTGGTCAGCGGCGCGGCCCGAGCGCCTCGACGATGATCCTGGTCGTGCGCTCGGCCCGGCGTCGTGAGTATTGTTGCGGCTCAGACAGTATCGGGTACACCACGCCGCCGACGATGGCGTCCGCCGCTGACTCGGCGGCCGCCGCATCGACGCCGTCGGCGATCAGCCGAGCCCGGACGCTGTCGTGCAGCGGCGCGCTGAACCCCGCGCGCAGCCTGACGGCGGTGTCCTCGTGCTCCATGCCGGCGACGGTCAGGATCCGCAGCATGGCCATGCCGCGCGCCGTCGTCAGGCTCGCGACGAGCCTGCCCACCCACCGCACCAGGTCGGCGGACAGGTCATCGGTGTGGTCGACCGACGCCAGGATCTTGTCGGCGTCCTCGAGCATGACGTCGGCGACGAGCGCGGGACGGCTGGGCCACCAGCGATAGATGGTCTGCTTTCCCACACCCGCCCGGGCGGCGACCGCCTCGATGGTCAGGCCGTCGAATCCGCGCTCGAGAAGCAGCTCCCGCGTGGCGGTGACGATGGCCGTGCGCGATTTCTCGCTGCGGCGCCTCGGAGAGCTCGCCCGGATGAGATCGCTTGGCATGGGGTGATCCTCACTGCTGACGGCCCGCTTTACATATCCTGACCCGCCCCGTAGTCTGCCACAAGACGAGACGGTTCGTCTTGCAAGGAAAGGGTCGCGGTCTTCGATGGCGTGTCGTCTCAGCCGGACGGGGTCGCCGCTATGACGCTGGGGCTGAGCCCGGAGCAGCAGGCCCTCGGCGACGCCGTCGTCCAGTTCGCCACTCGGCACGCCCCGATCGCCGAGACCCGCGACAGTTTCGATGCCTTGGCGGCGGGGCAACTCCCGGCGTGGTGGGAAACCTTGGCCGCCAATGGCTTTCACGCGGTACATCTGCCGGAGCGGCTCGGCGGCCAGGGCGGGCGGCTGATCGACGCGGCATGCGTACTCGAGTCGGCGGGCAGGACGTTGCTGCCCGGCCCGCTGCTGCCGACGGTGACGACGGGAGCCGTTGCGCTGCTGGCCGATCCGTCACCGAGCGCCGAATCACTGCTGCGTGATCTCGCATCCGGCCTACCCGCGGCGGTCGTCCTTCCCGACGGCGGCGACTTCCGGGCACGCGCCGACGGCGACGGATGGCTGGTCAGCGGCCAGTCGGATGTCACCGCGGGCGTGTGTTCGGCGCAGGTGATCCTGGTCGGCGCCCGGACCGACGACGGCGACCTCGCCTGGATTGTGGTCGATACCCAAAAGCCCACGGCGACGGTCGAATCGATACACGGTACCGACCTGGTCTGCGACGTCGGGATCTTGCGGCTGAACGACTATCGCGGCCTCGAGCCCGCCGCGCTGACCGGCATCGACGCCGACCGCGCACAGTGCGTCGCCGTGGGGCTGGTGGCCAGCATGATGGCCGGAATCGCGCAGTGGTGCGTCGAAGCGGTCACCGCGCACCTGCGCATCCGCGAGCAGTTCGGGAAGGTGATCGGCACCTTCCAGGCGCTGCAGCACAACGCGGCGACGCTGTTGATCAACAGCGAGCTGGCCACAGCGGCCGCTTGGGATGCCGTGCGCGCCGTCGACGAATCGCTCGACCAGCTCCAATTGGCGGCGGCCGCGGCGGCGGTGATCGCGGTCTCGCCGGTGCCGGACCTGGTGCTCGACGCGCTGACGATGTTCGGCGCCGTCGGTTTCACCTGGGAGCACGACGTGCACCTCTACTGGAGGCGCGCCACCAGCCTCGCCGCGTCGATGGGCCCGGCGACCCGGTGGGCGCGGCGCCTGGGACAACTGACGTGCACCCAGCAACGCGACATGTCCGTCGACCTCGGCGAGGCCGAATCGGAGTTCCGGGCAAAGGTGGCCGACACCCTGGATAAGGCGCTGACGCTCCGCAACGACCGACCCGGACGGCAGGGCGACTACGAAAACTTCGAGGCCGGGCAGCAACGCACGTTGATCGCCGAGGCGGGACTGATCGCGCCGCACTGGCCTACGCCGTGGGGACTCGACGCGGACCCACTGCAGCAGCTCATCATCGACGAGGAGTTCGACAAGCGACCCGCACTGGTCCGTCCGTCGCTGGGCATCGCCGAGTGGATCCTGCCCTCGGTGCTGCGCGCCGCACCAAAAGACCTGCAGGAGCGGCTGATTCCACCGACGCAACGCGGCGAGATCGCCTGGTGCCAGCTGTTCAGCGAGCCCGGCGCCGGCTCCGACCTGGCCTCCCTGACCACCCGCGCAACAAAGGTCGACGGCGGCTGGAACATCAAGGGACACAAGATCTGGACGTCGGCCGCGCACCGGGCGGACTTCGGGGCGCTGCTGGCGCGCACCGACCCCGACGCCGGCAAGCACCGCGGCATCGGCTACTTCATCGTCGACATGCGATCCGAGGGCATCGAGATCCAGCCGATCAAGACCGCCACCGGCGAGGCGCATTTCAACGAGGTCTTCCTCAACGACGTTTTCGTGCCCGACGACATGCTTCTGGGCGCTCCGACCGACGGGTGGAGCCTCGCGATCGCCACCATGGCCGAAGAGCGTTCGGCCATCAGCGGATACGTCCACTACGACCGGGCGGTCGCGCTGCGCCGGCTCGCCGCGGAACCCGGGCCGGACGGCGACGATGCGCAGCGCGCCCTCGGCGAACTGGACGCCTACACCAACGCGATCAAGGCGCTCGGGGTGCGGGAGACGATCCGGTTGCTCGACGGCCAGGCGTCGGGGCCGGCGTCGAGCATCGCCAAAGTGGCGATGAACGTGCTGCTGCGACGCACGTTCAAGGCCACGCTGGAGCTGACCGGGCGGACGGCGATGGTCGCCGACACCGACCCGGCGATTGTGGAGCCGTACCTGCACCTGCCCGCCGAGCTGCTCGGCGGCGGAACCAGGGAGATCCAGCTGAACATCATCGCCCACATGATTCTCGGGCTGCCCCGAAAGTAGGATGCCCCATGGGATTACGAGGTGAAGCCGCGATCGTCGGCTACGTCGAGCTGCCGCCCGAGCGGCTGGCCAAGGCGTCGCCCGCACCATTCGTCATCGAACAATGGGCCGAACTCGCCGCGGCCGCGCTCGAGGACGCCGGACTGCCGGGCGACGTCGTGAACGGCATCGCGGCGTCGCACCTGGCCGAGTCGGAGATCTTCGTGCCCTCGACGATCGCCGAATACCTCGGCATCGGAGCCAGATTCGCCGAGCTGGTCGACCTCGGGGGAGCCAGCGCCGCCGCGATGGTCTGGCGGGCGGCCGCGGTGATCGAACTCGGGATTTGCGACGCGGTCCTGTGCGCGCTGCCCGCCAGGTACATCACGCCGTCATCGAAGAAGAAACCCCGCCGACTCGTGGACGCGATGTTCTTCGGCTCGTCGAGCAACCAATACGGCTCTCCGCAGGCGGAATTCGAGATCCCGTACGGCAACCTCGGGCAGAACGGCCCCTATGGGCAGGTGGCCACGCGCTACGCGGCGGTCTACGGCTACGACGAGCGGGCGATGGCCAAGATCGTCGTCGACCAGCGCGTCAACGCCAACCACACCGAAGGCGCGATCTGGAAGGACACGCCGCTCACCATCGAGGACGTCCTCGCCAGCCCGGTCATCGCCGACCCCCTGCACATGCTGGAGATCGTGATGCCCTGCGTCGGGGGCGCCGCCGTCGTCGTCGCGAACGCCGACATCGCCAAGCGGGCGCGCCACCGACCGGTGTGGATCAAGGGATTTGGCGAGCACGTGCCGTTCAAGACCCCGACCTACGCCGAGGACCTGCTGCGGACCCCGATCGCGGCGGCGGCCGACACCGCCTTCGCCATGACCGGATTGGGCCGTGACGACATGGACATGGTGTCGATCTATGACTGCTACACGATCACCGTGCTGCTGTCGCTCGAGGACGCCGGGTTCTGCGAGAAGGGCACCGGCATGGAGTTCGTCGCCGACCACGACCTGACATTCCGCGGTGACTTCCCGCTGAACACCGCCGGCGGCCAACTGGGCTTCGGCCAGGCGGGATTGGCGGGTGGGATGCATCACGTGTGCGACGCCACCCGCCAGATCATGGGGCGCGCGGGCGCCGCCCAGGTCGCCGATTGCAATCGGGCCTTCGTGTCCGGCAACGGCGGCATCCTGTCCGAGCAGACGACGCTCATCCTGCAGGGGGACTGACGATGCACTTCGAGCGGCCCATGCCCGTCAAAACGCCGACCACCGTGCCGTTTTGGGATGCGCTGGCACAGCACCGCATCGTCATCCAGTACTCGCCGTCGGCGCAGAGCTATGTGTTCTATCCGCGCGTGCGCGCCCCGCGCACGCTGGCGGACGACCTGGAATGGCGCGAGATATCCGGCATGGGAACGCTATATTCGTTCACCGTAGCCCGCCGGCCCGTCGGCCCGCACTTCGCCGATGCCGTTCCGCAGCTGCTGGCGATCGTCGAATGGGACGAGGGGCCAAGGTTTTCCACCGAGATGGTCAACGTCGATCCGGGTGATCTGAGGGTGGGGATGCGGGTGCGGCCGGTGTTCTGCGACTACCCCGAGCATGAGGTCACCATGCTGCGCTACGAACCGGCGGATTGACGCGTCGAGATCGACGTTACCGACACGTCCTCTCGAACTTCTTCGCGCTCGCGTCGATCTCGGCGCCGGGACGTCAGCGCAGCCGCTCGGTCGGCACCCCGTAGCGGTCCTGGTAGGCGCTGACCTTCGAGCGGACCTCGGCGGCGTCCAGGCCGGTGTCTGCCCACGTGTAGCGGCCGGCCCCGCCGTCGCCGGGGTGGGTGGCGAGGAAGTCACGCATCCGCTGCGCGGCTTCGGGCCGCAGTTCCCGGCCGAGCCTCCGGTAGATGTCGTTGATCGTCGTCCAGGGGTCGTTCATGAAATCGGCGAACAACACGTCGATCACGCGTCCGGGTGGGATGGCGGCGGCGTCGCGCAGCGCCATTTCACGCTCGAGCCCGACGACGATCTCCTCGTAGGACTGCGCGGCGCACTCGGCGATGTTCGATTCGTCGCTGGCCATCCGCCGGAGGTGGTCGGTGAGCGCGGCGATGGAAGAGATGACGTTGAGCGGATCGCGGTGCGTCTGCACCACCAACGCGTCGGGATACTCGGCGAGCAGGGCATCGAGGTGCCACAGGTGCGCCGGCGACTTCAGCAGCCACTGCCCGGGAACGCCGGACTGCAGGTGCTGCAGGAAGATTCGGTGAAAGCGGTAGGCGCCCGCGTGGTCCGCCTCGTAGAGCAGCCAGCGGTAGTAGCTCGGCAGGCGGTACTGCACCGAGAAGATCATGCTGGTGAACTCGCCGGCCGTGATGCGGACGCACTCCTGCCCGACGAGAGCGCCCATCGGGTGGAACGCCAACAAGCCGGGGATGATCTGCTCGGAGAGTTCGATGCCGGCCTGCGTCTGAGCGATGCGCGGATCGGTGTGATAGGTCTCCGGCCGCGGGACCGGGCAGGGCGCGTCCACCTCCCACGTCAGCGGCGCACGCAGGTCGGGGTCCTGGGCGAGCAGGTCATAGAGGATCGTGGTGCCGGTGCGGGGCTGGCCGACGATGAAGATCGGCGCGGTGATCGGCTCACCGGCGATTTCGGGATGCTTGTTGCGCCAGTCGATTACACCCAGCCGGTTCTTGAGTGCCCGCATGATGTCGAGGTATGCGATCTCCACTCCGATGGGCGAGAGCCGGGCTTCGTCGACCAGCCCGTCGGTGAGGCGCTGCAACCCGGGTTGCCATCCGTCCGCGCCGAAGTCGTCGCTTTCGGCCTCTTCGCAGGCGGTGGCGATGAGACGTTCCGGGGCGAACCGCTCGGTCGGCGTCATGGCCGGTGCGTCCCTTCGCGGACCGACACGGAGACGTCGGGCGGGCTGGGGTTGTCCAGCCAGCGCAGGACCACGAACCCGCGGTGCCGGCCACCGGTGTCCAGCCAATGGCCAAAGCCGTAGTCCTCGGCGGAGATTGCGATCCGCACCCGCCGGTCCGCGTCGGGTTGCACGGCACGATTGGTGACCGAGCTGTGCCGGCGGCGCGGCTCCAGGCACTCGTGCCAGAGGCTTTCCAGCGTGACGTTCCAGTAGCGGGTGTCGGGTGGCGCGATGTCGAGCACGAGCGCCTCGCCGGGATCGAGCCGGAAGGTCCCCATCATGTACAGGTTGTCCGGGGTGGTGTCGGCGGCGCCCAGATCGGCCGCCTCGGCGGTCAGCAGCGTGTTGGGGTTGTCCAGGAGCTCGGGCTTGATGGTGCGGTGCATCGTCACGAGTTTCATCAGCGTCCACGCCATCGCGGTGAACTGGTCGGCGAGTTCACCGTCAGTCAGCGGGGCCACGGGGTCGGGGTCGAGGGCGTCGATGCGTAGCGTGGCCAACGTCTCGGAGGCGGGCTGGCCGATGTATTCCCGCACGACGACCGACGACGCGTCGTCGGGAATCTTCACCCACTGAGCGCCGGCAAGATCGGCGGGTTCCTCCGCCGAGAGGACCAGCGTGAATTCGCCGTCATTCAGGACCAAGTCGGTGTCGCTGACGTAGTTGGCCATCCGGCGCGGGGTCAGGCCGGCGCCCGCGAGGATCTGAAAGCCGAGGTAGGCGCTCGTGCCGCGGGTGCCGGTGATCCGGTAGCGCCGATCACCGCGGATCATCGCCAGGTAGTAGTTGCCGTCGGGGTTAGGCCCGCCGATCATCCTTGTCGGGGAACACATGTCGAAGAACGATGGCCGGTCGGGGTCGGCCTCGACGGACAATTGCGAGCACAACGACGAGACGCGGGCGATGACGCGCAGCCCTTCGAGAAGTTCCCGTTCCGATTCGGCGTCCTCGGTCACGATCTTGGTGACGTCGGCCAGCATCTGCTGGAAGAAGTGCCACGCGGCGTGCGCCTTCGGCGCGGCGTGAAACGCCTCATTCTCGGTCATGGTCATATGCATAGACCATGGCACGGCATCTGGGCTAGCCCGGGACCGTGACGGACTATTAGTCCGCAATCGCTGCGGGCCCGTGGCCTGCCGGGTCGGCCTGATTTCTGTCTTTCCGGCCCTTGCCTGCGGCGATTTGGCGACGGGCCGGCGTTGACACTGTGACGGAAGCCATTGTCTACTAGTCACTATATCGGCACGCGAGGGAGTGCGGCATGCACAAGGACGACCTGATCCTGATCAGCGTGGACGACCACATCGCCGAGCCCGCCGACATGTTCGACGCGCATGTGCCCGCCAAGTACCGCGAACGCGCGCCCCGGGTGGTCATCGAACCCGATGGCGTCCAGCAGTGGTACTACGGCGAGGTTCGCGGACGCAACATGGGCCTGAATGCCGTCGCCGGAAAACCCCGCGAGATGTACAACATCGACGCCTCGCGCTACGACGAGATGCGGCCGGGCTGCTTCAACGTCGACGAGCGGGTCCGTGACATGAACGCGGGCGGGCAGCTGGCGGGCCTGAACTTCCCGAACTTCACCGGCTTCTCGGGCCAGGTGCTCAACCAGGGCCCCGACCGCGAGGCCAACCTGGTGATGATCAAGGCCTACAACGACTGGCACGTCGACGAGTGGTGCGCGGCCCACCCGGGCCGGTTTATCCCGTGCGGCATCCTGCCGCTGTTCGACGTGGCTGAAGCGGCGAAGGAAGTGAAGCGCCTGGCCGGCAAGGGCTGCCACGCGGTGACGTTCTCGGAGAATCCGGAAGCGTTGCAGATGCCCAGCATTCACACCAAGTACTGGTACCCGTTGTTCGAGGCCGTCTGCGAGAACAAGACGGTGCTGTGCACTCACGTCGGCTCCGCGTCGCGATCCCCGCAGGTGTCGAGCGACGCGCCGCCCAGTGTGCAGATGACGGCGTCGTCGATGATGAGCATGTTCACCTTCACCGAGCTGATCTGGGCCGAATTCTGGGCCGACTTCCCGCAACTGAAGTTTTCCCTCACCGAGGGCGACGTCGGCTGGATTCCATACTTCCTGTGGCGCGCCGAGCACGTCTACAAAAGGCACTCGGGCTGGACTCTCGCGGAGTTCCCGCCGGGCTACCGCGGACCGACCGACGTGTTCAAGCGCCACTTCTACACCTGCTTCATCAGCGACAAGGTCGGGGTGCGCAACATGGACTGGTTCAACGAGGACATGCTGTGCTGGGAGTCCGACTTCCCGCATTCCGACAGCAATTGGCCGTTCGCTCCGGAGGACGTCATGGACACCATGGGCCATCTCGACGACGCGGTCATCAACAAGATCACCCACGAAAACGCCATGGCCGCATACTCCTTCGACCCGTTCCGGCATATACCTAAGGACCACGCCCGCGCCGGCTACCTCCGCGCACAGGCCACCGACGTCGACGTGGTCACCCATGTCGGCCGCCGGGCCGGACAGCGTGACCGCGACGCGTGGACGCGCATGACGCAGTTCGCGCTGCAGGCACAGCTGACTGCAGAGGCTTCGGGTATCGCGGGGCGCGCCACCACCCTGGGCAACTGAGCGTGGCCGCCCGGGCACCGTTCGCCGACTGGCGGGTGCTGGAACTGTCCAACGGCATCGCGGTGTCCTACTGCGGGAAGATGTTCGCCGATGCGGGCGCCGAGGTCGTGAAAATCGAGTCGCGCCAGGGCGATTCGCTGCGCCGGTGGTCAGCTTGTCCCGACGGCCCCAGTGGGGCGCTGTTCGGCTACCTGGCCGCGGGCAAGAAGTCGGTGAACGACGACGCGGAGACCACGACGCTGCTGGCCGGCGCCGACATCGTGCTCACCGACCTGACCGACGGCCGGACCCTCGACGACGTCACGGCCCACACCGGCCCGTCGGCCGTGGTCGTGGCCGTGACGCCGTTCGGCATGACGGGACCCTACGTCGACGACCAGGTGGTGGCCAACGAGTTCATCCTGCAGGCGTTGTGCGGCTCGATCGCCGGCCGGGGCTGGCCCGGTGACGAGCCGGTGCAGGCCGGCGGGCGGCTGGGTGAGTGGCTGGCGGGCACCTTCGCCGCGGCGGTCGCCGCCGCCTCCGCGCGCCACGCCGCCCGGGGCGGGGGCGGCGAGGTCGTCGACGTCTCGACGTACGAGGCGATGGTCATCGCGATGGGCGGGCTGTCGACCATGTCGGCCAGCGTGCTGGGCGCGGATTCCCTGCTGTACCAACGCAGCCTGGAACTGCCGTCGATCGTTCCCACCGCCGACGGCATGGTCGGGTTCTGCACGATCACCGCGCAGCAGTTCCAGGACTTTCTGGTCATGATCGATCGCGCCGACCTGGTGGACGACGCCGAACTGGCCTCGTTCGCCGGCCGCGTCGAGCGCCGCGACGAGTTCCTCGGCATGGTCACCCGGTGGACCCAGTCCCGCACCACCGAGGAGATCGTCGACCTCGCGGTGGCGTTCCGCATCCCGGTGGCGCCGATCGCCACCCCGGCCACACTGCCCACCGTCGACCACTTCGTGCAGCGCGGGGTCTTCGTCGAATCGGAGCTCGGGGTGCTGCAGCCGCGTGTGCCGTACCGCAGCGAGGCGATGACGACCACTCCGCCTGGGCGGCCCCCACGGCTCGGCGCCGACAACGGCCGCATCCGCTGGCCGGTGCGACCCGACCGGCTCCGCGCGGACGCCGGCGCGCTTCCGTTGTGCGACATACGGGTAACGGACCTGACGGCATTCTGGGCGGGACCGGTCGCAACCCAGCTGCTCGGTGCGCTCGGCGCCGACGTGATCAAACTCGAGGGCGTCCGCCGGCCCGACGGCATGAGGTTTTCCGCGGGCCGCCCGCCCGACTGGGACCAATGGTGGGAGTGGGGCCCGGTATTCCTGTGCAGCAACAACAACAAGCGCGGCATCAGCGTCGAGCTGAGCACCGACGCCGGGCGCGCGATCGCATTAGAGCTCGTGGCGGCAAGCGATCTCGTCATCGAGAACTTCTCGCCGCGGGTGATGGACAATTTCGGGTTGACCTGGGACGCCGTGGCCGCGGCCAACCCGCGCGCGATCATGGTCCGCATGCCGGCATTCGGCCTCGACGGCCCCTGGCGCGACCGCGTCGGCTTCGCCCAGACCATGGAGCAGGCGACCGGGATGGCGTGGATGACCGGACATGCCGACGGACCGCCGGTGATTCCGCGCGGGGTGTGCGACCCGATAGCGGGGCTGCATGCCGCGTTCGCCGCGATCGCGGCGCTGGCGATCCGCGACCGGGGAGGGGCCGGGATGCACGTCGAATCCACCATGGTCGAGGCCGCGCTGAACGTGGCCGCCGAAATGCTGGTGGAGTACTCGCGCAACGGAATCGAGCTGCGCCGTGATGGAAACCGCGGCCCCGGCGCAACCCCGCAGGGCGTGTATCCGTGTCGGGGTGACGACGACTGGGTGGCGCTGGCCGCGATGGACGACGCCGCCCGGGTGGCGTTGGCGAGGCTCATCGGGCGACCCGAGCTCGGCGCACACGCGGCCGCGTGGCGCGAACGCGCCGACGAAATCGACAAGCTGATCTCCGATTGGACCGCGCGCCATCCGGTGGCACGGGCGGTGGCAGCGCTGCGCGGCGACGGGGTGGCCGCGGCGCCCGTCACCGCGCCGGCGGACCTGCTGAGCGACCCCCAGCTGCTCGCCCGCGGCTTCTGGGAAACCGTCGACCACCCGATTTCCGGCTCGTTTTTGTGCACGGGCATGCCGTTCGCATTCGTCGGCAAGCCCCGGCGCTGGATTCGGCGTGTGCCGCCGCTGTATGGGCAGCACACCGACGAAGTGCTGACGGGCATTCTGGGACGCAGCCGACAAGATCTGCTCGAATTGCGCGCCTCGGGCATCACCAGCGCGCGGCCGGCGGGGTTGTGACATGGCGGTGACGCTGTGCGTGCCGCCGCGCACCGGCGAGCTGTGCGCACCGGTCCGCTTCCTGGTGCGCCGGGACTCCGTGGTGCTGGAGCTGACCGCCCGGCACCGGATCACCGGTGTCGAGTGGGACGAGGGCGAACGCGCCGTGGCCCTCGTCGTCGAGATCACCGACCCGCAAACGGCCCGGCCCATCGACGTGCGAATCGACGTGGTCGAGGCGGGCACGGAGCGAGTCGGGCTGCGGGCCACCAAGATCGGGACCATCACGCGTGACGGACGGCACTACGACGTCGTGGGCACCTACCTGGGAGTCGTCGCGGATGAAAACTAGCCCGCCGAAGCGAACCGCGGCGATCGTCGGGGTGCACAACACCCGGCAGGGCCGCCGGCTGGATGGCGAAAGCTCACGAGGCCTGGCGCTCAAGGCCATTCGCGGAGCCCTCGACGACGCCGGCCTGCGCGTCGACGACGTCGACGGAATCAGCGCGGGGCCGCTGTCCACGGCGCTGATCTACGACCTGCGCCTCGGCCCCGCCTGGCAAGGGCTCGGGTTCGGGGTAGGCATGATCACCGAGGCGGCCACCGCGATCGAACACGGCATGGCCGACGTCGTCGTCCTGGTCGCCGCGCAAGCGGGTGAATACCGCGACCACGAGGCCACGGCGCCGTGGACCAGGCCCGAAAACGAATTCGTGGCGCCCTGGGGGATGTTCACCGCCGCGGAGTTCGCCCTCATCGCCCGGCGCCACATGCACGTCTACGGCACGACGCGCGAACAGCTGTCCGTCGTCGCGGCGACCATCCGCAACAACGGATCGCGCAACCCCGAAGCCGTTTACTACCAACGCGGACCGTTCACGCCGCAGGACATCACCGCGTCACGTCCCATCGCCGACCCGTTTCACCTGCTCGACTGCGCCACCACCTCCGAGGGTGGGTGCGCCCTGGTGGTGGCCAACGTCGGCACGTTGGACGTCGCCGGCCAACCGATCTATGTGCTGGGCAGCGGCGCGGACTTCCACGGCCCGTCGTATCAGCACCCACCGGCGTGGGATCTGGTCGGCCGGCGCGGCGATCACGTGAACGGCGTGGTCGGCAGGCGGGCGGCCGACCGCGCGTTCAGCCACGCCGGGCTGCGGCGCGACGACGTGGACGTGCTGGAGCTCTACGATCCGTTCTCCTTCGAAATCATCCGCCAGCTCGAGGCTTTCGGCTTTTGCGGCGACGGCGAGGGCGGGCCGTTTGTCGCCGACGGTCACATCGCCATCGACGGCAGCCATCCGGTCACCACCGACGGAGGAACGATGTCCTTCAGCCACGCGGGCTCCAATCCGCAGATGATGCAGCGGGCCATCCGCGCAGTCGAGCAGCTGCGCGGTCAGGCCGGGGACCTCCAGGTGCCCGACGCGCACGTTGCGTTGTGCAGCAACGGCGGAGCGGGAGCCCTGTTCACCACGGTGCTGATCCTGGGAGACGAACGACCATGACGACCGAACCGCTGCGGCCCCAGAACGGCCCCGTGCCGCACGCCGGCAGCCAGCTCAGCCTCCCCTTCTGGCAGGGCTGCCGATCCGGCGAATTGCGCTACCAATCCTGCGCGGCCTGCGGTGCGGCGAACTTTCCGCCGACCGAGCACTGCCGCCAATGCCTTTCGGTTCAATTACGCTGGGAGCGCAGCGGCGGACTCGGCGAGGTATACAGCTGGACCGTCGTGCATCGCCCCGTCACGGCGGAGTTCGAACCGCCCTACGCGCCGGCGATCATCACGCTGGACGAGGGCTACCAGATGCTGACCAACGTTGTCGGGGTGGCCCCGGACGAGCTGGCCATCGGCCTGCGGGTGCAGGTGCAATTCCACGCCGTCGGTGGCGACGTGACCCTGCCGTATTTCACCGGCCGGAAATAGCCGGCGATGAGCCCGGCGCGCACGAGCAACGGCCTACCGGTGACCGCCTACCTGGTCCTGGGCGTGCTGGCGGCCAATGACGAACAACTCACCGCCGGCGAGGTCAAGATGCGCGCCGAACTGTCGGTGGGCCACTTCTATTGGTCGCCGTCAGTGAGTCACGTACGGCGCGAACTGAATCGGCTGTTGGCGCGCGGGATGGTCAGCGAGATCGGAGCCCAATCGGGCAAGCGCGCGATCACGCTGTACGAGACCACCGACGCCGGCCTGGACGCGCTGCGCCGCTGGGTCCAACACTTTCCGGGCCAGGAACAGGTGGTGATCAAGCACCCGGTCATCCTCCGGACCTGGCTGGCCCGCGGCGAGGACCCCGAGCGGGTGATCGATACCCTCGACCGGCATCTCGAGGCGACCCGGACTCGGCTGGACGAGGCGCTCTGGTCGCGGCAGCGTTCCCGTGAACTCGGCATCATCGACGACCCGGATCAGCGTTTCTCGTTCGCCGTCCTCGACTACGCGATCCGCGGGCTGTACGCGGAGATCTCCAACATCGCCCAGCTGCGCGACGAGATCGCCGGCGGGACACGCCGGGACCCCGTCAAACGGGTGCGACGGGCGAAGGGGCAGATCCGCCGTCGAGCACGCCGGGATCCGGCCTAGACCGATGGTGGCGACCCGCAGCGCCCGGCTAGGCCGTGCTTGCGATCGCCACTGGCCGCGACGCGCCGGTAGGAGGTGCCGCGCGCTTGGCGCTCCCAAAGGTTTTCACCCTCGCCCACGGCCGTTCCCTGGGCGATCAGGTGGCGCTTGAGCACCTTGTGGGTGGCGGTGCTGGGCAGGTCCGCCGCGATGCGGACGTAACGCGGCCAGGCCTTCGGGGACAGGTCGGGCTGCGCAACCAGGAACGCTTCGAACGCGTCGGGCTCGAGCTGTGCGCCGTCGTTGAGGACGATCGCCGCCATCACCTGGTCACCGACCCGCTCGTCGGGGACGGCGTACACCGCGGCGCGGTTGATGGCGCTGTGCCGCAACAGGATTCGTTCGATGGGCGCCGCCGCTAGGTTCTCGCCGTCGACCCGCATCCAGTCGGCGGTACGGCCGGCCAGGTAGATCCAGCCCTCGGCGTCCCGGTAGGCGAGGTCGCCGGACCAGTACATGCCGTGGCGCATCCGTTCGGCGTTGGCGTCGGGATCGTTGTAGTAGCCGGTGAAGAAGCCCGATCCGGTCGTGTTGACCAACTCGCCCACCGCTTCGTCGGCGTTGACCAGCGCCCCGTTGGCATCGAAGCGCGCGACGGCGCATTCGGTGACGGTTTCGCTGTTGTACACCGCGACCCCCTCGACCCCCCGACCGATCGAGCCCTTCGGCGTGCCGGGTTCGCGGATCACGATGACCGCGTTCTCCGTCGAGCCGAACCCGTCCTCGACCTGAACCCCGAACCGGCGCGCGAACTCCTCAATGTCCTTGTCGTTGGCCTCATTACCGAACGCCACCCGCAGTGGGTTGTCGGCGTCGTCGTCGCGTTCGGCGGTGGCCAGAATGTAGGCGAGGGGCTTACCGACGTAGTTCATGTAGGTGGCGCCGTAGCGGCGGATGTCGTCGAGAAAGCTGCTCGCCGAAAACCTCGCCGGCACGATCGCGGCGCCGGAGACCACCGCGGGCGCCCATCCCGCCACGAGGGCGTTGGAGTGAAACAGCGGCATGGACACGTAGCAGGTGTCCTGTTCGGACAGCGCGAAGCGCTGGACCAGGTTGATACCGGCGAACGTCGCCATCAGGTGGGATACCTGGACAGCCTTGGGATTTCCACTCGTCCCCGAGGTGAAGATCATCATGAACGCGTCCATCGCGGTGACTTCGCGGTGGGGGACCAGTTCGCCCGCGCCGCCGACGAACTCGGCCCAGTGCGGCGCCGAGGTGTCCAGGATCTGCGTTCCCTCGAGGTTCAAACCGTCCAGCAGCGGCCGATGTTCGGCGTCGGTCACGAGAAATTGACAGTCGGCCCGCCGGACGTCCGCGGCCAGGGCCTCGCCGCGACGCGTGGTGTTCAGGCCGCACAGCACGTAGCCGCCGAGCCCGGCCGCCGCCATCTGGGCCAGCATCTCGGGTGTGTTGCCCAGCAGGGCGCCGACGTGCAGCGGTCGCCCCGGGCGGGCGGCGGCGACGAAGGCCGCGGCGCGCGCGGTCGACTCCGCCAGGTATTGACTCCAAGTCCATTGCAGGTTGCCGTGTTTGACGGCGACGGCCGGGTCGGACAGGCGCTTGCGCAGCAGCGCCTGGATGGTGTCGTCAGCCATCGGATCGGTCCACCTCCACTGCGAGACGAGACGGTCCGTCTTATCCTAGCGGCGGCTCACCCGCGCCCCGTCCTCAGCCGCCCACCATCATCAGGCCGCCGTCGACGGCGAGCAGCTGCCCGGTGATGAAGCCCGAACCGGCCCCGGCCAGAAAAACCAGCATGGGTCCCAAGTCTCGCGCGGGATCGCCGAGCGCCCCGCCCAGCGGGATCATCATCTTCATCTGCTGGTCGATGAGGGCGGCGGCCTCCGGGCCGAGGAAATCCCGGAATCGGTCCGAGCCGGGCGTTTGCACCGCCGGCGCCAAAGCGTTGACGGTGACGTTGTCGGCGCCCCAGGCTTTGGCGGCCGATCGGGTCCACGCCTGCACCGCACCCTTGGTCGCGGCGTAGACGGCCGCGACCGGGCTGCCCATCACGGCCTCGGACGATCCGAAGTTGATGATCCTGCCGCCCTTGGGGTCTTGGCTTTTCATCACGCCGTAGGCGGCCTGGTTGGTGAGGATCGTCGCCTTGACATTGGTGTCGAGCAGGAACGAAATGTCGTCCGCAGCGATGTAGCCGGGGATGCCGGCCTGCCACAGCCCCGCGGCGTTCACCAGGACGTCGAGCCCACCAAGACGCTCGACCGCCTGCCGCACCATCGCCGAGACCGCATCCGCGTCACGTGCGTCGCACTGCAGCCAGGTGGCCGCCGCACCGTCCGGCGGCGGGGTCTGGTGATAGGTGCCGACGACCTCGGCCCCCGCGTCGGTGAGGACTCCTATGGCGGCCGCGCCGATGCCGGTCGCTCCACCGGTCACCAGGATCCGCCGGCCATGCAGCACGTTTTGCATGTCCGCGAGCGTAACGCCCGCGAAGCGCCGGTCCGCCCTAGGTGCGCACCGCAATCGACGACAGCAGGTCGGCGAGCCGCTGCGGCTGGTCCACCATCGAGAACGTGCGCGCCCCCTCGATGACCTCGAGGCGAGCGTTCGGGATGGTCGCGGCCAGCCGTTCGCCGTCCCCCAGCGCGAAGAACACGTCGTCGGCCGACCAGGCGATGAGGGTGGGCTTGTCGATCTCGGGCAGCCGGGCGGCGACACCGGTGGTCACCTCGGTGCGCAGCGAGAGGGTGAACCGGCGCAGGTCTTCGGCGATGGCGGGATCGGATAGCCCCGGGCGCACCCATTCTTCGGTGAGCGCATCGATGCTGCGATGCGCCAGGCCGTCGAACGCGCGCTTGCGCGCCGCCGGCGCGCGCATGGCCTGGGCCACGGCGCGAAACATCGTCTTGGACTTGGCCGCCAGGATCACCGGCTTGAGGATCGGCGGCGGAAAGTGTTCGAAGGCATCGCAACTCGTGAGCACGAGCGCGCCGAGCCGCTCGGGACGGTGCACCGCGACCAGTTGCGCGACGACCCCGCCGGTGTCGTTGGCCACCAGCACCACGTCCTCGAGGTCAAGGGCGGCAAACACGTCGGCGACGATGCCGGCCATCCCGGTGATCGTGCGATCGGCGCCGGGACGCAGGGGCTGCGGGTGCGCACCCAGCGGCCAGGTGGGGGCGATGCACCGCAGGCCGAGCCGCGCGAGGCGCTCGCTGACCTGGCGCCACAGTTGGCCGCCCATCATGTACCCGTGCACGAACACCACGGGCCTGCCGTCCTCGGGTCCGGTTGCTTCGTAATGAATGGTCCCGGCATTAATGTCGATCGTCGACATAGTTGACTCCCACGTTCGAGATACACTTACAAACAGGCTGTCTGTTCGTAAGTTACCAACAGGTTGTATGGAAATCAAGAGACGGACCCAGGAGGAGCGCTCCGCGGCGACCCGCGACGCGCTGATCTCGGCTGCCCGCAAGCTGTGGGGCCTGCGCGGCTACGCGGAGGTGGGGACGCCGGAGATCGCGACGGCCGCGGGCGTTACCCGCGGCGCGATGTACCACCAGTTCGCCGATAAGGCAACGCTTTTCGCCGAGGTCGTGGAGGCCGTGGAGCAGGACGTGATGGCCCGGATGGCGACGCTGGTCGCCGGGTCGGGAGCGACGACACCGTCGGACGCGATCCGGGCCGCGGTCGACGCCTGGCTCGAGGTCTCCGGCGACCCGGAGGTGCGCCAGCTCATCTTGCTCGACGCGCCCAGCGTGCTCGGCTGGGCCGCCTTCCGCGACGTCGCCCAGCGCTACAGCCTGGGCATGACCGAACAGTTGCTCACCGAGGCCATCAAGGCGGGCCAGCTGGCGGCCCAGCCCGTGCGAGCGTTGGCGCACGTGCTGATCGGAGCGCTCGACGAGGCGGCCATGGCCGTCGCCACCGCCGACGATCCGAAACGCGCCCGCCGTGAGACCGGGGAGGTGCTGCACCGGCTCATCGACGCGATGCTGGACGAATAGTCAGGCGCTTGACCGATGCAGCCACACGAACTGCTTCAGCTCCCTTGCCGGCCGCCGGAAATATGGTGGAATCGCCTGCAGCACAGCCGGGCTCGTCGGGATGATCTCCGGGTGTTCGAGCCGGAATGTGCGTCCGTGCCACGTCACCGTCGCGCGGCCGGACGCCATGAGGTTTCGGCACCAATCCACGTCGGCGCCATAAGACAACCCGATTGCGAAGCCATCTTCGTAGGGAAAGGCGCCAACGGGTGTCACATAAGTCCGACCGGTACGACGTCCGACATGTTCGAGGAGTGCATACGGCGAATGCGGCCTGCCCGCGACCGGGCGAATGATCTTGTTGTACGGCTTGAGCAGCGTGGGTCGCAGCCGTGGGTTGTGCTGCGCGACCTTGGCGACTGCATAACTGACCAACAGCCACATCGTCGCCAGGGAGCCCAGCGTGAGAACGAGCTTGGAGACCGCTCGAAACACAAGGGGTGACAGCCTGGTCCGCATATGGAGAGCGTATCTGCCACCGTCGCAGCGACGGGGCGGTCGAAAGCTTCTCATCGCTGGGGCCACCAACTCCTCTCGCGCAAGAGCGTGGCGATCGCGGGGACGGTGAGCGTACGGACGACGAAGGTGTCCAGCAGCAGCCCGCAGCCGATGACGAATCCGGCCTGGATCATCATGTCGAGCGATCCGACCATGAGACCGAACATGCTGGCCGCGAAGATCAGGCCCGCTGAGGTGATGACGGAGCCGGTGCCGGTGACGGTGCGCAGGACACCGACGCGCATGTTCTGGGTGGATTCCTCGCGTAGGCGGGAGATCACCAGCATGTTGTAGTCCGCGCCGACTGCGATCAGCAGGATGAACGCGAGAAGCGGCACGGGCCAGGCGATGTCGCGTCCGAATCCATACTGGAATACCAAGACTCCCAGGCCGAGGGCGGCAAAATAATTCAATACGACGGTGCCCAGCAGGTAGAGCGGGGCGACCACGGCGCGCAGCAGCAGGATCAGGACGACGCCGACGATCAGCAGGGTAGCGGTGGCCAGGCGGGTGAAGTCCGCGGACAGCAGGTGTTGGAGGTCGGAATTGACGGCGGTGAAGCCGGCCATGGAGATGGCTGCGCCGCCTAGCGAGGTGTTGGGTCGGGCGGCGTTGGCGGTGTCGACGATGGTGTGGTTGAGGGCCATCGCGTCAGCGGAGTAGGGATCGTATGAGGATGTGATGGCGAATCGGGCGGTGCGCCCGTCGGAGGAAATGAATTGGCGTGCCAGATCGCTGAATTGGCGATTCTCGAAGGCGGCTGGCGGGAGGTAGAAGCCCGAGGAGGCGTCTGACCCCGATGTGGCGCGTGCGGAGTTCTGCAGCTGGGCGGCGACTTGGCTCATGCCGCTGAGCAGTTGAATGTTGCTGTCGGCGAGGGCATGCACGCCGGCGGCCAGCGCCTGGGCGCCCGAGGCGAGTCGGCTGACGCCGTCCTGCAGGCGGTGGATGTTGCCGACGAGGTCGGCGGGGTCGCCCGTCGCGCCGAGGGTTTGCTGCATGGTGGTGGCGGCGTTTTGGATGTCGCTGACTGTGCCGGCCAGCGTTGTGCTCTGGCCGAACTGATCGCTGAGACGCGTGACCTGGTCGAAGAATCCGCCGTTGCGCAGAGCGACGAGTACCTGGGTTTCGTCGCGCAGTTGCGTGCATTGCGGCGTGCCGGCGCACCAGGGCGAGGTGTTGAGGCCTTCGATGAGGGGTTCGATCGCCGCGATGGCGGTGGTGGCTTGTTGGGCCAGGGACCCTAGCCCCGCGCCGGCGTGCACGGCCTGATCCAGCGCGGGCGCGGTGGCGTTGAGTTGTTGCAGCAGTGGGCGGCCGCCATCCAGTTTTTGGCCTGCGTTTTGGGCTTGCCTCAACAGGCCCGTCAGCGGTGTCAGCGCGCGACGCAGTGTGGTGTCGAGCCGGCCCAGGCCTGCGGCGAGTTGGTCGGCTCCGGTGGTGAGCTTGGCGAGGTCGTCTCTGTGAGACTGTCCCTCGGCGACCGCGCCGGCCATCTTGTCGCCGATCTGTCCGTTCTGCCATGACAATTGCGCTTGATCGAGCCGGCTGCCGGTGGGGCGGGTGACTCCGGAGACGCGGGTGACTCCGGGGAGCTGGGCGACCCTCGACGCCAGCGAATCGAGGTCGGCGAGTCCTTTTGCCGTGCGCATGTCGATGCCCGATTGCACGAGCAGGAATTCGTTGATGACAGTGTCTTTGGGGAAGTGGCGATTCAGCAGCCGGTAGCCCTGATTGCTGGCGGTGCCGGCGGGTTGGCCTTCGCGGTCGTCGTAGCTGATCGTGATGGTGACGACGACGACTGCCAGGGCGAGCAGTACCGCCAGGCTTGCGGCTAGCAACCGCACCGGCCGTCGGACGACCAGTACGGCAATCCGATTCCAATACCGGCGAGAGAGGTCGGCGCGGGGCTCGGCGATGCCGCGTTTCGCGGCCAGCGCCAACAGCGGCGGCAGCAAAGTGATGGTGGCCAGGAATCCGATCAGCACCGCGATGGCGCAGGCGGGGCCAATCCCTTGGAAGGCGCTCAGGCGGGCGAACATCATGGCCGCCAACGCCAGAGCGACTGTGGCCGCGGAAGCCAAAATGACGCGTCCGATGCTGCCACAGGCGTGAATGATGGCCTGCTCTGCGGCATTTCCGCGGCGGCGTTGCTCGTGGTAGCGGCTGATCAGGAAAACGCTGTAGTCGGTGCCGGCGCCCAGGAGAACGGCGGTCATGAAAGCGATCGTGAACTGCGAAACCGGCACGCCGAACTCACCCAGTGCCGACAGAACCCCCCGGCCGACGGCGACGCTCGCGGCGATGACCAGCAGCGGTAGCAGGGCGGTGGCCACCGAGCGATAGACCAGCAGCAGGATGAGCGCGATGAGGGCGGCGGTCGCGGCCGAGATGATGAGCAGCTCCTGCTCGCCGGAGGCGATCTGATCGCGGAACGTCGCGGCCGGGCCCGTGACGTAGGCGCGCGTCGGGGATCGGTCGAACTGGGTGGCTACGTGCGCGCGTACGGCATCGACCGATTCGGCTGCCTTCGGGTCGCCGAGGGTGCCGGCGATTCCGATCGGCAGGAACCAGGCTTTTCCGTCGTTGCTTACGGCGTGGCTTCGGGTAGTCGGATCAGCGAGTAGATCCTGTACGAGCAGAACGTGCGTTTTGTCGGCGCGCAGTGCGGCCACGAGCGTGTTGTAGCGTTGCCGCGCCGACGGGGTCAGCCCCGCCGGGTCTTCCATCGCGACGACGATCGAGGTCTTGGCGCCCCGTTCGCCGAACGCCGCCGCCATGCGATCGAGTGCTTGAAACGACGGCACGTCGTTAGGCAGGAGCTGTACCGATTGCTGGCGGACGACGGTCTCCAGCTGCGGGAAGGCGACGGCGAGGATCGCCGCGACGCCGATCCACGCCCCTATCACCAAAGCTTTGTGCCGCACGGTGAACCGGCCCACCGCGGCAAGACGCGCACTGTATTCCACGCGGCGTTCATGTGGCGCCCCGCCGCGGCGCGGTGCCGCAACGGCTGCCGTCACACCGCGGCCTGAGCCCGTCACCGTCGCCCTCCGGGAATCGGCGGCGCTTCGCACGCACCGGCCGGATTCTTCCGCTCAAGAAAGCTCACCAGTTCCACCCCGTCGCCCCCTAGCACTGTTGGTGAAGTGCTTCACCAACCTGTTTGGTGAGATCTTTCACCAAAGAGGATGCGGGCGCAAGTTCTGATCGTCACGAGCCGCGGCAGGTGAGTGAAGCGCGGACGATCACGCTGTCGGAGTTCAGGAGTTTCGTCTCCAGAACCCCGCGAAGCGGTCTGGGTTGAGCATTCTCCCGGCCGCTGTGCGTTCGGTCCACTCCAGCAGTCGACCATCGGGCGAGAATTCCGGGATGATCGTGCCGTGGTCTTTCTCGGCGGGGACATCGGTGAGCTGCCACGCGCGAGAACCGTCGGCCATGGCAATCCACAGGTCCGAGTAGCTGCCCCAACCCGGCGTTGCGCCGACCGAATTGCCCGGGTGGGTTGACTTCTCCGCGACAAACGCGACGAACCGCCCGGAGGGGCTCCATACGGGTGTGCCGGCTGTGCGTTGAGGGAATGTCGCAGAGCCGACGCCCAACTGCCGGCGGTCGCCGCCATCTGGGCGCACCGTGAAAAGGTGGAAGAGGCCGTCGCTTCCCTTGGCGTTGAACGCAATTCGATCATTGACGTGCGACCAATCACCGCCGAAAGCGTCTTTCTCGAAGACCTGGGAGGTGATCGGGGGGCCGCATCCGCTGCGCCCGAAGGGTGTGCCGGGAGTCGGGTGGGACCCGGTGCCCGCACCGGGCGGTCCGGCGCACGAAGTGCACAACACCACGGCGAGCACGGCACATGCCCGCAGCGCGCACACCGAATACCGCGCCACCCCGGGCAGCGTACCGACCCGCGCGGGTGCAGATTCGACACCCGGCGCAGCCTCAGTGGTGATGCTGGCCGAAGAACTGCCAGATGGTGTCGGTGGCGTTGAGCGCCGTCGAGGGCTCGGGGATCCCCGCGAGCTCGGCAAGCGGGCTGGGCTGGCCGCCGGGCCATTGGTGGCCGGCGCCGGCCACCGAGATCAACTCCACGGCGCGTCCGTCGGGGCACCCGGCCGTCAGGTTGGTCACGCTCCCGGCGGTGCTCGAGGTCGGCGGTCCGCACCCGTCGATGGACCGCCAGGTGGCGTTGACCGACTCCACCGAGGGACCGTCGACGCGCGGATTGCCGTTGATGGCGAAGGCTTTTCCGGGTCCGCCGTTGTAAGGGACTCGGTCATCGGAAGTGCCGTGGATCTGCAGCACCGATGTCGGTCGCGCCTGGGAGCAGTCGGTCAGCAGCGTGCCGGCCACGGGGGCGATGCCGGCGAAGGTGTCGGTCTGGCATCCCAGTCGAAGCGCCATCATGGCGCCGTTCGACATGCCGGTGGCATAGACGCGCGCGCGATCGATCGGGATCTCCTGTTCGATGGCTCCCACCATCGCGGTGATGAAACCGACATCGTCGACGTTGTCGCGCTGCGGTTGCCCGCAGCACGTCCCGGCATTCCAGGCGCGGTTTAGGCCGTCGGGGTAGGCGACCAGGAAGTGCCCGTTGTCCGCCTCGGCGTCCCAGTTGTAGGACCGCTCGGCCTGCGCACCGTTGCCGAAGCCGCCGTGCAGCATCACCACCAGCGGTGCCGCGTCGGGCAATCCCTGCGGCCGGTACAGGTGAAACGTCCTGCCGACCCCACCCGAGTCGATGGTCTGGGTGGACTGCCCGACCGGAATCGATTGGGAGCCGGGCGATCCCAACGCGTGCCCGCCGCCCACGCAGCCGCCGAGCACGACAGCCAACACCGAAACGAGGCAAACGACCAATACTCGAGCGCGGCGCGATCGCATGGATCCATCGTGGCACCGATCCCGCTATTTGACAAGTATCTTGTCAAATACGTCCCGAGTGGCACACTTTCTACATGCGACGTGTTGCGGACGCCGAGTGGAAGCCCACCGTCCCGGCGCTGGTGAACTTGGTGGCCGTCTCGGGGGCGCCTCATCTGAGAGCGGCCTTCGCCGCCGCCGGGCTCGACGGGATCCGCCCGGCTCAAGCGGTTGCGCTGGTGCCGCTGGCGGCCGGCGGCCTGCACGCATCGGATCTGGCCGACCGGCTCAGGGTGAGTCGCCAGGCGGTGGCCCAGGGGATAGCCGGCCTGGAGCGGCATGGCTACGTCACCCGGGTGACCGATCCCGGCGACGCCCGAGCCCGGATCATTCAGCTGACGCCGCGCGGGCGGCAGGCGCTGCGCGTGATGCGTTCCAACGCAGTCGCTTTGGAGAAGCGCTGGGAAGCCGTCCTCGGGGCCCGGCGGCTGGGCGAACTGCGGGAAAGCCTGGAGACGTTGCTCTCCGGTGAGGCCGACGCGGCGGCCGAGTGACGTCGGCCAGGAATTGCCGGGTCCCGTCGGTGCTACAGGGCGTAGGTTCGACCCAAGACGATGACAGGAGTCCGCCGTGCCCATCTTCATGGTCGAGCGCAACTTTGCCGAGGAAATGGAACCCGGCTTCGAGGTTGCCGACGGCATCAACCGGATCAACGACCACGAGGGCGTCCGGTGGATGTATTCGTTTCTGTCGGCGGACAAGCGCAAGACCTACTGCCTGTACGAGGCACCGTCGCCCGAGGCCATCCGGACCGCGGCCGCGCGGGCCGGCCTCCCCGCCGACGTCATCATCGAGGTGCGTGACCGCGTCATGCCCGACGGGTCGTTGTCGGATATTTGAGGCCGCTCAGCCGAGCAGCTCGTGATCGGCGGCATACATCGCCGCCTGCGTGCGATTCGCCGCGCCCGTTTTGATCAGGATGTTGCGCACGTGGTTGGCGGCCGTGTTGGTGCTGATGTAGAGGCGTTCGCCGATCGCCCGATTGCTCAACCCCTCGGCGAGCAGCCGCAGCACTTCGACCTCACGCTCGGTCAGGCCGTCCGGGCCGACGGGCCCCCCGTTCAGCACCGAATCCACCAGGCCGACGACCCGGTTCTGGCCGATCTGCGCCGCGAGGGCGCGCGCCTCGTCGGCCAGGCGCCGCGCTTCCTCGGTGTCGCTGCGCGACGCGGCGAACAAGGCGAGCCGGGCCAGCGTCTCGCTGATGTGAACCACCGAGCCCATCCGCCGGTCCATCTCGAGCGCCGTGCCGAAATGCCGCTCGGCCGCGACCGTGTCCCCGTCGAGTGCCGCCATCCGGGCGAGATACCGGTCGGCGCTGCCGAACAGGGCGACGAACTGGCCGGCGACCAGGTTCTTGCCCGCGTAGCGGGACACGTAGGGGCGCAGCGCGTGGAGCGCTTCGCGGTTGCCCAGCTCTAACGCCGCCTCCACCATGAACACCAGTTCCATCGGCCACTGCGCCTCGTTGGTGCGGTCGCCGAGCTTGCGGTTCATCAGATGATTGAGGGCGCGGGTCATGCCCGCCTCGCAGCCGAGCTCGGTGTACAACGCAAGCAGGCCCGGGACCCAGCGTCCGGCGAAAGTTTCGCTGCCGTCGACGAATTCGGCAAATTTCTTCAGCTCGCCGGTTTCGCGTTGGATCATGAACATCTGAACTCCGTTGGAGCCCTTCGTGTCGTCCGCGTCGAACAGATCACCGGTGCGCAAAGCGATGTCGGCCCACCGTTCGGCACCGGTGAAGTCGCCGCGCAAATAGGCCAGCGCTTGTTCGACGCAGGCGCCGACGAAGCCGAAGACCGGTTGCCCGATGGCTTCGCCGGCTCGCCGCATGTCGGCGGTCGACGCGGCCAGGTCCTCGGGCCGGCCTGCCAGATAACTGACCATGGCGCGAAAGTGCGAGGAGGCCCCCAGCACCTCGTAGTTACGGCGCGCCAACGCCATGCCGGAGACCTCGGCCGAACGCGCCGCCTGGATTTCGCAGAGTTCCGGGGTGAGCCCGTGCCACAGGCTGGCCTTCAGGGTGTGCATCAGCACCGCGGGGTCGTCGGCGGCCCGCGCGCAGTCGATGGCCTTGTTGCCGACCTCGCGCGCTCGCGCCGCCTCCCCCGCGAAGGCCAGCGCTCTCCCAAAACTGCCGAGCGCCTGGACGTAGCGCAGGTCGTCGGTGGTCAACCCGCAGGATTCCAACGCCGACGCCAGCAGGTCGGCCGCCGTCGAGTCGGACTGCCCGCGACGCCAATTCGCCTCCTCGTAGCCGACGGCCGCCGCCAGACGGATCAGCGGGTCGTCCATCGCGCTGAGGCGTTCGTAGATCGCCCGCGAGCGGGCGAAATCGCCGGCGCGCACGTGATTTGCGGCCGCATCGAGGTCCAGCCGCGCCCGATCCGCGCGGCTCAGCTCGGGCAGCGACGCCGCCCGCTCGAACCACCTCGCAGCGTCCTCATAGGCCAGGCTCTGTTCGGCCATCCGGGCCGCCTGGTGCGCGTACCGCAACGCCTGCTCGTGGTAGCCCAGCACGTGCGCCCGCAGGTAGTGGTTTGCCAGGCGGGGAATAACGGACGGGTCCGCGCGGCCGTCGAGCGCTTGGGCGGCCCGGGCGTGCATGATCCGCAGCCGCGACGCCGCCATCCCGCCGAACACGGCCTCGCGGGTGAGAGCGTGCACGAAGGAGAAGTCGCCGTCGGAGTCGCGAACCGGCCGGATCAGCCCGACGGCTTCGGCCGAATCGACCGCCGCCAGCGTCGCGGGCAGGTCGGTCTCGCTGGCGGCGACGAGCGCGGGCAGGTCAAACGTTTCGCCCAGCACCGCAGCCTGCTCGATCACGCCCCGCACGCCGGCTCCCAGTCCGGCAAGGCGGCGGGCAATGGCATCCCCGATGGATGCCGGGACCGTCTGCTGAGCGCCCAATGTGGCCAGCCCGCCCCGGACCTCCAGATCGTTGACCAGTTCGGTCAGGAAGAACGGATTGCCCCCGGTCTTGTCGCGCAGCAGGGCGGCGGCCGTGCGCGCCGAGCCGGGGGCCAGCTGCTGGGTCCGGCTGACGAACTCGGCGATCGCCTCGGTGTCCAACCCGGCAAGATCCAGGCGCCGGACACCCTCGAAGCGGTGCAGTTCGGCCAGCCGGGTCGTCAGCTCGTCGGAGCGGTCGGGTTCGGTGGTGCGGAACGTGGACACCACCAGCAAGCGGACATCGGCGCAGCCGATCAGGACGCGTTCGAGCATCGCGAGGGTGGGCAGCTGCGCCCAATGCAGGTCGTCGAGGATCAACGCCAGCGGGCGGTCCACCGCCAGGCGACGCAGGAAGCCGGTCAGGGCGTCGAAGAGTGCCTGCCGGGGCGATCCGACGTCCATTGCCGGCTCGGCAGCGGGCAAATGCCGGTCCACCTGCGCGGACAGCCGCCGCAGCTGCGGTCCCGCGTCGGCGAGCAGCTCCGCCATCGAACCGGACGGGGCGGCGGCCAGCATGCGATCCAGCGCCTCGGCGAACGGTGCGTACGGGACGTCCTCGTCGGCCGTCGAGCGGCCGACCAGCACCGCAACGCCGTGGTCGGCCAGCGTTCCGGCCACCTCGGCGGCCAGGCGCGTCTTGCCCGCCCCGGGTTCACCGCCGATGAACACCGCCTGGCGGTCGCCGCCTTCGACGCGCTCCCAGGCCCGCTCGAACGCCGCGAGTTCCGCGTCGCGGCCCACCAGCGGGCCGCGACGGCGTGCCACCAGTTCTGCCGGAAGCGGCGGCGGCACCCACTGCGCCATGGAATCAACGTAATCGTGCCGAATTGGCTGGTCGATAGTCAGATCTGACTATCGTGGAGTGCCTCGGAAATGCTCCGTTGTGGTCATGACGCACGGCCCCGTTGCCTCGTAGCGTCGCGGCATCACCACTCGCGAGCAAACAAGGAGGTGCGGGCCATGAGCCTGACAACCGCAACCGACGAGCTGCGCGCCACGCTCGGCGCCGAAGTGATTCTCCCCGATGACCCCGGCTACGACGAGGCCCGGGCGCTGCACAACGGCATGATCGACAAGCGGCCGGCGGTGATCGTGCGCTGCGCGTCCGCCACCGACATCGCCGGCGCCCTCGAGTTCGCCCGCAAGTCGAGCCTCACGGTCGCCGTCCGCGGGGGCGGCCACAACGGTCCCGGGTTCGGTTCCGTCGAGGGCGGCCTCGTCATCGACCTGTCACCGATGAACCGCGTAGACGTGGATCCCGACCGGCGCGTCGCCCGCGTCCAGGGCGGCGCGACCTGGGGGCAAGTGGACGGCGCGACCCATGCGCACGGCCTGGCGACGCCGGCCGGCATCATCGCCAGCACCGGCGTCGGCGGGCTGACCCTGGGCGGCGGCCACGGCTACCTGACCCGCAAGTACGGCCTGACCATCGACAACCTGCTGGAGGCCGAGGTCGTGCTGGCCGACGGCCGCGTGGTGACCGCGTCCGAATCGGAGCACCCCGACCTGTTCTGGGCGCTGCGCGGGGGCGGCGGAAACTTCGGTGTGGTCACCTCGTTCACGTTCCGGCTGCACCCCGTGCACACCGTGATCTGCGGTCCGACGGCGTGGCCGTCGTCGGCCACCGCCGACATCCTCAACTGGTACCGGGACTTCCTGCCCGCCCAGGACGAGGATCTCTACGGCTTCTTCGCGAGCATGACCGTCCCGCCGGCGCCGCCGTTCCCCGAGGCGTTCCACCTGCACAAGGCGTGCGCCGTGGTCTGGTGCTACACCGGCGATCCCGCCCGGGCCGACGAGGTGTTCGCGCCCGTCCGCCAGATGCAGCCGGCCTTCGAGGGCCTCGCGGCGGCCCCGTATCCCGCATTGAATTCCACCTTTGACGCCCTGTATCCCAAAGGGCTGCAGTGGTATTGGCGTGGAGACTTCATCCGCACGGTGCCCGACGCCGCGGTGGAAGCCCATGCCCGCTTCAACGAGGAGCTGCCCACGATGCACTCCACCATGCACCTGTACCCGATCGACGGCGCGGTCCATCGGGTCGGCCAGACCGACACCGCGTGGGCGTACCGGGACGTGAACTTCTCACAGGTCATCGCGGGGGTCGATCCCGACCCGGCCAACGCGGAGGCGTTGAAGCGCTGGACCAAGGACTACTGGAACGCCACCCACCCGTACTCGGCCGGCGGTGCCTACGTCAACTTTATGATGGACGAGGGACAGGACCGGGTCCGCGCGACGTACGGTCCGAATTACCAGCGCCTCAGCGAGGTCAAGGCGCAATACGATCCGGGCAATGTGTTCCACATCAACCAGAACATCCTGCCGGCCGGATGACAGAATCGGTCGTGCGACCGCTGGTGTGAAGTCGCTGTCCTGACCTGCCGGGAGGGCGCCGCTGGTGATAACCCGCGATGTCGACGCGAGCGTGGTGGCGGACTTGGCGGTCTCCCCTCCGCGCGCGGCGTTGGCCGCTTTCGGCGACGACGAACTTGTCGTCGTGCCGGTGACCGTGACCCTCGAACAGCCCGTCGATCCCGCGTCGTCACCCCGCATCGCACGGGTGCCGGAGGGGAGCCCGGATCTGGCCGGTCGCAACGTCGTGGTGATCGCCGACGACGGTCCACAGTGGTTCCGGCTGCGCTCGCTGACTGTCCGGGGGACGGCCGAGCCGGTAGGCCGGTCCACCTACCGGGTCGCGCCCAGGCGAATCGTGGCCTGGGACTACGGCTCACTTCGCGAGGTCGCGGCGCCGACCGCAAGCTCACCTCCGCCGACGACATCGTTCTCGGCCGGCGACGAAAAGCACGCTCAGGCCCTGCATTCGCCGAATCTGGAAGCGGCGCTTGGCAGCTCGCGGGTCATGATCCTTGCCAGCCGTTCTGAGAAGGGGACGCCGTTCGCGGT
>NZ_DATJPU010000141.1:0-9354 GCF_035506235.1 Mycobacterium sp.
GGATGAGCGCCCCGCCGATCTCCGGGCGCACCGCGCATAGCAGCAGCGCGAGCCGCAGTTGCTCGTGCCCGACGATCGCGCTGAACGGGTATGGCGTCACGGCTGTGTCGCCAGACCGGAACCGGGGCGCAGCATGGGCACGTGCGGGATGCCGTCGTCGATGAAATCGTCTCCGGCGCGGACGAATCCGTGCTGGGCGTACATGTCGGCGAGGTAGGTCTGCGCGTCGATGCGGCACGGGTAGTCGCCGACCTCGGCCAGCGCGGCGCGCAGCAGCCGGGTGGTATGCCCCTGGCCGCGCGCGCTGCGCTTGGTGCACAGCCGGCCGATGCGGAAGGCCTTCTCTCCCCCGGCGTGCTCCTCCATCAGCCGCAGGGTGCAGATCACCTCGCCGTCGGGGGTCTCCAGCCAGAAGTGCCGGGTCTCGGCGAGCAGGTCTCGCCCGTCGAGCTCCGGATACGGGCAGGCCTGCTCGACGACGAACACCTCGACCCGCAGCTTGAGCAGCTCGTAAAGGGTCGGAACGTCAAGGTCTTTGGACCAGACGCGACGCAGCGCCTCACTCACCGACGGGCCCCCGCTTCCAGCCGCAGGGCCTTGGTGCCCCATGACCACACCTCGTCGAACAGCGTGGGCTCGCGCGACAGCTCCACCCCCAGCGACGGCACCATCTCCTTGAGCGCGGGCAGCCACGAGTCGTAGCGGTCGGCGAAACACCTCTGCAGCACGTCGAGCATGGCCGGCACGGCGGTCGACGCCCCCGGGGAGCCGCCGAGCAGCCCGGCGATGCTGCCGTCGCCGGCGCTGAGCACGGTGGTGTTGAAGTCGAGCACCCCGCCCTTGCGCTTGTCGCGGCGGATCACCTGGACCCGCTGGCCGGCCACCGTCGGCTCCCAGTCCGAATCCATTGCGCTGGGTGCGAATTCGCGCAGCGCGCGCACGCGGTCGGGTTCGGAGAGGCGCAGCTGGCCGATCAGATAGTTGACCAGTGTCATCTGGGTGGCCCCGACACCGAGCATCGACAGCACGTTGTCCGGCTTGATCGAGCGGGGCAGGTCGGTGAAATGGCCGTGTTTCAGGAACTTCGGCGACCAGCCGGCATACGGCCCGAACACCAGCCACGACTTGCCGTTGACGAAGCGGAGGTCGAGGTGCAGCGCGCCGAGCGGCGGGGCCCCGGGCGCCGGTGCGCCGTACACCTTGGCGCGGTGCGCGGCGGTGAGCGCCGGGTTGTCGGCGCGCAGGAACCGCCCGCCGATCGGGAAGCCGGCGAAGCCCCTGACCTCCTTGATGCCCGACCGCTGCAACAGCGGCAACGCGTCCCCACCGGCGCCCACGAAGACGAATTTGGCGTTCAGCCGGTGCTTTTCACCGGTGCGGCGGTTGCGGACCAGCAGCGCCCAGCTGCCGTCGGATTGGCGGGTCAGGTCGCGCACCTCATGTCCGAACAGCGCCGTGGTGCCGCCGCGCACGCAGAAGCCGACCAATTGTCGCGCCAGCGCCCCGAAGTCGACGTCGGTGCCGTCGGCGGCCCAGTTCAGCGCGACCGGCTCGGAGAAGTCACGCCTGGCGGCCATGAACGGCAGCCGGCGCGCGAACTCGTCCGCGTCGTCGATCAATTCGGTGCGCGCGAACAGCGGGTTGCCGGCCAGCGCGCGCTGCCGCCGCCGCAGGTAGTCGACGCGCTGCGCCCCGCGCACGAAGCTGACGTGCGGGATCGGGTTGACGAAGCCGCGGTCGGTCAGGATGCCGTTCTCGACGGCGTACGCCCAGAACTGGCGGGTCACCTGGAACTGCTCGTTGATGCGGACCGCTTTGGTGATGTCGATCGAGCCGTCGGGGTTCTGCGGGGTGTAGTTCAGCTCGCACAGCGCGGAGTGCCCGGTGCCGGCGTTGTTCCAGGGGCTGCTGCTTTCGGCGCCGACGGCGTCAAGCCGCTCGACGAGGGTGATCGACCAGTCCGGCTCCAGCCGCCGCAGCAACGCACCCAGCGTCGCACTCATGATGCCGGCGCCCACCAGCACGACGTCGGTGCGTGCGGTTCTGGCTAGCCCTGACACCGTCCCAGGTTATCCCGACGCTATCCGGGCACCGCACGGCGTGCGGCCCACCGTAGCCAGCAAAACCTTTAAGCTGGCCTCGTGACTGGCGGGGCGACTGGCTGGGGGCCCGACGTGCTGCCCGGCTATTGGCAGCGCACCATCCCGCTCGGGCCCGATCCCGCCGGCGAGGGCGACATCGTGGCAACCCTGATCCGGCGCGGCAGGCCCACCGGTGCCGACCAGCACGCGGTCCTGGCCGTGCACGGCTACACCGACTACTTCTTCAACACCGCGCTGGCCGATCACTTCGCTAATCGCGGCTTCGCCTTCTATGCGCTGGACCTGCAGAAATGCGGCCGGTCGCGGCGCGACGGCCAGACCCCGCACTTCATCACCGACCTCGCCCACTACGACGCCGAACTCGACCGCGCGCTGGCCGTGATCAACGAGCCAAGTCGCTCCAAGATCCTGGTGTACGGCCATTCCTCCGGCGGCCTGATCGTCTCG
Organism: Mycobacterium sp.; assembly: GCF_035506235.1. Taxonomy (GTDB): domain Bacteria; phylum Actinomycetota; class Actinomycetes; order Mycobacteriales; family Mycobacteriaceae; genus Mycobacterium. The sequence goes on from NZ_DATJPU010000141.1 coordinate 2,550, forward strand.
CTGTGGCTGGACCGGCTGCGCCGGCGGGATCCGGCCGCGCACGCCGGCGTCCGCGGCCTGGTGCTCAACAGCCCGTTTCTGGATCTGCACGGCCCTGCGCTGCTGCGCCTTTCGCTGACCTCGGCGCTGATCGCCGGCCTGGCGCGGGCGCGGTCCAAGGGGGTGGTCCGGGCCCCGACCGAGGGCGGCTACGGCACCACCTTGCACCGCGACTACCACGGCGAGTTCGACTACGACCTGCAGTGGAAGCCGGTGGGGGGCTTTCCCATCACGTTCGGCTGGCTGCACGCCATCCGTCGCGGCCACACCAGGCTGCACCGCGGGCTCGAGGTCGGCGTGCCGAACCTGATCCTGCGTTCGGACCACAGCGTGCGGGAAACCGACGACCCGGAGTCCATGCACCGCGGCGACGCGGTCCTCGACGTCACCCAGATCGCGAGGTGGGCCGGCTGCATCGGCAATCGCACCACCGTCGTCCCGGTGGCCGATGCCAAACACGACGTGTTCTTGTCGTTGCCGGAGCCGCGGCGGATGGCCTACCGCCACCTCGACGTGTGGCTGGACGACTACCTCGGCAGCGAAAACGCGGACGCGTCGGCATCCCCGGGGAAGGGGTGAGGGCCCAAGGATGGAAACCTACGACATCGCGATCATCGGAACCGGTTCGGGCAACACCATTCTCGACGATCGCTACGCCGGCAAGCGCGCGGCCATCTGCGAGCATGGCACCTTCGGCGGCACCTGCCTCAACGTCGGGTGCATCCCGACGAAGATGTTCGTCTACGCCGCCGAGGTCGCGGCGACCGTCCGGGGTGCGGCCCGCTACGGCGTCGACGCGCACATCGACCGGGTGCGCTGGGACGACATCGTCTCTCGCATCTTCGGCCGGATCGACCCGATCGCGCTCGGCGGCGAGGATTACCGGCGCTCGGCACCCAACATCGACGTCTACGCCCGGCACACCCGGTTCGGGCCCGTCCAGCCCGACGGGCGCTACCTGTTGCGCACCGACGCCGGTGAGGAGTTCGCCGCCGATCAGGTGGTGATCGCGGCGGGCTCGCGGCCGGTGATCCCGTCGGCGATCCTGGCGTCCGGCGTCACCTATCACACCAGCGACACCATCATGCGCATCGCCGAGTTGCCCGAGCACATCGCGATCGTCGGAAGTGGCTATGTCGCGGCCGAATTCGCGCACGTCTTCTCGTCGCTTGGCGTGCGGGTCACGCTGGTGGCCCGGGGCAGCTGCATGCTGCGGCATTGCGACGACACCATCTGCGAACGGTTCACCCGCATCGCGTCCAGCAAGTGGGAGCTGCGCACCCACCGCAACGTCGCGCGCGCCGCCAACCGCGGCTCCGGCGTCGCCCTGGAGCTCGACGACGGGTACACCCTGAACGCCGACCTGCTGCTGGTGGCGACCGGCCGGTTGCCCAACGCCGACCTGCTGGACGCCGAGCTGGCCGGCATCGATGTCGAGAACGGCCGGGTGGTGGTCGACGAATACCAACGGACCTCGGCGCGCGGCGTTTTCGCGCTGGGCGACGTCTCGTCGCCGTACAAGCTCAAGCACGTCGCCAACCACGAGGCCCGCGTCGTGCAGCACAACCTGCTGTGCGACTGGGACGACACCGGGTCGATGGCCGTGACCGACCACCGGTTCGTGCCGTCGGCGGTGTTCACCGACCCCCAGCTGGCGGCCGTCGGGCTGACCGAAAACCAGGCCATCGCACGCGGATTCGACATCGCGGTCGCGGTCCAGGACTACGGCGACGTCGCCTACGGCTGGGCGATGGAAGACACCACCGGGATCGTCAAGCTCATCGCCGAGCGCAACAGCGGATGCCTGTTGGGCGCCCATATCATGGGTCACCAGGCGTCGTCGATCATTCAGCCGCTGATCCAGGCGATGAGCTTCGGGCTGACCGCCACGGAAATGGCGCTCGGCCAGTACTGGATTCATCCGGGGCTGCCCGAGGTGGTCGAGAACGCCCTACTGGGCCTGCGCTAGCGGCGATCGCAAGCGCGGCGTAGCCGGGCGTTGGGGGTACCCCCGCGGAGCTGGGGGACGGGTGCCGCTTGTCAGCCGTCCTGGCACTGCGGGCACAGCCCGCGCAACGTCAGGCCGGCCGCCTCCGACAGCGCGAACGAACTGCCCGCCATCGCGTGCTCGAGCGCCGAGCTCAGTTGCCTGGCCGGCACCTCGATGATCGAGCCGCATCGCGTGCACACCGCGTGGTGGTGCGGCGCTGTGGCCAGCCCGTAGGTGGCGACACCGCCGTCGAGGGTCAACGCGTGCAGCACCCCCTGATCGACCAGGGTGGTCACCGTGCGGTAGATGGTCGCGACGTCGGGCGGCTGGGTGCCCGGCGGCAGGCACGCGCGCACCCGCTGGTGGATCTCGGCGACCGGCAGGTGCCCGCTGACCGGCTCGAGGACCGCCAGCACCTGGATCCGCGACGCCATCCGCCGCAGCCCGTGGGCCCGCAGCATGTCACCGATCCGTTCGGTGACGGCCGGGTCGAGCGCCGGAGCCGTGCGCAGGCCCTTGGGTGTCACCCGTTCAGTGTCGCGCCCGCTACCCGGGATCGCCAGTTTTCGGCTCAACTCGGCGCGGGCGAACCCGGGGCGGTTCCTGCAATCGACTTGCATTTGGCTCGCGCCGCCCCCTAATGTCGTGCCGGTGGCCAGTACCGAGTCCGACTGGCGGCCATCACGACTGTGCAAGCTTCGGGGCGCCCTGGCGCCGGCGGAGTGGTGGCGGCTGGGATCGATGGTGGCGGTGATCGCCGCGCTGCACCTCGTCGGCTGGATCACCCTGGTGCTGATCGTCGATCCGGAGCGGCTGAGCCTGGGCGGCAAGGCATTTGGCATCGGCGTCGGGCTGACGGCCTACACCCTGGGGATGCGGCATGCCTTCGACGCCGACCACATCGCCGCCATCGACAACACCACCCGCAAGCTGATGAGCGACGGGCAGCGTCCGCTGGCCGTCGGGTTCTTTTTCTCGCTGGGCCACTCCACGGTGGTCTTCGCGCTGGCGCTCCTGCTGGCAACGGGGACGAAGGCCGTCATAACGGCCACTGCCGGGCCCGTCGAGGACGGCTCCTCGACGCTGCATCACTACACCGGGCTCATCGGCACCGGCGTCTCCGGGCTGTTTTTGTACCTGATCGCCACCCTCAACGTCATCGTGCTGGTCGGGATCCTGCGCGTGTTCGTGCGATTGCGCCGCGGCGAGTACGACGAAAGCGAACTCGAACGGCAATTGCAGAATCGCGGGCTCATCAACCGATTCCTCGGGCGGTTCACCAAGTCGGTCACCAAATCCTGGCACCTGTACCCCGTCGGGCTGTTGTTCGGGCTGGGGTTCGACACCGCCACCGAGATCGCGCTGCTGGTGCTGGCGGGCACCAGCGCCGCGGCCGGTCTGCCGTGGTACGCCATCCTGTCTATGCCGGTGCTGTTCACCGCCGGCATGTGCCTGCTGGACACCATCGACGGCTCGTTCATGAACTTCGCCTACGGCTGGGCCTTCGCCAGCCCGGTGCGCAAGATCTACTACAACATCACGATCACCGGGCTGTCGGTTGCGGTGGCCCTGCTGATCGGCAGCATCGAACTGCTCGGTCTGTTCGCCGACGAGCTGGGGTGGCGCGGTCCGTTCTGGCGGTGGCTGGGCGGCCTCGACCTCAACGCCGTCGGCTTTGTCGTCGTCGGCATGTTCGCCCTGACCTGGGCTGCCGCCCTGCTCGTCTGGCGCTTCGGGCGCATCGAGGAAAAGTGGAGTTCGGCCGAAACCGCGAGCTGACCCCGTCCGGGTGTAGACCCCGTCCGGGTGTAGAACAGTGCCATGCACGAGCTGGCGCTGTGCGAGGCCATCGCCGGTGTGGTCAAGACGCATGCCGACGGACGGCACGTCGACGTCGTGCGCGTGCGGATCGGGGCTCTCCGTCAGGTGGTGCCGGAATCGCTGTCGTTTTGCTGGACGCTGGTGCGGGACTCCGAGGACATGCCGGACGCCGAGCTGGAACTCGAGTGCGTCACCGCCGAGGTGAAGTGCCGTTCGTGCGGCCGCCAATCCGAGATCACCTCGGCCTGGTCCATCTGGTGCCCGGGGTGCGACAGCCCCGACGTCGAGGTGCTGCGCGGCAACGAATTCCTGGTCACGTCGCTCGACGTGTCCTAGGGGCCGCCCAAAGCTCCACGGGCTCACGAACTTTCCCCGCATTGAGCGGGCAATCGACGACGCAACACACGCCGGGAACGCGTCGCGCAGTGCACGCCGGGCGGGCCAGGTTGCGCCGGGCATTAAGATTCGGCCATAGCGCCACGGGAACGGATCCGATCATGGGCAGATTTCATCGACACGACGACGGCACCGTGCACACCCATGCTCACGATGACCCCGATCACGAACACGGCGACCACAGCTCCTATCGGACGGGCAGGCAGCGCATCGACGTGCTGGAGGCGATCTTCGCCGAAAACGACGTTCTCGCCGACGCCAACCGGGCGGCCTTCGAGAGCAACGCGATCCGCACGCTGAACCTGATGAGCTCGCCCGGATCGGGCAAGACGACCATCCTGCAGGCAACGCTCGACGAACTCGCCGGCGAATTCGCGATCGGCGTGATCGAGGGCGACATCGCCACCGACCTGGATGCGGCCAAGCTCAGCGGACGCGGCGCCCAGGTCTCGCTGCTGAACACCAGCAATGGGTTTGGCGGCGAGTGCCACCTCGACGCGCCCATGGTCAATCGCGCGCTGCCGGGCCTCGACCTGCCCAACCTGGACCTGGTGATCATCGAGAACGTCGGCAACCTGGTCTGCCCGGCGGAGTTCGACGTCGGCGAGCACGCCAAAGCGATGGTCTACTCGGTGACCGAGGGCGAGGACAAGCCGCTGAAGTACCCCGTGATGTTCCGATCGGTGGATGTGGTGCTGCTCAACAAGATTGATCTGGTGCCCCACCTCGACGTCGATGTCGAGTCGTACATCGCGCACGTTCGCGAGGTCAATGCCGCGGCGGAGATCCTGCCGGTCAGTGCGCGCACAGGAGCCGGCATGGGCGCCTGGTTCGGATGGCTGCGCCGATTCGCCACGGGCTCCGACACATGATCGGCTGGTTGAACGGATTCGCATCCGGAATCTTGCGAACAACTTGCAGGACGGCCTTTTTCGGCCCGCTCTTTAGCCTGACTCACGGGTTGGGGTGACGTCGCGACGGACCGCCGTACTTCCTTGTCGGGCAACGGCAATGGCCGGCGTACGAGCCTTATGGGACACATGTGCATTTGCCCGCAAACCAAGAGCCGTTGACAACGGTGTGCGGCGGGAGTAGACCCAAATTCAGCGCTGCGCAAGTGGGCCGACGGTCGACTCCGGCAGCGTAGGAGCATCCAGCCCGGCTCCGGAAAGCTGCGTCATGCCAACAGAAGCGGCAGTCAAAGCGGAAGAGACATTGATCCATGTGCTATGGATCAATGCGGGGTTGAGTTGTGACGGCGATTCGGTGGCGTTGACTGCCGCCACCCAGCCCAGCGTCGAGGAAATAGCCCTCGGTGCGCTTCCGGGTTTACCCAAGGTCGCTGTGCACTGGCCCCTGATCGATTTCGAATGCGGACCCAACGGGGGGGCGGACGACTTCCTCGAGTGGTTCTTCAGAGCCGATCGCGGCGAGCTCGAGCCCTTCGTGCTCGTCGTCGAGGGATCCATTCCCAACGAGAAGATCAAGGACGAGGGCTACTGGTGCGGGTTCGGCAACGACCCGGCCACCGGCCAGCCGATGACCACCAGCGAGTGGCTCGACCGGCTGGCGCCCAAGGCCACCGCCGTCGTCGCGGTCGGGACGTGCGCCACCTACGGCGGCATCCACGCGATGGCCGGCAACCCGACCGGGGCGATGGGCGTTCCCGACTACCTCGGCTGGGATTGGAAGAGCAAGGCCGGCATCCCGATCGTCTGCGTTCCCGGCTGCCCGATCCATCCCGACAACCTGTCGGAGACGCTGACCTACCTGCTCTACATGGCGACCGGTCAGGCACCGATGATCCCGCTCGACGACGCGCTGCGGCCCAAGTGGTTGTTCGGCAACACCGTGCACGAGGGGTGTGACCGGGCCGGCTACTACGAGCAGGGCGATTTCGCCACCGAGTACGGGTCACCCAAATGCATTGTCAAACTTGGCTGTTGGGGCCCGGTCGTGAAATGCAACGTGCCCAAGCGCGGCTGGATCAACGGTGTCGGTGGCTGCCCGAACGTCGGCGGCATCTGCATCGGATGCACCATGCCGGGCTTCCCGGACAAGTTCATGCCGTTCATGGACGAGCCGCCGGGCGGCAAAATTTCCACCACCGCCTCAGGCCTGTACGGGTCGGTGATCCGCAACCTCAGAGGGATCACTGCGCGCACCGTGGACAAGGAGCCGCGCTGGCGCCACAACGGCGACAAACTCACCACCGGAGCCCGCCGCACCTGGTAGGTCCCCTACCAGGTGCGCGCGCTTCATCCTCACTTCAGACGGAGACAGTGCGATGACAACTATCGTCCCGGAGCCGACCACCGCCAAGCGCGAGCCCGGCCAGCTCGTCGACATGGCGTGGGACCCGATCACCAGGATCGTGGGCAGCCTCGGCATCTACACCAAGATCGATTTCGAGAACAAGGAAGTCGTCGAGTGCCACAGCACCTCGTCGATCTTCCGCGGCTACTCGATCTTCATGAAGGGCAAGGACCCCCGCGACGCCCACTTCATCACCAGCCGCATCTGCGGCATCTGCGGCGACAACCACGCCACCTGTTCGTG
>NZ_DATJPU010000142.1:0-35019 GCF_035506235.1 Mycobacterium sp.
TGGTGGTCAGATCCTGTTGGCCGAGTCAACAGCGGTTCTGCTCAGTGGAGTGGATCTGCTGGATCTGGGGCCGCGACGGTTGCGGGATGTACCGATGCCGATCGGGGTGTTTCAAGTCCGAGCAGCGGGACTAGGCACGGAGTTTCCGCCGCTGCGGGCGCTGGATACGACTCCGGGAAATCTGCGGCCAGCCACCACCAGCTTGATCGGACGCGAGTCCGAGGTCACCGAGATTCAAGCGGAGGTCAAGGCGCATGGGTTGGTGACGTTGACCGGCGTGGGCGGGGTCGGCAAGACCCGTCTGGCGTTGGAAGTCGCGGCGCGGTTGGCCGATGAATACCCCGACGGCGTTTGGCTTTTCGAGTTGGCAGCGGTCACCGATCCGGCGTCGATACCCGATGCGGTGGCGGCGGTGCTGGGCATCACCCAGCAGCCGGGCAAGACCGTCAGTGAGTCGGTGGCCGCTGCGTTGGAGGGCCGAGTCCGGCTGCTGGTGTTCGACAACTGCAAACATGTGCTGGACGCCGCCGCCGATTTGATCGAGGCCATACTCGCGCGTTCGGCGACCGTGAGGATCCTGGCCACCAGCCGCGAAGGGTTGGGGGCGGCCGACGAGCAGGTGTGGCCGGTGCGCTCTCTGGACGCGACAGGGGGAATTGACTCGGCGGCGGTGAGCCATCCGCAACTATTACGACTCAGGCAACGTCACCTACATCCCTCTCGCCCTGGCGACTCTCGCGGTCTTCCTCGATCGCCTCGGACGCCTCGAACCGGCAGCCACCATCATCGCTTTCGCACCCAATCCCCTCACCGCGTCGACATTCCCCCAACTCAGCAGAGTGAGCGCGCACCTGCGGGATGTCCTCGGCGACCAGACCTACGAGTCGCTCGCCCACAAGGGCGAGACGATGACCACCGCCGCGATGGTGACCTACGCCTACGACCAAATCGACCAGGCCCGAGCGGAACTGAACTCCGTGTCGAAATAGGACAAGATATGAGCGTCTTGAAGCCGTCCATCACTTGGCTGGGATCGGGGTCCCGAAGCTGGGCAGCTTGCCGTTGCCCTTTCCGGAGCCGATGATGCAGGGGCTCGCGCCTATCATGATCTTGATCTGGCGGCGGGTTTGGGGGCGCGCCGATGCTTGAAGTCATCGACAAGGGGTGTGCCACCGCATCGCATCCAGTCCCGCTGCTCTTCGTTCATGGTGCCTACCACGCTGCGTGGTGTTGGGATGAGAATTTCGTGGACTATTTCGCCGACAAAGGGTTTCGTGCCCTTGCGGTGAGTCTGCGCGGTCATGGCCAAAGCACTCGGTGCACACCCCTGCACTCGTGTTCCATCGCCGATTACTTGGAAGACGTAAGGGCGGTAGCCGACAAGCTGGGTTGCGAGCCAGTGTGCCCATCGGACACTCCATGGGGTGCCTCGTCGTGCAGAAGTACCTCGAGAAGTACCGTGCCCCAGCTGCAGGTCCTAATGGCACCCGCGACGCCGAAGGGGGTCCGACGAAGCGTGTTGCGTATGGTCTGCCGTCACCCATGGATCTTTATGCGTGCCAGCACCTTTGGTAGCTCAGCCGATTTAGTCAACACCCCGGCCCTGGCCCGCGAATTCTTGTTCTGCGGCCACACCCCCGAAGCCATCGTCAAATCCTGCGCGGCCCGTATGGAGCCGGAGAGCGCGCGTGCTGGACTTGATCAAATGTTTGTCCGTCCTCCCAAAGGTGACCGTGTGACCGCACCGGTGCTTGTTCTCGGCGCAAGATACGACGGCTCCCGAATTGGCGACACGGACGTGTCGTCTACGGCGCGGACGTACGAGACCGAAGCCGAGTTCTTTCCCAACATGGGACACAACATGATGCTGGAGCCAGGTTGGCGTGACGTTGCCGATCACATCTGCGAATGGCTCGCTACAAAGAACCTTTGATTACCCCTCCTGTGCTCGTCCACCTTCAGTTCCGTAATAGGCCGCTGTCCCGCCGACGTCGTCTCGAAAGAGACCATATTTGAGACACCACCCCGAGATCGGCCGTGCCGCTTGATGTCCCAGGTGACGGTGTCTTAAGTGTTAGTCTCAGAAATAGGTGTATCGAATGCAGGGTTCACCGTAGTTATGAAACCGTCACCGTCTGTATCGGTCACCCAGGGCCAGCGGATCGGTTACGCCAGGATAAGCACCGTCGCTCAGACTCTCGATCGACAGAACATCGCTTTGGAAGCGGCGGGCGTGACGAAGACGTTCTCGGACATCATGTCCGGCGCGCTCGACCGCCCCCGGCGACTAAGCGGGAACTCGCGCCGTTGCCTACGAATACGGCGAATTCGATTGCGCCGGCTGTGGCATGTTGCCGGTAGCGGTGTGCCTCAGATCAGTTGTAAAGGGTCATGGTGTCGGCGCCGTAATTGATGTACGTCGGGTAGATCGCGTAGGGCGCATACCCGGTATTCATCAACCCGCTTGAGATCGACGTTGGGAAGTAGGTCGTGTTGTAGACGTAGTAATACAGATCGTGGCCGTTGGCGGAGACTACGATCGTGTCTCCCGGTGACGCGTTCAGGCTCGCCGGGAGAGTTCCGAAGACACCACCGGAATCGACAATCGAGGCAACGGTTTGGGGTGTCCCGCCATTGACGGTCACGGTCAAGTCGGTAATCGGCGCCCCGGTAAGGGTGGTGATCGCCGACCCCACGCCTGTCGTCGGCGCGGCGCCGAACTGCAGGTAAGGGTTGGTCGCGACTTCGTTGATGAGTAGGCCCTGACCCAACGAGCCCGGCAACGCCTGGGTCGCAATGCTTGGGCCCGGGCCGGTCGCATTCGGTCCGACACCCAGCACGCCGGCCGCACCGTCGGTCGCGAAGAACGACTGGAACGTCAAGCCGTTGTTCATCGCGGACTGCACAGACGTCGGAAACGCGAAGAGCTCGACGTCAACCGGTGTCCGCGCGGTGACGAGTCCGCCGCCGAAATTCACCGGTGCGTTGTATGTGGCGTAGATGTAATCCAATCCCCCGCTGTAGCCGCTGATGCCAAACCCGGTGGGTAGGCCGAGCTCGAGCAGCCCTACTAGTCCCCCGACTTTCGTGAATGGGATGACGAGGCCCTCGGATCCGGTGTCCACGAGCAGGGGCACGGCGGATCCGGTGCCGACCGAGGCGTTCACCAACGGCTCGGTGCCGCCGAAGATCGTCAGCGGGGCGGTTGCTGTCCCGCCGGTAATCGTGCCGCCGAGGGACACCGACGACCCGCCGATCAGCGGAAAGCCGAACAGCAACTCGGTGGGCGCGTTGATGACGTTGATGGTGTAGTGCTCGACGGTCGCGAGCAGCCCGGTAATGGGATTGCTGGCGGCCGAGGTTGCCGAACTCAGTGCCGAGCCCACCGGGATGCTGGCGATCGCGGCGGATGCCTGCGCCGGCAGGCTCTGCAGCGCCGCTTCCCAGGACGGCAATTGCGCCACCGCCGCCGAGGCTCCGCCGTGATAGCCGATCATCGCGGTCACGTCCTGGGCCCACATCCGCTCGTAGTCGGATTCGGCAGCGGCGATCGCGGGGGCGTTCTGCCCGAAAAGATTCGAAATGGCAAGCTGCACAACCCGATTGCGATTGGCAGCCACAAACGCGGGGTGCACGATGGCGGCGACCGTGGAATCGAATGCATCCGCTGCCGCCTGCGCCTGTGCGGCCGCCGTCTGGGCCTGGGTCGCCGCTTCGCTCAAGTAAGCCGAGTACCGGGCGGCGGTCTGCATCATCGCCGCCGACGCGGGTCCGTGCCAGGCCTGGTCGGCCAGCGCCGAGGTGATCGAGGAGAACGACTGCGCCGCGGTGCCCAACTCGGTGGCCAGCGCGTCCCATGACGCCGCGGCGGCCAGCATCGGCGCCGAACCGGGCCCGGTATGCAGCAACGACGCGATGACCTCCGGTGGAGACGTCAGGAAACTCATCCCCGGGGGTGTCCTTTCCGCTCAGCTTCCCCCCAGGAACGGCACCTCACGCCACAGGTCAGACCATCGGGCGCGTCACAGCACCGGTACGCCCGACTTTAGGAAAACTCGCCCCGAAAATCTCGGATTTCACCGAACCGGCAGCCAGCAGCCAAGCCGCGGCCTGGGGGCGCACGTCCATCTGGCGAAGCCTCAGATCACTGGTAAATGTTTGAGTTGCCAGTGGTGTAATCAATGTAAATTGGGTGATCTTGGAAGATCAGGTTCCCGGTATTCATCAACCCGCTCGAGATCGGCGTCGGGAAGTAATCCCCGTTATAGGTGAAGTTGTACAGCGGCGTGCCGTCGGGTGCGCTAACGAAGATCTGTTGTCCAGGCTGCGCGTTTAGGCTCGTCAGGAGAGTCCCGTCAACACCACCGGAATCGACGATCGAGGGAACGCTTTGGATAGACCCAGTGCCGACCTGTACTCGGAGGTCGGTGATAGGCGACCCATTGAGCGTCGTGATGGCAGATCCTAGGTTTGTTGGCGCCGCACCGAACTGCAGGTAAGCATTGGCTGCGGTTTGGTTGATCAGCAGACCCTGACCGAACGAGCCCGGCAAAGCCTGGAGCGGAATGCTGGGGCCGGGGCCGCCCGCGTTCGGTCCGACACCGAGAACGCCCGACGCGCCATCGGAAGCGAAGAAGGACTGGAACGTTATGCCGTTGGTCATCGCGGACTGGATGGACACCGGCCAGGCGAACAATTCGACGTTGACCGGGGTCAACCCGGTGACGAGCCCGCCGCCGAAATTCACCGGCGCGTTGTAGGTGAGGTAGAGGTAGTCCAGTCCCCCGCTGTAACCCCCGATACCGGCTCCCCTGGGGATGCCCATCTCGAGCATTCCCAGCAGTCCCCCGGCCCTGGTAAAGGGGACGACGAGGCCCGTGGATCCGGTGTCGACCAGCAGCGGGATGGCCGATCCGGGGCCCACTGAGGCGTTCACGATCGGCTCGGTGCCGCCGATGATCGTCAGCGGCGCGGTTGCCGTATTGCCGTTTATCGTCGCGACGCCGCCGGTCGACTGAGGCCCGGAGGGGATCAGCTGACGCCCGAACAACAGGTCGGTGGGCGCGTTGATCACGTTGATCGCGTAGTGCTCGAATTGGCCGACGACGCCGGTGACGTTCTGCTCGACGCCCCCGAGCAGCCCCACAACGGGATTGGCGGCAGCCGACGAGACCGGACTCAGCGCCGAGGCCGCCGGGCTGCCCGCCACCGCGGCGGACGCCTGGGCGGGCAGGCCCTGCAGAGCCGACGCCCAGGACGACAGTTGGGCCGCGGCCGCCGACACTCCGCCGTGGTAGCCCACCATCGCGGACACGTCTTGGGCCCACATCTGCTCGTACTCGGCCTCGGTGGCGGCGATCGCGGGGGCGTTCTGCCCGAACAGGTTCGAGAACACCAGCTGAATCAGCTGGCTCCGGTTGGCGGAGACCAACACGGGGTGCACGGTGGCGGCCAGTGCGGACTCGAACTCACCGGCGACTGCCTGGGCCTGCGCGGCAGCCGTTTGCGCTTGCGTCGCCGCCTGGCTCAGCACCCCGGTGTACTGCGCCGCGGTGGACAGCATCGCCGTCGAGGCCGCCCCCTGCCAGGCGTCGCCGGCCAACCCGGACGTGATCGACGAGAACGACTGCGCCGCCGAACCCAATTCGGTGGCAAGCCCGTCCCACGCCGCGGAAGCGGCCAGCATCGGTGCCGGGCCGGCGCCCGCATGCAGCATCGCCGAGATGACCTCGGGCGGCGACGTCAGGAAACTCATTCCCTGGGTGTCCTTCCCCTCTACCCCACAGCCACGTTCTGTACCGGGGACGGGCACCTCACGTCACAGGCCCGTATGCCCGACTCTAGGAAAATCCGGCCCAAAATTCTCGCTATTCACCAAACGTTTCCATGCCGACAGCGGTGCGTGCCAACACGACTACCGTGGCGCTGTGACCGGTCGTCAAGAGCGCGCGATGTCTTTCGGGTCGATCGCCCAGGACTACGACGGGCTGCGGCCGCAACCCCCGCGGGAGGCGGTGGACTGGCTGGTGCCGCCCGGGTGCGGCGTGGCCGTCGACGTCGGCGCGGGCACGGGACTGTTCACCCGCACGCTGGTCGGCGGGGTTGCCCAGGTCGTCGCCGTCGAACCCGACGCGCGCATGCGGAGGGTGCTCGCGGCGCGGTCCCCCGGCGTCCGCGTCGTCGAGGGCCGCGGCGAGTCGATTCCGCTTCCCGACGCGTCGGCGGACGCGGTGTTTGTCTCGTCGGCGTGGCACTGGATGGATCACGAACGGGCCGTCCCGGAGATCGGCCGGTTGCTGCGCGACGGCGGCCGGCTCGGCCTGATCTGGACGAGCCGGGACCGCGAGGTGGACTGGGTGCGCAACCTCGACCGGCTGCCGGGCGAGGAGGCTTCAGCGGCCGAGTCGGCAGCGCGGGCGCGGCGGCGTCTGGACGTCGTCCTCCCGGAGCCGCCGATCTTCCACGACATCGCCCGCGAGACGTTCCGGTTCGTGCGGACCATGACGGTCGAGGACGCGGTCGCGATGCTGGGCACCTACAGCAGGGTCATCGTCGCGTCCCCGGACGCCCGCGCCCGGAGGCTGGCCGAAGCGCGCGCCGCCTTGGAGGCGCGGTTCCCCGGGGCCGACATGATCGACATCCCCATGCACGCGCGTTGTTGGCGCGCCGATCGGATCAGACGTTGACCCGCGTGGTGCGCGCGTTGATGAGGGTAGGCCTCTCGCGATCGGCGATGCCGGCTTTCACCAACTGGATAACGTCGTCGGTCGTGTCTGCTTCGTAGGCGTCGACGCCGTAGCTGGCGGCCGTGGCCACGACGTTGAGACCCGGTAAGTCGAGTCCCGGGACCCCCGGCGTCTTTTCCCACATGCCGAACTCTTTCACCACACCGTATTCGGCATTGGACGCGACCACGATGGTCAACGGGATCTTGTAGTGTGCTGCGGTCCACAACGCTGTGATTGCGTAATGCATCGAACCGTCGCCCATCAGGGCCACAACGGGACGATCCGGAACCGCCAGTTGAGCGCCGACGGCCGCGGGCAGTCCAAAGCCGAGCCCACCGCCGGCAGCCGACAGGTGCGACAAGGGGTTGCCGGGCCGAATGCTGTTCGTGATGGCGAGTTCGTTGCTGCCTGCTTCGCTGACCCACAGTGTTTCCGGGGGCGCGGCTCGCCCGACTGCCGTCCACAGTGCTTCCGGCTTCAGCGGTGTTTGCGCGCTTTCGAAATTTGGGATCGGGGCACGCGGCGCGGGGGCGGACCGGTGGCTCGGTCTCGCGGCGGCGCACAGGGCCGCGGTCGCGCTGGCCAGGTCGGCGACGATCGCGTCGCCGACGGGGGCGCGGGCGGCCTCGTCGGGATCGTTGGTGATGTGAATCAGGCTTGCGCCTTCGGGCAGATACGGTCCGGGCACTTGCGGGTAATACCGGAAAACCGGGGCGCCGATCGCGAGCACCAGATCGTGTCCGTTCAGTATCTGCGAGATCCAGCCGGCGCCGGGCGGCAAGGCGCCTTGATACAGCGCGTGGTTCTCGGGGAATCCGCTCCAACCCGTCAGGGGGGCGGTCCACACGACCGACTGCGTGCGTTCGGCCAGCCCGACGACCGCGTCCCACGCGCCATAGCGTTCGACGTCGCCGCCCACGATCAGCACTGGCGATGTCGCGGATTCCAGTCGAGCGCAGATCTGTTCGGCGAGTTCCGCGGGGAAGCCGGCGGCAGACGTCACTGAGCGGTCGCGCACCGCCGCGATATCGGCCGCCTGAGTGTCGTCGAGATCGACCGGCATGTCATCCATCGGCAGCGAGACGAATACCGGCCCCATCGGGGGCGTTGTCGCCAAGTGGATCGCGTGAGCAAGCACGGCGGGGGCCTCGCTGGCGACGGCCGGCTCGGCCGCCCATTTCACGAAGGGCCGGGGCACGATGGTGGGCTCGATATTAGTGAGCAAGCAGTATTGGTTCTGCATCGTTCGCCGCTGGTTTCCCGCCGTGACGATGAGTGGGGTCTTGTTGACGAAGGCGTTGTAGAGCTGCCCTTGAGCGTTGCCCATCCCCGGGGCAGTGTGCAGGTTGACCAGGGCGGGCCGACGCGTGATTTGCGCGTACGCGTCGGCCATCCCCACCGGAACCATCTCCTGCAGCCCGAGCAGATAGCGGAAATCCTGTGGGAAGTCTTGCAGCAGAGCCAATTCCGACGATCCCGGGTTGCCGAACCAGGTCGTCAGCCGGTGTGAGCGGAGCAAGTCCAGGACGGCCTCGCGGACAGTGGTCATACTGCCTCCAAATCGTCGAGTGGGCGGCGGGCGGCGATCCGCCGTCCGGATAGCGCTACCCCTACGTAGGCTGCGGTCCACCATACGTACGTCGTACCTAATCCCGCAACAGCTGGCTGCGTCCGCGTCGCTTGACAACTATAGGTACGCCGTACGTATAGTCCGGCGTACACCGTACGTATAGAGAGTGGTGCTGGATGCATGGCAAGATTGCGCAGACGAACCGCGTCAGCTTCGATTCGCACGGTACGCGCTGCGCGGCCTGGGTGACGTATCCGGATGGCGAAAGAGCCCACCCCGCAGTGGTTCTCATTCATGGCTTGGGCGCCAACCACCAGATGATGCTGCGCCGGTATGAGCAAGCGCTCGCCGGAGCGGGGATCGCCACCTTGGCTTTCGACTACCGGAATACCGGCGAGTCGGAGGGAAACCCGCGCCAGCGGATCGCCATGCGGCGCCAGCACAAGGACGTCGCGGCTGCGCTCGAGTTTCTTCAGGCCGACCGCCACATTGACGCCAACAGAGTCGGCCTGTGGGGCACCAGCCTTGGTGCCATGCATGCGCTGCGGATGGCCACTGAACGTCCCGACGTCGCGGCGGTTGTCGTTCAATGCCCAATCGTGCACGGCCCGGGCGCCGTCCTGCACTCCGGCATCGCTCCCCTGCTTCGCATGACGACGCCCATTGCGCAGGATCTGTGGCGAGCCGCCTTCAACCTGCCGCGACGATACGTGCCCATCGTGGGCCCACCCGGCTCGTCGGGCGTCGTGACGGTACCGGGTGCCGTAGAGGGATGGAACTCGACCGCCACCGACGGAGCGACGTTCGACAACCGAATTGCGGCGGCCAACGTCCTGGGGCTCGCGATGATCAGCGCCAAGAGGAAGGCTACGCGAATCAAAGCTCCTGTGCTGGTGTGTGTTTCGAGGCGTGAGACGCTGATGGACGTCAAGCATGTGTACGCCGTTGCGCGCAAAGTGCCGAACGTCGTCATCCGCGCCTACGACGGCGATCACTTCGAGATCTACCACCCACCACTGGTGGCGGAGCTGTTGGCGGACCAAACCGCTTTCCTGCGAAGGGAGCTCCATGTCGGCTCGTGAGATGCTGGCCGAACACGATCGGATTTTCGTCGAGTTCGCGCGGACCCTTGCACCATCGGACTGGAAGCAGCAGAGCCTTTGCAGCGAATGGAGCAACCACGAGGTGCTCGCGCACCTTGTCGGCGGGTACAGCATCTCGCTGCCTTCGTTGGGGTCGGCGATGCTCGTAAACCGGGGAAGCTTCGACGGCGCCAACACCGCAGTGGCCCGGCGTCTGGCCGGGCGGCAGACGCCGACGGAGCTGATCAATACGCTTGTCGGGCTCATTGAGCATCCAAAAGGCATCGGGAAGCGGTTCCCCGCCGGTCTTCTCCTGGGCGATCACGTGTTGCATCACCTGGACATCGCATTGCCGCTTGGCCGCGAAGTCCTTATTCCCGGCCGCATCGTCGATGCCGTTCTCGAGACCGAGGTGCGTGTCCCCAATCCTTTTGTGCCCGCGAAAACCAACGCGGCAGGGCTATCGCTGCGCACAACTGACACCGGATGGAGCTTCACCAACGGCAGGGCGGGCGCCGATTCCCATGTCGAGGGCCTCGGCATCCATGTCGCCGCGGCGCTCGGCGGACGTCGCTTCGCGTTGACCTCACTCGAGGGTGCGGGAGTGACCCAGTTGAAGGACAGACTTACCTAGCCCACGAGATCGCGTTTGCGGAAGCGACTTTCAGCCCTTTCTCGCTTGCAGGCGCCGCCGCGGCCCGCTTGCTGTCCCTTCCAGCCCGCTGACGAACATTTGCAGGCCGCGCTGAAAATCCTGTGCGGCAGTCGATCGTCGGGCCACATCGGCCAACGACGCCACGTGCGGGAATTCGTTCCGAGCAAGCTCTTTGATTCGTGTCGCACCAACGCGGTTCGCCTCGTCGTGAAGGGGCGTGCCGGCGAAGATGCCGGCGAATTCGGCTTGCGCGGATCCCGTGACGAGCGCCAGCGTCGCCCGGAACGCCGCAAGGATCTGGACTTGATCCAGATGTGATCGTGACAGGGCCTCAATCATCCGCTCCGCCGGGGCATAACTCCTTGCTGTCACCGGTCGCCGTGTGACGATCAACGGAATGGTGTTGGGATGCGCTCGCAAGGTCTCCCACAGGGCCGTCGCGGCCGCCACCAAATCAGCGCGCCAATCCGTCGTCGGCGCCGGTAAATCCAGAGAACTCATGACCGCGTCAACGACCAGCTCTTCCAGGCCGTCGCGGCCGTTCACGTAGTTGTACAACGTCATCGGTCCGGTCCCCAGCCGCGACGCGACCACCCGCATGCTGAGCCCGGCTACCCCATCGCGCTCCACGATCTGAAGCGCGCATTTGGCGATCTCATCGACCGTAAAACGGGCTCGCACCTCACCGTTCCCCTCTCGAATAGTCCGCTCAGCCAACGCAAACCGCGCGTAACGCACCGGTCGGGCCGTGCCGCGTTTAGTACAGTGTACGTATAGTGCGGAATTGCGGATAGCAAATGCTTCGAGCCAGCCACGGCGTTGGAGCTGGCCGCGGTATGTCAGGATCTGGGGATGAATTCACGCTTCCTTGCCCGCATCGTTGGTGTTTCGGCCGTGACGGCATGCGCGGCAATGGCCGCGCCCGCTTTCACTTCCGTCACTCCGGGCGCGTCCGCCGACCCCTGCACCGACGTCGCGGTGGTCTTCGCGCGCGGCACCCACCAGGAGCCCGGCCTCGCAAACGTTGGGCAAGCATTCGTCGACTCGCTCACCTCACAGCTCGGGGGGCGATCCGTCAGCGCCTACGCGGTCAACTACCCGGCGAACGACGACTACCACAACAGCGCGACGGCCGGCTCCAACGATGCGAGCGCCCACATCCAGGACGTCGCCACAAGCTGCCCCAACACGAAAATGGTGCTCGGCGGGTACTCCCAGGGCTCGACCGTGATCGACCTCGCCAGTCAGGCGCTACCGGCCCCGGTGGCCAATCATGTCGCCGCCGTCGCCCTGTTCGGCGAGCCCACCAGCGGGTTCTCCAGCATGTTGTGGGGCGGCCAGCCGCTGCCGACGATCAGCCCGGCGCTCGCCGGCAAGACCATCAGCCTGTGCGCCCCCGACGACCCGATCTGCTCCCCGGGCGGCAACATCATGTCGCACATGTCGTACATCAACAACGGGATGGTCAACCAGGCCGCGACGTTCGCGGTCAACAAGCTCGGCCCGGCGCCGCAACAGGCCCAGAACGGCTAGCCTCGTCCGGGCACGCTTCTGATGATGCTTAGGTCGGAAGTGTGAGATCCCTCGTCGAGTTGTCCCGCGACACCGTCGCGGTCCGGATTTTTCTGGCCGTGCTGCTCGGCGTCGCCGTCGCACTCGCGGTGGGCAACACGGTCGGCTGGCGCTTCGCGCTGGTCGGCTGGGTCGTCACCGCCGGCGTCTATGTCGGGTGGACGGGACTCCTCCTCGGCGGAATGGACGCCGAACAAACCCGCGCCTATGTGACCCGCGAGGACCCGACCCGATGGGTCGCCGACGCGGTCATCGTGTCGGCGAGCGTCGCCAGCCTCGCCGGGGTGGGCTACGTGGTGGCCGCGGGGTCTCACTCCGGCGCCAAAGCCGTGGTGGCCGCGCTGCTGGGGATCGCGGCCGTCGCGGCGTCCTGGTTTTCGGTGCACACGCTGTTCACCGTGCACTATGCGCGGCTCTACTACGTCGAGGAACCGGGCGGCATCAACTTTCACGACCCCGAGCCGCCCCGATTCCGGGACTTCGCGTATCTGGCCTTCACCGTCGGCATGACCTATCAGGTGTCGGACAACGAGATCGGGCTGACGTCCATCAGGGCCACGGTGTTGCGCCACGCGCTGCTCTCCTACCTCCTCGGCGCGGTTGTCCTGGCCGTCACCATCAATTTGGTCGCGGGGCTGGGCTCCAAGCTGTAGCGCCGGGCTAATCTGGCCGGTATGGCCATTGAGTCCACCATGCTTGCCCTCGGCACCCCCGCGCCGCCGTTCTCGTTGCCCGATCCGGCCACCGGCGCCACGGTCAGCCTCGACGACCTCACGGGTCCGGCGCTCGTCGTCACCTTCATCTGCAACCACTGCCCGTACGTCAAGCACGTCGCCGCCGGGCTCGCCGCGCTGGGCCGCGACCTCGCGGACAAGGGCGTCGCGATGGTCGGCATCTCCAGCAACGACGTCGCCACCTACCCGCAGGACGGGCCAAAGCAGATGGTAGCCGAGGCCCGCGGCCACGGCTGGACATTCCCGTACCTCTACGACGAGACCCAGGATGTCGCCCGCGCCTTCTCCGCGGCGTGCACGCCCGACACCTTCGTCTTCGACGGCGAACGCCGGCTCGTCTACCGCGGGCAACTCGACGACTCCCGCCCGGGAAACGGCAAGCCGGTGACGGCCGCCGACGTCCGGGCGGCCGTCGACGCCGTGCTCGCCGGGCGACCGGTCGACCCCGATCAGCGGCCGTCGATCGGGTGCGGCATCAAGTGGCGTTGAGCGCCGCCGGCACGGGGTAGGTCGCGGCCCCTTCGTTCGCGCTTCGGTTTGGCTGCCGCTTGGGCGGGTATCGCCAAAGAACCTATGACCGCGCAACCTCCCGACCCCGATCCCACGCAGACCCCGGGCCTCGACCCGGGCGGCGGCGTCCCACCGGGTACCACCCCGCCGGCGGCCCCGCAGACCTCCGGTGTGGCCGAGCGCCAACCCCCCAATACCCGGCGGATGACGCCCAGCGCGGTACTGACCGTCGTCGGGGTATGCGTCTTCGCGGTAGTGTTCATCGCGGTCGCGGTGCTGCTCGTCATGAAAATCGTTGGCGTGGGCTGAGGTCTCCGGGTGCCTGACAACGCCGCGCGCCCAGGCCGGCCGGGCGAGTTTGTGCGATGCCTGTCGCGGCCGGTCACTGCCAAGTAGTCTCTGCGCGCGGGGGGTCAGATAGCCCACGGGCGGAAGGCTCGGGATATGCGGTTGGTGATCGATCTCAACAAGTGCCAGGGCTACGCCCAGTGCGTCCCGCTGGCGCCCGAGGTGCTCAAGATGGTCGGCGAGGAGGCGCTGGCCTACGACCCCAACCCCGACGACTCCCAGCGCCAGCGCGTATTGCGCGCGGCGGCGTCCTGCCCGGTGCAGGCCATCATCCTGGAAGTCGATCCGCCCGCCGACCGGACCACCCGATGACGGCGGCTTCGCTCGTCAGCCGGCTCGTCGACACGTTCAAGGCCGAGGGCCGCATCGTCATCGTGGGGGCGTCGCTGGCCGGCCTTCGGGCCGCTGAAGCCTTGCGGGAGAAGGGCTTTCGCGGCCCACTCACGATCATCGGCGACGAGCCGCACGAGCCCTACGACCGGCCGCCGCTGTCCAAGCAGGTCCTCAAGGGCTGGGTGCCCGCCGATCACACGAAGCTGCCCCGGTTGCGTCCCGTCGACGCGAATTGGCGCCTGGGCGTGGCTGCGGCGGGCCTGGACCGATCCAATCGTCAGGTGCTCCTGGCCAGCGGCGAGCAGGTGGATTACGACCGCCTGTTGATCGCCACCGGCACCAGGGCGCGCCCGTGGTTCAACGCGGACGAGGCCGCGCTGCAGGGGCTGTTCACCGTGCGCACGTGTGACGACGCCGCCAAGCTGGCCGCCGCGCTCAGGCAGCGACCACGCCGCGTGCTCATCGTCGGTTCGGGGTTCGTCGGCTCCGAAATCGCCTCCGTGTGCCGCGAGCTCGGCCTTGAAGTGACCGTCGCCGAGCGCGGCAAGGCGCCCCTGTCCGGCGCGCTCGGCGGCGTGATCGGGGACATCGCCGCCCAGATGCAGATCGAGGCCGGGGTCGACCTGCGGACCGGGGTGGCGGTCGAGGGCCTCGAGGGCTCGGAAGGAAGAGCCGACGGCCACGTCCGCCGGGCGCGGCTGTCCGACGGCACCGTGCTCGACGTCGACGTGGTGGTGGCCTGCCTGGGCTCGATCCGCAACGTGGAATGGCTCGACGGCGCGCAGCTGGCGAGCGGGTTCTGGGGAGTGGCGTGCGATGCCGGGTGCCGCGCCTTCGACATCAACGGCGTGGTGACCGACAACATCTTCGTCGCCGGCGACGTGGCGCGCGCCCCACATGTCCTGTACGAGTACGAATTCATGTCTCAAGAGCATTGGGACAACGCGGTTTTCGGCGCGGAGGTGGCGGCCAACAACATGATCAGCCTGGAGATGGGAAGGCGGCCGCACCTGCCGCTGCCGTCGTTCTGGTCCGGCCAGTTCGGCGTCAACATCAAGAGCGTCGGGGTGTGCTCGTTCGGCGATGAGATCGTCTTCACCCAGGGCTCGCCCGCGCAGCGCCGATTCGCGGCCGCCTACGGCCGCCGGGGCCGCATCGTCGGGGCGGTGACGTTCAACCACGGCAAGTGGCTGCCCTACTACGCGTCGCTGATCGAGCGGTCCGCGCCCTTCCCGCCGCCCCCGCCGGGGTACGACCGCCCCGCCATCTTCGAGCCGATGCCGGCCCGATTCCCCGACCCGCGCGAACCGACCGCGCTTCCCGACGTGGTGCTGACCGGCCACGACCCCACCTCCCGCGGTGCCGAATTCCGGCCCAGAAGCCGCTGAGCCCAGGAGCCGACGATGGACGCCGAAACCGCCTGGGCCGAGGCGATGAAGTTCGAGAACCGCCCGAACCCCTACCCCTACTTCCGGGAGCTGCGCGAGACGCCGGTGGTCAAGGTCGCCGACGGCACGTATGTCGTCACCGGTTATCGCGAGTTGCTCGCGTTGGCCCACGACCCCCGGATCAGCTCCGACATCAGCCGAAGCCCGGCCGCCCTGGGCGGCGAAAAGCCCTCTCCCGGTAGCGAACACATGCAGGCCTACGGCCGCGCCCCGAGCATCATCGTCTCCGACCCGCCCGATCACGACCGGGCGCGCCGGCTGGTGATGCGTCATTTCGGTCCGCCGCACTCCCCCGACCTGATCCCGGGCATGGAACCGTTCGTCGTGCAGCTCGCCAACGAGATGCTCGACAGGGTCAAGGCCCGCGGCAAGACCCGCCTGGACGTGGTGGAGGAATTCGCCTACCCGATACCCGTCGCGGTCATCTGCAAAATTCTGGGCGTGCCCGTCGAAGACGAGCCGATGTTTCACGCGTGGATCTTCGACTTCATGATGGGCAGCGACCTCGGCCCGGAGGGCGCCACCGAAGAGGGCCGGGCCCTGGCCGAAAAGGGCCGTGCCAGCACCGCCGCATTGCAGGACTACCTGGGTGGCCTCGTGGGTAAGTACGCGCAGACACCCGGCGAGGGCCTGCTGTCCAGGCTGCTGCACGACGACGGGCCCGACGGCCCGATGTCAGTGCAAGAGACCACGTCCAACGCCATGCTGCTGTTGGTCGCGGGCCACGACTCCACGGTGAACACCATCACCAACTGCGTGATGACGCTGCTGCGCAACCCCGGCTCGTGGGATCTGATTCGGCAGCGTCCGGAGCTGATCCCGCGCGCCATCGAGGAGGTGCAGCGGCTGCAGTCGGCGGTGCAGTTCTTTCCCAGCCGCAGCGCCACCGCCGACATCGAGATCGGCGGCACGCTCATTCCGGCCGGGTCGGCGGTGCACCTCATCTACGCGGCGGCGAATCGGGATCCGCGGCGGTTCGACAACCCGGACCGCTTCGATCCGCTGCGTGAGGACAACGAGCATTTCGGTTGGGGCAGCGGCATTCACACCTGCATGGGCGGCCCGCTGGCGCGCCTGGAGGTCAACCTCGCGCTGGAAATCTTGCTGCGCCGTCTCGCGTCTCCGAAGCTGGTCGTCGACCCGCCACCGTATCGGCACAACCAGGTGTTCCGTGGGCCGCGACACCTGTGGGTGGACTTCGCCGCGGTCGCCGACTGAAAGTGGCTATGCCCCAACGGAGACGGGGTCACCGACGCGGATGATGCCCTGCGCCAGCACCTCGAGGTACGCGCCCGCGCACGGCTGCGGTCCGTGACCGCCTGTGTCCCAACGATTCTCGGCCGCCGGCGTGCGAAGCGCCTGCGGGGCTCGCGGCAGCGGGCCGTGCTCGAGGGTGGGCACCACGCACCGTGACGTGGATGTCAGGGCCCGCAGCCGCGCCTCCCCCACCACGATTTCCCGGCCGATCCAGTCGTTTTCACCGTACGGCGGGTAGCCCGGTGGCGTCGCGATCACCAGGTTCGGCCGGTAGCGCAGCGCCTCGACGCCGATGTGGTCGAGGGTGGCCGTGGTGATCGCATGCAGCGGGGCCTCGTCGGTGAACGAGTCGCCCGGGGTCGCCTGGGCGATCTCGAGGATGCGGCCCCCGACCTCGGCTTCGGATGCGTCCAACCCGAGCTCCAGCAGCTTCTCCGGATCCGGACGTTCCAGTGTTGCGCCGGCCGGCCGCTGTCTGACCAGCCGGACCGTCCGTCCCAGCAACCGTGACAACGCGTCGTCGACGCCGGGGTCGTCGGACGCGACGTTCGTGCCGTCGGGCAGCCGGATGCGCACCCGGCCGGCGCCCGCGTTGGCGGTGCATTTCAGCAGGTCACGCCACAGCCGTGCCTGCTTGGCGCTGGCCACGTGGCCGGTCTCGGTGTCGATGAGCGCCAGCCGCCGGTCATCCTCGGCGCCGCCCTCGTTCACGAACAGGCTGTCGACGCTCTCGCCGAGCATCGACTTCACCGGGTACCGGCGCAGACTTTCCACCCGCAGTCGTCCCGCGGCAACGCCGGTAAAGGCCGTCGGCTTCTCCACCACCCATCCCCACCGAGAGACGTTGCATCGATCGTCGGGGGAAAGAGTATGCGGTTACGACCGCCGGTTGTAAGGCCGGGAACGGTTAATCCGGGCAGTAGGTCGACTCCGCCGCGCTGACCCAGCCGGTCATGTCCGCGAACGAGAAGCCCTTCGAACTCATGCCGGAGTGCAAGTCGGCGGCGATCGCATCCGGCGTTTTGCCGGCCATCCGATCGGCGCAGACCGCGTGCCCCATTGCGATCATGTCGTTGTCGCTCGACGAGGGCCATGAGAATCCCAGGTTCTTCAGTTTGCCCAAGTAGGCGTCGTCCGTGGCGTCGGCCGATGCAATCGCGGTGCTTGCGGTCAGGGCGACGCCAACCATCACCGGGATAGTCAGTTTTGCCAGCCAGCGAGGTGCAAACATTTCGTGCCCCTTCTTGTTCGACGTCCAAGGTGTCGCCAGTATATGGGTGTTCACGCTGAACGAATATTAAAAATATCGAAACTCGTGACGGGCCGATTAGGAGGTCACGACGATCGATTCCTCGCCGGTGTGCCAGGCATTCGTGAAAGCGGCGATTGATCATGATCACTCGGGAAGATCGGTCGGAGATCCGATTGCGGACAAACGTAGCACCTCCGGCGCGCACTCTTAGCGGAAAAATCGCACAGCCGGCTCTCATATATCCGGGCGCCGCGGAGAAGTGGCAACAAGCGGTTAACCGGCGGGCGTAAATGCGACGGCGTCGAATACGCCGGGTTACCGGTCGGACACATCTCTATTTGCCGTCAAATGGTAACTATTGCCCTGATCGACAATTTGCTATGGGCTTAATGAGCCAGCAGGCGTTTTTTCTGCGCGGTGAATTCCTCGTCGGTGAGCACTCCCGCGTCGCGCAGGGAGGCCAGCTCGCGCAGCTCGGCGGCGATGCTGGTGACCGGGCCGCCGCACGGGGTCTCCGGTGGCGCCTCCTTGTCATCGGCCTTCCCACTCGTCGTGGGCATCCCGATCCGCTCCCGCCGGCCGGGACCACCGCCGGCGCCGCCGGTACCCGCCATCGCGCGCCCGGCCATGCCCGCCAGCGCCATCTGGCTGAACAGGCTCCCCGCGCTCCCGGCGGAGGCCTCCGCGGCGGCCGCGCCGGCTGCCGGTAACGCGACCGCCAGCGGCCGTATCATCGTGGTCTCGTAGGTCCAGGCCGGTGGAACCGACAGCGCCCCAACCGTTTTCGCTTCGGCCAGGCCCGCTTGCACCGCCGATCCGCCCGCCAGGTTCGTGATCACGGGGAATGGTGTCGGCGGCACCGGCGCCGTTCCGGGCCAGGCCTGGATGCCCGCCCAGCCGCTGACGATGTCATCGGTGTGGAAGCCGGTCAGGGCCCCGACCACGTCGAAGGGAAGAGCCACGAGCGTCCCCGGCGCGTCGATACCAAGTCCGGCCACGCTGGCCGGCGCGTCGAGGAAAATTGCGATCAGGTCGCTGATTAGGCCCAGCACGTCCAGCGGCGTCGCTTGGGCCGGCGTCGCCGCCACGCTGGTCAGCGCATTGGGTACCGCGGACATGGCCTGCGGGACGCCCGACACCGCGGCCTGCACGTTGCCCGCGGAGGTGCCGGTGGCCTGTCCCACGGCCGCGGCCTGGGCGGCCGGCCCACCGGCGTTGGCGTTGCGCGGCAGCGGCGAGAACGGCGTCAGCGCCGTCGCCAGCGCCGAGGCCCCGGCGTAGCCGTACATCGCGACCGCGTCCTGGGCCCACATCTCGGCGTACTGCGCCTCGGTGGTCGCGATCGCCGGGGTGTTCTGGCCGAAGATGTTCGTCGCGACCAGGGCCAGCAGCAGGCTGCGGTTGGCCGCGATCACCGGGGGCGGCACCGTTTCGGCGAACGCCGTCTCGTAGGCGGCGGCCGCGGCCTTGGCCTGGGTGGCGGTCTGCTCGGCCTGCACGGCAGAGACCCTCGTCCATGTCACGTACGGGGCGGCCGCGGCGGCCATCAATCCCGCCGACGGGCCGAGCCAGGGCCCGGCGGTCAAGGCCGCGAGCTCCGATTGGTAGGAACTAGCCGCCGAATGCAGCGCGGCGGCCAACCCGTCCCAGGCCGTCGCGGCAGCCAGCATCGGCCCCGATCCGGGACCGGCGTACATGCGCGCGGAGTTGACCTCCGGCGGCAGTGCTGCGTAGTCCATGTCGTTCCCTCCGATCGGTTCGAACCGCCAGGGCGTCGGCGGCTCCGGTGACGCATACTGGGCGGCGCAGCACTTCCCTCAGTAGTACATGTCCGGCACGTAAATGTTGCCGTTACCACGCTAAACAAACGTGTTAAGGCTCGGTGTCGGGGGCGGCCACCGTGCGGCCACGGACCGTGGTCGTGTAGAAGAGTCTGGTGGACGAGCCACCCCCCAAATCGTTCGATCGGTCGGCGCTGCGCGACGCGATGGTCCGGCGGTTGTATCGCCGATCGCTGGCCGAGGGCCAGATCACCGTGCCGGCGGTCCCGGGCATGATCGACGAGTACCTCCAGTTGTGCGCCAATCTGTGCGCCACGCTGGGCGTTCCGTACACACCGGAACAGTCGATGCAGCTCCGGAAGGTGCTGGAGGGCGAGCTGGCGAAGGCGTTCAAGGCCTCCCAGCGTTCCGACATCGCCATCTCGTTTCAGCTTCCCTTCGGAACCGGTCTGAATTACCAAGTCAAAGCCGAATGGCGGACGGTCGAGGCGGACTACGACAACTGGGTGGCGACCCGGCCGCCGCCATTGTTCGGCACCGAACCCGACGCGCGCGTGGTGGCGCTGGCCCGCGAAGCGGCCGACCCCACGACGTTTCGGGTGCTGGACGTCGGCGCGGGAACCGGCCGCAATGCGCTGGCCCTGGCCCGGCTCGGGCACCCCGTGGACGCGGTCGAGATGGCGCCGAAGTTCGCCGACGTCATGCGCTCGGAGGCCGAACGCGAATCGCTCGGCGTGCGCGTCATCCAAAGCGACGTCTTCACGGCCGTGGAGGGTGTCCACGGCGAGTATCAGTTGATGGTGCTCGCCGAGGTGGTGCCCGACTTCCGGACGACGCACGAGTTGCGGGGTCTGTTCGAACTCGCCGCCGACTGCCTGGCACCCGGCGGACGCCTGGTGTTCAACACCTTCCTGGCGCGACCGGGCTACACCCCCGACAACACCGCGCGCGAACTCGGGCAGCAGTGCAACACCATGATCTTCACGCGGGACGAGGTGACCGGCGCCGTAGCGGAGTTGCCCCTCGAGCTCATCGCCGACGACTCGGCCTACGAGTACGAGAAGGCCCACCTGCCCGAGGGCGCCTGGCCCCCGACGGGCTGGTTCGAGGGGTGGGCCAGCGGCCTCGACGTGTTCGATGTCGCGCGCGGCGAGTCGCCGATCGAGTTGCGCTGGCTCGTCTACCGGAAGTCGGGCTGAATCGCCTTGCGCCGAACGTGAATTCACGGCGAGAATTCGGCGATTTTTTCGCCCTGAGTGCACGTTCGGTGCAGAATTTTAGGCGGTGAGGTCGCGGGTCGCCGGTCCTTCCAGCAGGGCGCCGTCCGGCGCGAACCGCGAGCCGTGCAGCGGGCACTCCCACGCCTGGTCGGCGTCGTTCCAGTTCACGATCCCGCCCAGGTGCGGGCACACCGGCGACACGCGGTTCTCGGTGCCGTCCACGCGGCAGCGCGCTTCCAAGTGCCACGGGGGCCCGCTCACCACGCCGCCCTCGCCGTTGACGGGGCTGCGACGGCCGGTGCGTAATGCCGGCGTGATCCAGCCCTTGGCCAAGTCGAACCCCACCTCGGCGTTGAACTGCATGGCCGTCAGCAGACCCGACAGCTCGTGGGGGCTCCAGCTGGCGAACGCGCTGGACCAGTCCATCCGCCCGCCCAGGATGCGGCTGGACAGGGCCAACGCCGCGGCCGGGCCGTTCGTCATGCCCCACTTGTTGAAACCCGTTGCGACGAAGATGGTTTCGGTGTTCGTTCGGCAGGATGGGCCCGACGTACGGCAAGTGGTCGATGGGCGTGTAGTCCTGCGCCGACCAGAAGTGGGTCTGCACGGCGCCCGGATAGTGCTTGCGCGCCCAGTCCGAGAGTTCCGCCAGGGACTTCGACGGGCTCTTCTTGCGACCTACCGTGTGGCCGGCGCCGCCGACGATCAGCCGCTCCCCGTCGGCGACGGGCGCGTAGCGCACCGAACGCGTCGGCGAGTCGGCGGAGATCATCATCGGCCGGGTGATGTTGCCGGGGACCTTGAAGGCCAGGCAGTACGACCGGCTGGGCTTCACGCGCGCGAAATAGCCGCCGCGATCCAGGATGGGGATTCCGGTGGCAAGCACCAGCTGGCCGGCCTCGAGCTCGACATCGCGTTGCGCCGCGTCGTTGACGTGCACGCGCACGCCCTTGCCGCGCCAGGACACCCGCCGGACCCGGGCGTGCTCGACCAGCCGTCCCCCACGGCCGAGCAGCTCGGTGGCCAGTGAGTCGAGAAACGGCATGGGGTCGAACTGCGCCTGGTCGCCAAGACGCACGCCGCCGTGGTACGGAAACGGCACGTCCGCGTCGTCGTCCCACACCGCGGGCAGGCCGATCGCCTGGCAGGCCTTCAGCTCTGCGCGGGCGGACAGGACGCCCTTCGCGGACTGGGCATAGGTGTAGGCATCCTCGCGCTGCACCGCGATGCCGTGCTTCTCGCAGTGCTGCAGCACCCAGTCCTGGCCCTCTTTGTTGCCGTCCACATAGGCCCGCGCCACGTCCCTGCCGTGCCTGGGCAGGAGCTTCGACAGCTGGGTGCCCTGCAGCAGGCTGATCTTGGCGGTGGTGTTTCCGGTTGCGCAGGCCCCGACGGTGCGCGCCTCCAGCACCAGCGTGTCCATGCCGGCGCGGGCCAGCAGGACGGCGGTCATCAGCCCGGTGATCCCGGCACCGACGACGATGACGTCGGCGGCACGGGGACCATCATCAAGCTGGCTTGCAGCCCAAGGCTGTTCGGCACGGTCGGCCAACCATAAAGAAGTCACGGGTGGGCTGATACCCGCGGAGCGCCGGGGAAAACCCGGCCGGCGCCCGCGCGGTCGCGGTCACGCCCGGTTGAGCTGAGCTTTCGCCCCTTTGACCGATTCGGCGGCGGCACGGCCGGCCCGCTCTGCTTTGTCCAAGGCGACTTCGGCCTTGTCGAGTCGGCGTTCGGCTTCGCGCAGGGCCGCGCGCGCTTGGTCGCGTCGCTGCCGGGCCGTTTCGCGTTCGGATTTCCGCCGCGACAGGGTCTCGTCGGCTTCGGCCTTGGCCCGCTCGGCGTAGGTGACGGCCGCCTTCAGCTTGTCCAGGCGCCGCTGCGCGGCCGTGCCGGATCGCTTCGCGGGCGGCAACGCGGGCGCCGCGTCGCCGATGCCGAAACCCGACCATCGCTCGGGCTTGGCCAGCCGACCGAGCCGCTCGGTGACGTCGGGGTCGGCGATCGCGGCCTGCAGGGTGCCGGTCAGGTCCTCGCGCACCGACGCCGACGGCCGCTTCACGTCGGCCGCTTCTAACGCCGCCCGGGCGAGTTGCTCGATCAGTTTGCGTTGCTCGGCCGACAGGTCGCGGATGCGTTCGCCGTCCATCTCGGCGTGCGCGGCCCGCAGGCGGTCACCCAGGTCGGCCAGGCGCTTCTTGGTGTCCTTCCGGCCCAGCGCGAGCCGGTTGACGATCCAGGCCGCCGTCGTCGGTTTGCGCGCCGCCGCGATCCGCTTGGCGGCCGCCGCGTCGCCGCGCTTCTTCGCCTCAGCGACCAATTTGGTGCGCTGCGCGGTGAACGCGTCGGGTTCCACCCAGTACAGACTGTCGAGTTCGTCGTCGGACATGGCGCCATGATCCCTCGCGAGCGAGCGTCACGTTTCAGGGCGAACGCGCTGGGCTATTTGATGCTCATGCCCGCAAGCGATGCAAACAGGGGTCTGGCAGCTTGGCCTCGCCGGTTCCTGTTGGCCGTGCTCGTCGTTTTCGCCGTGGTCGGCGCGATCCTGGTGGGATCGTGCTCACGCCACGGTGCCGCATCGAAAACCCCTGCCGCGGCGCAAATAACGATCACGCCCGGCGCAGGCGCACACGACGTCGACCCGGTCGCGCAGGTCACGGTGAAAGCCGATGCGGGGACGCTGACCGACGTGCGCATGGTCAACGAGAGCGGCAAAGCGGTCCAGGGCGTGATGACCCCGGATAACACCGTCTGGAAGCCCACCGTCCCGCTGGGATACGGGCGCACCTACACGCTGACCGTCACCGGGCGCGGGGCGAATGGCGTTGCGGCTACACAGGTCTCGTCGTTCTCGACGCTGAAGCCGTCCAACCAGACCAAGGTGTCGTTCACCACCACGTCGGAGGCGGCACTGCACGACGGCGGCAGCTACGGCGTCGGAACCGTGGTCGTGGCGCACTTCGACGAGCAGATCACCGACCGCGCCGCCGCGGAGCGGCAGCTCAGCGTGACGACCAACCCGCCGGTGCAGGGCTCGTGGTTCTGGGTCGACGGTCAAAACGCTCACTGGCGGCCCGAGCATTACTACGCCCCGGGAACGACCGTCACCGCCGAGGCCAAGATCTACGGGATCGCTTTGGGCGACGGCCTATTCGGGCAGGATGACACCCGGGTGTCGTTCCGGATCGGCGACGCGCACGTATCCATCGCCGACGACGCCACCCATCAGGTCAGCGTGTTCGACAACGGGGCGCTGGTCCGCACGATGCCCACGTCGATGGGGATGGGCGGCACCGAAGACATCGCCGGGCACACCATCTCGTTGTGGACCCCGCCGGGCATCTACACCGTGCTCGGCAAGGGCAACCCGGTCGTGATGGACTCCTCGACATTCGGACTGCCCAAGAATTCGCGCCTCGGGTATCGCGAGACCATCAACTGGGCCACCAAGATCAGCACCGACGGCATCTACCTGCACGAGCTCGACGCGACGGTGTGGGCCCAGGGCCACCGGGACACCTCGCACGGGTGCCTGAACCTCAACGCCGACAACGCAAAGTGGTTCTACGGCTTCTCGGTGCCGGGCGACGTGGTCGAGGTCCGCAACAGCGGCGGACCTCCGTTGACGCTGGCCCAAAACGGCGACTGGACGCTGAGCTGGGACCAGTGGCGCAAGGGCAGCGCCCTGCAGCCGGCCTCCTAAGCCGGGCTGTCGATTGCGCTCGGGTACAACGCCATTCGGCCCTCTGCGCCCGCTCCAAACCCGGACGGGCAACGTTCAACGCCTATTCGGCAACACGCAGCCGGGAAAGTCTTGACTGATTCCAAATAAGGGAGTGATATAGACCACGTGTCCTCATCGGCGAGTTACGCGGACCTGCTGCGGATGGCCGATCTTCGTGTGACCCGGCCCAGGGTCGCCGTCCTAGAGGCCGTGGATGCCAACCCCCATGCCGACACCGACACGATCTTCACGGCGGTGCGGGACGGTTTGCCAGACGTTTCGCGGCAGGCCGTCTACGACGTCCTCAGCGCGCTGACCGCCGCGGGCCTGGTTCGCCGGATCCAGCCACTGGGGATGGTCGCCCGCTACGAGGCCCGAGTGGGCGACAACCACCACCACGTCGTGTGCCGCTCCTGCGGGGCCATCGCCGACGTCGACTGCGCGGTCGGTGAGGCGCCGTGCCTGACCCCCTCGGACGACAACAACGTTCTGGATGGCTTCGTCCTCGACGAGGCCGAAGTCATCTACTGGGGCCTGTGCCCCGATTGCTCGACCGCGGACTCCTAGATTGCAGCCCTATCACCCCGAAAGGAATGTTGTGCCATCCGATACATCTGAAAGCCGTCCTCCCCACGACGACACCAAGACGGCGAGCACCAGTGAAAGCGAAAACCCGGCAATCCCCTCCCCCAAACCGAAATCCGATGCGCCCCTGACCAACCGGGACTGGTGGCCGAACCAGATCGACGTATCGACGCTGCACCCGCACTCGCCGCAGGCTAACCCGCTCGGCGACGACTTCGACTACGCCGCGGAGTTCGCCAAGCTCGACGTCGACGCGCTGAAGGCGGACGTGATCTCGGTGATGACCAACTCGCAGGACTGGTGGCCCGCCGACTACGGGCACTACGGCGGCCTGTTCATCCGGATGAGCTGGCATGCCGCGGGTACCTACCGCATTCACGACGGCCGCGGCGGCGGCGGCCAGGGCATGCAGCGCTTCGCCCCGATCAACAGCTGGCCGGACAACGTGAGCCTGGACAAGGCCCGCCGATTGCTGTGGCCGGTCAAAAAGAAGTACGGCAACAAGATCTCCTGGGCGGACCTGATCATCTTCGCCGGCAACTGCGCCCTGGAGTCGTTTGGGTTCAAGACCTTCGGCTTCGGGTTCGGCCGCGCGGACGTCTGGGAGCCCGAGGAGATCCTGTGGGGTGCAGAGGACACCTGGCTGGGCACCGACAAGCGCTACTCCGGTAAGCGCGACCTCGCCCAGCCCTACGGCGCGACCACGATGGGTCTGATCTACGTGAACCCGGAAGGCCCCGAGGGCAAGCCGGATCCCATTGCCGCCGCGATCGACATCCGCGAGACGTTCGCGCGGATGGCGATGAACGACGAGGAGACCGCCGCGCTGATCGTCGGCGGCCACAGCTTCGGCAAGACGCACGGCGCCGGCAGTGGCGATCTGGTCGGTCCCGAGCCGGAGGCCGCCCCGATCGAACAACAGGGGCTGGGCTGGAAGAGCTCCTTCGGCACCGGCGTGGGCAAGGACGCCATCACCAGCGGCCTGGAGGTGGTCTGGACGCCCACGCCGACCAAGTGGGACAACACCTTCCTGGAGACGCTGTACGGCTACGAGTGGGAGCTGACCAAGAGCCCCGGCGATGCCTGGCAGTTCGTCGCCAAGGACGGCGCCGGTGCGGGCACCATCCCCGACCCGTTCGGCGGCCCTGGTCGCGCCCCGACGATGCTGGTCACCGACATCTCGATGCGCGAGTCCCCGATCTATCGCGACATCACGCGTCGTTGGCTGGACCACCCCGAGGAGCTGACCGAGGCGTTCGCCAAGGCCTGGTACAAGCTGCTGCACCGCGACATGGGTCCGATCAGCCGCTACCTGGGGCCGTGGGTCCCCGAGCCACAGCTGTGGCAGGACCCGGTTCCGGCCGTCGACCATGAGCTGGTCGACGAGAAGGACGTCGCGGCGCTGAAGCAAAAGGTGCTCGACTCCGGCCTGTCGGTCCCGCAGCTGGTCAAGACGGCCTGGTCCGCGGCGTCGAGCTTCCGGCGCACCGACAAGCGGGGCGGCGCCAACGGGGCGCGGCTGCGCCTCGAGCCGCAGCGCAACTGGGAGGCCAACGAGCCCTCGGAGCTGGACAAGGTCCTGCCCGTGCTGGAGAAGATCCAGCAGGACTTCAACGCGTCGGCGTCGGGCGGCAAGAAGATCTCGCTGGCCGACCTGATCGTGCTGGCCGGATCCGCGGCGGTCGAGAAGGCGGCCAAGGACGCCGGCTACGAGATCTCGGTGCACTTCGCGCCCGGGCGGACCGACGCCTCCCAGGAGAACACCGATGTGGAGTCGTTCGCGGTGCTCGAACCGCGCGCCGACGGGTTCCGCAACTACATCCGCGCCGGCGAGAAGGCGCCGCTGGAGCAGTTGCTGCACGAGCGGGCCTACCTGCTGGGCGTGACCGGTCCGGAGATGACGGTGCTCGTCGGTGGCCTGCGTGCGCTCAATGCCAACCACGGCGGCAGCAAGCACGGCGTGTTCACCGACCGGCCGGGCATCCTGACGAACGACTTCTTCGTCAACCTGGTCGACATGGACAACGCGTGGAAGACATCGGAGACGGCGGAGAACGTCTACGAGGTGGTCGACCGCAAGTCGGGCCGGCTCAAGTGGACGGCCACCGCCAACGACCTGGTGTTCGGGTCGAACTCGGTGTTGCGTGCGCTGGCCGAGGTCTATGCCCAGGACGACAACGAGGGGAAGTTCGTCGAGGACTTCGTCGCGGCCTGGGTCAAGGTCATGAACGCCGACCGGTTCGACCTCAAGTAACGCCCGGATACGACGCGACGCCCCGCAAGCCACCGGCTCGCGGGGCGTCGTGCGTGGGTGTCAGCGCGTGAAATCCCACTGGCCGTAGTCGGGGGCGAGGACGTCGTCGACGTCCACGTTGATCCCGCCCAGCAGGGGGCCCGGGTTCGACGGGCTGTTGACCACGGCCTGATAAAGCACCGCCGCCGGTTCGCGCGCCCCGTTCGACCACGATCTCGTCTGCCACGCCCACCGGTGCCCCGGCGTGCTCGAATTCCCGATGACACCGTCGCGGATCGCCCACCCGCACGCCTGGGCATGCCCATAGATGCCGCTGCGGCCCACGCCCAGTACCGAGTTGATGCCTCGAAACCATTGCACGCCAGAGGTATTCCAAAAATTCTGGTCGATGTTGTCATCGATGCTGAAGAAGATGGGGGCCGAATCAGGCCCCCCGGCAGCGGCGTGCAGCCGCTGCGCCGTCTGGGCATCGGCCACGCCGCCGTCGTAGCCGCGGGTGGAGTCCGACGGGTCGGGCCAGCCGGGCTTGCCGTACTGGAAGTTGCTGACGATCTGCAGGCCCGCGGCGCGCAGCGCGTCCGCGTACTGGCGGGTGATGGGCTTCGCCTCGAAGTTCGCCCCCGGCCGCGACTCGGACACGTAGTTGATGACCCCGCCGTAGCCCGCGGCTTTGATCTCGTCCGGCGCGATCCTGCGCTCGGCGAAGTCGATCAGCCTGAGGTCGGCGGCTCGCGCCTTCGGCTCGTTGACCGGCGCGGCCACCGCCCCTACGCCCAGGAGAACCGGTGCGGCGAATTTGAGGATGTCGCGTCGCGAGACCGATCGCACGGCGCGATGGTAACAAACTCACCTTCCGAGGCTGCGCAGCAAAGGATCACATCCGCCACATGCGTCCCTGCCGAAGAGAACATCCGCTCTGTCCACCTTCGAGCGACAAGCAGGCTGTCGCTCGAAGGTGGACAAACCGTCCCCCGGCCCTAAGAGAGGCGGGTGTGGCGGATGTGACCAACCAATAGCGCGCTGCCTCGTTGCGTCATTTAGGTGGGCGAACTATAGTCTGGACACATGTCCAGTTTGCTGTCGCGGGGTTCGGGAGTCCGTTGAGAGCGATGGATCGGGGGGCGGTCGTCCGCGTTCTTTCGTCGGCGGATAAGAGTTGAGTATGCGAATTGCCCTGCTGTCCTATCGCAGTAAGGACCATTGCGGCGGACAGGGCGTCTACGTGCGCCATCTCAGCCGCGGCCTGGTCGAACTCGGCCACGACGTCGAGGTGTTCTCCGGCCAGCCCTATCCGGAACTGCTCGATCCGCGGGTGCGGCTGACCAAGGTGCCCAGCCTGGATCTCTACCGCGAACCCGACCCGTTCCGGGTGCCGCGGCCCAGCGAGATCCGCGACTCGATCGACCTGCTGGAACTTTTGACGGTGTGGACGGCGGGCTTCCCCGAACCGCGGACGTTCACCATGCGCGTCGCGCGGCTGCTGGCCGAGCGGGCCGACGACTTCGACCTCGTGCACGACAATCAGAGCCTGGGAACCGGTCTGCTGGCGATCGCCGACACGGGGCTCCCGGTGGTGGCCACCGTGCACCACCCCATCACGCGCGACCGGGTGCTCGATGTGGCCGCCGCGCGGTGGTGGCGAAAGCCGTTGGTGCACCGCTGGTATGGGTTTTCCAAGATGCAAGAGCAGATAGCACGCCGGATCCCCGACCTGCTGACGGTCTCATCGTCGTCGGCCGCGGACATCGTCGCCGACTTCGGCGTCTCCCCCGAACAACTGCACGTGGTGCCGTTGGGGGTGAACACCGAGCTGTTCCAACCGGGTTCACAGCCCCGGCAACCCGGCCGGGTCATCGCGATCGCCAGCGCCGACACCCCGCTGAAGGGCGTCCGCACGCTGCTGCACGCGGTCGCCAAACTACGTACCCGCCGGGACCTCGAGTTGCGGCTCGTGGCCAAGGTCGAACCCAACGGCCCCACCCACAAACTCATCGCCGAACTGGGAATCTCGGACATCGTCCACATCACCAGCGGGCTGTCCGACGAAGCGCTCGCCGCCCTGTTCGCCTCGGCCGAGGTCGCCTGCATTCCCTCTCTCTACGAAGGGTTTTCGCTGCCCGCGGTGGAAGCCATGGCGAGTGGAACGCCGATCGTGGCGAGCCGGGTGGGTGCGCTACCCGAGGTGCTGGGCACCGACGGGGCCTGCGCGGAGCTGGTGCCGCCGGCTGACGTCGACGCCCTGACCCGTGCGCTCGGCGAGCTTCTCGACTCGCCGGACAAGCGCCGCACCATGGGCAAGGCGGGCCGCAACCGCGCGATCAACGTGTTCAGCTGGGAGGCCGTGGCCGCTCAAACCGTGCGGGTCTACGAGCGGGCGATCGCGCGATGCTGACGGTCGAATTCGACCGGCTCGGGATCGGGCCGTCCACCAAGGTGATCGACGTCGGGTGCGGGGCGGGCCGGCACGCCTTCGAGGCCTATCGGCGCGGCGCTGACGTCGTCGCCTTCGACCGCGACGCGTCCGAATTGCGTTCCGTCGACACCATTCTGCGCGCGATGGCCGAAACCGGGGAGGCGCCCGCGGCGGCTTCGGCGAAGGTCGTCCTCGGCGACGCGCTGAGCCTGCCCTACGCCGACGAGACGTTCGATTGCGTCATCGCCTCCGAAATCCTGGAACACATCCCCCGCGACGACGCGGCCATCGCCGAACTGGTCAGGGTGCTCAAAGTCGGTGGCACCCTGGCGGTCAGCGTCCCGCGCTGGCTGCCCGAGCGGGTGTGCTGGCTGCTTTCCGACGAATACCACGCCAACGAGGGCGGCCACGTGCGCATCTACAGGGCGAGCGAGCTGCGAGACAAGATCGCCGGCGTCGGTATGGAACTGACGCACAGCCATCACGCGCACGCGCTGCACGCCCCGTTCTGGTGGCTGAAATGTGCTGTCGGCGTCTCGAACTCCGAGCATCGCGCGGTGGCCGCCTACCACAGGCTTCTGGCGTGGGATCTGATGCGGCGGCCCAGGGCCACCCAGCTGGCTGAGTCGCTGCTCAATCCGCTCGTCGGCAAGAGCGTCGCGATGTATTTCACCAAGCTGAATCAGACGAAAAGCGAAGCGGCCCTGGGATATTCAGTTGCATCGGGGTAGCGCGCCGGCCGTTCCGGGTGTTCTCACTCCCGACCAATGCCGGCAGACCGCGCTGTCGATAGCCGCCACCCAGGAATCGTCGGGCGCCATCCCCTGGTTCGCGGGTGGGCACACCGATCCGTGGGATCACGTCGAATGCGCGATGGCGCTCACGGCCGCCGGGCTGCTGGAGCCGGCGCGGGCCGCGTTCGAGTGGAGTCGCCGCACGCAGCGGCCCGACGGCTCCTGGCCCATCCAGACCCGGGCGGGGGTCATCGAGGACCCCAACAGCGACAGCAACTTCTGCGCATACATCGCCACCGGCGTGTGGCATCACGTGCTGATCACCGGCGACAGGTCGTTCGCGGCCCGGATGTGGCCGGTGGTGCACAAGGCGATCGATTTCGTCATCGATTTGCAGTTCGGCTACGGCGAGATCGCTTGGGCGCGAAGCGAAGACGGACTGGTGCCGGAAGCGCTGCTGACCGGGTGCGCCAGCGTGTTCCACAGCATCCGGTGCGCGCTGGCATTGGCCGTCCTGGTCTCCGAACCGCAGCCGGAGTGGGAACTGGCGCTCGGGCGCCTGGGCCATGCGATCGCCGCGCATCCGGAGGTGTTCACCGAAAAGGACCGCTACTCGATGGACTGGTACTACCCGATCCTCGGCGGTGCCCTGCGCGGCCCGGCGGCCGCCGCGCGAATCAAGGAGCGCTGGGACGACTTTGTGGTCGGCGGTCTCGGCATCCGCTGCGTCGGCGATCGGCCCTGGGTGACCGGCGCCGAAACCTGCGAATTGGTGATGGCCCTCGACGCCATCGGCCACCGGTCCGCCGCGCGTCGGCAGTTCGCCGCGATGCAGCACCTGCGAGAAGAGGACGGCTCCTATTGGACGGGCCTGGTTTTCGCCGATGGGAAGCGCTGGCCCGAGGAGCGCACCACCTGGACCGGCGCGGCGATGATCCTGGCGGCGGACGCGTTGTCGGACACCACCGCGGGCGGTGGGGTCTTCCGCGACGACGGGCTGCCGATGGGGCTGCAGACGGACTTCGACTGCGAATGCGTGGTTACCGGTCCCGGGTGGTGATGATGGCCTCTCCCGCCCACCCGCCGGTGCGTTCGAGGACCCGCAGCGACCCGGTGGCCGAAACCTCCCGGAACTGACCGGAATCCATTGCACGGCAATAGATGTAGTAAGGCGGGCGCCCGCCGTCGCGCGGGTCCGGGAACACGTCGTGGATGAGCAGCGCCCCGCCGGCCTCCACCCACTTCGCCCAGCCGTCGAAGTCCTCGGTCGCGGCCTTCTCGGAGTGGCCACCGTCGATGAACAGGAACTGCAGCGGTGTCCGCCAGCCGCGGGCCACAACCGGTGACTTGCCGACGATGGCGACGACGTGGTCGTCGAGCCCCGCAGCGTCGAGCGTGCGGCGAAACGTCGGCAACGTGTCGAAGAGCCCGGTGACGTCGTCGACCAACGAGGCGTCGTGATACTCCCAGCCGGGCTGGTGCTCCTCCGAGCCGTGGTGATGGTCGATCGTGTACAGCACGCCGGCCGTCTGCTGCGCCGCAGCCCCGAGCAACAGGGTGGATTTGCCGCAGTAGGTGCCGATCTCGACGCCGACGCCGCCGCTGAGGTACCGCAGCGCGGCGTCGTAGAGCGCGCGGCCCTCGTCGGGCGGCATGAAGCCCTGCACCTGCTCGGCCATCGCGAACAGGCGCTCGGTTGAAATGGCGTCGGCGCGGCTCATCAGCCGAACCTATCGGTCGACCCCATCGCGCCGTCGGGGTGGTCAAAGGCGAGCGGCCTGGTCGAGATCGCTTTACGATCGTGCTGTGCGCGCATTGCCTGCCCGCAAGTGCCTTGATATCGGCCTGGCGGCGGCCGTGATCGCGGCCGCGCTGCCACTGGCCGCCTCGGTGCTGCCATCGGCCCTGCCCCGCGCCGCCGCGGCCAACTGCCCCCCGGTGCAGGTCGTCTTCGCCCGCGGCCGCTATGAAGCGCCGGGGACGGGCGCACTCGGCAACGCGTTCATCAGCGCGCTGCGATCCAAGGTTTCGAAGAACATCGGCGTCTACGCGGTGAATTACCCCGCCGACACGCAGATCGACATCGGCGCGAACGACATGAGCCACCACCTCCAAAGCATGGCCAACGACTGCCCGAACACCCGCCTGGTGCTGGGCGGCTACTCGCTGGGCGCGGCGGTCACCGACGTGGTGCTCGCGGCGCCCATCAGCGCTTTCGGTTTCGACAGCCCGCTGCCGCCGGGGATCGATCAGCACAT
Organism: Mycobacterium sp.; assembly: GCF_035506235.1. Lineage (GTDB taxonomy): Bacteria > Actinomycetota > Actinomycetes > Mycobacteriales > Mycobacteriaceae > Mycobacterium. The sequence goes on from NZ_DATJPU010000142.1 coordinate 32,462, forward strand.
CGCCGCTGTCGCGCTGTTCGGCAACGGAAGCCAGTGGGTGGGTCCGATCACGAACTTCAACCCGATCTACAACGACAGGACCATCGAGTTGTGCCACGGCGCGGATCCCATCTGCAACCCGGCCGACCCGAACACCTGGAAAGAAAACTGGCCGCAGCATCTCGCCAGCGCGTACATCGATGCGGGCATGGCCGACCAGGCCGCCGACTTCGTCGCCGGCAAGCTTTAGCCGACCAGTCGGGCGGCCAGCTCCTCGAGTGCGATGCCGCGCTGGGCTGCGAGCGAGACAAGCACGTCTTCGGCATGACCCGGTTCGACGCCGTAGCGGTCGGAGAGCAATCGGGCCGCCGCGGCGATGCTCGCCGCCGGGTCGACTCGGTCCGCGGTCCGACGGTCACCGGCGCACTTCAGTTTGGCGGCCGCGGCCCGATGGACCTCGCCCACTATCGCCGGCAGGACCGCACCGTCGTACCACTGCAGCCAGCGACCGCACTGATTGGCCAGCATCCGGACATGCCGCAGGTCGGCCTCGTCCGGGACGGCATCACGGTGACGCTGATGGGTCGAGACGACACCCAGGACCTTCCCGTCGTCGTCGACGATGGGGGTGGACACGCACGAGCTGACCTCGTTCGCCTGCAGTATTTCCCGGGCGGATGCGCTGAACAACGGCGAGCTGTCGACGTCGGCGACCACCACCTGACGGGCATCGCCCAACGCGTGCCCGCACGGCGTTTCGCGTTCGTCCACGTAGCTGAAAGCGTCGGCGAAGTCCTGGCCGAAACCACGCTTGCCTTCGATCTGCAACCCACCATGCACGGGGTCGCGCAGCTGAACGGTCCCCCGCTCGGCGCCGCAGCGGGTCACCGCGGCACGCATCAACTCCACGAGCACCTCGCTGCGGTTGGAGCACGCGCGGCCCCCGACGGTGAATGGCAACGGCGGTGGTGGGGTCGCCGGCCGCGATCGGCCGTCGCCATCGGGCGACAGCAATTCGGCGGCCACGGCGCGCAGCTTTACGTTGCGACGCTGAGAGACGTCCCGTAACACTTCGAAGGCTGCCTGCTCATCCAGCCCGTACCGGCGCTGTAGCTCCCCTATGGCGAGGCGAATAGTCGTTCGCGACAGCCTGGCTCCCAGGGACAGGGTCGCTGCCTTGGGTGCGTCGCCGGTAGTCACAGCCATCGGGTCCCCCTCGCTCATCACGGAGCGCGTCAATGAACCTTGGGGGACCGACTGCTTGATCAACCCAGACCTCGCTGGACCATACACCATGGTCACCGTGTCGTTGGTGGTACTTCCGGTTCCGGCCGTTCGGCCGGCGCCGATGTCAGGCTTCGTACGTGACCTGGTACCAGTGGCGCACCGGCTTGTGGCTGGTGTCCGCCTGACCGGTGTCCGTCGCGCTCACCACGTTGACGTCCCTCACGCCGGGATTGTGGGCCTCGACGTAGCGCTCCAGTTCGTGCAGAAGTGCGCTATGCGGTTGGGCCGGGTTGGCGAGCGCCTTGGTCCTGCGTGTTTCTGCCACATGAAGAATTATGCCCGCGCATTGGGGTTCTCGCAGCGTTCGTTGATGGGCTGTCTCGCAAGCGATTCCGTTAATGGGCGATTGCGGCGGTCGGCGCCGAAATGCGGGATTGTCGAAATGCGCCCTTAGGTAATGGTTGGTCGCGCAGTTCGGCGGCAGGCTTCAGGCCGGGGTATCCGTGCTCGAGTACATCTTGTACTCCGACCTGGGCCTTTAGCTGTGTTAGCTGCGAAAGTGGCGCGATAAAAGTGCTGGTCAGAGGGCTCGAGCTGTGCAAGCGGTGCGAGCTGACTCAGCAGTTTTGCGGACGGACTGCGGACGGACTGCGGGTTCCCATGCGCCGTTCTGGTTCGTAGACCAACGCCCGAAATACCTTGCCGCAGTTACGAATTGATTCTATGTTAAGCGGAATCAATTGGGCCAGGTGACATTTCGCTCGCCAGTGCCAGTCGGGTGGCGTTCCCGAGGTCCCCGACGGTCCGGTGCGCCGCTTCGTTGCGCTGCGGGCCGCTGCCACCCAGGTCGTCCCCAGGCGGCAGAGAAGCTCGGTAACTCCGAGTATTTCCCCGGCCTGGCTGTGTGACCCCCATCACTAAATCGCTGTGATGTTGTCGGCGCCCGCGCGCGCCGTTTGTGCGTTCAGCTGCTAGTTCTCAACTGGACCATGGTCCGATTTAGGGTACCCTTGCTGGTCGGCGGGGTTTTGCAGGTCTCTCATGAATCACCACAGATCCACACGCGAAACCGAGGCCGCCACTATGCGCACCCTGAAGAACGACCCGCGCGGAACTGCCGCGTGGATCGAACGCGAAGCCCGCGGCATGAACCCTCTACAGCTCTACCGCGAGTTTGTGCAGAACGGCATCGAAGCCCGCCTCTCCGACAAGTACGCTGTCGTCACCATCGACGGATGGACCGACCCTCAGACCCAACGCCGGCTGGCCCGCATCACCGACAACGGCTGCGGCATGAACAGGCAGCAACTGATCGAACGCCTGACCAATCTGCACGGGCAATACAAGGCCGA
>NZ_DATJPU010000143.1:0-2875 GCF_035506235.1 Mycobacterium sp.
CGAGGGCCATTTGAAGCCTAAGAGTCTGCGCTTCGGCATGGACGATCCTGGTGTCTTTCGATTTGTGTCAGGATTCAATACTATCGCGCTCAACGGCTTGGCTGGCGATCGGGAGATCGAAACGCTTGTCAAGCAAGGGAATACGGTGGAAATCCTCCGACGTTACAACATAAACTACGTGGTCCAATTCGTCGCCGAAAACGACGTTGCCAAAATTTCATCGCAATACATCGTATTCCGCTCGGAACCATTCACTTACGAAAAATTGGCAGGAAGATTTCTGATTGTTGACGCTTCTCGTTGGATCGAGTGTCCAACCTGCTGGTGGCCATGATGACAGCAGTAACGCGCGTCAGTTTGGTCGTTCTACGCTCATAGCTATGGGTGAGCGGCTCCCGACTTAGGACTTTTTAGTGTGCATGGCCGGCGCTGATCTTGGCGAGGGCTTGGCGGAGGTCGTCGGGTAGTGGGTCTGCGGCGGTAAGTGTCTGGCGTCCGGCTTTGATGCGGACGGTGCGGTAGCGGCGTGCGGTGCGGACGAATTTCTTGATGCTCCAATGGGTTCGGTGCTCGATGTAATGGCTGACCGCCAGCGCGGCGAACACGATGGTCAGGTGCGCGTCGATGGATTCGCGTTTGTGGTGGTAGACCGGTCGGGCTTGGAGATCGTGCTTGGACATCCGGAAGCTCTTCTCGATGCGCCATAGCTGGTGATAGGCATTGATGACGAACGCCGGTCCGACGGTGGTGAGGTTGGTGGTGTAGCCCTTCAAGCCGGCCAGGCCGCGGGCTTTGGCTTCCAGGTCTCGATTGACGCTCTTGGTGGCGCCGGCGAGCTTGATGAACCGGTTGCGTTTGACCGGGGCGTGACCGTGGACGGCGCGTTCGGCCTTAGCGATCTGCTGGTCGATGCCGCGCAGGGCGCGGCGGGCACGGTCGTGGCGGTACTGGTAGTAGATGAGCCGATCCGGGATGCCGCGAGCCTTCTCACCCGTGGTGGCCGGCCACGGCTGGGTGAAAACCCGTCCGTCAGGGATGTCTTCACCAGAATGTTTCTGGCCTGAGTTCGGACATTTGGCTTAGTGCCCCGGTTCGGGGATGTTCAGGTTCGCCAGGATTGCCCGTTGAGATGCTGGGATTTCGGGCGGGAAGGTCGCGGTGGCAGCGTTGATCGTGATGGTCGCCGAGCGCAGCGGTCGCAATTGCTTGACGACGTTGGCGATGGCCAGGCCGGTGCGTTCCTGGACATTGTGGGCGACGGCCAGGGCGGTGATCACGATGGTGAGGTGGGCTTCGATGGCGTCGCGGGTGCGGTGAAACATCGGTCGGGCACGAAGGTCGCTTTTGGACATCCGAAATAACCGCTCGACGCGCCACAAGTCGTGGTATCTGGCGATCACCTCGCCGGCGGGCATGACCGTAGCGGGCACGTTGGTGACATAGCCCTTGAGACCGACCAGCGATTGCGCGCGAGCCAGGCTGGCTTCATCGAGCACGCGGTCCCCAGCGCGGGTCTTGACGAATCGGGTGGACTTGGCTTTGCGTTCACCGTTGATCACCGCGCGGGCGCGGGCCTCTTGGGTGTTGAGGGTTTTCTGGTCGCGTCGTGCGCGTTTGGCCGAATACGCCCAGATCGCCCGCCACGCGTTGGCATGCTGGTCGGGGTCCCAAACCGGTTCGGCCCGTAGTGTGGTGTCGTTGACTGTGCTGTTGGCGTGTCGTGGAGTGACGGTGTCGATGATCTGTCCGTCGGTGAAAACGTCGCCATGCCAATGAAAATGCGACGCCAAGTCGCCGGGCGCCTTGGTCGACCGCGAGCCGACGATGAATCCCAGCCCGGCGTCATCGAGGGCGGTGAGGTTGGTTGCCGAAAGCATGCCGGCGTCGGCGGCGATCACCATCGGCGTCTGGCGCAGGTCGTGGCGCTGGGCGAAGGCGGTGATGATCGGCACCAGGGTGGTGGTCTCGTAGCCGACCTTGCGCAGGTCGTCTTCATCCTCTGCTTCGAAGTACAGCGTGGTCACGTCGCAGAGCAGCAGGCTCAACCCGCCCCGATCGGCGGCGTGGGTGAAGCACTTCCCCGCGATGACATCGCGGTAGTTGGCGGTGTTGACTTGCGCGAGGTGTCGTTGAATCGTCCTGTAGGACACCGTTTCTGCGCCCAAGTCGGTGAGTACGCGTGCGGCGTCGGCCTTGCTGGTGGGCTCCACAATTCGGGCGATCACCAGATCCCGGAATACCGTGTCATCGACGGCGTCGAAGCCGAGCCAGTCATAGACCGCGCCGAGGGTGTCGTAGAGCAACCGCGAAAACGTCGCTGCGGTGCGTCCCGGCGGTGCCGGAGCCCCCTTGGGTAGGCCCGGCGTCAGGGTCAGCGTGCCGGTCCGCCAGTCGGCGACCCCGTCGACCGATTGCGTCCGGGAGGGAACCTCGATGTCGAGCACTCCTTGATCCTCGGCGGCGATCTGGCGGGCTCTTTCGAGCAGAACCCCGAGTTGGGCATCGGTATGCGCCGACCCGATATGTGCCAGAATCGTGCGCTCACCACGATGTTTACGCACGACCTGCACTGCCACCGCACCAGAGGCCGTGCGCACTTTCCGCACGTAGGACACCGCCTGAAGCTACCCGTTTAGTGCCCCAATCGGGGCACTAAGGCCGGGGAACCCGCAGGTCAGCGAATCGCCCATCTGAAATTCTGCCGACCATGTCCTAAGTCAGCGGACCGGCGCCTGGTGGGCGCACCGTGGTTCGCGAAGATTCGGCGGTGGTCACCTGTTGTGCTCGCGTCAAGAGCGGCGGGATCATTATTGGTGTTCGTCGTGGTCGTCCCCGGAAAGACCTTGGTGCTTTGAGCCTGTAAGTCAGCATGGCG
>NZ_DATJPU010000144.1:0-10653 GCF_035506235.1 Mycobacterium sp.
CAACCGTTCGACGACTGGTCCCCCGCTTTGTTGCGTGCCCTCATCGCGGTCTTCGACTTGAACGGCGTCACGCCGGCGCCGGCGCAACGCGGTTTCCGGCCTTATCTCGTCAGATAGCGCTATTAGGCTCACGCCGGTGGAGATGTGGGAACTGGTCGCCCGTGAGCAGATCCGTGACACGCTCGCGCGCTACAACTGGTTGGGCGATGCCGGCCGGCCCGACGGCCTTGCCGAAACGTTCTGCGCGGACGGCATCCTCGAAATTCGCGGGTCGCAGCCGTGGCGCGGGCGGGCCGAGATCGCGTCCTTCCTCGGCGGCATCACCGGGAGCGTCGCCGCCCGCGCCGACTTCAAGCCCGTAGTCCGGCACATCGTCACCAACGTGCTGTTCACCGGTCTCACGCCCGACGAGGCGCGGGTGTCGTCCTACTTCACCGTGGTCACCCAGATCGGGCTCGATCATTTCGGCCGTTATCGCGACGTCCTGGTGCCCGACGGTGGCACCTGGCTGATCAAGTATCGGAAGGTGTCGACGGATTGGGCGGCCCCGGACTCGACGATGGCCCGGCCGGCGCCGAACGTGTAGTCATGGCGACCGGCATCGGCGTGTCGTCGCCGTAGTTACACGTTCGGCGGCGACGCCCCGATCGTCAGGACGCTGAGCCGGCACCCCTGCGGACCGGCGAGCCAGGCGTGGTCGACGCCGGTGACCACCACGCTGTCGCCGACCGCCAACCGGTGCGTCCCGTCGTCCAGGATCAGATCCACCGAGCCCGCGAGCACCAGGTCGAAATCGACGGTGTCCGTGTGGTGCATGGAGAACTCGGCACCGGGTGCGTAGTCGATCGCCGTCCAGCGCAGCGCGCCGGGCGCCACGACCAGGTCGAGAAGCTTCGCGAATCGCCCACCGCCAGACGAAATCGACGGAAGGGACGGCGCCGCGTAGAGCACCGAATAGAGGATGCCGCCGAGACCGGCGTCGCCTTGCATTGCGACGGTGGCGTCCCGCGCGGCGCACGACCGCCCGGATTCGTCAACACCGGTGACCAGCAAGCGCATGGATGAAGACTGTAGACGAGGGCCGGCCGATGGGCGGAACACCGCTCCCGCTGGACGCGACGGCATGGCAGGGTGGCATCCGTGGCCAACACTGCTAAATCGACCGTCGAGCAAGACCTGCGCGAAATCAGCACCCCGAAAGGCGCTTTGCGCTATTGCGAGTGCGGCGAGGATTCCAGTCCGGTGCTTCTTTTTCTGCATGGCTCCGGCCCCGGCGTCACCGGCTGGCGCAACTTCCGCGGGATTCTGCCCACGTTCGCCGAGCACTTCCGCTGCCTGGTCCTGGAATTTCCGGGTTTCGGGGTCAGCGACGACTTCGGCGGCCACCCGATGGTTGACGCATTCGGCGCCGTATCGCCGTTGCTGGAGGCGCTCGGCATCGAGAAGGTACACATCGTCGGCAACTCGATGGGCGGCGGCGTCGGCATCAACTACGCCATCCGCAATCCGGACCGCGTCGGCCGTCTGGTGACGATCGGCGGAATCGGCACCAACATCTTCAGCCCCAGCCCCAGCGAGGGGATCCGGCTGTTGCAGGAGTTCGTCGAGGACCCGACCCGGCAACGGCTCGTCGACTGGCTGAAATCGATGGTGTACGACCAGTCCCTGGTCACCGAGGAACTGATCGAGGAACGCTGGCAGTCGGCGACCGACCCGGAGACCCTGGCCGCCGCGCGCCGGATGTATGGCAAGGCGGCGTTCGCCGCGATGAACGCCGCGATGGCGGCCTCCGACCGGCCGCAGCCGTGGGCGGTCATGCACAAGCTGGCCGCGCCGACGCTGCTCACCTGGGGCCGAGACGACAGGGTGAGCCCGCCGGATATGGCGCTGATCCCGATGCGCACCATTCCCAACGCGGAACTGCACATCTTCCCCAACTCCGGGCACTGGGCGATGATCGAGGCCAAGGAGGCGTTCGAAAGCACGGTCCTCGGCTTCCTGTCCCGCTAGAGCGGCGATCGCAAGCGCGGCGCCGCCGGGCGAAGCGGGTCGCCGCCATCAGGGCTAGAGCGGCGATCGCAAGCGCGGCGCCGCCGGGCGAAGCGGGTCGCCGCCATCAGTGCTAGCGACCCGCCAGGCCCTTCGTCAACAACGCATGCGCATCGGGGTTGCCGTCGAGGACTCGGCTGGTGCGGGTGGTGATCTGCCAGCGGTCGTCGATCCTCCTCAGCGCGAAATGGTGAGCGGTTGCCCGCCACACGCGGTAGGCCCCCTTTTCCGAGCCGTCGCGGACGAGCACCAGCGATTCACAGACGGCCACCGCCTCGTCGCCGTCGAGCGTGACGACGCAGGGCCCGAGGAAGTGGCTGCAGCCCTTGGCCACCAGATTCTGGTGGGCCTCCGACCTGATCATGGCGTGGACGTCTGCCCGGCTCTGCATGCGCCAGCCGTCGACGTCATAGACGCCGTCGGTCGCCCACAGCCGCGCGGCCGCATCCGCGTCCCCGGCGTCCACCGCCGGGCCGTAGGAAGCGATCAACTGCCGGATGTCGCGGTCGTCCTCGAGCCGGCGCAGCCGGGCCGTCAAGTCGTCAATATCGGTCATGGCTCCTGCTCCTCACCTGATCCGCATTTTCGTCCGCTCACCGGGAATGCCTTCGGGTTTGGCGCGGACTGCGGTAGACCATTACTAAGCCCCCACACGTAAGGACGACAAGATGAGCGAGCGGGTCATTGATCGAGTGGTCGCCATGGCGGATCAGTTGCGCGACCAGGCGGCCGAAGCCGAACGGCTCGGCCGCCTCACCGACGACACCGTCAAGCTGATGAAGGGGGCCGGCCTGATCCGGCTGCTGCAGCCCAAGAGCTACCAAGGGTTCGAGGTCCACCCGCGCGAGTTCGCCGAGACCGTGATGGCCACCGCGGCACTGGATCCGGCCGCCGGCTGGATCGTCGGCGTGGTGGGCGTGCACCCCTACCAGCTGGCCTACGCCGATCCCAAAGTGGCCGCCGAGGTCTGGGCCGACGACGTCGACACGTGGATGGCCTCCCCCTACGCGCCGCAGGGGGTGGCCAAGCCGGTCGACGGCGGCTACCTCTTCACCGGCCGGTGGCAGTTCAGCTCGGGCACCGACCACTGCGACTGGATCATCCTGGGCGCGATGCTCGGCAACGAACAGGGCATCCCACTGATGCCGCCCCAGATGCTGCACATGATCCTGCCGCGCAAGGACTACGAGATCGTCGAGGACTCATGGAATGTGGTGGGGCTGCGCGGGACCGGCTCCAAGGACATCATCGTCAAGGACGCGTTCGTTCCCGCCTACCGGACCATGGACGCGACCAAGGTGATGGACGGCACCGCCCAGCGTGAGGCCGGCATGACCGAGCCGCTGTATCTGATGCCGTGGTCGACGATGTTCCCGCTGGGCATCTCGGCGGCCACCATCGGCATCGCCGAGGGGGCGCTCGCCGCGCACCTGGACTACCAACGGGAACGAGTCGGCGCCACCGGAACCGCGATCAAGGACGACCCTTACGTCATGCACGCGATCGGCGAGGCCGCGGCCGACATCAATGCGGCCCGCCAGGAGCTGCTGGCCAACGCCGACCGCATCTACGACATCGTGGCGTCCGGCAAGGAGGTGTCCTTCGCCGACCGCGCGGCCGGTCGCCGCACCCAGGTTCGCGCCGTATGGCGCGCGGTCGCCGCCGTCGACGAGATCTTCGCCCGCTCGGGCGGCAACGCGGCGCGAATGGACAAGCCGCTGCAGCGCTACTGGCGCGACGTGCACGTCGGCCATCTGCACGCCATCCACGTCCCCGGCACCACCTACCACGCGTCGGCGCTGAGTTCCCTGGGCATCGATCCGCCCGAGGGCCCGCTGCGGGCCCTGATCTAGGAGTAGCCGTGAGTGACCTGAAAAGCCTTGGCTACATCACCATTTCGACCAACGACATCGACCGCTGGCGCCAGTTCGCCTTCGGTGTCCTCGGTTTCGCGGAAGGCAAGGGGCCCGATCCCGCGGCGCTTTACCTGCGGATGGACGAGCGCGCGGCCCGGCTCATCGTCGTTCCCGGCGAGACCGACCGGGTGCTCACCATCGGCTGGGAGGTGCGCGACCGCCCGGCCCTGCAACGAGTCAAAGCAACACTCGACGGGGCCGGGGTGCCGTTCAAACAGCTGTCCGCCGAAGACGCCGAGACCCGCCGGGTGGAAGAGGTAATCACCTTCGACGACCCGGCCGGCACCACGATCGAGGTGTTTCACGGCGCGGTACTCGACCACAGCCCGGTGATCACGCCGTTCGGCGCGAAGTTCGTCACAGGCGATCAGGGCATGGGCCATGTCGTGGTGCCCGCGATGGATCCCAACGGGCTGTTCGACTTCTACACCGAGGTGCTGGGTTTCCGTTCACGCGGCGCGTTCCGCGTGCCGTTGCCCAAAGAGTTCGGTCCGGTGCGGGTCCGTTTCCTCGGCATCAACGAGCGCCACCACAGCATGGCGATCGTCCCCGCGATGCATCAGCGCGATCCGCGCCTGGTCCACATCATGGTGGAGGTCGACAGCCTCGACGCGGTGGGTCAGGCGCTGGACCGCGTCAACGCCGAGGGCTTCCAGCTGTCGTCCACCCTGGGGCGGCACACCAACGACAAAATGGTCTCGTTCTACGTCCGGGCACCCGGCGACTGGGATATCGAGTTTGGCACCGACGGCATGCGCGTCGACGAAACCTATTACACCGCAGAGGAAATCACCGCCGACAGCTACTGGGGTCATCAGTGGGTCGGTGATTTGCCCGCCGCGATGAAGCCATGACAGACGACCGGGACGTCACCCCCATCCCGGCGTCCTCGATCGCGTCGTGGGATCAGGAGGCCGACGTCGTCATCGCCGGCTACGGTGTCGCCGGGGCCGCCGCGGCGGTGGAGGCGGCCCGGGCCGGCGCCGACGTGCTGGTCTTGGAGCGCACCGGGTCCTGGGGCGGCGCGGCCGCGATGGCCGGCGGCTTCATCTACCTCGGCGGCGGTACGCCGCTGCAAAAGGCTTGTGGCTTCACCGATTCCGTCGAGAACATGGCGGCCTTCCTCAACGTCGCGATGGGCCCCGGCGCCGACGAGGACCGAATCGCCGACTATTGCGACGGCAGCGTGGCCCACTTCGACTGGCTCGTCGGCTGCGGCGTGCCGTTCAAGGCGGAGTTCTTTTCCGAACCGGGCTGGGAACCGATGGGCGACCAGGGCCTGATGTACAGCGGCGGCGAAAACGCCTACCCCTTCAACACGATTGCCACGCCCGCCCCCCGCGGCCACGTCCCGCAGATGTCGAACAAGAAGCAGGGCGAGGCCAGCGCGGGCTACATGCTGATGAAGCCGCTCGTCGAGACGGCGACGGCGGCCAGTGCGCGGGCGCTGTACGACGTGCGCGTGCAACGCCTCATCGTCGACTCCGACGGCAGGGTTGTCGGCATCCGGGCCCGCCGGTACGGCACCGAAATGTCCTTTCGCGCGCGCCGCGGGGTCGTGCTCGCGACGGGCAGCTTCGCCTACAACGACGCGATGGTGGCGCGCTACGCGCCACGGATCGCCGGCCGTCCGGCCGCGTCCATCGAGCAGCACGACGGGCAGGCGATCCGGATGGCGCAAGCGCTGGGCGCCGACCTGGCCCACATGGACGCCACCGAGGTCGCGATCTTCATCGACCCGCAGCAACTCGTGCGGGGCATCCTGGTCAACGGCCGCGGGCAGCGTTACGTCCCCGAGGACACTTACCCCGGCCGGATCGGGCAGCTCACCCTGTATCAGCAGGACAACATCGCGTTCCTGATCATCGACGACGACGCGCAGCAGGAGGCGATGGCCTCGTGGTCGCCCAAGTTCATGCTGCGGCAGCCGACCTGGGTGGCCGACACGGTGGCCGACCTGGAACGCGACATGGGGCTGGCGCCCGGTGCGCTGCAGGCGACCGTCGCAGCCTACAACGAGGGCGCCACTCGCGGCGAGGATCCGCTCCTGCACAAGAAGCCGGAGTGGTTGCGGCCGATCGGTTCGCCGGTCGGTGCCATCGATTTGCGGGAGAACACCGGCGGTTTCACCCTGGGTGGGCTGGCCACCACGTTGGACGCGGAGGTGCTGCACGTCAGCGGTGAGCCCATCCCGGGGCTTTTCGCGGCGGGCCGTTCGACCGCCGGACTGGCCGCATGGGGTTACGCGAGCGGCGTCTCCCTCGGTGACGGCAGCTTCTACGGCCGCCGCGCGGGCCGGTCCGCGGCCAACGGCTGAGGCTCTTTGCGTGAGCAGACGGAAAGGCCCCGCACGCTCGGTGTGTCGGGGGCTTTTCCGTCTGCTCGCCAGCCGCTACGTTCCTAATAGGAATATGTCGGCCAGATACACTCCGCCGTGGGAGGACACATGTCAGCGCCCGTCGAATCGTCTACCCCCACGGCCGTCATCGACCGCATCGCGCTGGTTCTCGACGCATTCGACGGACCCGGACGGCTGACGCTGGCCCAGCTTGTCCGCCGGACCGGTCTGCCACGGTCCTCGGCGCATCGGATGCTCGAGCGCCTGGTACAACTGCGCTGGCTGCGCCGCAACGGCCGCGACTACGAGCTCGGCATGCGGCTCGTGGAGCTCGGTTCGCTGGCCGTGCACCAAGACCCCCTGGTGCGTGCGGCCGCCCCGCTGCTGGGCGAATTACACCGCGCCACTGGGCTTGTCGTGCACCTCGCGGTGCTGGACGGACCGGACGTCGTCTACCTGGAGAAGATAGGCGACGAGCGGGTCCCCACCCGGGTGGGCGGTCGTCAGCCCGCGCACTGTACGGCGGTCGGCAAGGCGATTTTGGCCTACCGCGACGAGGATGCCGAGGTCGACCTGCAGGTCCGCAAGACGAAGTACTCGGTCTCCGGCAGCGCGCAGCTCGCTGCGGAACTGGCCAGGGTGCGGGCCCGCGGTGTCGCCTTTGAGCGTGAGGAGTCGCTGCTCGGATTCGGTTGCGTCGCCGCGCCGATCGGCGACCCCGGCGCGGCCGTGGCGGCGGTGTCGGTGTGCGGTCCGATGAATCGCATGATGTTCGATCAACGACTGACCGCACCGGTGCGGATGACGGCTATGGGCATCTGGCGCACCGTCGAAGATGGCCCGCGCCCGACACTGCAGCCGCCGCGGCCGTTGCGTCCCGTGCTGCAGTACGCGTGAACCCGTTTTCCGGGGGCGTCGCAGTCATCACCGGGGCAGGTGCGGGCATCGGCGCGGGACTGAGCCGTCACGCGGTCGCATTGGGAATGACGGTCGTCCTCGCCGACGTTGACGCCGACGCCATCGCGGCGTTGCGCGACGAGCTCTGCGCTGCGGGGGGTGCGGCGACAGACGTCGTGTGCGACGTGCGCGATCCGGACGCCGTGCGCGACCTTGCCAACCGGACCTACCGCGACGTCGGTCCGGTGCGGCTGCTGGTGAACAACGCCGGAGTCGAACAGTTCGGGTACCTGTGGGACACACCCGTGGCGAATTGGCGACGCGTCGTTGACATCAACGTCAGTGGGGTGTTTCACGGGGTGCGGGCGTTCCTGCCGAAGATGATGGCCAGCGCGGAGCAGGCCTGGGTGTGGAACCTGTCGTCGGTTGGCGGAGTGCTCGCGATTCCATTGCAGGGGCCCTACATCATGAGCAAACACGCGATTCTCGCGCTGACCGAGTGTCTGTATCTCGATGTTCAGTCGGCCGGACATGACCATCACATCCACGTGCAGGCGGTGCTGCCGGGAGCGGTGGTGTCCAACATCTTCGAGTCTGCGGGTGGCGTCGAGGCGTCTGATGCTGCGGGCACCGCAGCCGCCGAACAGCAGCGCTCGGCCATGCTTGCCGTCAAGGCCGCGGCGATGGATCCACTGACAGCCGCCGCAACGATTTTCGAGCGGGCTGCCGAGGGCAGGTTCTACCTCTTCACGGAGCCATCAGCTGCGGATGCGATGGCGGAACGCACGAATGTTCTTGCATCGCAACGGCCGCCGGCGCTGCGGAGGTAATCAATCACAGCTGTCACATGCGTCTCCCGGATGGAGGACACGCTTTCTGTCCGCCTCACAGCGACAAATCCGCATGCACGCTTAACGCGCTGCAGCCTTATCGTCGCTGCGAGGCGGGCAAAACATGAGGTGCTTCTCGGCCGTGAACCGGTGGGCACTCCGACACGCAACTAGGTTGCCGCGCCGATCGTTTCGTCGACGATAGACAACTCACCGCGCCGCATCGCATCCAGGATCGGCTCGCTCAACGCCGAGCACGCCAGGAAAATACCCCGGCTACCCGGCACCGATATCTGCTGGGCTTCGGCGCGCTCGGCGCACCGAGCCGTCGCGTCGGCGTTCCACTGCACACTGGTCTGGTTCCGGCTGCTCTTTCGGGCCAGCACTTGCGCGCCGCAGCTGCGGCACGCCACCGGCTTCATGGGCATCTACGAGGCGGTTGTCGAGGCTGACCACCGTCACACCGAGCCCGCCGCCTCGGCGGCCAAGTTAGGCTCGACCTCTTTCATCCACGCCTCGTAGGGGCGAGTGGTATCAAGCTCAAACTCGAAGCGGTCCACCATACGCATGATTTAACTCCGGGAGCCGGGCGGGTGGGGGCTAGCTGTTCCACTGATCAGGACGAGACTTCTCTTTCCCCGCCGCCCCGGCATACGGTGCTGGACGTGGCCCCGCACAGCACGACGATCCCTGCCGGCCTTCGCGTCGCCGACACCACCGTGGATCTGCTGGTGGTGGGCTCGGGCACCGGCATGGCCGCGGCGCTGGCGGCGCATGAACTCGGGCTTTCGGTGCTGATCGTCGAGAAGTCGTCGTACGTGGGCGGTTCGACCGCACGGTCCGGCGGCGCGCTCTGGCTGCCCGCGAGCCCCGTGCTGCGGGAGGCCGGATCCGACGACACGACTGACCGCGCCGCCGCCTACCTGAGCTCGGTGGTGGCGGGGTCGGCTCCCCCGCAGCGATCAACCGAATTCGTGTCCCAGGTGTGCGCGACGGTCGACATGTTGCGCCGGACGACGCCGCTGCGGCTGTTCTGGGCCCGCGACTACTCCGACTACCACCCGGAGGAACCCGGCGGCACCGCGGCGGGCCGTACCTGCGAATGTCACCCGTTCGACACCTCGATCCTCGGCGACTACCGCACCCGGCTTCGGCCCGGCGTGCTGGAGGCCGGCTTTTCGATACCGACGACGGGCGCCGACTACCGGTGGATGAACCTGGTGGCGCGCGTGCCGCACAAGGGCATTCCCACGTTCGGCAAGCGGCTGGCGCAGGGGCTTGGCGGGCGGCTGATCGGCCGGCGCTACGCGGCGGGCGGTCAGGGCCTGACGGCCGGGTTGTTCGCGGGTGTGCTGCGCGCCGGTATCCCGGTGTGGACCGACACCGCGCTGTTGCGCCTGGAAGGCGACGGTGAGCGCGTGACCGGCGCGGTCGTGGACCATGGCGGACGCGAGGTGAGGATCAGTGCCCGTCGGGGTGTGGTGCTGGCCACCGGCGGATTCGACCACAGCATGGACATGCGGTGGAAGTTCCAATCAGAGTCGCTGGGCCCCCACCTGAGCCTGGGCGCCGAATCCAACACCGGTGACGGGATCCGCGCGGGCCAAGAACTCGGCGCCGACATCGGTTTGATGGAGCAGGCGTGGTGGTTTCCCGCCGTCGCGCCACTGCCCGGCAAGGCGCCGGCGGTGATGCTGGCCGAACGGTCGCTCCCCGGCTGCCTGATCGTGAACCAGCACGGCCGCCGGTTCGCCAATGAGTCGGCGGATTACATGACGTTCGGCCAGCGGTTGCTCGAGCTGGAGCGGTCCGGCACTCCCGTCGAAGCGATGTGGATCGTCTTCGACCAGCAATACCGCAATAGCTATGTCTTTGGCGCCCAGCTATTTCCGCGGATGCGCATCCCGCAGGCGTGGTACGACGCGGGCATCGCGGTACGCGCCGACGGCCTGGGCGGACTGGGCGCGCGGATGGGAGTTCCGGTGCCGGAGTTCTTGCAGACGATGACCCGGTTCAACGAGAACGCCTCCGCCGGTGCGGATCCCGAATTCGGCCGGGGGCGCAGCGCTTACGACCGCTACTATGGCGACCCGACGATCAAGCCGAATCCCAACCTGCGTCCGTTGGTGAACGGCCCGTTCTACGCGGTAAAAATGGTTCTCAGCGACCTGGGTACGTGCGGCGGGCTCAAGGCCGACGCGGCGGCGCGCGTGCTACGCGAAGACGGCTCGGCGATCGCCGGGCTCTACGCCATCGGCAACACCGCCGCAAACGCGTTTGGCACAACCTATCCCGGCGCGGGTGCGACGATCGCGCAGGGGCTCGTGTACGGCTACATCGCGGCCCGGAACGCGGCCGGTGCCGGTTAGGGCGTGTATGCGCCCGTCCCGGCCCGATGTCCTGTAATCCCTTGTGTCACTGTTGTTTCAGTGGTCACAGCGTAGGGATGTGTGTCGGTGGGCGTCCGTAGTGTTTCGAACATGGGTTCGGGTACGCGGGAGGACGTCCAGGAGGACTTCGACGCGCTGCGCGCGGCGGTGTCACGCGTTCTCGAGCATTCCTATGATGCGCTGACCACTCCCGAGCGCCTGGCGTTGCTGGAGCGCCTCGAACACGAGACCCG
>NZ_DATJPU010000145.1:0-3790 GCF_035506235.1 Mycobacterium sp.
TGCGGGGTGTCTTCCGGCTGCATGCCGTGCCGTGGCCCCCGGTGAGAGTCGCAACGATCCGGTTGAAGTCGCGCGGGTACCGCGAGTAGGCGTAGCGCCACTTGAGGGGCCAGCCGTCGGTGCCGCCACCCGCAGCGGGGAGCTGGCCTACCGGGCCACCACCGCGCCTGGCGGGGGCTGTCCCACCGGGCGATGATGTCGGCTTCGCGTCCGGCGAAGTAGCGAGCATGGGCGGCCCGAACCTCAGCTGCTGGGCTGCTGGCGACGAGTTGCTCCTCGGCGAACTGGCGGATCGTTTCCAACATCGAAAACCGGGTCCGCCCCGACGAGCGGTCGGCGACAAGTAATGACTTTCGCACCAAGGCATCGAGCAGATCCAGCACGGCGTAGTCCCCGGATTCATCGAACCCGGCTAACCGCGCAGGCACTTTGGAGATCGAATCCGCCCGCGAACACCGAACACTGTGTGCATGGTGGTCTGCGACGGGCTCAAGGGCCTGTCAGAGGCGGTCGGGGCGGTGTGGGACCTCGCAATCGTGCAGACCTGTGTCATCCATCTGCTGCGCAACACCTTTCGTACGCGTCACGAAAGTACTGGTACGAGATCGCCAAGGACATCCGCCCGCTCTACACCGCACCCACCGAGGCGGCGGCCAAGGAACGCTTCGTGGAGTTCACCCACAAATGGGGCGCCCAGTACCCGGCGATCATCCGGCTGTGGGAAAACGCCTGAAGCGAGTTCGTCCCGTTCTTGGACTACGACGTGGAGATCCGCCGGGTCATCTGCAGCACCAATGCCATCGTTATCTGGAGTTCCCTCGATGGCGTCTTCGATGTCCGACATGGGGCGTTGAGGTCCCCGATTCTGCTTGGTGGATGTGGTTATCTGCAGTCGTCCAGGAGGCAGAGCCTACGGAGGGACGATGCAAGTCGCACGAGTCATCTCATCGGTCTCGTCGCGTGAATCGTGGACCGTTCTTGGCGAGGACGATCTCCCGGTCGCGCCAGTGGAGCGGTATCTGGCGTATCTGAGCGACATCGAGCGCTCACCGAACACGGTCAAGGCGTATGCGCACGATCTGAAGGACTGGTTCGCCTTCCTGGCTGATCGCGGGCTGGATTGGAGGGCGGTGCGGCTCGACGATGTAGGTGAGTTCGTCGCCTGGCTGCGACTGCCGCTGCAGGCCCGGGCCCGCGACGGGCGAGTTGCGGTATTGCCGTCGGTGGCGCATCACTGCACGGAATCCACCGTGAATCGCAAGCTTTCGGCGGTCGGCGCGTTCTATACCCATGCCGGTCGAGACGGTGTCGAGGTCGCCGAATCGTTGACGTCGTGGCAGGTCGGCGGGGCGCGTGGCGGCTGGCGGCCGTTCTTGCATCACATCAGCAAGAGCGAACCGAAACCGCGGCGAGTGGTCGCGTTGAAGACGCCCAAGAAGTTGCCCAGGGTGCTCACACCGGTCGAGGTGCAGTCCGTATTGGATGGTTGCCAGCGGTTGCGGGACAGATTGCTGTTTGCCCTGCTGTATGACACAGGCATGAGAATTGGTGAAGCACTCGGGTTGCGGCACAACGACATTGCCGCCGCCGAGGGAGAGGTGACGGTACGGTGCCGCGACAACGCCAACGGCGCGCGCGCCAAGTCGGCAAACTCGCGCACGATCCCGGTCAGCGCTGAACTGATCCGGTTATATGCGGACTACCTGCACGGCGAGTACGGCGATCTGGACAGTGATTATGTATTCGTCAACCTGTGGGGACACCCACGTGGGCATCCGCTGACCTACGCCGCGGTCTACGACCTGGTGCGCCGGCTGCGCCGACGGGTCGGGATCGACTTCGACCCGCACTGGCTGCGGCACTCGGCCGCGACGCGGATGCTGCGCGACGGTATTGGCATCGAGGTGGTGGCACGGTTGCTCGGTCACTCGTCGGTGGCCACCACGAGTTCGACGTACGGGCACCTGACCGTCGAGGACGCCCGCCGGGTGATGGAGCAGGCGGGCTGGTTCACCGACGAGCAGGTGAGCTGGTGACCGCCCCGGTTCGCGGTGGTGTCTCGTCTGGGCTACTGGGCAAGCTGTTGGGGGTGGTGCGCAGCGAATTCCGCAGTGATGTCATGGAATTCGGTCCTGAGAATCCAGTGTTTGGCGGCGTCGCATGCGAGGTGACGGGTTGTGCTCGCATAGCTTCTGGCCGGGGGCTGTGTCAGGGCCATCTGCACCGGTGGGTCTGCGAGGGGCGACCGGACATGCAGCGGTTCGTTGCGTGCACTGACCCGCGCTGGCGCCGGCAACGGCCTAACCAACGTTGCCGGGTGTCTGGCTGTGGCTACGGCTGCAGTCGCGGCGGTTTGTGCGGTCTACATGGTCAGCGATGGCAGCGAGCCGGTCGGCCGGACCTGGATGCGTGGCTGGTCGATGCCGCGGCGGCGCAGTGTCCGGCTCCGGGCAGGACGTGCCGTATCCCGCATTGCGAGTTGTGGGCGCAAGGGAAATCACCGTTTTGCCAGTCCCACGAATACCTGGAAAGTCAACGGACGGCCCGACATCGAGGAGTTCGCCGACCACTTCGCCGAGATCACACTGGCCAGTGAAATGATCCAGCTCGATCGGCTGACGCCGCAGGTGAAGCTGGAGATGCAATACGTGCTGCAACGTCGCCACGATGAACGGCAGGGCAAGCTTCCACCAGGGGTCGTGATGCGGGTGGTGCGGATGCTCGCCGCCGCGGATGTGACCGCCCTGCTCGACCACGACGAAGACGTCTGGAGGGAGCGAATCCAGTTGCTGATCAACGATAATCGTGCGCGAGGCCTGTTCGGCTACGCCTACCGCGCGATCGTTGACCTGGCCGAGGCTGGTGGTTGGGAAGCCGAATTCCCGCGTGATGTGTGGCGGATGCGCCGCCTCGGCTACGACGGCGACCGCACCCTGCGATTCGGGGAGATCACACAGCCGTGGCTGCGGGACCTGGCCAAACGCTGGATTCGTTGGCGACTGTCAAGCGGGTTGGGGCTCGAAGCGGGCGGCGCTAGACCGGTCGTGGTGATCACCCGGTTCGCCCGGTTCCTCGCCGACATCGGCATTAACGGAATCGACCGGATCGACCGGCCGGTGCTCGAACGCTACCTCGCCGATTTGCGTGGTGAGCGCATCGGCTCCCAACGTCGCGCCAGCCACATCGGCCTACTGAACCGGTTCTTCGCCGCCATCCGCCAACATGGTTGGGACACTGCACTTCCCGCCGATGCAATGTTTTATGCCGAGGACTACCCCAAACGCGCCGAAAGACTGCCGCGAGCGCTGGCCGAACACGTCATGGCCCAGCTCGAGCACCCCGACAACCTCGCCCGCTTCGCCGACTCTAACCACCGGCTGATCACGATCATCCTGATGCGCTGCGGGCTGCGGATCACCGACGCGCTGCGGCTTCGCGCCGACTGCGTCATCGTCGACGCCGAGGACGCCCCATATCTGCGCTACTACAACCACAAGATGAAACGCGACGCGCTGGTGCCCATCGACGAACAACTGCGCGAACTGATCGCCCAACACCGGCACCACACCCTGCAACGCTGGCCCGCCGGGACACCGGGGCTGTTCCCGCGGCCAACCAAGAACATCGACGGCACCCACCCAATCGCCAGCCCGACCTATCGAGCGGCGCTGTTGCGCTGGCTGGCCACCTGCAACATCCGCGACGAATACGGCCAGCCGGTGCACCTGACCCCTCACCAGTGGCGTCATACCCTCGGGCACCGGCTGATTAACCGCGACGTTCCGCAGGA
>NZ_DATJPU010000146.1:0-3939 GCF_035506235.1 Mycobacterium sp.
GTTGTACCACAGGCGCCACGTGCCGTCCTTCAGCCGGTGGACGCACGGATCGATTACGTGGGTGGACGACAGCTTGAGGGTCGACTCGTAATGCCAGTGCACGAGGTTGTGGCTCGTGAGATGGATGATGTCGCGCGGGTGCTTCCAGTCGGTGAACGTCCCCGGCACGATGGTGAGGAACAGGTGATAAAGCCCGTCGTGCTCGATCACCTCCGGCGCCCACTGGGTGTAGTCGGGCTGGCCGTAGTCGACCTGGATCGTGCCGTCGTACTTCCAGTCGGCGCCCCCGTCGTCCGAGGTCGCGATGCCGATGTGCGTGCCGTGCACCCAGTCGACGCCATGGATCTGGTCGTCGGGCAGGTTGGCGCGCCGGTTGGTGTAGAACAGGAACCACTGCTTCGCCGCCCCGTTCCAGACCACGACCGGGTCGGCCGCGCCGTCGTACACCGGGTCGCGGAACAGCGGCTTGGCGGCGAGCTTGCCGGCGGGGGGCGCTTCCGCGGCCAAGGGCGCGGCAAAGGCGAACAAAACGACGGATAGAAATCCGGCTAGACGCATGGCAGCACTGCGGGGTCGAGAATGGCCAATTCTAAAGCACACACCCCGGCCTCCGGCCACCCCTCTTTCTAGAGGGGATTTTGCCTGCAGACCGGCGGTAATCCCCTCCCTAGCGGGAACCATGCAGGAAAATGTAGCAGCCGACGTAAGGAGGCTGTTGGCGCAGTGTTTGGCAAATGCCTGCCTCGTCGCCTCGGCAGCTACGGCACCCGGAAATATCGACTGCATGGTTCCGCCTGGAGAGGGGAGACCGCAAGCGTGGTGCCCCGCTCAGTCCAGTTCCAGCACGACGACCGACTTGGACGGGAGCGTGACCTGCAGCTTGCCGCCAGCCAGCGCGGCGCCGGTGAACGGCACGGGGTGCACCGCATCGGGGGCGTCAAAGGTGTTGTGCGCGTCCATCGTCGACGCCGTGAGCACCTGGCCGGTTACCGTCTTGGCGGCGAGGCCCTCGAGCGCGCAGGCCACCGTCACGTCGTGATCGGGGTCGGCGTTGACCAGCGACAGGTGCACCTTGCCGTCCTTGGCCCGCGAGGCCGAGGCGCTGACCGCGGGAATGGACTCGCCGTGGAACGTGTACTCCGGCGTCTGGAGGTTGACGGGCAGCGAGGTCGCGTCCTGGTGGACCTGGAACATGTCGAACACCCAGTACGTCGGCGTGCGGACCATCTTCGGGCCGTCGGTCAGGAGCATCGACTGCAGCACGTTGATCATCTGGGCGATGTTGGCCATCCGCACCCGGTCGGCGTGCTTCTGGAAGATGTGGAGGTTGAGGCCGGCGACGACCGCGTCGCGCATCGTGTTCTGCTGGTAGAGGAACCCGGGGTTGGTGCCGGGCTCGACGTTGTACCAGTTGCCCCACTCGTCCACCACCAGCGCGACGCGCTTCTGCGGGTCGTACTTGTCCATGATCGCCGAGTGCTTGGTGACCAGCTCATCCATCACCAGCGTGTGCTTCATGGTGTTGAACCAGTCCTGCTCGCCGAACTCGGTGGCGGAGCCCTTGTCGCGCCAGTTGCCGGTGGAGATCGTGTAATAGTGCAGCGCCAGACCGTCCATCTGCCGCTCCGCCATGGCCATGAGCGTCTCGGTCCACGCGTAGTTGTGGTCGCTCGGGCCGCAGGCCACGCGGAAGATGTGGTTGCCGGGGTAATTCTTGACGAAGGTGTTGTAGCGCCGGAACTCGTCCGCGTAGTACTCCGGCCGCATGCCGCCGCCGCAACCCCAGCTCTCGTTGCCGATCGCCATCAGCGGCAGCTTCCACGCCGCGTCGCGCCCATTCTTCCGGCGGAGGTTGGCCAGCGGCGAGTCGGCGTCGGAGGTCATGTATTCGACCCACTCCATCATCTCCTGCACGGTGCCGCTGCCGACATTGCCGCAGAGGTACGGCTCGGTGCCGATCTGCTCGCAGAAATCCATGAACTCGTGGGTGCCGAAGCTGTTGTCCTCCACCACCCCGCCCCAGTGGGTGTTGATCATCTTCGGCCGCTGCGCCCGCGGCCCGATGCCGTCGCGCCAGTGGTACTCGTCGGCGAAGCAGCCGCCCGGCCAGCGGACGTCGGGCACGTGCAGCTCGCGCAGCGCGGCCACGACGTCGTTGCGGATGCCGCGGGTGTTGGGGATCGGCGAGTCCGGCCCGACCCAGATGCCGCCGTAGATGCAGTGGCCCAGGTGTTCGGAGAACTGGCCGTAGATATGGCGGTCGATGACCGGCCCAGGCTGGTCGGCCTTGAGCACGAGCGCGGCCGATTCCGCCGGAGCGGCCTCCTGGGCCGCGGCGGGCAGCGCCGGCAGCACGGCCAGGCCAACCGCGAGGCTCAACAGGGATTTCAGGGTATTCATGGGAGTGGTTTCCCGGGGCGTCCAGGATTTCAGGGCGGTGGCGGCCGCGATTCGCCGGGCGCCAGCGCGGCGGCGAGGATTGCGGACAGGTCCTCGCCGGTCAATTTCTTGTACGCTTTTGCCACGGTGCGCATCGTGACCTTCTGGCGGGGAGTCCGGCCGATCTCCTGCAATAGGCGCGGCAGGAGGTCCTCCCCGTGGCGCCCGACCATCAGGCTGACGGCCCGGGTGGCGTAGGCATAATGGGCCTTGGTCAGCGGCGTCTCGGCATCCGCCGGACGCTGGTTCTCCACCGCCGGCCAGCGGCGCAGGTCGACCTTCGTTCGGTAGTCGGCGTACTGCGCGAGCTGTGCCGGCAGATTGTAGACCCGAAGCGCGGCGGCCTCGCCCGCCACGTCGCGGGCAACCCGCCATGCCGTGTAGTTGGCGACGCCCTCGCACAGCCACCGGCGGTCCGCGCTGCCGATATAGCGGTCCACGACCCCCATCTCGGTCGTCTCGTGGAAGATCAGGTAAGCCAGCTGGTAGGGGTCCTCGGCGAGCCGTTCGGTGGTGAATTTGGTGAAGGCCCCCAGCGTCTGGGCCAGCGCCGCCGCCAGCTCCTTCGGCGGGAGTCCCATCTGGTCGGGCTTGATCACCACGGGCAGCGCCGGCAGCTCCGGGGCGGGCGCGGGGGGCGGCGTGCGGTCGTGGACCGGCTCCGGTGGCGCGGGCCGCTGCGGGCGGACTTCACCCGAAATCTGGGCCACGCCGTTCTTGACCGAGTACTGGTACGAGTATTGGTGCAGCAGGCGCGCCCGCTCCCGGCCCAGCGCCCCGAGCCGCTCCTGCTGCTCGGGCTTCGCCGTCATCGTCGTGTTGGTGTGCCAATCGAAATTGACGTGCTGCCCGTCGGCATCGAGTGAAAAGCCCGTCACCGCTTGTCCCGCCCTGAGACGGTCCATCAACGCGTCCTTGGTCCACACCGTCACCGACCCGATCTTGAGGCCGCGAACAAAAGTCAGCATCACCTCCTGCAGGGCCTGCGTGGCGCGGAAATTCTCCAGGAACGCGCCATAACACTCCTGCTGCGCGGCCGTGGGCTCCGCCAGGCCGATGGCGGCCGCGATGCGGCGCAGGTAGTCGTCCCGATGCGCGCCCAGGTCCGCGACGCTCAACGGCTCGGGTGCGGCGGCCACGGCGGGAGCCGCCTCGCGGTTCAGCGCCGCCACCAGCGGCGCGAGCTCGCGCACCACCGGTTCCTGCTCGGGCGCGAATTCGAAGCGGATGCCGTCGATGACCCGGGTCACGCGCCCTGGCGGCAGCTCCGGTTCACCGCCGAACGCCGGCAGCAGCAGAGCGGCGCCGAGGACGAGACAGGGGTATGGCTTCATGCCGGTGCGGAACGGCTACCAGTCGAGCACCAGCAGCGAAACCGCCTGGCGCGGCAGGTCAACCGCCAGCTGCACCTGACTGTCACGCACCGTCACCACCGCGGGCGGCCCGAGCGTCTGGAGCCGCCCCGCGGCCTCAAGTTGCGCGACCTGCGCGGGCGTCAGG
>NZ_DATJPU010000147.1:0-9607 GCF_035506235.1 Mycobacterium sp.
GGCGACTCCGAAGGGCCAACCTTCATCTCTTGCAGAACACCGATTCCTGAAAAGTCCCTCCTACATCAAGACCTCCGTTTCTCGTTCGTGGCACACGTAGCGGGCGTCTTTGACCCGGCGCACCACCAGCCGCACGGTCAGTGCGCGGTGCCGGTCCAGCCGCAGGGTGTAGGGGGTTTCGGCGACCTGGGCATCGGAGATCAACGCCCCGGTGTCGGGGTCTTCGACTGCGCCGGGGTAGTGCACCGGGGTGTAGGCGGTCTCGTCGATGACCTCGATCGCGGCGCTGATGCGCTTGTTGCGGCTCACCGACAGGGAGAACTCGGCGTCTTCGGCCACGCAGGTGGTGATCACCTTTTTGGTGCCAAACATCGAGTCGCCGCGCACCATGATCGTCGCGTCCGGGTTGATCGCTCGGGTGGTGCTGATGGCCTGCTTGAGCTGGGAGGCGGCGCCGCGCCCGGAAGCGGCTCGCCCGCTGCGCAGCTGCGCCTCGGCGATCACCGGCGGCGTGGTCGCCGTGGAGATGGTGGTGATCTGCGGGGACAGGCCCAGCCGCAGCAGCGCGCGGCTGCGCGATTCCCATGAGGACAAGCCAAATGCCGGCGACAACTGTCAGTACGGTGATGGAACGGTAAGGCCAGACAGCGATGACAACGCCGGCGATCGCGGTCGCGATGCCGAGAAAGATGTGCCAGCGGCGTTCGGGCAGGTCGGGATGGCTGACCGCCAAGACGGTTTCCGCACACCCCTGGAACAACAGGCCAAACCCAATGCAGATGGCCAAAACCAGCACCGCGGAGCCCTGGCCGAGGTCACGAAAAGCCAACATCGCCAGGATCAACGACAACGTGCCGCTCAGGATCAGCACAGCGCGGCCGGGGTCGTGCGGCTCAAGGGTGAACCCGAACACCACCTGCTCTGCGCCCCTGACGACCAGGAATATACCGAACACTATGGACGCGACGACCATCGAGGGCTTTGGCCAGGCCAGCACCGCCGCACCCAAACACACGGACAACAGTCCTGACGCGAGCACTGATTTCCACGAGCGGCCGAATTGGGTTGGGACGCTTGACATCATGCCCACTCAGCTGACCGGCCGATGAGTTTCGCTTGTTTTACCCGGGCGGCAAAATCTGCTGCCAGAGCTCGCGGCGACAATCTGATATTCGGCCCCTCTGGGGACTGCGTCGTGACGTCTGGGAGAAGCATGCGCGTTTTCGGTAGTGGCCAGTAGGGACGAAAGTCACCTGATTCATCCGGCGGGCAGGGCGGCACAAGACAGGTGGTGCAGAACGGCGCATGAAAGTGACTATTCGCGCGTTTTGAATGGCCCTAGGTCCCTATTACGGACGTGCGGGTGCAACGAGCATGGACGCTACCCACTACCCGGAGGGTAACCGCTATGACAACCCCTGAAATCCCGGTCCTGATACGCGATCCGTGGGCGCCGATGGTGCTCGTTGGGGTGCTGACGGTGGCCAGAATCTGGCTCGTCATCATCGGCATGACCGAAATCGTCAGCGCCTTCATAACGCGCAACGGTCTCCAGAAGGCGGATAAGGCTGTGGCAGGGACGGCCCACGGGGCGCCTCTGCGGGCGGCCTGAAGCGTGGCAGCCGTGGAAGACTGGGGTAAGTCAGATCCGTTGGAGCACATCCAGCAACCGCTGGTTGGGCGGGTCCGCCAGATCATCGACGATCACCGCGCTGACGGCCTTGGCCCCGATGGCGGATTGACATGTAGCCGCGGCGCCGAAGGCCTGTTCGATCACCCGCGTCATGTGGCCGAGAAGATCGTCGACGGGCTGGCCGTCAAGCCTGATATCGACGAAGTGAAAAAACGAATTCGGTATGCGAGTGCATGGTTTGGCTGGGAGCTTACCTTACTAGGGGGGCCGAATGCTGAACCGCCGAGGCGATGATCCCCGGAGCCGCCACGAACCGCGAAACGCGCCACGCTTCGTGATCCAACATCACGCGGCAACGAGCGATCACTACGACTTCCGGCTGGAGATCGACGGTGTGCTGGTGTCCTGGGCGGTGCCCAAGGGTCCGTCCACGAATCCCAGGGACAAACGGATGGCTGTTCGCACCGAAGACCACCCGATGGACTACGCGACGTTCGAGGGCATCATCCCCCGGGGCGAATACGGTGAGGGACGAGTAATCGTCTGGGATCGCGGCACCTACACCAACGACAGCCCGTACGACATGGCGGAAGGCCTGCGGCGGGGACACCTGTCATTCCAATTGAACGGCGAGAGGCTGCATGGCGGCTACGCGCTGACCCGCATTCGCGGCGGCGAGGACGAGACCTGGCTGCTGGTCAAGAAATCCGATGAATACGCCGACGCGGGTGGCAACCCGCTGCGCAGCCAACCGCAGTCGGTTGTGTCGGGACGCACGCTGGACGAACTGTCGTGATCGAGGGTCTGCCAGACGAGCTGCGCCCGTTGTTACGCGATGAGGCCGTGCCGGACTGGTGCGCTCCGATGCTGGCCACGCTGACCGACAAGAGGTTCTCCGATCCTCGGTGGGTTTTTGAACTGAAGTTCGACGGGGAGCGGTGCCTGGCCTTCCGCGATGGCCCACGGCTTCGGCTTTTGTCACGCAACCGTCAGCCGCTTAACGACACATATCCCGAACTGGTCGATGCGCTCACTGCCCAGCACCAGCACCGGTTCGTGGTCGACGGTGAGGTCGTTGCCTTTCAGGGACGGCGTACCAGTTTTGAGCGGCTGCAAGCCCGGCTGGGCATTACCGACCCCGAAATCGCCCGCGCGTCGCCTATCCCGGTGTTCTACTACATCTTCGACGTGTTGCACCTCGACGGCTGCGCTACCACCGAGCTACCGTTGATCTGGCGCAAACGTCTGCTGCACGGCGCATTCCAATGGGGTGACCCGCTCCGCTATACCACCGACCGGTGGACGGAAGGCGAGGCGGCCTACCGGGAAGCCTGCCGGCAGGGCGACGAGGGGGTGATCGCCAAGCTGGCCAATTCCCGCTACGAGGAGGGGCGCCGTTCACCGAATTGGCTCAAGTTCAAATGCGTTCTGGATCAGGAGTTCGTGATCGGCGGCTACACCTCCCCGAAGGGCAGCCGGGTAGGGCTGGGTGCGCTGCTGGTCGGCTACTACGACGGGCGTGACCTGATATACGCCGGCAAGGTGGGCACCGGCTTCGACACCGCCACGCTTCGCAGCCTGCACCAGCGGCTGTCGGCCATCGAGCAAGACACACCGCCATTCGCCGGCGAAGACGTCCACGAGCCCGACGCCCACTGGGTGCGTCCAAAGCTGGTGGCGCAGGTCGGTTTCACCGAGTGGACCCGCGACGGCAAGCTGCGCCACCCGCGCTATACCGGCCTACGCACGGACAAGGAACCTGCCGAGGTTGTCCGGGAGATGCCGTGACTGAGGCCGACGACGACCGTCGCACCGGCGCAGGCTTACGGCCCATCTGGATCTGGACCTCTCCGATACCGGCCTGGCCGCGGTTGCCGAAGCTGAACGCGAGCGAGCAGCCTTGCTCTCGCCAGATATCATCGTGACCCGCGCGCCGGAGAGCCGACCCCACCCATCCGCGCCGACCGGACCCCGGTCACCCAAATCGTTTCGAATCTAGTTGACAACGCCCGTACACCCCACCCGGCGGCCACATCGTGATCAACCTACGCCACGCCAACGACTCCCACCCGCCCAACGACACCGGTCCTCACGCTGAGCTAACCGCCCGACTCAGGCCCGGGGATTCCGGACTCCGACCGCGAGCGAATCTTTGACCGACTTGTCCGCCTAGTCGGGCCGGTACTTCAGGGTTTTGAACAGGGATTCGCTGACCGGGTTGTCGTCGGACACGTGCGGGCGGCTGTGCGACTGGGTGACGCCGAGGTCGGCGAGCAGCAACGCCACCGGCTTGGAGGTCATCGAGGGACCGACGGAATGGCATGGCCCGCGTTAAGTGATTGCGCTGCGTGGGCTGCGGCGGCGTCGACTGCGAAATCGAGGGCATAGAAACGTATCCGGCGCCATATGGGCCAGCGCACCAACCGATCTCCCGGCGCGGTGATCTTGCGTGTAGTGCACCGGCACGAATTCGGCTCGCTACCACATGGCCCAGTACAGTCCCGACTCACCACGTCGAGCCGAGTCGTCATGAGCAGTTGGCAGACCCGAACACGGCAACCGCTGCCGTGATATCCGTTTGTTGGCATGCTATTTCGGCTTATGCCCATTCAGACGCCACCACCAGGCGGCTGACGGCACAGGCAGCGTATCGAGCTCAACGTGGTGCATGTGGGGTTGCCGCGCACCGGCAGCGCCTGGGTCATCCGGTCGCGCCGGCATGAGGCGGTGCTGGCCGCGGGGTGGATTGGGTTGCTTGACGCCGCTGGTCTGTCGATGCGGTCCTCAGCCCTCCGCGCTGCGGGGGCGTCGGGCGGTCGGTGTCGCGCGCCGGGGTAAGGTGATCTGAAACCGAAGCACCGACGCGTCATCGGACACGTTGGTGCGGGGCCAGTCAATGTCGGCGATCACTTGCAGCATCAGATGGTTGGTAGCCAACACGTCGGCGGTAAAGCGGCTGACTCCGTGCGCGGTGGCGATCTCGGCCAGCCGCCGGAGCAGGGCGGTTCCTACCCCGACGTGATGGTCGTCCCCGGCGACGGCGATCGCGACCTCGGCGAGCCGCGGATCATCCTCATCGATCACGTAGTGCGCCACCCCGATCAACCGGCCCGCGTCGAACGCACCGAGTGCATAACAGCTGTCGCTGCGTTCGGTGAGCTGGCGGGCAAGCCGATCCAGATGCCCTCGGCCGGGGCTGAAAAACCGGAGGTAGCGGTCGGTGTCGGGCAGCTGCTGGTGCAAAGCCAACGCCGCCTGTGCATCCCGGCGGCCCAGCCGGCGCAACAAGACTGTCCTGCCGTCGCGAATCGCCACCTGCGTTTGGTCGGTTGTGCTGTGATCGCCCATCATGTCTTCGCTGCCGCTGCGCCTCAGCGCTTCCCCTTGCCTCTGACTGCGGACTGTCCATCACGAGTGGCGTCAAGAAAACGAACTCATCCTCGTGACGCCCGCGGACGCCAATGCTGATTCTGTGTAAGTTGGCTGTCGGCAACAGTGTTGAGCCCGCACAGGCTGCCGGGGCAGTGAAACGCGACGCGGGGAATGCGTGACTGCCATTCAACGGGCGGGGCCGAATCATCCGCGCGACAGCGCCGACACCGGCATCTCATTGCGGACGCTACCTCACACTGTCTGCGCGGGAAATCCAATAGCCGGATTGGCTACGGCCGCCGTTGCTGGCCATCGGCGGTGCCGGAGGCACTGCTGAACGATTACGGTCCATGATGAGCGCTCGTATCGCCCGACGGCCACATGCCAATGCAGACAGCTTGTGCACGCTGCTCTGCGATGTCACGGCACACCCGCTGATCCGTCACGCTAGCCAAGGGACATCTCGTGTGCGGAGGCGCGCGATCACACCGTCTCGACGTCACGGGCGAGCTGGCGGGCTAGCCCTCTTCGGCGCGGTGACGGCGTCGTGTCTCGGCAGCTTTCTTGGCGGCCTCCTCGGCGATGCCGAGGCGGTGTTTCGTAGCCGCCCCTTTTGCGCGCGGCCTGCTCAGCTTCTCCGGTACGCATACGTGTTTGTGCGCCCTTTCTCGCGCTTTCTTCGCGATCCGGTTGCGGGTGAATACCGAGCTGATGCCAATCGGTCTCGGAAAGATCCAGGCCATAGTAGCGCGCAGCCTTCTCGATGTTGGCGAACGCCAGCGCGCGATCGGCTTCAGGCACATCGACCACTTGATCGAAACGCGCAACGGCGTTCCGCACGTGCTGCGCGTCGGTCAGCGGTTCTTTGCGTTGCCGTGGAAAGGCAAAAACGCTCTCGGGCAGGTCACTTCTCTCGGTGAGGTGACCGTGCCGCTCATAGGGTTCCCAAGTGGTCTGCACCGGTTGCATCTGCTGGCTCCGTTCATGACATAAGTTGTCGTACTGCCCTCACACGCTAGGCGCGCGGTGGCGGATTTTGCATGGGGCTTTTGGCCTCACCGGCCGCCCGAAAGTCACCGTTGTTCGCGCCAGCCGCGACACGACGTCGCGGTCGAGCCGTGGCCTCGTTGCGCGCCTCTCGCGCCCCTCGACCGCTCAAAATTTGTGCCGGTGATGGTCGGCTACGGCAACGCCGCCGGCATGACCTACCGCGACGTGTTATTGGTCGGTGACGCCGCCTGCAGGTGTTGATGGCAGCTCGGTTGCCAGCCGACTTCACACCTTTGTGTGCCGAGGATCCTTCAGAACAACGCAAGCAAGTGCTTGCTTTTCGGGTCCCTCGACCAGCGCCCCGACGATCTGCGGCTCGGTGGGCCCAAGGCCCAACGACGGGCAATCCTGGGTCGTTACGCACACCCCGCAGGCGGGGCGCTGGCGTGACAGAGCCGCCGGCCGTAAAAGATCAGCCGGCTGCTGAAATCCGTCCACTCCGTGCGTTCGATCGATTCGCCGACGGCTTTTCCACCTGCACCGGGTCTTTCTCGTCGGCGAAGTGGGTCTCGACCGTGATGCCCGGGATGCCGAACGCGTTGCCGAGGACCATGTTGGCGGTCTTGCGGCCGATGCTCGCTGGCGTCAGCAGCTCGTCGATCGTGTGACCTCGCCGGTCGAACCGCTCCACTAGCGCCTGGCCCAGCTTGATGAGCGTATCGGCTTTCCTGTGGAAAACGCCGGTGGGCCGGATCAGCTGTTCGAGTTCGGCGCGGGCGTAGTCGCGCGTGGTCTGGTAGCGGCTGAATACGGCCGGGGTCAGGTCACTCGCTTGTCGGTGCATTGCGCCGAAAGTATGGTCGCTACCGTCAATTCAATGGGTTGGTGGAATGCAACTCAGAGCATGCGTGCGGAAACGCCCGCGCCAGTTTCCGATTGATGCGTCGAACGCGCCCGGTCAAGGCCGCTGTCGTCTCAGCCGGCCACCGGCGCAGCGACTTGGCATCCACGGTCACGTTGCAAGTCGTTCTGTGACGGACGGCCCCGATCGTCCACGTCCGCGCCCTGGCCTGGTCAGGCAGCGTGCATGCAGGTCGGACACGTGCAATCGGAGCAAGCGCAGTTGTTGCAGGCATCGGCGCAGTGCTCGCATTGACACGTGTGGTGATTACAGGTCGGGCAGGTGCAATCGGCGCACACACAGATTGCACACGAGTCGGAACAGTTGGGGCACCGGCAGGCGGCGCACTCGTCGTAGTGCATTCCCTCGGGGGTGGGATGCTCCCGGCAGACATGCCCGTCGTGCAGGTAGTCCACATGATCGGCATGTAGCACAGATGCGTGCCCACAACCCGGGCCGTGGGTGTGATGGTGCTCTTCTGCCTGGCGGTGCTCAGCTGTCGCCACAGTGATTCCTTATCTGTGTTGAGGACCCCCGTAAAGGTGGATCCTGGGGTCGTTTTGGTTTGTTTTGCTTTGTTCCGGCCCGTGTTTAGCGCGGTGGAGCGCAGTCGGGGTCGAGGTGGAGCGCCCGCAGCGCAGCGAGGACGAACGACCTCGAGGCCGACGAGGATCTACCGCATACTCTGGTTGGCCGGGACGAAGCGAAAGTGTTGTGGTTCAAGTCATCTGCGGCCTCCCGTGAATGGACGAGTGTCCGCGTTGCGCGTGCCGGCGCCCAGCCTTATCTGGGTCCACGGAGATTGATCCGATGACATGATGATCGATGGGGTGCCCGACGTGCGGGTCAAGGGGCGCGGCCGCTCAGTCTTTCCGGGAAGTCCATCCAACAACGGGGTGGCGACAGGAACCTTGCGGGAGCTGACCGCGGGCATCAGCTGAAGTGTGGACAGGGCACGCATGCAACGCATGGTTAGGCGGCCACCTCCTGCGGTTGGGAGACGGGCAACGCCAGGGCGGCATCGCCGAGCTCACGCAGGCTGTGATAGCAGCGACGCAAGACCTTGCGCTCGACAGCCAAGGTGGGATTCTCGCCGTTGTGGCCATCGCGCTTGGCGGCCAGCCCGCGGTAATAGGCATAGTCGGGCGAAGAGCGCCGGGCCGCGCACTTGGCCGCCTCAAACGCCGCCCACCGCAGCTCGGATGAACCCTGCCGCGACAGATGCCCCGGTGCGCGTTTGCCGTCCGAGGAATACACAGTGATATCGAGCCCGGCGAACCGCACAAGTTGATCGGAGCTGCTAAACCGGCGCGCATCACCGATCTCAGCCCAGATGATCGCCGCGCACAGCCACCCGATGCCGTAATGGACTTGCAGTGCCCGACACCCCGCCTGCTGCTTGGCGAAGTCGATCAATTGTGTTCGCAGCGGCCCGATCTCGGCGCTGAGCTCATCGATGCGGCGCAGCGCGGTATCCACATATTGGCGTCCGGCCGCGGACAACTCAATATTCGCGAGCGCGTCACGACCGGCCTGGGTCAACAGCGCCCGAATCGGCGGGCAGCCCTGATGGAACAACTGGGCGTGGATGCGCTGCTGCCAGACCCGTCGCTCGTCCATCAGACTGCAGTACAACCGGCCCAGGATGCGCACCTCCAAGACATGTGCCGGCGGGATCCACGACTCGGGAAACCGGCCCTGCAACAAAAGCGTGCGCAACAACCGGGCATCGGCTCGGTCGGTCTTGGCCCGCTTCTTGGGACCACGCGCCGCCGCGATCTCAGCCGGATCCCCCAAATGCGCCACTACTCCCGCGCCCGCCAGCTCATCGACCACATACCGCCACCCGGTGCAACCCTCCAGCGCGAACTCCGCGTCCCCATTAGCGCAATGCTCACCCAGCCAGTGCCGCAACGACGTGCGCGTTGCCGGCCGGATTTCACCGAACCGCACCAAACCGTCATCATCCACGTAGTCGAACGTGATCTGCTTCCGATGCACGTCAAACCCGCCTACCATCGTCATTGGGACCTCCTCAAGCTCCCGAAAAACATCTGACGCAAACTCAACGAGCGTCTGAGCTGAGGGGGTCCCCATCACATGTCATCTTTCCTTTGGTCGGTTCGTCTTGCCGGCAGTTGGCGAACGTGCAGCTGCTGTCCGCTCATCTGCCAAGAAACGAAAGCCTGCCGCGTGATGCCGTATGACAAGTATGATGCGTTTCGCGGGGCGCCGCGCCGATCCGGTCGCGGCCGTATTGCCTAGGTATCCGGCTCCTCACAGCCCTGTCGCTATCGCGCCGTCGCCGGATCAGTCCGGTCGATCAGTGATCCGGACGGCTACGGCCCGGTGCCCAGCAGCGAACAGGCCGTGGAAGACGGCAGGCGCCACGGGCGGCTCGACCCATGACCGCCCCAATGACGTTGGCTGCGTGCCGACTGACATCGTTCAGGCACTGTCAACTTGAGCCAACCTAATTGGCCGATGTGATGATTCGGGGTGACGGGCCGTGGCTTGGACGAAACGTCCTGCCCCAGTCGCCGATTCAAGCGGCGGCCGTGGTCGTCGCACCGGTGATCTCGTTCCAGCCCGCGAAGCGGTCGGCCATCACCTGTCAGTAGTCGGCCGCCGACAGCAAGTGCCGACGGGGCCGAAAGTGCGGCGAGATGCCGCTGAACCCGGACAGAAATCGTTGCGCGTGCCGGATCGAC
>NZ_DATJPU010000148.1:0-2683 GCF_035506235.1 Mycobacterium sp.
ACATCGGCTCCAACAACAACCATGGTGGTTGCCTCCTTCACTGTGAGGTGACGGTTGGGCCGGTCGGCGGACACATCTCAGTGGGGGCGATGCCACGCTCCTATCAAGTCACGCCGGCCGGTCCTTCACACCTGATGCCGACAAAACGCATGAACACCAACCCAAAGGCGGCACAAACCGTACGAGCCAGACACCAGGTGATCAGGATCCAACCACCGCAACAAGCGGCGACCTCACCTTGACACTGAGCAGACCGTAGCGTGGCAAACATGGCCCCCGATTTGCGACCCGGACCTCATTCCCCGCCCACCGACGAGTTGCACAGCGCCGAGGACACGCTGGGCGTGTTGCAGCGAGTGCTGCATCCGATCGCCGCCGACGACATGACCCGGCAGACGCCGTGCACCGAGTTCGACGTGACGCAGTTGACCGCGCACCTGCTGAAGTCGATCGAGGGCCTCGGCGGCATGGTGGGCGCGGAAATTCCGGAGCGCGACGAGAGCGAATCGGTGGAGCGGCAGGTCATCGCCGCTGCCCGGCCGGCCCTGGATGCCTGGCATCGCCGGGGTCTGGACGGCACCGTGCCTTTCGGCAAGGGCGAGATGCCGGCCAAGGGCGCCTGCGCGATCCTGTCGATCGAATTCCTAGTCCACGCCTGGGATTACGCCGCGGCCGTGGGGCACCGGGTCGACGCGCCCGAACCGCTGTCGGAATACGTGCTGGGGTTGGCGCGCCAGACCATCAGGCCGGAACTGCGTGGCAGCGTGGGGTTCGACGACCCGGTCGACGTGCCCGCGGACGCCGGCGCCCTCGAGCAGCTGATCGCGTTCACTGGCCGCAACCCGGCCCGGTAGGCCGGGCCGCGGCGGCTGTTACACCCGCTCGAGGTAGAAGTAGTAATACCGGCCGTTGTCCAGGACACCCTTGCCGTTCATGATGCCCATCACCGCGTCGTCGTCGATCTTTTTGAAGTGGTCGTGCACGGGTTGGCCGTCATAGACCATCGTGGCGGTGACCTCGCCGCGGAAGCCCTCCAGCCACAGGCTGGCCTCGCCCTTGCCCATCGCCTTGTTGGAGAATTTGTTCCCGTCGGCGTCCACGCAGACCAACGGCTGCACGTCGGCGGCCGACTTGAAGGCCTTGCCGAACCAGCCGGCCTTTTCCAATTGGCCGTTCATCTTGTGACCGGTGCGGAACTCGCCGCCCTTCCACTCGCCGATCATGCCCTCGATGGATGCGGGCTGCAGCGTCGCCCAGAAGTCATCCAGCTCGGCATCGGCAATGCTGCCGCGGCGTTCCTTGAACTCGGTGAACTTCTTGCGGGCCAGGCTCATTGGTTCTCCTTGATCCAGTCGCGAGCGAACCGCAGCAGGGCGTCGTTTTCCTCCGGGGCCCCGATGGTGACCCGGACGCCGTCCGGCGCGAACGGGCGGACCACGATGCGCGCGTCGGCGGCCCGCGCCACGAAGTCGAGTGTGCGCGCGCCCAGCGGCAGCCAGACGAAGTTGGCCTGCGACGGCGGCAGGGCGTATCCGGCCTCACGCAAACCGGCGGTGACCCGGGAACGCTCGGCGACCACGGCGTCGGTGCGGGCCAGGAGCTCGTCGGCGGCGTCCAGGGAGGCGATGGCGGCGGCCTGCGAGATGCTCGTCACCGCGAATGGCACGTAGACCTGGTCCAGGGCGGTGATCAGGTCGGGGTGGCCGACCGCGTAGCCGACGCGCAGGCCCGCCAGCCCGTATGCCTTCGAAAAGGTCCGCAGCACAACGACGTTGCCGCGGGCGCGGGCCAGCTCCAAGCTGTTGGGCGACATGCCGTCGCGGATGTACTCGACGTAGGCCTCGTCGATGGCGATCAGGATGTGCGGCGGCACGGCCTCGACGAACCGCGCCAGTGCGTCGGGGTCGACGACCGTGGACGTCGGGTTGTTGGGGTTGCAGACGAAGATCAACCGCGTGCGGTCGGTGACCGCGGCCAGCATCCCGTAGAGGTCGAACACGTGGTCGGCCAGGGGCACCTTGACCGCGACGGCGCCGGCGACCTGCACCATGGGCGGGTACAGCTCGAAGCTGTGCCAACCCATCACCACCTCGTCACCTGCCGAGGCGGTGATCTGGATGACCTGCTGGCACAAACTCACCGAACCGCAACTCACCGCGACCTGCTCGGGCGCGAAGTCCGCGGAGTTCGCCGAACTGAGGTGTTTGGCCAGCGCCGCCTTGAGCTGTACGCAGGCGCTGTCGGGGTAGCGGTGCACCCTGTCGGTGGCCCGCTCGATGGCCGCGCGGACGCTGGGCAGCGGGCCATGCACGGTCTCGTTGCTGGCCAGTTTGATCGAACCCGGCACCGTCTTGCCGGGAACGTAGACCGGGAGCCCCGACAGCTCGGGTCGCAGGCGGGCGGTCACTTCGACAGCATATGTCGGTGCTGTGTACGCTATGCCTCCGGCGGTTCGGGGACACCCGTAAGGGTTCGGGTACCCTCAGGAAGCTGATGGAGGCGTGCCAGAGCGGCCGAATGGGGCTCACTGCTAATGAGTTGTCCCCCTCAAAGGGGACCGGAGGTTCAAATCCTCTCGCCTCCGCCACGCGTGACAACTGAAGACCGGCGCCCGTAGCTCAACGGATAGAGCATCTGACTACGGATCAGAAGGTTGGGGGTTCGAATCCCTTCGGGCGCGCTG
>NZ_DATJPU010000149.1:0-4298 GCF_035506235.1 Mycobacterium sp.
GAGCCCGGTGAAGTATGCCATCATCGACCCGACGGCGTCGCCAACGGTTTCCAGCGCCGCACCGATCCCGCCGTCCGCCGTATTGCCCGCGACGATCGTCTCGGTCCAGCCGTCGAACTGCGCCCGATCTTCCTCGGGCACGCCGAGATAGTGCGCCACCACCATCGACGGCAGCGGCTTGAACAGCTCGGTGACGATGTCGCCGCCGCCGTTGGCGCGCAGCCTCTCGATGCGCTCGACGACGAACTCGCGCACCTTGGGTTCCACCGCCTCGACCTGCCGCGGCGTGAACCCGCGGGACACCAGCTTGCGAAACTCGTTGTGCACCGGAGGGTCCTGCATCACAAACGGTGGATTGTCCTGCAGCCCAATCATTTCCAGGTCGCCATAGTTGACGGTCAGTCCCTGCGCGGAGGAGAAGGTCTCGTGGTCGCGCGCCGCGGCCCACACGTCGGCGTGCCGGGACAGTACGTAGTAGTCCTGGTCGGGGTGGTTGGCGGGGACGACGTGGTGCACGGGGTCGCCGTCGCGCAGCGCCCGGTACATCGGCCAGGGATTCGGCCAGGTCTCGGCGGTGGCGAGCAGGAAGGCGACCGGTGCATCATGAGACATAACCGTAGTCATGTCTCATTCGTACGACAGTTAGCCGCTCATGTCAACCGCTCGGCCGAACCGGTAAGAACTAGATCGCCGCGCCTGGGTTGAGGATGCCCAACGGGTCCAGAGCGCGCTTGATGCGCTGGTTCAACTCCATCACGTCGGGGCCCAGATAGCCGTCGAGCCATGGCCGCTTCAACCGGCCCACGCCGTGCTCGCCGGTGATCGTGCCGCCCAGGCCGACGGCCAGGTCCATGATCTCGCCGAACGCCAGATGCGCGCGCTCGGTCATCGCGGCGTCGGCGGGGTCGTACACGATCAGCGGGTGGGTGTTGCCGTCGCCGGCGTGGGCGATCACCGAGATCATGAGGTCCCGCTCGGAGGCGATGCGCCCGATCCCGCCCACCAGCTCGCCGAGCGCCGGCAGCGGCACCCCGACGTCCTCCAGCAGCAGCGACCCCTTGGCCTCCACCGCGGGGATGCAGAACCGGCGCGCGGCGATGAACGCCTCGCCCTCGTCGGGGTCGTCGGTCGAAAAGACTTCTGTTGCGCCGTTTTCCGCAAACACTGCGGCGATCACCGCGGCGTCCTCGGCGCTGGCCCGCCCCCGCTCGTCGGAGCCGGCCACCAGCATCGCGGCCGCCCCGCGATCCAGGTCCATCCGCAGGGTGTCCTCGACGGCGTTGATCGCCACCGAATCCATGAACTCCAGCATCGAAGGCCGCAGCCGCGCAACGACTCCCAGCACCGCGTCGACCGCCGCCTGGACCGAACCAAACGACGCCACCACCACGCTCGACGCGTTCTGGGCGGGCAGCAGCCGCAGCGTCACCTCGGTGACGACGCCCAACGTGCCCTCGCTGCCGACGAACAGCTTGGTCAGCGAGAGGCCCGCAACGTCCTTCAGCCGCGGGCCGCCCAGCCGCACCGCGGTGCCGTCGGCCAGCACCACCTGCATGCCCAGCACGTAATCGGTTGTGACGCCGTACTTCACGCAACATAACCCGCCGGCATTCGTGGCGATGTTGCCGCCGATGCTGCAGATCTCGAACGACGACGGATCGGGGGGATACCACAACCCGTACGAAGCGACCGCCTTCTTCACCTCCGCGTTGAACAGGCCCGGCTGGCATACCGCGGTGCGCGTGACCGGGTCGACGGCGATGTCGCGCATCTTTTCCGTCGACAGGACGATGCCGTCGTCCAGCGCGGTCGCCCCGCCGGACAGCCCGCTGCCGGCGCCGCGGGTCACCACCGGCACGCGGTGGGCAGTGGCCCAGCGCAGCACGGTCTGCACCTCCTCGGTGCGCCGCGGCCGGACCACGGCCAGCGGCTTGCCCGCCGACGGGTCGAAAGCGCGGTCCTGGCGGTAGCCCTCGGTCACGGTCGGGTCGGTGACCACCATCCCGTCGGGCAGGTCCGCAATCAGGCTGGCCAACACGTCCACGCCCCGATCCTAAGGCCCGGAATCGGCGGCCAACTGCGGCGCGCGGTCCAGCTCGCGCAGCGACGGCAGCCCGCAGGCGATAACCCCGATCAACAGAATCGGCACCGCCAGCGCCAGGAACGTGACCTTCAACCCCGCGGCGTCGGCCAGCGGACCGGCCACCAGCAAGCCCAACGGTCCCGCGGCGTACATCAGCCCCGTCATCACCCCGACCACCCGGCCGCGCAGGTGGTGCGGCGCCCGGGTCTGCATCACGTAGTTGTAGATCGGCTGGATCGGCCCGTAGACCAGGCCGGTCACCCCACACAGCGCCAGGATCACCGGCAGCGGCGGCAGGAACGCGATGCCGGCCGTCGCGGCCCCGAAGGTGAGGGTCGCGGTCAGCACGGCCGTCCGCCGCCGCGTGCGTTTCGACAGCACGGCGTAGCCGAGTGCGCCCGCCACGCCGCCGACCCCGAGCGCCATCAACGCCCAGCCCAACTGCGCGGGTTGGTGATGATCCGAGAAGTACTTGGGGAACAGCACGCTTTCCATCGGCAGGTAAAGCGCGGTGACCGCCAGGTCGATCAAGCCGAGCGTGCGCAGCACCCGCAGGTTCCAGACAAACCGCAGCCCTTCGGCGATGCCGGACATCAACCCGTCGGGTCGGGTCGCGTGGTGCGGCTTGCCGGCGCCCTCGAGCCGCAGCGCCCCGATTGCCAGGAAGGACAGCCCGAACAGTGCCGCCGTGACCCACATCGTGTTGATGCCGCCGACCATCGCGATCATCAAACCGCCGATGCCCGGGCCCAGGATGTAGGCCAGGTTGAGCACCGCCTCGTAGACGCTGTTGGTGCGGTCCAGCGACCAGCCCGCGCGGGCGGCCGCCTCCGGCAGCATCGACTGGCGCGCCGTCGTCCCGGCCGGGTCGAAGGCGGCCGCGCAGAAGGCCAGCACGGCCAGCTCCGCTAGGTTGATCGCTGCCGCGCCGAAAAACCACGCGGTCAGGGGCACGGCGGCCACCGCCGAACACGACAGCGAATCGGACACCAGCGACACCCGGCGGCGCCCGAAGAAGTCGACTGCGGTGCCGGCGACCAGCGTGGCGAACACCAGCGGCACCGTCATGGCGGCGGCCACGATCGACGCGTCCTTCGCGCTGTCGTGGTGCTGCAGGGCCAGCCACGGGAACGCGACGATCGAAATGCCGGTACCCGCAGTCGCCGTCAACGTGGCGAAGAAGATCAGGAACGCCGGGCCGCCGCTTTTCATGGGATATCGCGGCTGAATGTAGCGCCAAACCCACGGCTGAAACCACCGAATTTCGCCTCTCATGCAGGATGTTCATGTGCTCGCCCACCCGAATACCGGCCAGCGGTTCGCTTCTCCGGTCGGTCCCGGCACCGGATGGCCGGGGGATCCGGCGACGCCGCGGACCCCGGTCGCCGCCGACGCCGCCCAAGTGGTCGCCTTAAGCGCCCAGGTCCGGTCGATACCCGAACTGGACGCCGTGATCAGCGTCTGCCGGGCCTGCCCGCGGCTGGTCGCCTGGCGCGAGGAGGTGGCGGCGGTCAAACGCCGCGCCTTCGCCGACCAGCCCTATTGGGGGCGGCCGGTGCCGGGGTGGGGATCGGAGCGGCCCTGGCTGCTGATCGTCGGGCTGGCGCCCGCCGCCCATGGCGGCAACCGGACCGGACGCATGTTCACCGGCGACCGCTCCGGCGACCAGTTGTACGCGGCCCTGTACCGGGCCGGGCTGGTGAACCAGCCGACCAGTGTGGACGCCGCGGACGGCCTGCGCGCCAACGGGGTTCGGATCGTCGCCCCGGTGCGCTGCGCGCCGCCGGCCAACGCGCCGACGCCGGCGGAACGGGACACCTGCTGGCCCTGGCTGGAGGCCGAATGGCGGCTGGTGTCCGAGTATGTCCGCGTGATCGTGGCCCTGGGCGGGTTCGCCTGGCAGAGCGCGCTGCGACTACCGGGGGTGTCCGGCCTGCGCAAGCCGCGGTTCGGCCACGGCGCCGTGGCGGAGCTGGAGCCCGGCGTGCGATTGCTCGGCTGCTACCACCCCAGCCAGCAGAATATGTTCACCGGTAGGTTGACTCCGGAAATGCTCGACGACATCTTTACGGAAGCAAAGAGGCTGGCAGGAATCACGTGACCGATATTCTGGTTTCCGGTGCCAGCGTCGCCGGCACGACGGTCGCGTATTGGCTTGCCCGCCATGGTTATTCGGTCACCGTGGTGGAGCGCCATCCCGGGCTGCGGCCGGGCG
>NZ_DATJPU010000150.1:0-2834 GCF_035506235.1 Mycobacterium sp.
TCGCGCCGCTGCTGGATCGCTACCTCGGCCGCACCGGATTCGACTCGCAGCAGACCGACGAACGCGTGAACGGCCGGCAGCCGGCCAACCTGTGGCAGCCGGTCGATCAGGAGCCCGGCAGCGACCACGGCGCCCACGGCGGGTTCGACGGCAAGTCCCACGCCCACAGCCCGCAGGTGTGGTTGTCCCAGCATCCCCTCGTCGGGGGCACCGGCGTGCTGGGGCTCGGGCTGGGTGCGCTCCTGGCGCTGCGGCGGGCGCGATGACGGCTTGGGCGCGAATCGTTTACGGGCTGGTGCTCCTCGCCGCGCCGAGTTCGCTGCTGCGGCTGGCGTCCGGCAAGGCCGCGACGGGCCGGGAGCGGACGGTGACCCGCATCCTGGGGGCGCGGCTGCTGACGCAGGCGGCGGTGACCGACGTGCGGCCCGACGCGGTGAGCGTGGCGCTGGGCGCCGAGGTCGACTTCGTGCACGCGGCCACGATGCTCGTCTGGGCGGCCGTCGACCGCGGGTCGCGGCGGTTGACGCTGCTGAGCGCCGCAACCGCCGGCCTGTTCGCCGTGGCCGGCGCGGCGCAGGCGCGGCGGACGCCCGTGGTGGCGGACGCCCCGACCGGCGACGCGCTGGCCATCCTCGTCCGGCTGCGCCACAGCATCGCCGAAGCGGTTGCGCGGCACACGATGCCGGGCGACGTTCGCGCCGCCCTCAAAACCTAGGAGTCCCTGATGTCACCAAGCACGCGGATCGACGCCTGCATCGACGAGGTGACCGCGCAGGCCTACGAAATCCCCACCGACGCACCGGAAGCCGACGGCACCTTCGCCTGGTCGTCGACCACGCTGATCCTGGCCGAGGCGGTCGCGGGCGGCCGGCGCGGGCTCGGCTACACCTACGCCGCCGGGGCGTGCCGCGAGCTGATCACCGGGCCGCTCGCCAGCGCGGTCAAAGGGCACAGCGCCCTCGACATCACCGGCGCCTGGGACTCGATGGTCCGGGCGATCCGCAACAGCGGGCGCCCCGGCCTGGTCTCCTGCGCGATCTCGGCGGTCGACACCGCGCTGTGGGATCTCAAGGGCAAGCTCCTCGACATCCCGGTGTGCCGGCTGCTCGGCGTGGCGCAACCCGATGTGCCGATCTACGGCAGCGGCGGCTTCACCACCTACGACGAGCGCGAGACCCGCGCCCAATTGGAGCGCTGGGTCGACACCTGGAAGATCCCCCGCGTCAAGATCAAGATCGGCGAGTCGTCGGGCTCCGACGAGCGCCGCGACCTGGACCGAATCGCGCTAGCGCGCAAGGTGATCGGGCCCGACACCGAACTGTACGTCGACGCCAACGGCGGCTACCGCCGCAAGCAGGCGATCCGGGTTGCCCACGCCATGGCCGACCACGACGTCACCTGGTTCGAGGAACCCGTGTCGTCCGACGACCTCGCCGGGCTGCGGGAGGTGCGCGACCAGGTGACCCCGGACGTCACCGCCGGCGAATACGGCTACGACCTGACGTATTTTCGCCGCATGCTGGCCGCCGAAG
Organism: Mycobacterium sp.; assembly: GCF_035506235.1. Taxonomy (GTDB): domain Bacteria; phylum Actinomycetota; class Actinomycetes; order Mycobacteriales; family Mycobacteriaceae; genus Mycobacterium. The sequence goes on from NZ_DATJPU010000150.1 coordinate 1,533, forward strand.
CGGTCGACTGCCTGCAGATCGACGTCACCCGCTGCGGTGGCATCACCGACTGGCTGCGGGCCGCGGCCGTCGCCGCCGCGCACAACGTCGACGTCTCGGGGCACTGCGCCCCCAACCTGCACGCCCACGTCGCCGCCGCGATTCCCAACCTGCGCCACCTGGAGTACTTCCACGACCATCACCGCATCGAGCAGATGCTCTTCGACGGCGCCCTGCCCCCCGACGGCGGGGCGTTGCGGCCGGATCAGCACCGGCCCGGCCTGGGGCTCGCGTTCAAACACCGCGACGCCGAGCAGTACCGGGTCGGGTGACGGGCCCCGCGGCGTCTGTAACCGCGCATGAAGCGGCCCAAAATGGGCATTGATAGGCAAAAGCATCAAGCACTGTGGGAGGACACGCGATGACTGTGAACTTCGACGACGAAACCACTCAGCGTCGCAACGGGGAGGCAGACGGCGCGACGTCGCCCTCCGAGGCGCTGATGTCCGACCTCATGTCTGATGCCGTCGAGGAACAGGAGCTGGGCGCCGTCGACCTGGTCCTGGGGCTGGGCGAGCCGCAGCGCGTCGGCAGGTTCCGGTTTTTCATGGACGGCCAGCGCTGGGAGTGGTCGGACGCCGTCGCGCGCATGCACGGCTACGAGCCCGGACAGGTCGAGCCCACCACGGAACTGTTGCTCCAGCACAAGCACCCCGAAGACCGGGAGCGCGTCGCGGCCGTGCTGGACCACGTGCTCAAGGGAAAGCCGTTCAGCAGCCGGCACCGGATCATCGACACCACCGGACACACCCGCTGCGTCGTCGTCGCGGGTGACCGGATGCTCGATGACAGCGGCGCGCTGGCCGGCACATCGGGTTTCTACGTCGACGTCACCGACTCACTGCACACCGACATCACCAACGTCCTGGAGGCGGTGGCCGACGCTCGCGCCCGGATCGAGCAGGCCAAGGGCGTGCTCATGGCCGCCTACGGCATCACCGCGCAGCGCGCGTTCGAGATCCTCGTCTGGCGTTCCCAGGAGATGAACCTCAAGGTGCGCGACCTCGCCGGCCGCTTCCTGGACGCAGTGGCCGGCACCGCGTCGGCGGACACCCGAACCCACGTCGACCGTGCCCTGCTGACTCTCGAATAATGGCCGGGTGGCGCACCTACTGGGAGCCGAGGCCGTCCGCCTGCAATACCCGACTCAGTTGGTGTTCGAGTCCGTCACCCTCGGTGTCAACGACGGCGCGCGCATCGGCATTGTCGGGCGAAACGGGGACGGCAAATCCAGCCTGCTGGGCCTGCTGAGCGGTCAGCTGC
>NZ_DATJPU010000151.1:0-10192 GCF_035506235.1 Mycobacterium sp.
GGGGTGACCGCCCTGACCGGCACACGCGGCGTTCATGGCCACGATGACGGTGGCGACGAGCCCTACCCGCGCCAAAAGCCCTCGGCATCACAAGTGACGATCAAGCCCCGTGTGGTCGCCATCGAAAGAGACGGTCAACAATGAACAGCGGCACGGCCTGGGGCAGTTATTTTTGGATGGGCGGCCCCGGGGCGGGCTAGCCCGGCGCGTTGACCAAGGCGAGGGATCGAACCCGCGTATTCAGCTTGGGAAGTCGGTTTTCGCCAACCGCCGCGGTACGGACGGGTTTGTAAACGCCGGGTACCTGCGCAATGTGTTCACTTGAGTCCGCTGTGGTCCTGTCAAAGCGGGTGGGGTTGTGACAATGTCGTGACACCGGAACGAGTTACGGCGCTACGCTTTGCGGACGGTTTCGTCGTACTGTTCCGCCTTCTGGGAACACGGCAAGGCGTTTCCGAAGGTGATGATGCCGAAACCACTTAGGAAACACCGTCACGCTGACCGTCGTCGACCTGCTGTCGACGGATCCAGTTGCGCAGAGTCTCGGCGTTCACCCCTTAAATCGCCGGAATATCGAGCGGGCTTTCAGCGCGAGAAGTTCCTTCTTCGCGTCGGCGTCGCCGGCCCGAGCGGCCTGCCCGTACCAACGGCGCGCGCCGTCAAGATCCGGCGGGCTGAGCTCGTCGGCCAGCAGGTAACCTAGGGATTTCATGGCGTCGATGTTCCCTGCCTCGGCGGCTTTTTCGAACCAGTAGCGTGCTCCCGCCAGATCCCGTGGGCGCCTCTGCAGCGCGACGCCAAGCGCAAACATGGCATCGATCCACCCATCTTGGGCGGGTTTCTCCAGCCAATAGCGGGCAGCGGTAATGTCATCGGAATGCATCAGCAGCCGGTCTCCTAACAAAAGTGCTGCCAACAGGTTCCCGGCCCGGGCGGCCTTCTCGTACCAGCGGCGCGCGCCGTCAAGATCCGGCGGGTCCTCCGCCAGCAGGATAGCCAGTGAAGTCATGGCGTCGGTGTTGCCGGCCTGGGCGGCCTTCTCTAGCCAGCGCCGGGCGTCGGCCATATCCGGCGGATCGACCTTGTGGGCGAGCAGGAGGCCGAGGGCTCTCATCGCGTAGGTGTCCCCTGCCTCGGCGGCCTTGGTTAACCAGTCACGGGCGGCGGTCAACTCTGGGGGGTCGACCTTATCGGCCAGCAGGATACCTAGGGATTTCATGGCATAGGTGTTGCCGGCCTGGGCGGCCTTCTCTAGCCAGCGCCGGGCGTCGGCCACATCCGGCGGATCGACCTTGTCGGCGAGCAGGATGCCGAGGTGTGTCATCGCGTCGGTGTCCCCTGCCTCGGCGGCCTTGGTTAACCAGTCACTGGCGGCGGTCAGTTGGGGCGGATCAACCTTGTCGGCGAGCAGGTTGCCGAGGTGTGTCATCGCGTCGGTGTCCCCCGCCTCGGCGGCTTTGGTTAACCAGTCACGGGCGGCGGTCAACTCTGGGGGGTCGACCTTGTCGGCGAGCAGGATGCCGAGGCTTCTCATACCCTTTGTGTCACCCGCCTGGGCGGCTTTTTCGAACCAGTCACGGGCGGCTGCCAACTCCGGCGGGTCGACCTTGTCGGCGAGCAGGGTGCCGAGCTTGACCATGGCCTCGGGCTTTCCGGCTGCGGCGGCCCGGCGGTAAGCGTTGACGGCCACCGGCGTGGCGTCCGCGGATAACGCGACATCCCCGATCGCCACGGCGGTGTCAGGGTCGGTTTGCTCGAAGGCGCGATCGGCGGCGGACGCGTCGAGCCTGGTGAGCTCGCGGTGGGTATCGATGACTGCTTGCCAGTTGGCGTTCTCAGCGTATTGCCGAAGCTGGCCTTGTAGCTCGGCTACCTGCCGGGCCGTCCGGCACTGCTGGAGGCGTTCGGCGACGTCGCGGTAGCGCGGTCTGGCCGCGAGGATCTTGGCGTATAGGTCATCCGCCTTCTCCCACTCTCCGGCGGCCTGCGCCTCGACGGCGCGCTCGTAATCTCGCTCCACATCGTCAGCGCGACGGCTCTCGTCGGTCCCGCCGAGTTGATCCAGTATCCGGCCGACTTCTGCGTACAGGTCGTGGCGCTTCCTGAAGGCCTCGAGGATGTCGAGGCCGCCTTGTCGCTCGTCCGGGTCAGCCGACCCCAGGGCAGGTTGGAGCGCAACGACGATCTGATGTTGCTGTTCGTATGTCAACGGTTCAGACTGGCCCACCCGGCCGATCAGGTCGGTGAGGTACGACAGCGGCGCCTCCGGCGGCGTCGGGAGCGGATCCGGCGGCGGCGGTGCCGGCGGGAGCCCGTTGAGGGCACCGGCAAGTGCGAACACTCTCTCCTCGCCGTGTTCCGAATAATCCACTATGTGCAGCGTCGCCAGGTCTTCAGGTAACGCCTCGGGAATCTTCTCCAGCGCCAACGGCAGCACCGGCTTGTTGAGCTGCCGCGCCCACCGGAGTTCACGTGCGCACGGCACCGACTTCAATGTGGCTTCGGAAACGATTGCGACGAAGACATCGGAATCGGCGATGCGCCGAAGGATCTCCTGCCACCAGTCCTGGCCGCCCTGCAGATTAGAATCGAACCACGTCGGACATCCCAGACGGTTCAGATGCCCGACCAGCGTCTCAATATCGGGCTTGTTCTCTCGTGCGTAAGACACAAACGCTTGCCGCATACCATCCTCCAGTCACCGCATTTAAGTTTTCCGGCTATGGCGAGTCGCAGCCTTGCCGTCCCGTCCCCTGATCGCCAGGTACCTGCGTCACTAGAACAAATGCCAACAACCATCTCGTCACGACAGAAGTGGGCCCATCGGCGGCCTCCGAATTATTTCACGCCTCCTTCTCCAATGGCGGGGCGTTAACTCGCGCCACTACGTAGCTCAGTATGTGTCTTTCGCTCGCCCTTGATATCAGTAAAGAAAGTTCTCACACCGCAGATCACCACCTGCTTCCTGCTATCCCCTGTTTCTCATACAGGCGATCCTGTGCTGACGAGCGGGCGTGTCAAGGGTGGCGACGCCATCACGTAGTGACGCCGAAGGCGCCCTTTACTCGTCCGGTCGGAAAGTCAGATAATTGCGCCGATGAGGACCGGTGAGGGTGCCCTCCGGCCGCTGGTAGGACTTCATAGACGTGGAGACCGTAGGGCCGGGGCCGAAGCGTCCCGTGGCCCGGCCGACCAAGGCGACTCGTGGCACGACCCATCTGGCTTCCTCGGCCGCGACGTTCAACGGTGAATACGAGCAGCCAACGACGAACCGCGGTGGTCGGTCAGTGCAGGTCGCCAGAATCCCAGCCCAGGATCGTCCTCGGCGCTGCTCAGCGATCGATTGCCGGGCCGCCCGGCCCCGAGCGAGGGACGAGCGGCAGGGCCGGTCAGCGGCCTGGCGCGGCGCGCGTGCGGGCCGCCTTGATCCCATAGGGCGAAATTCGGCAGATGCGCTACACGGCTACACGGCAGAGGCAACGCGTGTTGCCGCAGGGGTCGTAGTCGCTAGCGCGATACGAGGTTGACTCCGTCGTGGGCACGCGAATGGACGTGGTCGTCGAAGGCGTCCAGTACGCGCACAGCGAACGCAGGGTTCATCGAGGATTCGACTTCCTCTTTGGTCATCCAACGGACTTCGCGGGCTTCGGCAGTTGGGTGAGTGTCGCCGGCGGCAGGGTGGCAACGAAAGACAAGCGCGACGATTCCATGGGTGAGGTTTTTGTACACACCGCTGAGGCGTTCCACCGAGATCGCTAACCCCGTTTCCTCCAGGACCTCGCGTCGAACACCGTCTTCGAAGGATTCGCCCAGTTCAAGGACGCCACCCGGCGCCTCCCAGTCACCATTGTCGTCGCGCCTAATCACGAGAACTCGGTCATCGTCACCTACGACGATGCCGGCGACGCTGACCGAGTGTTTGGGCGTGGCTGCCATCGTTGGGCCTCCATCTCATCACGGTTCGCAGTGACACGCGCGAACACTAGTACGTAGACTAGTCGTCTAGAGATGCGATGGAAGGTTCTCAAGTGCTGCAACTTGGTCAGATCGACCGGGCGGACGATCGTCCGTCATATCGGCAGATCGCGGCCATGTTGCGGGAGGCGATTGAATCCAATCGCCTGGCCTCCGGCGAGCGACTTCCGTCCGAGGCGGAGTTGATCGAGCATTTCGGCGTGGCACGCATGACGGTCAGGCAGGCCGTGCAAGAGCTACGTGGCGAAGGACTGGTGGTCTCCGAGCACGGTCGCGGAGTGTTCGTCCGGCCGAGCCCGCCAATCCGACGATTGGCGTCGGATCGATTTGCGCGAAAGCATCGCGCGGAGGGTAAGGCAGCGTTTACCGTTGAGGCGGAAAAGGCTGGGTACTCGCCGCAAGTCGACCACATTGTCGTGACCCGCGAAAGGCCAAACTCTGTTCTGGCTGAGCGACTTCGACTGTCGACCGATGATGAGATTATCGTGCGGTCGAGGCGCTACCTGGCGAATGGGCGACCGATTGAGACCGCTGTCTCATACATACCGGCAGCGTTTGCCGAAGGCACCAAGATCGAGCAGGTGGACACAGGACCGGGCGGGATCTACGCGCGTTTGGAAGAGAACGGTCACGTGCTCGCACGGTTCACCGAGGAAGTCGCAGCTCGGATGCCCTCCCCTGAAGAACGGCGGGCCTTGGAGATCGGAGCGGGCGTTCCGGTCTTGACGGTGCTGCGGACTGCGTACGACACCAACGACGTGGCGGTTGAAGTCTGCGACACAGTGAAGGTCGCTCCCGCGTACGTGCTGGAATACGAGTTCTGGGCTCGCTGAACGCTCAGTAGGAAAATTCTTGACCGTTTAGGTTGCACTCCTATAGACAACTATGTAAGTTGCTACTTGTCTAGAGGAGTTATCAGTGAAAGGACAAACGACATGGCGATCAAGCGGGGACACAGGTTCCCGGTGGAGCACGCGGACGTGTTCCCGAAGGGGCTGATGCTGTTGGGCCCGATCAGCCCGGATATGGAGTACGAGCGTCCGAACGTGCAGAAGACCGATCCGGTGACGGGCTTGTTGCAGTGGGTCGGAGCGGTGTCGGACCCAGACGAGGATAAGGCAAAACGCGCGAGTTTTGAGGTGACGTTCTTGGCACGGGTCCAGCCTGTGCCAGCAACACCGGAGTTGTTGTTGGGCAGCGGGATACGGATGATCGAGCTGGTTGGCCTGACAGCCGAGGCCCGCCGGATGGGACAGGGCGAGTTCACATACGTCGGCTACGTGTACCGGGCGACTGGGATCAAGGGTGACACGAATTCGCCGGGACCCGACTCGAAGTCGGCTACGTCGGTGCGTAGCGAGCCGGCGAAGGTGGGCGCTTGATGGGGACAGAAGGCGACGAGCCAGTCCCGGCGCCACTGTGTCGGGTGTGGGGTCGTGGGCGCCCAATCACGCTATCGATAAACCGGATTCACGAGGATGGGAAGGGGATCAGTCGTGACGGATCAATCGAAATCCCACGGTAGCAAGCACTCTGAGAGCGCGACGGACGACTTCGTCGAGGCCATGGTGGTGGGAGCGGCGAAGGTGATCGGATTGTTGGCGTGGTGGGCGGTTCGGTTCCCGCTCGCGAGCATGCCGATCGTGCTAGCACTGGCCGCGACCGCGGTGGCTGGTTGGCGACTTGGTGTCGTCGTGGTCGTCGTGTGGGCGGTCAGCTACGGGCTGTGGTGCTATCTGGACCGCGAGTCGTTTCATCGCGTGGTGTGGTACCCGATCCGGGCGTCCTGGCTGACCTGGTGGCGATACACGCGTTCCTGGGAGCAGGTGTGCACGCTGCACGGGTTAACTGCGCGGCTCGGCGAGCGCACGCTCGTCCCGAGACTGCTGTCAGTGCGCATCGGCGGCGGGACCGATGCATTGGTGGTGCGCATCGTGACCGGCCAGACTGTGGCGGATTGGCAAAAACAGGGCGCCGCGCTGGCCGAAACGTGGCGATGCTCGCGACTGACTGTCCGGTCCGTTCGGCCCGGTGAGGTGAGCATTGTGGTCCACCGCGGCGACGATTTGTCCCAGCCTATCCCGTTGCCGCGCCCTGGCTACGGCACCCGGACCGATCTGGTCGCGGTTACGGTCGGGGCCGCCGATGGGCATCGATCATGGGTGCTGCCCATGCTCGGGCATCACGTCCTGGTGGCTGGGGCCACCGGGTCGGGCAAGGGCAGCGTGTTGTGGTCGATCATCGCTGGATTGGCGCCGGCTGTGCGAGCCGGAACGGTGCGACTTTGCGTGATCGACCCAAAGGGCGGGATGGAACTGGGTCGCGGTGCCCCGCTTTTTGCCGCATTCAGCCACGACCACGCCGAGACGACGCTTGGGCTGCTGCGGGCGCTGGTATCGGTGATGACAAGGCGGGCAGCGCGGTTGCGGGGCCATACCCGCCTGCACACCCCCAGCGAGGCCGAACCGCTTCTGGTGGTGATCATCGACGAACTAGTATCGCTGACCGCCTACGGCACCGACCGCAAAATCCGAGCCGAAATCGAACAACTCCTCGGGCTGCTGCTGTCCCAGGGCCGCGCTGTCGGAGTGAGCGTCATCGCCGCCGCGCAGGACCCGGCCAAAGACACCTTGCCGGTGCGGCAGCTTTTTACCGTGCGGATTGGACTGCGGATGACCGAAGCCACCCAAACCGGGATGGTGCTCGGGGCGGCCGCACGTGAGGCCGGCGCGGTCTGCGACCAGATTCCCGACAGCACACCCGGCCTGGGATACGTCATGGTCGATGGGACCAGCGAACCGCTACGGGTGCGCGCCTACCACGTCACCGACGCTGACATCGACCACCTCACAAAGTATTTCATCCCAGCCCACCGTCCTCACTTGCCCGACGAACCGGACGACAGGCGTGCGCCGTGATCACAGACACCGAATCGACTGCCAAGTCACCCTTGACAACCGATCAACCCGGACGAGAGTCGGGTCGGCGGGAAACAGCTGCCGACCGCCGCGCCCGACCCTGCTTCCACGACGTCGCGGGCTCGGCTGCAGAAAAGCACGGGGTGTGTGTGCGGCCGTTAGTGATGCGCACTCTCAACCTCGACACCGGGGTCACCGACTACGTGGCTGTGCCATGCAAATCAACGATGGAATCCCAGTGCCCGTCATGCGCGAAAAAGGCACGCCTGCTGCGGATGCAGCAACTCCGCGACGGCTGGCACCTCGACCACGAACCCGTCCAGCAATCTCACCCGCCGAGCGACGTGCAAACCGAGTTGCTCGCCCACCGCGCGGACCTGATCGGCGTGTACCGCGCCGCGTGCGATGAGGGCGACCATGCGGCTGCCGAGGAGCTGCGGGCGAAAATCGGTTCCGTCGACGACGAGCTGCGCGCGTCCGGTATGCGCGGGCGTATCCCGTCACCGGATGCGCCGGCCACCATCACGCGCACGCGTTCCACCCGACGACGCCAGGACGCCCCAGACCTGCCCACCCGGCAGGTGCGCAAAACGACCGTCGGGCGGCAATACGCCGGGAAGTACCGGCCGTCGATGTTCTTGACTCTCACCTGCGAGAGCTACGGCGCGATCCGCAACGGGGCACCGGTGGACCCGGACACCTACGACTACCGGCGTGCCGCGCGGGATGCGATCCACTTCTCCTCGTTGGTGGACCGCTTGATCCAGAACCTGCGGCGCGTCCTGGGATGGGAGGTGCAGTACTTCGCGACGGTAGAACCGCAGAAACGCGCCGCACCGCATCTGCACGCCGCGTTGCGGGGCGCGATCCCGCACAAGATCACCAGGCAGGTCGTGGCCGCCACCTACCACCAGGTGTGGTGGCCCAACCACGACGACCTCGTCTACGCGTGCGATCACGAAGAAGACTGGCCGGTGTGGGATCGGGATGCTCGCACGTTTATCGATCCGGACACCCGCACGCCTCTCAAGTCGTGGGATGAGGCGCTGGATGCGCTCGCCGGCGACGAGGACGCGCAGCCGGCTCACGTGGTGCGGTTCGGGGAGCAGTGCAAGCCCAAGGGCATCCTGGGCGGCACCGAGGAAGCCGGACGCCACATCGGCTACCTCACCAAGTACCTGACGAAATCGATCAGCGAAGTCATCGAACCCGCCACCTCTGCGCAGCGGGCTCATCATGAACGGTTGCACGCCGAACTTGCGATCACGCCGTGTTCGCAGCGGTGCCCGGTCTGGCTGCGCTACGGCATCGTCCCGAAAGGCGCAAACAGCAAAACGTTGCCGGGCCAGTGCAAGGGCAAGGCACACCGCCGCAGCACCCTCGGGCTGCCCGGACGTCGAGTGCTGGTGTCCCGAAAATGGACCGGCAAGACCCTCCCGGACCATCGGGCCGACCGTGAGGCATTTGTTCGGCAACTCCTCGCCGACGCCGGGATCAGCAAACCTGTGCGTGACCCGGGCAGAGTGGCGATCTTGAAATGCGAACCCGGCGACCGGGCGATCCCGCCCCGCGACGAGCTGATCATGCGCGCCGTCGCCCAACGCGTTATCTGGCGCAGCGAATACAGCAGAGCGTTACTGGCCGCTGGACCACCGGGCGGAGACGAAACGTGGGCAACTCGAGTGACGGCGTGATAGGTCGGGGTGAATCAACAATGGAATCAGGATATTTGACGGTCGAGCAGGGGGCGGAATACCTGAATACCTCGGTGCGATTCGTCCGTCGTTTGATTTCGGAACGGCGGATCGCATTCCACAAATTTGGTGCGCACGTGCGCCTGTCGATCGAGGACCTAGACAGTTATGCGCAGGCCGGCCGGGTGGCGCCAATCACTGCAACCACCGTGCGCCACGACCTGAGAGCGTCGTAGTGGCAAACAAGCCGGGCCGCCGGGGATTCGGAAGCGTTCGGCAACTGCCGTCAAAGCGTTGGCAGGTGAGATACCGAGGGCCCGACGGGCGAGTCCATACGGCCCTGCGAACATTTGACACGAAACGTAGTGCGGAGCAGTGGCTTTCGATCACCGAGACGCAAGTACTGCGCGGCGAGTGGACGGACCCCGGGCGGGCTCGCATTACGGTGCATGACTATGTCACTGCGTGGATTATCCAGCGTCCTGGTCTCCGACCGCGAACGATAGAGCTGTACAAGTGGCTGCTCCGTAAACACATCGACCCGAAACTCGGCGGAGTCGAGCTAGGAAAGCTGTCCACATCGCTGATCCGGCATTGGCGAGCCGGTCGTCTTGCGTCCGGTGTTTCGGCAACTGTCACCGCGAAGTCCTACCGCCTGTTGAGGGCCGCAATGAACACAGCGGTGAACGAGGACAAGATCGTGCCGCGCAATCCATGCATCGTCCGTGGTGCCGATCGCGAAAGCCCCGACGAGCGGCCCGTGGTCAGCATCGCGCAGGTTTTCCAGATCGCGGGAGAGGTCCCTGATCGCTATCGGCTGCTGGTGCTCCTGGCCGCGTTTGGCTCGATGCGCTGGGGCGAGGTGGCCGCCCTTCGGCGCTCGGACATCGCCCTCGATGGGTCGAGCATCAGGATCACAAGGGCGATCGTCGAGCTGCCAGGCCGGGGAATCGTATTCGGCCCGCCCAAATCGCGGGCCGGCGTCAGAGAGGTCGCCATCCCCGAAGCCATCCGTGACGACCTTTTGAAACACATCACCTACTACGTCGGCGAGCATCCCGGGTCCCTGCTCTTCACAGGCGAACTATCCGGCGGTCCCGTCCGACGGTCGAACTTTTCGCAGCGGGTCAAGTGGTCATCGATGGTCGAAAGGCTCGGTATGAAGGGCGTGCACTTCCACGATCTGCGACACGCGGGAAACATCTGGGCCTCGAAGTCCGGGACGTCGACCAGGGATCTCATGGCTCGGATGGGCCACGATGACATGCGCGCGGCGCTGATCTACCAGCGCGCTACCAGCGACGCCGACCAACGGATCGCCGAGGAGCTGTCGGCCATGGTTGAGGCACATCGCAAGGGCATGCCCTCGCCTTAATGGCACGCTAATGGCACAAAAGGGTCCGTCGACGGGGGTGGAAGGTCTCCAGGATGCCTTGCTGGTACTTCTGACCTGCCGGGATGACGTGGAGCCGATGACGGGAATCGAACCCGCGTATTCAGCTTGGGAAGCTGATGTTCTGCCATTGAACTACATCGGCGGTGTTGCCAACGAAGGCTAGCATCCGGCGTCGCATCGGTTGGTCGGGTAGCGCTGGCGAACGCGAC
>NZ_DATJPU010000152.1:0-48337 GCF_035506235.1 Mycobacterium sp.
GGCAACAACGCCGGGCACACGGTCGTCCTGCCCAGTGGTGAGAATTTCGCGCTGCACCTGATCCCGTCCGGGGTGCTGACGCCGGGGGTCACCAACGTGATCGGCAACGGGGTGGTGGTGGATCCGGGGGTGCTGCTCGACGAGCTGAAGGGCCTCGAGGACCGCGGCGTCGACACCACGAAGCTGCTGATCTCCGCCGACGCGCACCTGCTGTTGCCCTACCACGTGGCCATCGACAAGGTCACCGAGCGCTACATGGGCAACAAGAAGATCGGCACCACCGGCCGCGGCATCGGGCCGTGCTACCAGGACAAGATCGCCCGCCAGGGCATCCGCGTCGCCGATGTGCTCGACCCCGAGCAGCTGACCCACAAGGTCGAGGCCGCGCTGGAACTCAAAAACCAGATCCTGGTCAAGATCTACAACCGCAAGGCGCTGGACCCGCACCAGGTGGTCGAGGCCCTGCTGGAACAGGCGCAGGGGTTCCGGCACCGCATCCGCGACACCCGCCGGCTGCTCAACGCGGCGCTGGAGGCCGGCGAGACGGTGTTACTCGAGGGCTCGCAGGGCACCCTGCTCGACGTCGACCACGGCACCTATCCCTACGTGACGTCGTCGAATCCGACGGCGGGCGGCGCGTGCGTGGGGTCCGGGATCGGCCCGACCCGGATCACCGCGGTGCTGGGCATCCTCAAGGCCTACACCACGCGGGTGGGGTCCGGCCCGTTCCCCACCGAGCTGTTCGACGAGAACGGCGAATACCTGTCCAAGACCGGCGGCGAATTCGGCGTCACTACCGGGCGGCGCCGGCGCTGCGGCTGGTTCGACGCCGTCGTGGCCCGCTACGCCACCCGGGTCAACGGCATCACCGACTTCTTCCTGACCAAGCTCGACGTGCTCTCCAGCCTGGAGACCGTGCCGGTCTGCGTGGGCTACCAGATCGACGGGGAGCGCATCCACGACATGCCGATGACCCAGAGCGACCTGCACCGCGCCGAGCCGATCTACGACGAGCTGCCCGGCTGGTGGGAGGACATCTCGGACGCGCGGGAGTTCGACGACCTGCCCGCCAAGGCGCGTGACTACGTGTTGCGGCTGGAAGAGCTTGCCGGAGCACATGTTTCGTGCATCGGCGTCGGCCCCGGGCGTGACCAGACGATCGTGCGCCGCGACGTCCTGGCGGCCCGCCCGTGACGGAAGCGGACCCCAGAGAACTCGACCCCGAATACCAGCACCACGGCGGCTTTCCCGACTACGGCCCGGCCAGCCCCGGCCCGGGATTCGGCCGGTTCGTCGCGGCGATGCGCCTGCTGCAGGACCTTGCCGTGTCCGCCGACCCGGGCCCAGACCTTCAGGACGTCTGGGACGATGCGGCCGACCGTGCCGCGGCCCTGGTGGAAGTGCTGCGCCCGTTCCAGGCCGAGGAGGGCCGGGCGCCGGCCGGCCGCACGCCCGGCCTGCCGGGCATGGGCAGCCTGCTGCTGCCGCCCTGGACGCTGACGCGCTACGCCCCCGACGGCGTCGAAATGACGGGATATTTCAGCCGGTTCCACGTCGGGGGCAATCACGCCGTGCACGGCGGCGTGCTGCCGCTGCTGTTTGATCACATGTTCGGCATGATCTCCCACGCCGCGGGACGCCCGATCAGCCGCACGGCCTTCCTGCATGTCGACTATCGCAAGGTCACGCCGATCGACGCGCCGCTGGCGGTGCGCGGGCGCGTCACCAGTGCCGAGGGGCGCAAGGCGTTCGTCGCCGCGGAGTTGGTCGACGGGGACGACACCGTGCTGGCCGAGGCCAACGGGCTGATGGTGCGGCTGCTTCCCGGCCAGCCATAGGCTGAATTGGCCGTCCCAGCGCGGGCTGCATCGTCGGCGGCTTAGGCCAGATTGCCCGCCTCCTCCGCAGCCCGCCCCAGCGCGGGCTGCATCGTCGGCGGCCGGGCCTCCCCGGAACCGACCTATCCTTGAGCGGTGACTGACGGCTTGACCGAAGGGCAGGACGACAGGACGACCGCGATCGTCCTGCCCCCGCAAATTTCCCCGCGAGCTCCCTCGCGCGATCCCGATCCCCACGCCGACGGCAGGCCGAAGGTGATGCTGCTCGGTTCCGGTGAGCTGAGCCGGGAGCTGGCGGTCGCGCTGCGGCACCTCGGTGCGCGGGTGATCGCAGTCGGCGAGCCTCCGCCCGCGCCCGCGCGCGGGGCGCCCGACCAGTCGCTGACGTTCCCCCTGACCGACGCCGACGAGCTGTCGCGGGCGATTCGACAACACAAACCCCAGTTCGTGGTGACGGCCGCCGACGCGGTCGCCGTGGGCGCCCTCGAGGCGGCGGGCGCGGGTCCCGAGCACGAGCGCACCGAAGTCGTCCCGAACGCCCGCACCGTGCGGCTCACCGCGGATCGTGAGGCCCTGCGCCGGCTGGCGGCCGACGAGTTGGGGCTGCCCACCGCGCCGTTCTGGTTCGTCGGATCGGCCGGTGAACTGCAGTCGGTGGCCGCACACGCCGGGTATCCGTTGTTGGTGAAGCCGGTGTCCGGCCGGGGCCACTCGGTGGTCTCCGGGCCCGAGGACATCGAGCCGGCCTGGCAGCGCGCGGTCGGCAGCTCGGCGGGGCGGGTGATGGCCGAGACGGTGGTCGACGTCGACTTCGACGTCACCCTGCTCGCGGTGCGCAGGGAGGGTCCGAACGGTCCCGCGCTCGAATTCTGCTCGCCGATCGGCCATCGCGACGCCGACGGAACCGTGCTGGAATCGTGGCAACCCCAGCAGATGAGCGCGGCCGCGGTGGACGCGGCCAAGTCGATCGCCGCGCGAATCATCAAGGCGCTCGGCGGGCGCGGCGTCTTCGGCGTCGAGCTGATGATCAAGGGCGACGAGGTCTACTTCGCCGACGTCACCGCGCACCCGCACCCCAGCGTGTGGGTCACGCTGCGCAGCCAGCGGCTTTCGGCGTTCGAACTGCAGGCCCGGGCCATTCTGGGCCTACCGGTGGACACCATGATGATGTCGCCGGCCGCCGCCCACCTGATCGATGCCGGCCATGACGGCGGGTCGCCGGCCGCCGACGCGCTCAACGGTGCGCTGCAAGTGCCCGAGAGCGATCTCCGCATCTTCGGGCCGCCACGGCGATCCGCCAAGCTCGGCGTGGCACTGGCCACCGCACCGGACGTGGCGGCCGCGCGCGACCGTGCGCGCGAGGTCGCGAGCCGGCTCAGTATGCGAAATCCGCGCGCCTGAGTCCTCGGCCTTTCACCATCCGATCGGCCCCTCGGGCTTGCCTCGCAGCATCTCCAGCTCGGCGGCAACCTGTGTGAGCAGCTGAACGATCTCTCTGCCCATGCCCAGGCTCAGCGGCTCGTCGGGGCAACGAGTCTCCATCTTTGCGAGCAGTGCTTTGACGTCGGCGGTCAGCTTTTCGGACATCGCTCCCTCGCAAGCTCACTCGGGATTTCTTCTCAAGTTACCGCAGTGTTTTCCGGTCGGGCCAATGCCGACGCACCACACGTCGCCATACCCCCACATGGGTGCGGGCACGACCTCGCTACGCTCGAGCCATGAGTGCAAACCACGCACGCTCCTACGCAGGAGACATCACGCCCCTCGAGGCGTGGAAGCTGCTCAGCGACAACCCCAGCGCCGTGTTGGTCGACGTGCGCACCGATGCCGAATGGCGCTTCGTCGGGGTCCCCGACCTGTCGAGCCTGGGCCGCGACGTGGTCTACATCGAGTGGGTCACGGGCAACGGGACGCCCAACGCGAACTTCGCGGACGAGCTCAAGGGTCAGGTCCCACCCGCCGCCGAAGAGCGGCCCGTGATCTTCCTGTGTCGCTCGGGTAACCGCTCCATCGGCGCGGCCGAGGTGGCGACGCAGCTGGGCATCACGCCGGCCTACAACGTGCTGGACGGATTCGAGGGCCATCTCGACGCCAGCGGTCATCGCGGTGAAACCGGTTGGCGCGCGGTGGGATTGCCCTGGAAACAGGGATGAACCGCCAATGACGGATTCCGTCCGCACGCCCAAGGCGTTGCCCGACGGCGTCAGCCAGGCGACCATCGGCGTGCGCGGCGGGCTGCTCCGGTCCGGTTTCGACGAGACCGCCGAGGCGATGTTCTTGACGTCCGGCTATGTCTACGAGTCGGCGGCCGTCGCGGAAAAGTCGTTCACCGGCGAGCTGGACCGTTTCGTGTACTCCCGCTACGGCAACCCGACCGTGACGATGTTCGAGGAGCGGCTGCGCCTGATCGAAGGGGCGCCCGCGGCGTTCGCCACCGCGAGCGGCATGGCCGCGGTGTTCACCTCGCTGGGCGCGCTGCTGGCCGCCGGTGACCGGCTGGTCGCGGCGCGCAGCCTGTTCGGGTCGTGCTTCGTGGTGTGCAACGAGATCCTGCCGCGGTGGGGTGTGGAGACGGTCTTCGTCGACGGCGACGACCTCGCGCAGTGGGAAGAGGCGCTCTCGGTGCCCACGGCGGCGGTGTTCTTCGAGACCCCGTCGAATCCGATGCAGTCGTTGGTCGACATCGCCGCGGTGACCGAGCTGGCTCACGCCGCTGGGGCGAAAGTTGTGCTGGACAACGTGTTTGCCACGCCGCTGCTGCAGCAGGGCTTTCCGCTCGGGGTTGACGTGGTGGTGTACTCGGCCACCAAGCACATCGACGGCCAGGGGCGCGTGCTGGGCGGCGCCATCCTCGGCGACAAGGAGTACATCGACGGGCCGGTGCAGAAGCTGATGCGCCACACCGGACCGGCGATGAGCGCATTCAACGCCTGGGTGTTACTGAAAGGCCTTGAGACGCTGGCCGTTCGGGTCGAGCACGGCAATTCCTCGGCGTACCGGATCGCCGAATTCCTACAGGACCACCCGGCGGTGAGCTGGGTCCGCTACCCCTTCCTGCCGTCGCACCCGCAGTACGACCTGGCCAAGCGCCAGATGGCCGGCGGCGGGACGGTGATCACCTTCGCGCTCGACTGCGCCGAAACCGAGGCCAAACAACGGGCTTTCGAGGTGCTCGACAAGTTACGGCTGATCGACATCTCCAACAACCTCGGCGACGCCAAATCGCTTGTCACCCATCCGGCGACCACGACCCATCGGGCGATGGGACCCGAAGGTCGCGCGGCCATCGGGCTGGGCGACAACGTGGTTCGCATCTCCGTCGGCCTGGAGGGCACCGACGACCTGATCGCCGATATCGACCAGGCCCTCAGTTAGCCGGCTTGCTTTTCGGCCGCTTCGATGCGTTCGGCCGCCGCCAGCGTCCCCTCTTGCGCCTGCCGCTCCACCCAGTCCACCACCGGCCGGGCGTACATCATCTGGCTGGTGATGGCCATCTGGCCGCGGGTGCGGCCCAGGAAGGAGATGCCCCAGGAGAACATGGCGGCAATGCGGTTGCGGAAGCCGACCAAGTACAACAGGTGCAACAGCAGCCATGCCAGCCAGGCGATGAAGCCGCCGAACTCCAGCTTGCCGACCTTGGCGACGGCGCTGTACCGCGAGATCAACGCCATGCTGCCCTTGTCGAAGTACGTGAACGGCTTGCGGTTGGCCGGATCGTCGCGGCCCTTCACGGCCTGCTTGATCAGCGCGGTCGCGTAGTGAGCCCCCTGAATCGCGCCCTGGGCCATGCCCGGTACGCCGGGCACCGACATCAGGTCGCCGACGACGAACACGTACGGGTGGCCCTTGACGGTGAGGTCCGGCTCGACGATCACCCGTCCGGCGCGGTCGGTTTCGGTGCCGTCGGACTGCTCGGCGATCATCTTGCCCAGCGGGCTGGCCTGCACGCCGGCCGCCCACACCTTGCAGGCGCATTCGATGCGGCGCTCGCTGCCGTCCTTTTCCTTGACCGTGATGCCCATGTAGTCGACCGCGGTCACCATGGCGTTGAGCTGGACCTCGACGCCCATCTTCTCCAACCGCCGTTGCGCCTTGAGGCCGAGCTTTTCGCCCATCGGCGGCAGCACCGCCGGCGCCGCGTCGAGCAGGATGACCCGGCATTCGCTGGGCGTTATGGTCCGAAACGCCCCGGCCAGGGTGCGGTCGGCCAGCTGGACGATCTCGCCGGCCAGCTCGACGCCCGTCGGCCCCGCGCCCACCACCACGAAGGTGAGGCGGCGTTTCCGTTCGGCCGGGTCGGTGGCGACCTCGGCGGCCTCGAAAGCGCCGAGGATGCGAGCCCGCAGCTCCAGGGCGTCGTCGATGCTCTTCATGCCGGGCGCGAAGGCGGCGTACTCGTCGTGGCCGAAATAGGACTGCTGGGCGCCGGCGGCCACGATGAGGCTGTCGTAGGGCGCCACGGTCTCCATGCCCATCAGGTGCGACGTGACCGTCTTCGCCTTCAGGTCGATCCCGCTGACGTCGCCCCACAGCACCCGGACGTCTTTCTGCTTGCGCAGGACCAGCCTGGTGGTCGGGGCGATGTCGCCTTCGGACAGGATGCCCGTGGCCACCTGGTACAGCAGCGGCTGGAACAGGTGGCTGGTCGTCTTCGAGATCAGGGTGATGTCGACATCCGCCCGCTTGAGTGACCGGGCCGCATTCAGGCCCCCGAACCCGCTACCGATGATGACGACGCGATGGCGCGACATGGCTACCCCTTTTGTGTTCGTAGTCTCCGCAGCGCATGTTCAGCCTATGTTGTCACAGGCCCCACCTATAGTCGAACCCGCGTTCGACTGTGTCAGCGATGGCGGCGATTTGGCCTGAATCGGTTGGGGCGCAGTGAGATTCGAGCGGCGAGCGCGTGGGTGGCCTGGCAGGCGTGCTAGCCGGGCGGAGGGTTGTCGGTCGGGCACATGGACTTGTCCGGAAACCTCGCGCACGTCGGCGGGAGCGGCTGATCTGGGCCATAACCGTTGGCGCCGTTCGGCACGACGTGCAACCACCCGCGGTCCTGGCACAGGAAGACGTCACCACCGGAACCACCCCGGACGGTGCCGTTGACGCACGGATCGGCGTGCGCCACCGCCGGGACGCTGAGATACACCGAGACGATCGCGGAGGAGACCGCGACGACGATTGCCCTCATAACAGATCGATGGTAGTCCCAAGGCTGCCAAGACCAGTCAGCTAAGCGGTAGCGTCTGTGGTGGCGGCGATGTGAGGGGAGGCAACTATGAAGCGCTGCATCGTCGGAGGATCCGCTGCCCTGCTGATCGCGGCAGGGCTGATCGCCTCGGCGCCGCCGGCGGGCGCCGGCTGCCAGTACGGAGGACCCGTCCTCAGCAAGTGCGATGGACCCGTGCAGCCCGACGGCACCTGGCAGCGTTGCGTGGCATTTACCCGCTTGATTCCGAACGGCGCCAGCTCCTACCTCGTGCCCGACAGGCGCTGCGATGTGATGGGTCCTGACCAGCACCCCTCGGATCCCTCCCTCGCCGACCCGCCGGCGCACATCGACTGAGCCGGGACGTCCTCCGCCAGCAAACCCGGTGGCCGCGTGCACCTTCCGGCGCCGGCCGTCCCGACGGGCGCTCTGCGACCGATCCACCGCACTTCTAGCTGGCGACACGCGGAGTAAAGTGTTGCCTCTCGATGGAGGAGGCTCCCGTGACGGACCAACCGCCCAGCTACCCGCCCCCGCCGCCGGGCGGTTATGGTTACCCGCCGCCCGGGGGCGGTTATGGCTACCCGCCCCCGCCGCCGGGCGGTTATGGCTACCCGCCGCCACCCGGGTATCCCCCGCCACAGATGCCCGGTACCAACGGTTTCGCCGTCGCTTCTTTGGTGTGCTCCCTGTTCGGGTGGATCTGCATGTTCATCGGGGCATTTCTCGGGATCATCTTCGGCTTCGTCGCGCTGTCCCAGATCAAGCGAACCGGTCAAAAGGGCCGCGGTATGGCGATCGCCGGGATAGTCATCGGCACGATCGTGCTCGTCGCCGCCATCGCGTTATGGACCCTCGCGGCCCTCTTACCGCACACCCCGAGCACGGATTCGGGTGCGCCGGCCGTGGTGAAAATCGCTCAGCTGCAAGCGGTTTAGAACGGCCACGCAGCGGCGTTGGTCTTGTACTTCGCGTTGAGTGCGGTGCAGAAGTCGTCGGCCGTGCCGGCGAGGAAGATGTAGTAGGCCTCGGCACCGCTGCGGCGGCTGTCGAAGGAGTTGGGCGTGGTCCAGCCGCTGTTGCACATCGCGGTATCGCTGCCGAGGGTGGGCCGCCGCCAATTGGTCTTGGCGCACGCGGTCAGGGCGTCGACGTTCTGGGTCGCGCTCTTCGCGGCGACCAGCATCGCGCCTCCCCATTGCCCGTCGTTGCGGCGGTAGGCGCGCGCCCCGAACCCGGCGTTGTTGGTCTGGCACGCCATCGCCCGCTTGAGCAGCCCGAAGGGCGCCGCGAGCTGGGGGTTGCTCACCGCCGCCGCGCCGGTGATGAACTGTGCCGCGTCCGCGCCGTCGACCTCCTGGACGTTCGGGTTGCCGAGGCCGATCAGTTGCTGCGAGATCCCGGCGTTGTTGCCGCCGCCGATGATCGGTCCGCCGCCGCCCGTCGTCATCGCCGGCAGCGTGACCGGGTCGGCGGCTGCCGCGGGGGCGCACATCAGGCCGCACGCGGCGACAAGCACACCGATCCGATGGGCAACAGATTTCATGAGCCACCTCCCAGCATGTGTGCATACCCCGCGTGGCGGTGATCGGCAACTAACGAATCGAGCACGTGCCGGGTCCGGAACGCCAGTGCCTGGGCGCCGCAGTCAAAGGCTTCCGGGGCCATCAGATGCCCAGATCTTTGGCGATGATCGTCTTCATGATCTCGTTGGTCCCGCCGTAGATCGTCTGAATCCGGGCGTCGACGAACGCGCGCGAAACGCTGTACTCGCGCATGTAGCCGTAACCACCGTGCAGTTGCAGGCAGCGGTCGGCGGTGCGCACCTGCAGGTCGGTGGTCCACCATTTCAGCTTCGCGGCCCGCGCCGCGGTCAGCTGACCGGATAGGTGCTCGGCGAGGCAGTCGTCGAGATAGCTGCGCGCGATGTCGAGTTCCGTCGCCAGCTCGGCGAGCACGAATTGACTGTGCTGGAAGCTGGCGATCGGAGCGCCGAATGCCTTGCGCTGCCGCACATAGTCCAGCGTGCCGGCGAAGACGCCCTCCGCGGCGGCCACCGCGCCCACCCCCAGCGCGAGCCGCTCCTGCGGCAGGTTGCGCACCAGCTGGTAGAACCCCTCGCCCTCCTGCCCGAGCAGGTTTGCGGCCGGCACCCGCATGTCGATGAAGGTGAGTTCGCTGGTGTCCTGGGCGTGCAGTCCGATCTTTTCCAGGTTGCGGCCCCGGTGAAAGCCCGGCGTGTCCGCGTCCGCCACCAGGAGCGACAGGCCCTTGTGCTGATCGGGTGACGTGCGCACCGCGATGACGAACAGGTCGCCGCACTGGCCGTTGGAGATGAACGTCTTGGCGCCGTTGACGACGTAGTGGTCGCCGTCCCGCACCGCCGTGGTGCGAATCCCCGCGAGGTCGCTGCCGGTGCCGGGCTCGGTCATCGCGATGCCCAGCACCGTCTCGCCGGTCACCACCCCGGGCAACCAGCGTTGTTGCTGCTCGGGCGTCGTCAGATCGGTGAGATAGGGCAGCACCACGTCGTTTTGCAGCGTGAAGGCGATGGCCTCGGCCGCCGCGCCGGCCCGCTGTAGCTCGTCGATCACGATCGCGTTGTAGCGAAAGTCATTGATCCCCGGTCCGCCGAGGCTCTCCGGAACCGAAAAGCCAAGCAGCCCAAGCTTTCCCGCTTCGGTCAACAGCGAGCGCTCCCACTGGCCGCTTCTTTCCCACCCCTCATGAGACGGCACCACTGTCCGCTGCACGAAATCGCGCACCAATCGCCGGAATTGGTGATGCTCGGGGTTATAGGACAGACCGCTCATCAGCGGAAGGCGTCGCTACCGGTGAATGCCTGGCCGAGGACGAGCTGGTGCATCTCCGGCGTGCCCTCGTAGGTCAGCACTGATTCCAGGTTGACCATGTGCCGGATCACCGGGTACTCCAGCGATATCCCGTTGCCGCCCAGTATGGTCCTGGCGGTCCGGCAGATCTTGATCGCCTCGCGGGTGTTGTTCAGCTTGCCGAAGCTGACCTGCTCGGGCCGCAGCCCGGCGCCGTCCTTGAGGCGGCCGAGGTGCAGCGACAGCAGCTGCCCCTTGTGCAGCTCGACGGCCATGTCGACGAGTTTGGCCTGCGTCAGCTGGAATCCGGCGATCGGGCGGCCGAACTGGGTGCGCTGCGTGGCGTAGTCGAGCGCCGCCTGCCACGCCGACCGCGCCGCGCCCATCGAGCCCCAGATGATTCCGTAGCGCGCCTCCGACAGGCACGACAGCGGGCCGCGCAGACCCCTTGCCTCGGGCAGCATCGCGTCGGCGGGCACCCGCACGTCGTCGAGCACCAGCTCGCTGGTGATCGACGCCCGCAGCGACAGCTTGTGGTGAATGGTGTTGGCGGCGAAGCCCGGGGCCTCGGTGGGAACGAGGAAGCCGCGGATCCCGTCGTCGGTCGCGGCCCACACGATCGCCACGTCGGCGACCGACCCGTTGGTGATCCACAGCTTGCGCCCGTTGATCACCCAGTCCGAACCGTCCCGTCGCGCCCGGGTTTTCATCGCGGCCGGATCGCTTCCGGCGTCGGGTTCGGTCAGCCCGAAGCAGCCGAGCAGTTCGCCGGCGGCCATGCCGGGCAGCCACTGCTCCTTCTGCTCCTCGGATCCGAACTTCCAGATCGCGAACATCGCCAGCGATCCCTGCACGGACACCATCGACCGGATGCCGGAGTCGGCGGCCTCCAGCTCGGTGCAGGCCAGGCCGTAGTGCACGGCGGACGCCCCGCCACAGCCGTAGCCGTGCAGATGCATGCCGAGCAGGCCGAGCTCGCCGAACTGCTTGGCGAGCTGGCGCACCGGGAGGTCGCCGATCTCGAACCACTCGGCGACGTACGGGGTGACGTGCTCGGCGCAGAACTTGCGCACGGTGTCGCGCACCGCGAGCTCGTCGCCGGACAGGGAGGCGTCCAGGCCCAGGGGGTCGTCGCGGTCAAAGGCGGGGGGTGCATCGGTGCTCATAGGAGTCAGCCTGCCACTTACTCGCCGCTAACCTGCCATCGTCAGGCCGCCGCTGACGCTGATCACTTGTCCGGTGATGAACGACGCGGCGTCGGACGCGAAGAACAGCACCGGCGCGGCGACCTCCTCCGGGCGGGCCAGCCGGCGAAACGGGATCGCTTTGACCAGCGCTTCTTTCAGCTTCTCCGGTTGCGCGTGGAACAGCGGCGTGTCCGTCGGCCCGGGGCACACGCAGTTCACCGTGATCTGGTGGCGGGCCATCTCGCGGGCCAGCGACTTGGTGAGCGCGATGACCCCGCCCTTGGCGCCGGCGTAGATGGTCTCGCCCGCGCTGCCCACCCGTCCGGCGTCGCTGGCCACGTTCACGACGCGTCCGCCCGCCTGCGCGTCGATCATTCCCGGCAGGAACGCGCTGCAGACGTGCACCGGCCCCAGGTAGTTGATCGCCACCACCTTGGCCGCGAATTCCGGTGTGGCATTGAGGAATTGGTCCGTGCGGTCCCAGCCGGCGGCGTTGACCACGATGGTGGGCACGCCCAGCTCGGCGCGGATCCTTTTCCGCTGGGCGTCGACCCGGGCGGGGTCGGCCACATCGACCGGCAGCGCGGTGATCAGCCCGGGTCGCTTCGCGGCGGTGGCCGCCGCGGCCGCCTCGTCGAGATCGGCGGCGACGACGCGGTCGCCCCGCGCGGCAAACGCCAGGGCCACCGCCCTGCCGATGCCCGACCCGGCGCCGGTCACGACCGCGAGCCTGCCGGGTGAATCGGTAGTCATCGCCTGCCGAATCTAGGTTCACCGCCGCCGCGGGGTCAAGGATCCCCGGCTCGACCGGTACTCTCGCGGCATGCTGAGGCTCCAGCGGCTGGCCTGGCTCGCCATCGACGTCGTCGCGGTGCTGGTGTTCTGCGCCGTGGGACGCCGCAGCCACGACGAAGGGCTCAGCATTGGCGGCGTCGCGACGACGGCCTGGCCGTTCCTGGCCGGAACCGCCGTCGGGTGGCTGGTGTCGCGCGCCTGGCGGCAACCCACCGCGGTGGCGCCCACCGGGGTGATCGTGTGGCTGTGCACCGTGGTGGTCGGGATGCTGTTGCGCAAGGCCAGTTCGGCGGGCGTGGCCGCGAGCTTCGTGATGGTGGCCGCTTCGGTCACCGCGGTCCTGTTGCTCGGTTGGCGAGCGGTCGCCGGGCCGGCCCTGCGGCGCCGCATCGACGGCTGACCGGTGATGGCGCGGGCGGACGGTGACGGCTGGGACCCGGCCAGCGGTGCCGGGGCGACCGCGGCGTTCGGCGCGCTGGCCAGAGCGGTGGCCACCAACAAGGGGCTGATGAACGACACGTTCGCCGACCCGCTCGTGCGGGCCGCGGGGGTCGAGTACTTCATCCGGGTCGTCGATGACGGCCTGTTCTCGGACGACGGCGGCAACGATCCGATGATGACCGGCCTCATCGACATCCTCGCCGCCCACACCCGGTTCGTGGACGAGTTCCTCGCCGACGCGGGCAGGGCGGGCATTCGCCAAGTCGTGATCCTGGGCTCCGGGCTGGACACCCGCCCGTATCGGCTGTGGTGGCCGCAGGGAACAACCGTGTACGAGATCGACCACCCGCAGGTGCTCGACTTCAAGTCGGAAACGCTGCGCGCGCTGGGCGCCACGCTGGCGGCGAACCGTTGCGCGGTGGGCATCGATCTCCGTGAGGATTGGGTGCCGGGGTTGCGCCGGGTCGGCTTCGACGCCGCTCAACCGACCATCTGGATCGCCGAGCAACTGCTCGTCGGCTACCTTCCGCCCGGTGCGCAGAACCGGTTGCTGCAGAACGTCACGGCGGTGAGCGCCGCGGGCAGCCGGTTCGCCGCCGACCACATGCCCACCTGGACCCCGATGCACGTTGAGGCGGGCCGGGCGTTCGTCGACCGCTGGCGTCGGCGCGGCCTGGACGTCGACCTGGCCAGCCTGACCTACCCGGGTGAATACCGCTACGTTCCCGAGTATTTGACGTCCAGGGGCTGGAAAACGGTCGAACGCAACGTCATCGATCTGTTCACCGGCATGGGGCGGGCCGAGCTGTGGCGGGGTGGCCCCGACGACCTCGCCGTCATTCCGGGATTTGTCACCGCGACGCGAACGTAGCCGAGCCAACCTCGCCGTTGCGACTCGTTAATCCAACTTAATGGTTCACTCACTGAAATTTCTCGTTGCTCCCCCATCCGCGCGCGCCGCCGCTCCGAATGACCTGTGTTCCAGCAAAAGACGGCCACCCAGGGCCGCCTGTGACGAAGGAGTCGAAACGCAATGATGAGCATTCGTGCGAAAGCGCTTGCCGCCGCGGGCCTCGCGACCATCGCCGTCGCCGCGGTACCGACGGGTACGGCCACCGCCGATACCCCCGGTGACCTCATCGGGACGGGCTGCGCAGACTACGCCAAGCAGAATCCGAGCGGTCCGGGATCCGTGACGGGAATGTCGCGCGACCCGGTGGCAACAGCGACGTCGAACAACCCGATGCTGTCCACGCTCAACGCGGCGCTGTCGGGCAAGCTCAACCCCAACGTGAACCTGGTCGCGACCCTCAACAACGGCCAATACACGGTGTTCGCGCCCACCAACGCCGCTTTCGACAAGCTGCCGGCGGGCACCATCGACAAGCTGAAGACGGACTCGCAGCTGCTGACCAGCATCCTGACGTATCACGTGGTGCAGGGTCAGTTGAGCCCGGCGACGGTCGACGGCATACACCCGACGGTGCAGGGCGCGCCCGTGACCGTGGCCGGCCAGGGCAATGACCTGAGGGTGAACAACGCGGGCCTGGTCTGCGGCGGCGTGCACACGTCCAACGCGACGGTCTACATGATCGACACGGTGTTGATGCCCCCGGGCCAGTAAGGCGGATCCGTCCCCGGGGTGGAATGGGTGGGCGTCGGAAACGTTAGATGGTTACGTGACGCCCACCACCCAGCTCCGGTTCGTCGCGGCCGATTACGACGACCCGCTGGCGCAGCCGCTCCTGGCCGAGCTGGCCGTCGAGTATGCCCAGCGATATGGCGGCACGCCGGACACCCACCTGGCCTGGCTGCCCGTGCCGGCCGACGAGTTGGCGGCCCCGGACGGCGGCTTGCTGATCGGGTTGGTGGACGGCGTGCCGGTCACCGGCGGGGCGTTCCGGCGTTTCGATGGCCACACCGCCGAGCTGAAGCGGATCTGGACCGACAGCGCCCATCGGCGACGCGGTTATGCGAGGGCGCTGCTGGCCGCGCTGGAGGCGCAGATCGCCGACCGCGGGTACCGGCGGCTGTACCTGATCACCGGCAACCGCCAGCCCGAGGCGGAGGCGCTCTACGATGCGACCGGCTACACCCGCATCGCCGCCGAGCCGCTGCCGGACTGGGGGCCGTTTCGCCCCATCGCCTTCGAGAAGTGGTTGGCGTGACCGGTCAGTTCCATCTCGGCGTCGCGCTCGACGGATACGGTTGGCACCCGCAGGCGTGGCGGACCACGCTGGCCCTGGATCCCGCCACGCCCTCGATGCTCGGCGGCCGCTACTGGGCCGGGCTGGCGGCCACCGCCGAGCGCGGGCTGCTGGACTTCCTCACCATCGACGACAGCCTGATGCCGCAGATCGGGCGAAGCTCGCGGATCCATCCGGATCGGCTGACCGGTCGGGCCGACGCCGCCCTGGTCGCGGCCCGCATCGCCCCCGCCACGACGCACATCGGGCTGATCCCGGTGGCCACGGTCACCCACACCGAGCCCTTTCACGTCTCCAAATCCATTGCCACGCTTGACTTTGTGTCACACGGGCGGGCGGGCTGGCAGCCGCGGGTGAGCGCCACCGCGCACGAGGCGGCCCTGTTCGGCCGCCGCGACGTCTCCGGGATCCCCCTCTTCGACGAGGCCGTCGAGTACGTCGACGTGGTGCGCCGGCTGTGGGACAGCTGGGAGGACGACGCGATCATCCGCGACGTGGCCACCGGGCGCTACGTCGACGTCGACAAGCTGCACTACGTCGACTTCACCGGAAAGTACTTCTCCGTCAAGGGCCCCTCGATCACCCCGCGCCCGCCGCAGGGCCAGCCGGTGGTGGCCGCGCTGGCGCACGTCGGGCCCGCGTACGAGTTCGCCGCGGCCGGCGCCGACGTCGTGTTCATCACGCCCACCGAAGACGCGTCGGTGCAGAACATCCTCGGCGAGGTGCGCGCGGCGGGTGGCGCCCACCTGAAAGTTGTTGCCGACGTGGTGGTTTCGTTCGACGGCGACGGTGATTTCCGGTCGGATGCCCTGGTCTTCTCCGGCGGCGCAACCGAATTGGTGGACATGCTGCTGGGCTGGCAGCGGCTCGGCGTCGACGGGGCGCGGCTGCGGCCGGCGGTCAACGCCACCGACCTGCCGGCGATCGTCGACCAGGTGGTGCCGCTGCTACAGCGGGCCGGGCGGTTCCGCGACCGCTACCGGGATGGTGAGACCCTGCGCGCCCGGCTGGGCCTGCCGGCGGCGCCCAACCGATACGCGGCGGTGAACCGATGACCCCGGTTCCGCTGTCGGTCCTGGACCTGGCCCCGATCAGTTCCGGCGGCGACGCCGCGACGGCGTTGCGCAACACCGTCGAGCTCGCCCAGCACGCCGAGCGGTGGGGCTATCGGAGGTTCTGGATCGCCGAGCACCACTTCGTCGCCGTCGCCAGCGCGGCGCCGGCGGTGCTGATCGGGCGGATCGCGGCCGCCACCAAGACCATTCGCGTGGGCTCGGCGGCCGTGCAGCTGAGTCACACCACGGCCGCCGCTGTGGTGGAGAGCTTCGGCATGCTCGACGCGTTCTATCCGGGCCGTATCGATCTGGGCCTGGGCCGCTCCGCGCAGCGGCGGATCGCCAAGCCGCGATCGCCGAAACCCCCCAGGCCTGAGCCCTCCCGCGAATGGCGCGAGGTCGACGGCGTGGTCATCCCGCCGCCATTCGATTTGCGCAAGCTGCTGGGCAGCGGCCGGGTGCAGGCCACCCAGGCGATCCTGCAGCAGCCCGAGGCCGTCGCGCCCGACTTCGCCGAGCAGCTCGGTGACATCATGGCGATGCTGGCCGGAACCTACGAGGTCGACGGGTTCGACGTGCACGCGGTGCCCGGCGAGGGCGCTGCCCTGACACCGTGGATCTTCGGTAGCAGCAAGGGGCGCAGCGCCCAGGTCGCCGGCGCGCGGGGGCTGCCGTTCGTGGCCAGCTATCACCTCACCCCGGCTACCGCGCTCGAGGCCATCGACGCCTACCGGGAGGCCTTCGTCCCGTCGGCCGCGCTGCGGCGGCCCTATGTCGTGGTGTCGGCCGACATCGTGGTCGCCGACGACACCGCCACCGCCAAGCACCTGGCGTCCAGCTATGGCCACTGGGTGTATTCGATCCGGGCCGGCGGCGGCGCCGTCCCCTATCCCCACGCCGACGACTGCGCCCCGCTGACCGAGGAGCAGCTGGCGGTCGTGATCGACCGGGTGGCAACGCAATTCGTCGGCGACCCCGATGAGGTCGCCGAGCGGCTGGAGACGCTGCAGCGCGCGACCGGCGCCGACGAGCTCGTCGTCACCTCGGTCACCCACGGGCATTCCGATCGGTTGCGCTCGCACGAGCTGATCGCCAAGCGGTGGGGGCTGGAGGGTTGAGCGTTCGAGAGGGGCAGCGCCGCAAGCCGATTCACCTGGCCGCGCACTTCCCGGGTGTCAACAGCACCACGGTGTGGACCGACCCCACCGCCGGCAGCCAGATCGAGTTCGACTCGTTCGTTCACCTGGCCCGCGTGGCCGAACGCGGGCTGTTCGACTTCTTCTTCCTCGCCGAGGGGCTGCGACTGCGGGAGCACCGCGGCCGCATCTACGACCTCGACGTGGTGGGCCGTCCGGACACCTTCACCGTGCTGGCCGCGCTGGCGGGCGTCACGGACCGGATCGGGCTGGCCGGCACCATCAACACCACGTTCAACGAACCCTTCGAGGTGGCAAGGCAATTCGCGACGCTCGACCACCTGTCTGGCGGCCGCGCCGGCTGGAACATGGTGACCTCGTCGGACGCCTTCACCGGCGCCAACTTCCGCCGCGGCGGGTTCCTCGACCACGCCGATCGGTATTCGCGCGCCGAGGAGTTCCTCGCGGTGGCGCGCCAATTCTGGGACAGCTGGGCAGCCGATGCCGTGCTGGCCGACGTCGACGCCCGCGTCTACGTCGATCCCGACCGCATCCGCAGCGTCGCGCACCGCGGTCCGCAGTTCGACGTGCGCGGGTTCGCGACGCTGCCCGCCGGCCCGCAGGGCCACCCGATATTGCTGCAGGCCGGCGACTCCGCCGACGGCCGCGCGTTCGGCGCCCGCAACGCCGACGCCCTGTTCACCCTGCACTCGTCGCTGGAGGACGGCCGGCGCTACTACGCCGACGTCAAGGGGCGCGCCGCTTCGTACGGGAGAGATCCCAACCAGCTCAAGGTCTTTCCGGCCGCGACGTTCGTCATCGGTGACACCGGGGCCGAGGCGCAGGACCGGGCGCGGCACATCCGCCATCAACAGGTCAGCGGCGCGACGGCGATCGCGATGCTCGAGCAGGTGTGGGGCCGCGACCTGTCGGGCTACGACCCCGACGGCCCGCTACCCGATGTCGAGCCGGTGCCCGACAGCGACATCACCCAGGGGCGGGTCCGGCACGGCGACCCGGTCGCGGTCGCGCGCAGCTTCCGCGACCGGGCATCGGCCGACAACCTGTCCATCCGCGAGCTGGTCATCGCCGTCACCAGTCGCCAGCAGTTCGTCGGCACCCCGGCCCACATCGCCGACGAGATCGACACGTATGTCCAGGCTGACGCCTGCGACGGGTTCATCCTGGTGCCGCGCCTGACACCGCACGGGCTGGACGAGTTCGTCGACCGGGTGGTGCCGCTGCTGCAGGAGCGCGGCGCGTTCCGCACCGAGTACACCGGCGAGACGCTGCGGGATCATCTGGGGCTCGCGTCGCGATAGAGCCAGCGCTACTCGTGGTAGGTCTGCAGCGGACGCCCGCGTGCGGCAACCCGCCCGAGTGCATGCCGTAACTCGTTGTGCCTGTGGCACACCCCCGCCCTATCCCGATCGCGGTAGATGCGTTCGGCCGATCGCTCGAGACTTGTGTCGGCAGGCATGACCCTCCTTTCGCTTGCTGCGCAACAAGTACCGGGTGGGCATTCAGGCTGCGGAAAACCGTTCTGCTGGCCGAATTGCCCTTCGGGTCCGTGCGGACCGTCATCTGGGCGACGAAGAATCCCACAGCGCAGAACTTTTCGCCGACACGTTCGGTTCTACGCAGTTGTTTGCGGGCCGCCCCCTGTCGAGCCCGGCCTGCACTGCGAAAGCGGGGCGTAGGTCACGACCGATCAAGGCCCTTCGGCTCTAGGCGGCCCCAGCTGGAGCTGGGGATTCTTGCTGGGAAGCCAGATGGGAGGCCGACGCGTGCGTTTTATCGGTGACCTGCAAGAACGGGCACGCACGCCAATGCTGATCACCGCATTGCGCGACATACAGTGGCGACGGCGACGCTTCATCATCGCGGCCGTTGGCACCGGCATGGTATTCGCGATGACTCTCATCCTCACCGGGCTGACGCTCGGTTTTCGGGTCGAGGCTCGGCGTGTGGTCGACTCGATCGGGATTGACACCTACCTCATCAAGACGGGCGCAGTAGGTCCGTTCATGGGTTCATCGAGGTTCCCGGAGGCCGAAACGCAGGCGGTCGCCCTGCTCCCGGGCTTTGAATCGGCGATCCCGGTGGTCTACGGCAACACGATCCTGCAAGATCGGCGCTCACCGGAAAACCTGAACGTCTACGGTCTGCCCGAGCATGGGCTGGGGATGCCGCCCATCGCGGCGGGGCGGGCACCGTCGAACCCCGATGAGGTTGCCATGTCGAACACGCTGGGGCGTTCCATTGGCGACGACGTCGAGGTGGGCTCGCAGGTGCTGCGGATCGTGGGGCTGGTCGACAGGTCTACCACGCTCGCGGGCCAACCGAATGCGTTTCTGACAGTCGCGGGAGCTCAGCGGTTGATGTTTTCCGGGCAGCCGGTGATTTCTGCTATCGGCCTCCGCGGCAAGCCCACGCAAATACCGGACGGCTTCCGTCTCGTGGATCGCAACGCTGCGGTGGATGACATGGTGCGCCCGCTGCACGGGGCTCGCCTGGCCCTGTCGTACCTGGCAATTCTGCTGTGGGCAGTGGCGGCGCAGATCGTGGGATCGCTGATCTATCTCTCCGCGTTGGAGCGGACCCGCGACTTCGCGGTGTTCAAAGCCCTCGGTGTCGCCACTCACTCGGTGCTCGCCGGGCTCATCCTGCAGGCGGTGCTCGTCGCGTCGGTTGCGGCGATGCTCGGCGGGTTGCTGGCGGTGCTGCTCGGCCCGCTGTTTCCGATGCTCGTCGTGGTGACCACCGCCGCCTTCCTGTCGTTGGTGGCGACCGCGGTGATCATGGGGCTGTTGGCAAGCTTGGCGGGGTTGCGGCACGCGGTAGTGGTCGACCCGGTGCTGGCGTTCGGGGGTTCGTAGTCGTGGGGGATCTGCGCATCAAAGATCTCGTCGTCGAATACGCCATCGGTGGGGAGGCGCTCCGAGTCATCGACGGTCTGAATCTGGAGGTACCGGCCGGGTCCCTCGTGATCGTGCTGGGCCCCAGCGGGTGCGGAAAGACCACATTGCTGTCGTGTATCGGTGGCATCCTCAGTCCCACCGCCGGGCGTATCGAGGTCGGTGACGTCGACGTCACTACGATGGACCGCCGCAGGTTGACCACTTACCGGCGCCATACCGTGGGCTTCGTCTTTCAATCGTTCAACCTGGTGCCGAGCCTGACCGCATTGGAGAACGTGGCGGTGCCGCTGTGGGCGGCCGGCTGGTCGCGGCGCGCGGCGCGCGAACGCGGCGAGGAGTTGCTGACCCGCTTCGGGCTGCAGGATCGCATGACACATCGGCCCGGTGACCTCAGCGGAGGTCAGCGCGAACGGGTGGCGGTGGCCCGCGCGATCGCCTTGGACCCATCGCTGATCCTGGCCGACGAACCCACGGCCCACCTGGACCAAGCCCAGGTGCAAGGGGTGCTGCGGCTGCTCCGCGAGTTGGCCAGCGGTGACCGCATCGTCGTGGTCGCCACTCATGACACGCGGATCTTGCCGTTCGCCGACCACGTGGTCAGGCTGCTGCCGGATGTCACCGCCGTCGATTCCGAGCCCCAAACCGTCAGTCTGGCAAGCGGTTCGGTGTTGTTCGAGCAGGGAAGCATGGGGGACTTGATTTATGTCGTCGCCGACGGCGAACTAGAGGTCGTGCGCGAATCGGCGGACGGGGCCGAGGAACTGGTCAAGATTGTCACCCCCGGCGAGCATGTCGGCGAGCTCGGGCCGTTGTTTCGCATGGCCCGCTCGACAACGGTGCGCGCACGCACCGAAGCGACCGTAACCGGCTACACCGTCGAGGCGTTCCGCAGATTGCTCGAGACCTACACCGAGGGCCGCGTCATCGGACGACCCAAAAGTGTTATAACGCACGGAAATACCGATGCCGACCGCCCACCTGACGAAGCGACGCTGATGGCAGGAGTCCATAAGACAAGTGGCCGCCCCAAGGCCGATGAGGGGAGCGAGATGAGCGCCGCCGACAAAAACAATGCCGAGAGCGCGGAACACCGCATCGAATCAGGTTGGAAAATGGCGGATTACGCGCCGCTCACCGCGCCGACGCTGGTTGGGCAATTGCAGCAGCGAGCCGTACGCTATCGGGACAAGCTTGCATTCACCTTCTCTCGCGATGGCGAGGAAAAAGAAGTCAGCCGGCTGAGCTATCAGCAACTGGATGCCCACGCGCGGCAGATCGCGGCGGACCTACAGGGACTGGGCGCCGCCGGCGAGCGTGTCCTGGTCCTGTGCCCGCCAGGCCCTGACTTTATCGCCGGCTTGTTCGGGTGTCTTTACGCCGGAGCCGTCGCCGTACCGATGCATCCGCCGGTACGCGATCACCTGGTCCCGCGCGTCGAGGCGATCATCGCGGACGCGCAACCGGGCTTCGCTCTGTCCACCGCCGAGATGCAGACGAGAATCAGGGCCACGGTGGACGGGCTGGTCAAGGGGCGCCCGTTGCGCTGGTCCGTCACCGACACGGCGGGCGACGACCGGCCGTGGGTTCCACCGGACATCGACGCCGGCACAGTCGCCATGTTGCAGTACACCTCGGGCTCCACGGCCACACCGAAAGGCGTTGTGCTATCGCACGGTAACCTGGTCCACAACCTGGAAACCATCCGGCAGACGTGGAAGTCGGGATTCGACATGAATGCCCACGGGGTATTCTGGCTGCCGCCCTACCACGACATGGGTCTCATCGGCGGCATCCTCGAGACGCTCTACGTCGGGGGCACTTCCGCCCTAATGCCGCCGGGCGCGTTCATCAAGCGCCCAATGCGATGGCTGGAAGCGATGTCCCGGCATCAGGCCGTGATTACCGCCGCACCCAACTTCTCCTACGACCTGTGCGTCGAACTCAGTACCCCCGAAGAGCGTGCCTCGCTCGATCTGTCCAACTGGTCAATCGCCATGTGCGGTGCGGAGCCGGTGCGTCCCGCGACCCTGCAGGGTTTCGCCGATGCGTTCGCCCCGGCCGGTTTTCGGCCGGAGGCGTTTTATCCGGTGTATGGCTTGGCGGAGGCGACACTGCTGGTCTCCGGCGGGTCGGACGCCCCGGCACCGGTGGTTCGGCACATAGATCGCGTCGCACTACGCGAACGCCGGGTTGCGGAGGTCGCGCCGGAAAATCGAAGCGCGGCAACGTTGGTCGGTTGCGGTCGGCCGCAAGGGGGCCAGCGGGTCGTCATCGTCGACCCGGAGACCCGGCGGCCGAGCGAGGCTGACGAGGTCGGCGAGATCTGGGTCGCCGGACCGAGCGTTGCACAGGGCTATTGGCAAAAACCCGAAGAGACCGAAGCGGCATTCTCGGCGCATCTTGCGGACACCGGGGACGGCCCGTTCTTCCGCACCGGGGACCTGGGGTTCTTAGCTTCCGGGGAGTTGTTCGTCACGGGACGCCGCAAGGACCTCATCATCATCCGCGGCAGCAATCATTACCCCGAGGACATTGAGCTGACCGTACAGGCCTGTCATCCGGCACTGCTGCGCAGCCGGGGTGCGGTCTTCTCGGTCGCTTCCGGACCGGATGCCCCCGAACAGCTCGTCGTGGTGCAGGAGGTGAACCACCAGCAGCTCGGTGAGGCCGAACTCACCGAAATCGTGGACGCAATCCGGACCGCGGTCACCGAGCACCATGAGATCCAGGCAGACGCCGTTGTTCTGGTTGAGCCGTTGCGGATTCCCACCACGTCCAGTGGCAAGATCCAGCGGTCTGCCTGCCGGCAGCAGTTCATCGACAGCCGACTTGAAGCGGTCGCTGAATGGCACGTACCGCGGCCCGCCATCCGTCCTGCGGCCGCCTCGTCGGAACACGGCGGGCGCAGTGCCGCGGAAATCGCGGACTGGTTCGTCTCCCAGCTCTCGAGCGAACTCGGCATCCCGGCCACGGATATCGACCCGTCCCGTCCGTTCGCCTACTACGGCCTCGATTCCGTCCGCGCCATCCGGCTGACCGCCGCACTGGAATCCTGGCTCGGAAGCGAACTTTCGCCCACACTCGCCTACGAATACCCCACGATCGACCTGCTCTCCCGTCATCTGGCCGAGCAGGTCAGCGCCACCGACCGCACCGCCGCACCGGCCGGGGACGGCGCCTCGCGCGCCACGGACGAGCCGATCGCCATCATCGGCATCGGCTGCCGTTTTCCCGGCGCCGACGGGCCGGCGGCCTTCTGGCGTGAGCTGTCGGACGGCGTGGACGCGATCAGTGAGATACCGCCGGACCGCTGGGACGCCGATGCCTTCTATGACGCGGATCCGTCCGTGCCGGGCACCTCGGTGACCCGACGGGCCGGCTTCGTGCCCGGAATCGACAAGTTCGACTTCCGGTTCTTCGGCATCTCGCCGAGGGAGTCGGCGCAGATGGATCCCCAGCAGCGCCTGATCCTCGAGGTGGCCTGGGAGGCCCTGGAAGACGCCGGGCAGGTGCCCGAGCGCCTTGCCGGTAGCGACACCGGCGTCTTCGTCGGCATCTCCACCACCGACTACGCGAACCTCCGGGCCGGTCAGTTCCAGCTCGTCGACGCCTACACGGGCACCGGAAACGCGTTGAGCATCGCCGCCAACCGGCTGTCGTACTTTTACGACTTCCACGGGCCGAGCATGGCAATCGACACCGCCTGCTCGTCGTCGTTGGTCGCCGTGCACCTGGCTTGCCGCAGCCTGCGGGACGGGGAGTGCTCGCTGGCCCTGGCCGGCGGCGTGAACGTCATCCTGTCGCCGGCGCTCATGATCAACTTCACCAAGGCCAAGCTGATGGCGCCCGACGGCCGCTCCAAGACTTTCGACGCCGGCGCGGACGGCTATGTACGGGGCGAAGGCGCCGGGATCGTCGTCCTCAAACCGCTCAGTCGGGCGCTTGCCGACAACGACCCGATCTATGCGGTGATCCGCGGCACCGCGACCAACCAGGATGGCCGGACGAACGGGCTGATCGCACCCAGCCGGCAATCGCAGGAAGCCGTGCTGGCCGCGGCCTACCGCCGTGCCGGCCTTTCGCCCGGCACCGCCCAATACGTCGAAGCGCATGGGACCGGAACATTCCTCGGCGACGCGATCGAGGCGAATGCCCTGGGCACCATCCTGGCGGATGGTCGTCCGCCCGGGAGTCCGTGCCTGATCGGCTCGGTCAAGACCAACATCGGCCACCTGGAGGCGGCCGCCGGAGTGGCCGGGCTCATCAAGGTAGCGCTGGCGTTGAAGCACAAGGCGATCCCGCCGAGTCTGAACTTCGTTGAGCCCAACCCCGAGATCCCCTTTGACAGCCTGCCGGTGCGGGTGGCGCAAACCCTCACCCCGTGGCCGGAGAACGGCGGGCGAGCGGTTGCAAGTGTCAGCTCGTTCGGCATGGGCGGCACCAACGCGCACGCCGTCCTCACCGAAGCCCCGCAGGTGCGGCCCGCCGTTGCTGAGCCCGGCCCTGCGCCCGATCGAGCGGAGTTGCTGCCGCTTTCCGCGCGCTCCCCCGAGGCCCTGGCCGCACTGGCCGACCGGTACGAGTCGGTTCTGGGATCCGGGGTGGGGCTGGCCGACCTGTGCTACACGGCCGGTGCCCATCGCGGCCATCTCGAGCACCGGTTGTCCGTGGTCGCGGACTCTCCCGCCGCGATGTCGGAGTCCCTGACCGCCTATCGGCAGGGGCAGTCGCGGCCCGGGATCTCCGTCGGGCAATGCCGTCCCGGCCAGCGACCCAACGTGGTCTTCGTCTTTCCCGGCCAGGGCTCGCAGTGGCAAGGCATGGGGCAGCGACTGCAGGCCGAGGAGCCGGTGTTCCGCGAAGCCCTGGCGGCGTGCGAGCGCGCGATCCAACCCTATCTGGGAAGCTCGGTGCTCGAGGCGCTGGCCAAGGATGAGGAACTCACCGACATCGGCCTGATCCAACCCGCGATCTTCGCCATCCAGGTGGCGCTGGCCGCCCTATGGCGCTCATGGGGGGCCGAACCCACCGCAGTGGTGGGGCACAGCATGGGTGAAGTTGCGGCGGCGCACGTCGCCGGCGCGCTGAGCCTCGAGGATGCCGCACGGGTGATCTGCACCCGCGCCCTGATGCTCCGCACCGTGCGTGGCCGCGGAACCATGATGGCGGCGGAGCTGAGCCTCGCCGAGGCGGAGGAGCTCATCGCCGGCCGGGAGCGCGAGGTAGCGATCGCTGCCAGCAACAGCCACCGGTCGACGGTGTTGTCCGGGGATCAAACGGTCTTGGCGGAGCTGATGGCGGAGTTGCAGCAGCGGGAGCGGTTCTGCCGGTGGGTCGACGTCGATGTGGCCGCCCACAGCCCGCAGATGGACGCGTTGGTTCCCGCGTTGCGCGCGGGCCTCGCCGGACTGCGGGCCAGCGCACCGGCGATACCCATCTACTCCACGGTGACCGGCGACCTGCTGACCGACCGCTTATCCGACGCCGACTATTGGGCCCAGAACCTGCGCTCGTCGGTGCACTTCTCGCCCGCACTGCGGAGGCTGCTGGACGGTGGGCACGACGCGGTCGTTGAAATCAGCCCGCACCCGGTCCTGCTGACCTCGATCCGCGAGGACGCCGAAGACGTGCGGCGGCGTTGTACCGCGCTGCCATCCATGCGGCGTGACGCTGGGGGCCGAGCGACCGCACTGGCGTCGCTCGGCACCCTCTACACCCTTGGCCAGCCGATCGCCTGGGAGCGGCTGTACCCCGCCGGCAGCCACTTCGTGGCCGCACCGACCTATCCGTGGCAGCGTGTCCATTCCTGGATGGACGTCGGGATTACGGCGCCGTCCGGCGCCGGCGCCGACCTGCTCCGACAGGTCCCCGGTGAAACGACGGAGGCGGCGGGTCTGCGCGACTGGATGTACCAGCTGCGGTGGCAGCCCGCATCCCTGTCGGAACGGGACGGATCGGGCCCGGCGGTCGAACCCGGAAGCTGGCTCGTCTTGGGTGACGGCGGGATCACCACGGACACCCTCAGGGACCACCTCGAATCGCATTTTCAGACATGCGTGTTGGTCGAGCCTGGCCGAGATCATCAAGACTTCGAGCGCCTCACACCGAACAGTTACCGCCTTGACCCAACGCAACCCGAACACTTTCGGCGGCTGCTCGAAGACGCATTCACCGCCGAGCGGCCACCGTGCCGTGGGGTAGTGCACCTATGGAACCTGCTGGCCGCACCGCCGGCCGGCACGTCGCCTGAGTCGCTGGAGACGGCCACCACCCTTGGCCCGGTGAGCGTGCTGCATCTCGTGCAAGCGCTGGCGCGGGCGGGGTGGTCGACCCCGCCGCGGCTGTGGCTGGTGACCGGCGGAGCGCAGGTGACAGGGACCTCAGAAAGGACCTCAGAAACCCGAGCCGAACCCGTGTCGATCGCCCAGGCTCCGGTGTGGGGGATGGCCCGCACCATCGAGCATGAACACCCGGAACTGCGCTGCACCTGTGTCGACCTGTCAGCCGATGGCGGTCCGGACGAGGTCCCGCGGGAGAGCTTGGAAGAGGTCTCACAGGAGATAGGAGCCCTGTTCCAGGAGGTGTGGGCGGATCGCCGCGACGGTGACGTGGCGCTCCGGGGCAGCCGCCGCTATGTCGAGCGGCTCACCCACTACGACGCACCGGAACCTACCGAGACCGCGGCCTTCAAGAAAGAAGCCAGCTATCTCATCACCGGCGGGCTGGGCGCGATCGGACTCGTGGTGGCCAAATGGATGGCTGAGCACGGTGCCCGGCATCTGGTCGTGATGGGGCGCGGCGGCCCCTCGGCACCGGCGCAGGAGACGCTGGACACGCTGCGAGCGGCCGGCACCGAGGTGATCGTCGCGCAGGGAGACGTCGCCAAGGCCGACGAGGTTGCGGGTGTCCTCGAGTCGATTGGCGAGTCGATGCCACCGCTGCGTGGGGTGGTGCATGCGGCCGGGATCGCCGACGACGCCATCCTGCAATGCCTCGACGAGCGGAAACTCCGCAAGGTCATGGCGCCCAAGGTTCAGGGCGCCTGGAACCTGCACGCACTCACCAGAGACGCGGAACTGGACTTCTTCGTGCTGTTCTCGTCGGCCGCGTCCTTGCTGGGCCCGCCCGGGGCGGCGAACTACGCGGCAGCAAACGCTTTCTTGGACGCATTGGCGTGGCATCGACGTGGCGAGGGCCGGCCGGCGTTGAGCGTCAACTGGGGGCCATGGGCTGAGCTCGGCTTCTTCACCCGGTCCGAGCTGCAAAACTACTTCGCCCAATACGGCGTGGAGGCCATGTCCGCGGCTGACAGCCTCCGGGCACTCTCGTCTTTGCTGGCGCGGTCCGCTACTCAGGCCGTGGTCCTGGACATCGATTGGACGCGGTGGCAGCCCGACGTGCAGCCGCCGTTGCTCGCGGAACTGGGCATTGTGCGCTCGGTCGACAAGCAGCAAGGCAAGACGGCGGCCGGGCCGGGAAGCGGTCTCTACGACGCGCTGCAGGGTGCGGCACCGGAGGAGCGCCAACGACTGCTCGAGTCGTATCTGTGCGAGCTCGCTGCCGGCAAACTCGGTCTGACCCCATCGGCCCTGGACATCCAGGCGCCGCTCAACACCCTCGGCGTCGACTCGCTCATCACGTTGGAGCTGCGTATGCAGGTTGAACGCGACCTGGGCCTCGTCGTGCCGGTCACCCGGCTGCTGCAGGGGCCCAGCGTGGCCAGTCTCGCGAAATGGCTTCGCGACAACCTGCCCTTGGTAGCGGCCGGCACATCCGCGACGTCGCCCGACGGGGCGCCGCCGCAGCAGACTGCCCCGGCGAAACCGGCCCCGCAGCAAACCGACGGCGCGCCGTCACGCGGGATCGACCTGCTCACCCGGGTGCCTGAACTTTCGGACGACGCCGTGGAAGAAATGCTCCAGAAGGTCTTGGCCGAAAGAGGGGCTGAGCGACAGCTCGCCGCGAAAGAGGGTAGTGATGACGGATAAGTCCATCGACCTCTCCGGTCTGTCCGCCGAGAAAAAGCGGGCCCTGCTGTCCCAGTTGCTCATGGAGGAAGCGGAGGAGTCGGCCTCGGTGTATCCGCTGTCGTACGGACAGCGATCCATGTGGTTCATCCACAAACTCGCACCAGCCAGCGCCGCTTATACCGTCACGTATGCCGGGCGGATTCGCGGTGAGCTCGACGTGCCGGCGCTCGAACGCGCCGCCCAGGCACTCGTCGACCGGCATCCGACGCTCCGGACCACGTACGGCGAGCGCAACGGGCAACCGGTCCAACTCGTTCATCCGCACTGGCCGGTGCGCATCGCCGGGCACCGCCTCGGCCCCGGTGAGCCCGAGCTCGACGAGTGGATCCGCCGGGAGACCGATCGCCCTTTCGACCTGTACACCGGTCCGGTGTTGCGACTGACGCTGCTAGAGCGCACACCCGAGGAACACGTACTCCTCTTGGGCCTGCATCACATCGCCGTCGACTTCTGGTCCATCGACGTCATTCTCGACGAGCTGCGCCTGCTGTACGCCGCCGAGCACGGTGCGGCCCCGCCTCCGCCGCCCGCGGAAAGCTTCGTCGACTACGCAGAGCAGCAGACCCGGATGCTCGCAGGTGCCGAAGGCGAGGACCTCTGGGATTACTGGCGTGACCAATTGGCGGGTGACCTGCCGGTGCTCCAATTGCCCACCGACCGGCCGCGACCGGCCGTCCAAACCTACCCGGGCACCGTGCACCGCTTCACCGTCGACGACACGGTCACGGCCGGGGTCAAGCAGCTGGGCCGGAGCGTGGGGGCGACGCCTTACATGACACTGCTGGCGGCGTACGCCACGTTGCTGCACCGCTACAGCGGCCAGGGCGACCTGGTCATCGGCTCACCTTTCGCGTGCCGCGACCGGGTCGCGCTGGAGAGTCTGGTCGGCTACCTCACCAATCCGGTGGCGCTGCGCGCCGACCTGCACGACGATCCGGCGTTCATGACCCTGCTCGGCCGCGTCAAGGACACGGTGCAGGGCGCCCTTGAACACCAGGATTATCCCTTCGCGCTGCTCGTCGAGCGGCTTCGGCCGGAGCGCGACCCGGGCCGCACGCCACTGTTCCAGGTCTCGTTCGCCTGGGAACAGACCCGCCGCTTCTCCGACGACCCCGGCCCGGAACGCGGGGGGCTTCCGCTCGAGACACTGCACGTTGGGCAGGGCGGCGCGCCGTTCGACCTGATGATGGAGATAGGCGAACACGCCGGAAAGCTGTCCGGTGTATTGCAGTACAACACCGACCTTTTCGACGCCGGCACGATCGAGCGGATGGCCGGGCACTTCGCCACACTACTCGGCGGTATCGTCGCCGATCCCGAAAGGCAAGTCTCGCAGCTGCCGCTGCTCACCGAGGAGGAGCGCCGTCAGCAGCGCGCCTGGAATCAAACCGAGGTCGTCTATGACGCCCCGTCCTGCTTGCACGAGATGGTCGAAGCCACAGTCGCGCGCACCCCGGACGCCGTCGCGGTGACGTATGACGACCGCGAGCTGACTTATGCGGAACTCGACCGCCGGGCCAACGGTCTCGCGCACCGGCTGCGGCAGCTCGGCGTGGGGCCCGAGATAGTCGTGCCCGTCCTGTTGGACCGCTCCGAGGACCTGGTGGTGGCGGTGCTGGGCGTCCTCAAGGCCGGTGGCGCCTTCATGCCGCTGGACTCGGCGCAGCCCGCACAGCGCATGGCCGCGATGCTGGACGACGTATCGGACGCGCCGGTCTGCGTCACCCACGAGAGCAATCTGGTGCACCTGCCGCCCGGCTTCACGGGTCACCGGCTCTGCCTGGACCTGCCGCCGGCACCATGGGGCGGGGACGCCGCCCCCATCTCCGAGACGACATCGGCAAACCTCGCCTACGTCATCCACACGTCCGGTTCCACCGGTAAGCCGAAGGGAACGCTCAACACCCACGCCGGGATCCGTAACCGCCTGCTGTGGATGCAAGACGCCTACCGGCTGACCGCCGACGACCGGGTGCTGCACAAGACGCCGGTGAGCTTCGACCCGTCCGTCTGGGAGCTCTTCTGGCCGCTGATCATCGGCGCCCGGGTGGTCATCGCAAAACCCGAGGGCCACAAGGACGCCGCGTATCTGGTTCGGACCATCATCGAAAATGGCGTCACCACAATGCATTTCGTGCCGTCGATGATGCGCCGCTTCCTCGCCGAGCCCGGCGTGGCCGCGTGCACCGCGCTGCGCCAGGTGTTCTGCAGCGGCGAGGCACTACCGTATGACCTGCGGGACCACTTCATGGCCACGCTGGACGCCGAGCTCTACAACCTCTACGGGCCCACCGAGGCAGCGATCGACGTCACCCACTTCCATTGCCGGCGCGGCGAATCCGGCACGCTGGTGCCGATCGGGCGACCGATCGCGAACATCCGCGCCTACATTCTGGACGCGCACCTGCAACAGGTGCCGGTGGGTGTTCCCGGCGAGCTGTTCATCGGGGGTGTCGGGCTCGGCCGCGGCTACCTCAACCGGCCCGATCTGACGGCTGCCATCTTTGTCGCCGATCCGTTCGGCGGTGATCCTGCGGACCCCGGCCAGCGGCTCTACCGCACCGGCGACCTGACCAGATATCTGCCCGACGGCAACATCGACTACCTGGGACGCATCGACTTCCAGGTCAAGATCCACGGCTTCCGGATCGAGCCGGGCGAGGTGGAGGCCGCGCTGGCCAAACACCCCGCGGTGG
The DNA here is from genome assembly GCF_035506235.1 of Mycobacterium sp. GTDB lineage: Bacteria > Actinomycetota > Actinomycetes > Mycobacteriales > Mycobacteriaceae > Mycobacterium. The sequence continues at coordinate 30,347 of NZ_DATJPU010000152.1, forward strand.
CCGAGAACGCGGTGGTGATCAGAACCGACAGCCGTGGAAATCCCATCCTCGTCGCCTATATTGTGCCGGCCGGCGGCGGCGCGCCGTCGACAGCGGAGTTGCGCCGGTTCCTGATCGACCTGCTTCCCGCCGCCATGGTGCCCGCGGTCTTCGAGGTGACGGACGCGCTGCCGCTCACGTCGAGCGGAAAGGTGAATCGCAAGGCCTTGATGGCAGCCGACAGCGCATCGGGGCCGCAGGAGCCGGCATTCATCGCTCCGCGCACCCACACCGAACAGGTTCTGGCCGAGATCTGGTGCGCTGTAATGGGTTTGGAGCGGGTTGGCGTCAACGACGACTTCTTCGCTCTCGGTGGTGCCTCGACCCAGAGCCTGGAGGTCGCGGTGCGGGCGAACGCAGCGGGCCTGCCGCTGCGGCCAGAGTCGATGTTCGTCTACGGCACGATCGCTGAGCTCGCCGCCGAATACGGTCCGATCGCCTGCGAGGGAACGGATCACCACCCAAGCCCCGCCGAGGCGGTCGTCACAGCGCCCGCCCTTAAACCGGCGCAATTCACACCCGAGGAAAAGCGGAACACGGTGATCGAAAGCATTGGCGTGTACCTTCCCTCGCGGACGGTGGCGACGAAGACGGTTATGGCCGAGTGCGCCAACGAGATTCGCATCCCTCTGGAACGCCTGACCGGCATCAAGAACCGACGGGTGGTCGGCGAGGACGAGTTCTCGATCGACCTTGCCAGGAAGGCCGCGGACGATTGCCTGTCCCGGTCGAGCTACCGGCGCGACGAGATCGACCTGATCATCGCCTGCAACATCTCCCGTCGCGACGGAATCGGGCACCGGTTCACCTTCGAGCCCAGCACCGCCACGCGGCTGCGCGATCAATGTGGCCTTGTCAATGCGCTGGCCTTCGACATCAGCAACGCGTGCGCCGGGATGTTCACCGGCATCACGGTGGCGGACGCATTCCTGCAGACCGGACTGGTTCGGAACGCCCTGGTGGTCAGCGGCGAATACATCAGCCACCTCACCGAGACCGCGCAAAAGGAAATCGAGGGGCCGATGGACCCGCGACTCGCCTGCCTGACCCTCGGTGACGCCGGTGCGGCGGTGGTTCTGGAGCGCGGGCCCAACAGCCGTGTCGGCTTCCACGACATCGACATCGTCACCCTCAGCCGCTACAGCAAACTATGCATCGCGAAGGCGACCGAAGCCCCGCACGGCGGCGCCATCATGCTCACCGACTCCGTCACGCAGACCGCAATCGCGGTCAAGCATGCGGTGCCCTACGTGGCTGCGGTAATGCAGCGGCACGGGTGGCGGCCGGAGACCTGTGACCATCTGGTGATGCACCAGACATCCGAGGCGTCGCTCAACGACGCGGTCGTCGCCATCAACCACATGTTCGGAGAAGGCGCGGCCAACCGGGGCAACACTATCTACAACGTGGCGGAGCGGGGGAACACCGCCAGCACGTCACACTTCGTCGCGCTGAACGACTACATCCGCAGCAACCGGATCAAGTCCGGAGACAATGTGGTTTTTTCCATCACCGGCTCCGGACAGAGCGTCGGCGCAGCGCTGTACACCTTCGACGACCTGCCCGACCGAATGCGCCGGGGCACCAGCGACCGGCACGGCCGCAGCATTGGGACCGGCAGCAACCGCAAAAAAGAGGTATCGGCGACGCCCCGCGTGCGTATCGACAGCGTCGGCATCGCTCCCGCTGGGCAATCGACGCCTCCGAGCTCGATACAGTTTGCGGTTCAAGCGGCCACGGCGTGCCTTGATCAAAGTAGCGTTGATCGGGCAGCGGTCGGGCTGATCGTCCACGCCGGCGTCTACCGCGACGACTTTCTCAGCGAACCGGCAGTTGCCTCGCTCGTCGCCGGCGAACTGGGAATCAACGGCGACGTGGAGTCCCCGGACGGGCCCAAGACTCTCGCCTTCGACGTCCTCAACGGATCGGTCGGATTCCTCAACGCCTGCCACGTCGCCGTGGGAATGATCGGCGCGGGAAAGGCCGACCATGCGATGGTCGTGGCCTCGGAGATAGAAAACAACCCGCCCGAAAGCGGCTATCCGTTGAACGGCGTCAGCCAGATGGGCTCGGCCATCCTGCTCAGCCGAAGCGACGGTGCGGAAGGCTTCGGCCGCTTCATCTTCCAGCAGCACGCGGAGTACGCCGGGGCGCTCGCCACCTACACTCAGCAGCGGGACGGGCGGTGCCGGCTGCAGATCGAACGCGACCCCAACCTCGCCGCCATCTACCTGAGCTGCATCCCGTCGGCCGCCAAGGAACTGCTGACGCGGGAGGGCCTCGACCCCTCCGACATCGCGGTCGTGCTCCCGCCGCAGCTGCCGACGGAAGAACTGGACGAACTGGCCGCCCAGATCGGCATCCCGAGATCACGATTCGTCTCGTTCGGCCTCGATGACGAACCGGACACCGACCTGTTCACGTCGTCCCTGCCGTGCGGGCTGGATCACGCCCGGCGGCATGGGCTGGCACGGCCCGGCGACATCGCGCTCATACTGACGGTCGGCTCGGGTGTCACCGTCGGCTGCACCACTTACCGGTTCTGATGGCACGAACGATCGATGCAATTCCCGGCTTCACCGGCGACATAGTCCATCCCGACAGCGCCGCCTACGACGCAGCGCGGCTGGTCTTCAACGGCCTGATCGACAAGCGGCCCGCCGCCGTGCTGCGCTGCCGCTCCCGCGCGGACATCGTCGCCGCCGTCCGCTACGCCGTCGGCTCCGGAGCCGAGATCGCGGTGCGTTGCAGTGGGCACAGCGTCGCAGGACACTCCTCAACCGATGGCGGTATCCTCATCGACCTTTCCCTCATGCGTCGCGTAATCGTTGACCCCGAGCACCGAATCGCGGTCATCGAGCCCGGCGCGACCTGGCGCGACATCGACCAGGTCACCGCCCGTCACGGCCTGGCCTGCCCTGGCGGGGTGGTGTCGTCGACGGGCGTGGGCGGGTTCACGCTCGGCGGCGGGGTCGGCTGGTTGTCCCGGACATATGGGTTGACCTGCGACAACTTGATCGCCGCGAACCTGGTGCTACCTGGCGGGGAGGTGCTGTTCGTCAGCGAGTCGCAAAACCCGGAGGTCCTTTGGGGACTGCGCGGCGGCGGCGGCAATTTTGGGGTGGTGGCCCACTTCGTGTTCGACCTGCATCTCGTCGATCACGTGATCGGGGGTGTACGAGCCTATGACGGCACCGACGCCGAGGCCGTGCTCGAACACTTCCGCGCCCAGATGGACAACGCCGAGGACCACCTCGCGTCCCTCGTCGACTTCGGCACCGATGAGACTTCAGGACGCCGCATGGCCACGATCCTCGGCTGCTCGACGGCACCCGAACAAGTCGGTCAGGCCGCCATCGGTGCGTTACTGCGGGCCCGCGGGGTGACCACCGAGGCGGTGATATCGCTGCAGCGCGAAATCGCTTATCCCATTTGGCAACAGGCTCTCGACCACACGGCCCCGTTCGGCCGGTTGAACTATTGGAAGTCGCTCTTCCTGACGGAGCTGTCCAACGAAGCCATCAGGCGTATCGCGCTGCTCGGGTCGACTCGTCCCACGCCGCAAACACATCTGCACGTGATCCGGCTCGGCGGCTTTCCCAGCCGTGTTCCGCCGGAGGCGACTGCCTTTTCGGCCCGCAACCACCCATACATCGTGCATCTGATCACCACGTTCACCGACCCCGCTGACGCCGAACGATGTAAGTCATGGACCGATGAGGCGTACGAAACTTTGCGTCCGCTCGGTCCGGCAAGCACGTATCTCAACTTCGTCGGCGATGAGGGGCAGGCGCGCATCCGGGCCAGCTTCGGCGAAGTCACCTATCGGCGCCTCGCCAAGCTGAAGGCCCGCCTCGACCCGGACAACCGCTTCGCCCTCAATCAAAACATCGAGCCCGCTACGGGTCCGTGAACGCGAATCCAGGCGCCGGTCAATATTTGCACCGCACGTCGCGGCGTGGACTCTCCCCGGATGGGATCATGCCTCGCGCGCGAAACCATGTGACCGCGTTGCGGATTGCAGGCTCAACGGGGGCAACCACATAGCCCAGTTCTCGCACCGCCTTATCGCTGCGGTACCGGTATAGGTCGGTGAACGCATATCCGACGGACATCGAGTTCACCGTGGTTTCCCTGCGGGTGACGAACTCGAGGAGGTCGCCGGCCTTACCTCCGATCCATGCGACCGGATAGGGCAACCGTCTACGCGGCGGGTTGACCCCGACGACCCGCGCCACTCGATCGATGTACTCGCGATACGTCAACTCCTGGCCGCCCAGGATGTAGCGCTCGCCGCGCTTCCCGTGCAACCAGGCGGCGATCATTCCACGCGCCACCTCGCGCACATCCGCGAAATTGTTGTATCCCGGTGTCCAATAAGGAATTCTGTGGTTGGCGATCTCGATGATGAGGCGACCGGAACTGGGTCTGGCATCGCGCGGGCCGACCAGGTACGTGGGGTTGACGATGACCGCATCCAACTTGTCGCAGGCCCGCTGCACGAGGATCTCGCCACGCCGTTTGGTGACTGGGTAGGCCCCTGCCAGCCCGGCTTTGTCCCACCCCCATGGGGTCTGCTCGTCGGCGGGTGTGCCGTCGGGTGTGGGTCCGATCGTGTTCGCGGTCGAGGTGTGCACCACCCGCGGTGTACCGGCGGCAATCGCGGCCTCAACGACAGCGCGCGTCGCGTCAACATTGACGGCCGAGATCGCCGGTGTGATCTTTCGCCTGGTCGAAACGCATGCAGCGCAATGGAATACGACCTCGGCGCCGGCGAAAAAATCGCGTAGCTCAGCGGCCGAACCGAGATCGGCGCAGACCCACTTGACCGGGAGGTCGGCCAGGGAACTTGTATCGGTGCTCGGGCGCCGCGTGGCGGTCACGGTGTGGCCCTGCGCGATCAGTTCGGCGGTCAGGTTGGATCCCAGCAGTCCGCTTCCTCCGGTTACCGCAGCGTGTGCCATCGAGGTTTTCCGTTCGACGAGGGATGCAATGAGCGTCGGGCCGCCGCATCCAGCCGTTCAACCCTAAGCCGGTGTGGGGTACCGCGCGTCCGGTGGCCGGTGGTGGGCCCACGGACGCGCCGATTCCAGTTGCGCGGCAAGCGAAATCAGTGTGGCCCCATCGTGGGGCCGCCCCACCAGATGGACCGCTTCGGGCACGCCGCCGGCCGAGACTCCGGCCGGGATCGACATGGCCGGTTGCCCGGTGTAATTCTGCGGCGGGGTGAAAGGCATAAACGCCAATACGCGCGCCATGGCGCGGGTTGGCCCCAATCCCTCGAGGTGCCCGACAGGCACCGGCGGCTTACCCAGCACCGGCGTCATCAGCACGTCGCAATCGGCTATGGGCCGCAGCCCACGCTCGCTCATCCGGTCCCGGGCGGCCACAGCGCGGTGAGCCAGCCAGTCGGGGATCAGCCGGGCGGTGCGTCCCTCGGCCCGGATCCGCGGTTCCAGCAGCTCGGGTGTCGGCAGCCGCCCGATTTCATCGGCGAGGCCATGCATCATCAGCGCAAACACGGACAGGATCGCGGCCGGCGGATAGATCGGGTCACGCTCAACGACCTCGTGGCCGAGCGAGCGCAGCAACTCGGCGGTCTCCAACACCGGGCGGCGCACCTCGTCGCTGACCGGCACGGGAACCACCGGCTTGAACGACATCGCGATCCGCAGACGGCGCGGCGCGCGCGTTACCGCGTCCGTCAACGGCGGCGCGGGCGATTCTGAGGCGACCTCGTCGTTGGGCTCGGTACCGGCCATCGCGTCGTGCAGCAGCGCCGCATCGGCGACGCTGCGGGCCAGCGTTCCGATGTGATGCAGCCCGTGGAACCGGTAGGCCCGCTCGGGCGATTGCTTCGTGCTGATCCATCCGCGCTGGCCCTTGAGGCCCACTAGCCCGCAGCACGCGGCCGGAATGCGAACCGACCCGCCCCCATCGGTGCCGAGCGCCCCGGGCACCATGCCGGCTGCCACGGCAGCCGCCGAACCACCGCTGGAACCCCCGGTTGTCCGGTCCGGATGCCACGGATTGCGTGTCACGCCCCACGTGGGTGACTCGCACATCGGGACCGCACCGAACTCGGGCAGATGCGTCTTGCCGACGATCACCGCCCCGGCCGCCCGAAGGCGCCGCACCGCGGCGCTGTCGCTGCTCACCGGGCCCGTATCGATCCCTGTGCCGCACATCGACGAAACCCCCGTCACATCGGTGTCGTCTTTGACCGCAATCGGCACGCCCGCCAGCGGTAGCACCTCCCCGGCGGCGAGCCGCCGTTCGACCTGCGCCGCTTCTGCCATCGCCTGCTCGGGCAGCACGACGCGAAATGCGTTCAACACCGGGTCCAGTTGCGCGATCCGCTCCAGGTAGAGCGCCACCAACTCCCGGGGCGAAACCTCAAGGTCGCGCACCAACTGCGCCTGCCGCGCCACTCCGGCATAGACCAGGTCCTGGCCATCAACGGTGGTCATCCGTGCCCTTTCGCGCAAAGCCCTACGCGAGTGTATGCGCGCGTCCACCGGCTGGCCGTTGTGTCGAACCTACCGACAGCTTGCGTGCGCGTCATCCGCCGCGGGCCAGTGCGGTCGCCCGCTCGGTGGCTTCGCGAATCGGACCCTGCCACAAGTCGCCGTGGCCGGGTGCCAACATCTCGGTTTCCAGCAAGGACAGCGCACCCAGGCTGCGGACGCAATCGTGCTGGCTGTGACTGAACACCGCCGGCAGCAGCTGCGGCCCACCGCGGGACAGTAATGGATGCCCGGTGATCAGCGCGTCGCCGCTGGCCAGCACCCCGTCGACCAGATACGAGCAATGCCCGTTGGTATGCCCCGGAGTGGGGATGGCCATCGGGTGGCCCGGCAGCCCGGCGGCCACCTCGGCGGTCAGCGGCAGTGTCGAAGGGATGCCGTCTCGGATCAGGCCGCCGCTGCGCACCACGTGCAGGCCCCACACCGCCCACCGCGGCCGCCAAATGCGCAGTGCCACATCGAAAACCGAAACCTGCTCCAGGTACTCGCGCTTGGCGTGACCCACTTCGTCGGCGTGGCAGTACACCGGCGTGCCGTGCTGGCCGGCGAACCAGATCGCCGAGCCCAGGTGGTCGATGTGCGCGTGCGTCAGCAGGATGGCGCGCACGTCGCCCGCGTCGTAGCCCAGTTTCCGCAGCGAGGCCAGCACGTCCTCGCGATCCCCGGGATAGCCGGCGTCGATCAACATCACGCCCGTGCCGTCGACGACCAGAGTCCAGTTAACGGCGTGGCCCTGGGCGAGGTACACGGTGTCGGTGACCTGGACTAGCTGCGCCATGCCCGCGAGTCTAGGAGCGATCGCCGCGAGGAGTAGAAATGACCCGTGGCTGAACTGACACTTGGATACAAAGCTTCCGCTGAACAATTCGCACCGCGCGAGCTCGTCGAACTGGCTGTCGCCGCCGAAGGTCACGGCATGGACAGCGCAACCGTCAGTGACCACTTCCAGCCGTGGCGGCACGAGGGCGGGCATGCGCCGTTCTCGCTGGCCTGGATGACCGCCGTGGGCGAACGCACCAAGCGGATCGTGCTGGGCACGTCGGTGCTCACCCCGACCTTTCGCTACAACCCGGCGGTCATCGCGCAGGCCTTCGCCACCATGGCCTGCCTGTACCCGAACCGGATCTTCCTCGGGGTCGGCACCGGCGAGGCGCTGAACGAGATCGCGACCGGATACCAGGGCGACTGGCCGGAGTTCAAGGAGCGGTTCGCCCGGCTGCGCGAGTCGGTGCGCCTGATGCGCGAGCTGTGGCGCGGCGACCGTGTCGACTTCGACGGCGAGTACTACCGGCTCAAGGGTGCCTCGATCTACGACGTGCCCGAGGGCGGCGTCCCCATCTACATCGCGGCCGGCGGCCCGGCGGTGGCCAAGTACGCCGGGCGGGCCGGTGACGGGTTCATCTGCACCTCCGGCAAGGGCGAGGAGCTGTACAAGGACAAGCTGATGCCGGCGGTGCAAGAGGGCGCCGCGGCCGCCGGGCGCAACGTCGACGACATCGACAAGATGATCGAGATCAAGATCTCCTACGACCCCGACCCCGAGCTGGCGCTGGAGAACACCCGGTTCTGGGCGCCGCTGTCGCTGACCGCCGAGCAGAAGCACAGCATCGACGACCCGATCGAGATGGAAAAGGCCGCCGACTCGCTGCCGATCGAGCAGGTCGCCAAGCGCTGGATCGTGGCCTCCGACCCCGACGAGGCCGTCGAAAAGGTCAAGGACTACGTCGACTGGGGCCTCAACCACCTGGTGTTCCACGCCCCCGGCCACGACCAGCGCCGGTTCCTGCAGCTCTTCGAAAAGGACCTGGCGCCCAGGCTGCGGCAACTTGGCTGAAATCTCGGCGATATACATCGCCGCCCCCGAGCCGGAGACCGGCAAGTCGACGGTCGCCCTCGGGCTGCTGCACCGGCTGACCGCCACGGTCGCCAGGGTCGGTGTGTTCCGGCCCATTACGCGGCTCGGCGAGAACCGCGACTACATCCTCGAGCTGCTGCTGGAGCACACCACCGCGGGCCTGTCGTACGAGCAGTGCGTCGGGCTGACCTACCAGCAGCTGCATGCCGACACCGACGCCGCGATCGCCGGCATCGTCGACACGTATCACGCGATGACGCAGGCCTGCGACGTCGTGGTGATCGTCGGCAGCGACTACACCGACGTGACCAGGCCCGCCGAGCTCTCGGTCAACGCTCGGATCGCGGCCAACCTCGGCGCGCCCGTGCTGCTGACCGTGAGCGGGAAGGACAGGACGCCCGACGAGGTCGCCGGAGTGGTCGCGGTGTGCCTGGCCGAGCTGACCGCTCAGCACGCCCACACCGCGGCGGTGGTGGCCAACCGCTGCGACCCCGCGCAACTGAGCGAGGTTGCCGAGGCGCTGAAGGCCTTCCCCCAGCGCAGCTACGTGCTGCCCGAGGAGCCGCTGCTGTCGGCGCCGACGGTGGCCGAACTGGAGAAGGCCGTCAACGGGATGCCGGTCAGCGGCGAGGCGTCGCTGCGGGAACGCGAGGTGATGTCCGTGCTGGTCGCCGGGATGACCGCCGACCACGTGCTGGAACGGCTGGGCGACGGCATGGCGGTCATCACCCCCGGCGACCGCTCCGACGTGGTGCTCGCCGTCGCCAGTGCCCATGCGGCAGAAGGGTTTCCGTCGCTGTCGTGCCTCGTGCTCAACGGCGGGTTCGAGTTGCATCCCTCCATTGCGGCCCTGGTGAGCGGCCTGCGCTCGCGCCTGCCCATCATCGCCACCGCGCTGGGCACCTACGACACGGCCAGCGCGGCCGCCTCGGCCCGCGGCCGGATCACGGCAACCTCGCAGCGCAAGATCGACACCGCGCTCGAGCTGATGGAGCGCCACGTCGACATCATGGATCTCCTTGCGCAGCTTGCCATTCCCATCCCAACCGTGGTCACGCCGCAGATGTTCACCTACCAGCTGCAGCTGCGGGCCCGCTCGGATCGCAAGCACATCGTTCTCCCGGAAGGCGACGACGACCGCATCCTCAGGTCGGCCGGCCGCCTGCTGCAGCGCGGCGTCGCCGACCTGACGATCCTGGGCGACGAAGCCCGTATCCGCCTTCGTTCGGCGGAGCTCGGCGTGAACCTGGACGGCGCAGTCGTGTTCGATCCACTCAGCAGCGAGTTGCGCGAGCAGTTCGCCGAGCAGTACGCCGAGCTTCGGAAGGCGAAGGGGATCACCGTCGAGCACGCCCGCGAGATCATGCGCGACGGCACGTATTTCGGAACCATGCTGGTTTACAACGGCGCGGTCGACGGCATGGTGTCGGGTGCCGTCCACACCACGGCGCACACCGTCCGGCCGGCGTTCGAGATCATCAAGACGGTTCCCGACGTCTCCACCGTGTCGAGTGTGTTCTTCATGTGCCTGCCCGACCGGGTGCTGGTATACGGCGACTGCGCGATCATCCCGAACCCAACGTCGGAGCAGCTCGCCGACATCGCGATCAGCTCCGCGCGTACCGCCGCGCACTTCGGCATCGAGCCGCGGGTGGCCATGCTGTCCTATTCGACCGGCGATTCCGGTGCGGGTGCCGATGTCGACAAGGTCAAGGCGGCAACGGATTTGGTGCGTCATCGGGATCCGCGGCTGCTGGTGGAGGGTCCCATTCAGTACGACGCCGCGATCGAGCCGTCCGTCGCGGCCACCAAACTGGGCGATTCGCCGGTGGCCGGCCGCGCCACCGTGCTGATCTTCCCCGACCTCCACACCGGCAACAACACCTACAAGGCGGTGCAGCGCAGCGCCGGGGCGATCGCGATCGGCCCGGTGCTGCAGGGGCTACGCAAGCCGGTCAACGACCTGTCCCGGGGGGCGCTGGTCGAGGACATCGTGAACACGGTTGCCATCACCGCGATCCAGGCGCAGGGCAGCCATGACGGGTGACCGCCTCGTGCTGGTGATCAACGCCGGCTCGTCGTCGCTGAAATACAAGTTGCTGCAGCCCGATTCGGGCGCGGTTCGGGCGTCCGGCCACATCGAGCGGATCGGGGAGGACGCGTCGTCGGTTCCCGACCACGATGCGGCGCTGCGTCGCGCGTTCGACGAATTGGCGCAGGGCGGCATCGACCTGCGGACCTGTGGGCTGATGGCGGTAGGGCACCGGGTGGTGCACGGCGGCAACGAGTTCTACCGGCCGACGCTGATGGACGACGCGCGCATCGCCGCGCTCGAGAAGCTGTCCGAGCTGGCGCCGCTGCACAATCCGCCCGCGCTCAAGGGAATCGAGGTCGCGCGCAAGTTGCTGCCCGACGTTCCCCAAATTGCCGTGTTCGACACGGCGTTCTTCCACGACATGCCGCCCGCGGCAGCGACCTACGCGATCGACCGCGAAGTGGCCGAGCGGTGGCAGATCCGCCGCTACGGGTTTCACGGCACGTCGCACCGTTACGTCAGCGAGCAGGCCGCCGCCTTCCTGGACCGGCCGGCCGGCGGGCTGAAACAGATTGTGCTGCACCTGGGTAACGGCTCCTCGGCGTCCGCGATCGCCGGCGCCCGGGCGATCGACACGTCGATGGGCCTGACGCCGCTGGAGGGCCTGGTGATGGGCACCCGCAGCGGTGACATCGACCCCAGCATCGTCAGCTACCTGTGGCACCGGGCAAACATGGGCGTCGACGACGTCGAGGCCATGCTCAACGAGCGGTCCGGGGTGCTGGGGCTGTCCGGTGAGCGAGACTTCCGGCGGCTGCGGGAAATGATCGAATCGGGCGACGGGGCCGCCCAATTGGCCTACAGCGTGTTCATTCACCGGTTGCGAAAGTACATCGGCGCCTACCTGGCCGTGCTGGGGCACACCGATGTCATCACCTTCACCGCCGGGATCGGCGAGAACGATCCGGCGGTGCGCCGCGACGCGGTGGCCGGCTTGGAGGAGCTGGGCATCGTCCTCGACGAGCGCCGCAACCTCAGCGGGAGCCGGGGCGCCCGGCAGATATCCGCCGACGGATCGCCGATCGTCGTGCTGGTGATCCCGACCAACGAGGAACTGGCCATCGCCCGCGACTGCGTCAGCCTGTTAAGCGGTTAGGAATCCCGGGCTCTTTCGTCCCGCCCCGACGGACGGCGTGGGGTCGGCCCCGACCGTTCGGGCCAGCAGCTCGTGGTAGACGTCGCGAAAGTCGGTGGTGTACTTCAGGTCTCCATTGTCGAGGTCGGTGAGGACGGGCTCCTCGCCGTAGAAGCCGCCCCGAACGGGTGCGCCCGCCACGAAGACGGGACCGGCGGTGCCGTGGTCGGTGCCTTGAGAGGCGTTGGCGCGCACCCGGCGGCCGAACTCCGAGTACGCCATCAGGACCACATTGGAGTCGGCCACCTGCCGCAGGAACGAGGTGGCCGCCTCGTCGAACGTCAGGAGCAGGCGCTGCTGCGTCCCGCGTTCGTTGGCGTGGGTGTCGAAGCCGCCCAGCTGGACGGTATACACGCGCGTGGGGACGCGGGCCTGCACCGCAGCGGCGACCACGCCCAATTGCATCGTCAGCGGATTGTGTTGTTCACCGGGCGATCTGACGGAGGCGAACGTGGTATCCGTGGTGCGCGCGGCACGGTACGCCTTGCATACCGCGGCCATCGCCGGGGTGTCGTTCGGGTCGTCGGCGCCCAGCGCAGTCATGACGGTGTCAAATTTCTCCGCCGTGCCCGGCGCACCGCCCGGGGTAAGCGCCGCAGCCGTCTGCTTCTGCCCCACCGCCAAGGGCGGCAGGACCGCCCCGATGTTGACCGCACGCAACGGGTCCTCACCGGTGGCGTCGAGCCAGCGGCCGATCCAGCCGGTCGAGACGGGTTCGGCCGGCGACGCCGTCTGCCAGATGTCCATGGACCGGAAGTGGCTGTGGTCGGGTTGTGGGTAGCCCACCCCGCGCACGATCGCGAGCCGGCGTTGGTTCCACAGTTGGGCCAGGCCCTTCATCGCGGGGTTGAGGCCGAGTTGCTGGTCGAGGTGCAGGACATCGCCAGGCGCGTAGGCGAGTTCGGGCCTGGCGTCGTGATAAGCATTGTCCGCGTAGGGGATCAGGGTATTGATCCCGTCGTTGCCGCCGTACAGCGACACGATCACCAGGACACCGGCATTGGCCGGTAGCGGCCGGTCTTGTGCGGCGCGCTTCAGCTCGGGCCAACTCACCGCCACCGCTCCGGAAAGCAGGCCTGCGGCGCCGACGCCGGCGCTGGCGATCAGGAATCTGCGGCGGTTGATCTCGGGCATGCGCAATCCGCTCAGGAGGTGAGGTATTCGGGGGTGTTGACGGCGGCGGCGACCAGCTGCGGCGGTTGGCGCACCAGCGGCTGCAGCGCCTTGACGGTGCGGTCGGACCAATCTCCGATGCCGATCAGATACCCGACGGCGTCGATGCGGTCGCCGGCCGGGACGCTCTCGATGCTCGACAAATCGCCGGCGCGCGCCAGGTCCGTCGCGGCGCGCAGGCGGACTCCGGCGCTGGCGGTGGACAACCACACCTGCCCGCTGGGCCAGCCGCCGACGCTCGGTGGGTAAAACGGCCGTTGGCCCAGGGTTCTCAATGTCGAGTCGACCATCTTCAGCCGGGCGGGCTTGTCGATGGGCACCCGCAACGTCCGGATCGCACCGATCAGCCATTCGACCGGGGTGTTGACTCTGCTGTGTGGGGCGCCTCGCCCCGAGGTGAACTCGTCGTCCGTGAGGATCGTCCGGGTCAGCGCCCGCAGGTCGCGTCGCGGGCCGTACGCGGCGACCAGGCGGTCGAGCGCCCGCGGCGAAGGGGGGTCGTCCGAGGCCAACTGCTGCCACAGGCGTCCCGCGACATATTCCGCCGACTTGGACTGGCTCAGCACGGCGTCACAGAACCCGGCGGCATCGAAGTTCTGGGACCGGCCGAACAGCGTCTTGGCCGTCGAATCATGGCGTTTGGGCAGCACCGACGCCTGGCCGTCCGGGCGGATCACCCAGCCCGTCAGGGCCCGGGCGCCGTTGCGCACGTCGTCCTCGGTGTAGCCGTCGCCGTGGCCCAGCGCGAACAGTTCCATGAACTCGCGGGCGAGGTTTTCGTTGGGCGCCTTGGCCGTATTGCTCTGGCCGTCCAGCCAGCGCAACATCGCGGCGTCGGTCAGCATCGCGTAGGCCAGCGTGCGGAAGTCACCCAGCGATCCGGTGCGCAGCTTCTGGTTCTGCGCGGCCATATACGCCGCCACCCGTACCTTCTGCGCTGAGGTGGCAAAGTGGTTGTGCCACAACAACGTCAGCTTCTCGTGGATGGGCTGGCCGACGCCCACCATGCGGCTCAGCCACCAATCGGAGAGCACGCGCTGTTGCTCCGACAGCTGACCGTTGTATTGCTTGCGCGCCGCCGGTGTCGCGCGCCTGCCGGGCGCGCGTGGCGTCGCCAGGGAGGGTATCGGCGTGGCGATCGCACCCGGGTCGGCGTCGGGGTCGGCGCCCAGCATGGCGTCGACGCAACCCGTCCAGCCCCGGGCAACGGCCGCGTCGACGTCGGGTCCGGTCACCCCGAACCCGGCCCGGCGCAGCCCGCGCGCGGTGCTGATCCACTGCGAGGACTGCCCCGGCATGACCTAACTGTGCGGTACGAACCTGTGTTTTCGCTATGTGGGCCCCTGTGGACAGAGGTCGACACGTTCCGCGGCTGCTGTGCAACTCTGCGCCGCATGAGCGAACCGTTTATCGGCAGCGAGGCGTTGGCGTGTGGGGCGTTGAGCCGGTATCAGCTGCGGACCGGCTACCGCGCGGTCTATCCGAACGTCTACCTGCCCAACGATGTCGGGCTCTCGCTCGAACTTCGCATCGCGGCCGCGTGGCTGTGGTCGCGGCGCAAGGCGACCATTGTGGGCGCGGCCGCCGCGGCTTTACACGACTCCAAGTGGATTCCCGACGATGTCCCGGTCGAGCTGAATCACGCCAACACCCGCCCACCGCCCGGGGTGCTGATACGGCGCGATGTGCTGCTCGACGGGGAGAGGCAGGTGATGGCCGGGCGTGCCGTCACCACGCCCGAGCGGACGGCCTTCGACATCGGGCGGCGCGGCGCCATCCGCTCGGCGGTCGTTCGGTTGGACGCGCTCGCGCGCGCAACGGGTTTCAAGGGCGACGACGTGTTGCGCGTCGCGAAGTGCCATCCCCACGCGCCCGGTCTGCGGCGACTGGAGGCCGCGCTCGAGCTGGTCGACCCCGGGGCCCAGTCGCCGCGCGAGAGCTACCTGCGGCTGCTTCTCATCGACGCGGGCTTGCCGCGGCCCCAAACACAGATCGCGGTGCTCGCCGACCACGGGATTCCAGTCGCCTACCTCGATCTCGGGTGGGAAAAGCAGCGTGTCGCGGTCGAATACGATGGCGATCATCATCGAACCGACCGACGACAATATGTGAAAGACATTCGCCGGCAGGAGATGCTGGAACGGATGGGCTGGATCGTCGTCCGGGTCGTCGCGGAGGACCGGCCCGCCGGCATCGTGCACCGCGTCCGCGCCGCGCTGGCGGATCGAGTGTGAACTCAAGGCTTTTCAGTGTGAGCCGGCGGCGAAGTTGAGCGGCGTGTCGCCGCCCAGGATTCACACTCAAGGCAAAACCTAGAACGTGCTGGTGGGCCGCACGTTGTTCGCCATGTCCACCAGCGTGTAGCGGTGCCGCTGGGTGGGCGCGACGCGGGCCAGGCTGCGCAGCGACGCCTCGACGCCAAGTCGCAGGCCGTGTTCGGTGAACGGGAAGCCGAGGATGTGGTTGGTGCTGGCCTCGTTGTCCTCGAGCCAGTCCATCGCCCCGCCCAGCACCAGGGCGCGGATCTGCAGCACGCGCGGCTCGGTGGGCGGCAGCGCCTCCACGCGGCGGGCCGCGTCGCGGATCTGCGCCTCGGTGATCTCACCGGTGGACCGGCCAGACATCAGGGTCACCGCGCTGGTCAGGCGCGCGGTGGTGAAATGCCTTGAGGTGGGCGGCACTTCGTCCAGGGTGTTCACCGCGGCCTCCCGATCGCCTTCGGCCGAAAGGGATCGGGCGAGCCCGAATGCCGCGGAGATCACGCCGTCATTGGTCTTCCACACCGTCTGGTAGAACTTGTGCTCGTCGGTGTTGCCGGCCAGTTCTGCGGTGGCGGCCAAGGCCAGCTTGGGCGCGAGCTCGCCGGGGAAGGTGTCCAGCACCTCGGTAAAGTGCTTTGTGGCGGAGTCGTAGTCGCCGGTGAGCAGCTCGGCGACGGCCCGGTACCAGACCAGCCGCCACCGCCAGCCGACCCGCTCGGCCAGGTCGTCGAGTTTGCGGGTGGCCTTGGCCACATCGCCGAGGTCGAGCAGCGCGCGGACCTCCATCAGCGGCAGCTCGATCGACTCGGCCACCTCGATGCCGTCGGCGTCCAGCGAACCGTGGCGGGCCGCGCGTAACGAGTCCAGCGTCTGCACCGGCTGGGAGAGCACCGTCGCCTGCAGCACCGGGGCGGCGACGTCGGCCGGGTCCACCAGCGGCACCGGCAGGGCGGTCACAATCTCCCTGGCGGTCAGCCTCTCCGAGTGCACCTGCCCGTCCAGGTACACGTCGGTGTGCGCGACGAGCAGGTCCACGCCGAACGTCGAGCGGCTGGGGGAAAAGATCGTCGACAGGCCGGGCCGCGGGATCGCGGTGTCCTGGGCGACCACCTCGCGCAGCACGCCCATCAGCTGGGCGGACATCTCGTCGGCGGTGGAGAACCGGCGCCGCGGGTCGGGGTCGGTGGCGCGGCGCAGCAGCCGGCCGAAGGAGTCGTAGGTCTTCAGCACCGGATCGTCGTCGGGCAGCCCGTCCACGTAACGGCCGTTGCGGGTGCGCAGGTTCAGCGTAAGTGCCGCCAGCGTGCGCCCCACCGTGTAGATGTCGGTGGCTATCGTCGGGCCGGTCCGCACGATCTCCGGCGCCTGGAAACCCGGTGTGCCGTAGAGGTATCCGAACGAATTGATCCGCGACACCGCGCCAAGGTCGATGAGCTTGAGTTGCTCCTCGGTGAGCATGATGTTCTCCGGCTTCAGGTCGTTGTAGACCAGGCCGATGGAGTGCAGGTAGCTCAGCGCGGGCAGGATCTCCAGCAGGTAGGCGATGGCCTCGGCGACCGGCAGCTTCTCGGATTTCCCGTCCTTGAGGGCCCGCTTGAGCGACTGCCCGCCGATGTACTCCATGACGATGTAGCCGACGGGGTCCCCGTGGGAGTCGGTGTGCTCGACGAAGTTGAAGATCTGCACGATCTGCGGGTGGACCACCTCGGCGAGGAACTGGCGCTCGGCCATGGCGATGGCCTGCGCCTCGGCGTCACCGGAATGCACCAGGCCCTTGAGCACCACCGGGCGGTCATTGACGTTGTGGTCGAGCGCCAGGTAGACCCAGCCCAGCCCGCCGTGCGCGATGCAACCCTTGACCTCGTACTGGCCGGCGACGATGTCCCCCGGATTCAGCTGCGGCAAAAAGGAATACGGGCTGCCGCAGGACGGGCACCACCCCTCGGAGGCGCCCTCGCCGGCGTCCCCGGACCGCCCGACCGGCTTGCCGCAGTTCCAGCAGAAGCGCTTGGACTCCGGCACCACCGGGTTGGTCATCAGCGCCTCGAGCGGATCGATGTCCCGCACCCGCGGGATCTCGACCAGGCCACCGCCGAGCTGCCGGGTCGGCGGCAGCACGCGGGTGGCGACCGTCATCCGGTCGTGCCCGTCGGTGTCTATCCCGGGGATGAGGAAGTCGTCGTCATCGTCGTCGAAGTCGGGACGGAACAGGGCCTGGGTGGCCTGCGGCCGCGACTGAGCCTCTGAGACAGCCGAGGAGCCGGTCTGTACCTCCGGCGGCTGTTCGTCGGCGTCCTCGAAGTGGGTGGCTTCGGCCATCAGTCCACATACCTCGGTGTCGGCGGGGCGGGCGCGGGACCGAGAACCGTCAGCCACTTGCGGTACAACGTGTTCCACGTGCCGTCCCGGCGGATGCGTTCCAGCGTGCCGTTGACGAACCGTACCAGGCCGGTGTTGTTCAGGTTGACGCCGATGCCGTACGGCTGGGTGGCCATGTTCGGCCCGACGATGTGCAGGTAGGGATCCTCCTCGACCAGCCCGGCCAGGATCGAGTCGTCGGTGCTGACGGCGTCGATCTCGCGCTGCTGCATGGCCACCAGGCAGTCGGCCCAGTTCAGCACCGACACGATGACCGGTGGCGGGTCGATCTGCTGGATGCGGTGCAGCGACGTGGTGCCCCTGGCCACGCAGACCCGCTTACCGGACAGGTCGGCCACCTTGGCGATCGGCGAGTCCCGCGGGGCCAGGATGCGCTGGTTGGCGTCGAGGTAGACGGTGGAGAAGTTGACCAGCTTGCGCCGGTCGCAGGTGATCGTCATGGTCTTGACGACCACGTCGACCTCCGAGCTCTGCAGCGCGGTGACACGCTCTTCCGACGACAGGATCCGGTACTCGACGTGCGACGG
>NZ_DATJPU010000153.1:0-5565 GCF_035506235.1 Mycobacterium sp.
GCAACTACCTGACCACGCTCGGCCGCCCCGCCGAGGCGGACCTGGAACTCCTCGACGACCTGCAGATGCCGATCAAGGCGTTGAACGCCAGCCTGTAAGACACTGGGAACCGTGGCCGAGAAGGTGGGCGCTCCGGTGAGCCGCCGGCGTCTACAACGTCTACACCCTCCTGGGCGTTTGTTCGTGTTAGCTGTTGTTGGTTGCGGCAGAAACCCGTAGGTCAGGACTGTTGGCTCTGACGGCTGTCGAAACCTCTGGTGGAACTGCTGCGGACGGACTGCGGACTGGGCGGAACCGCGTACGCCCGTCATTGCGGACGTCCGGTTCAAGCGGCCTTCGGCCCACCATGGGGCATGGCATGGCACATGGGGCGCAGAGGTCCGGCCCTCTACCCACCTACAGGGGAAACTGGCGTGCCCACGTTCGATTCCGATGCCGCCCATGAGGCCGCCCAAGAGCGGTCCGACGAGATCGCCAAGGAGGCCCCGCCGACGAGGCATACCGCGAAACCCACGACGAGGCCGACCGCAAGGCCTACGCCGAGGCCCTACCTACACGAGGTCAATAGACCAACCGATGAGTGAGGTATCGGGCGGCTGGGTGGTTGGGGCAACCGGCCCCGCAACTCTACGGACCGACCGACCACCGAAAGAGGAAAAATTGATACCGCGCCGATTGCCCGGAAGGTAAAATCAACGTCGCTAGTCGGTGGGGGCTTTGCCACGAGGTCGATGACGACCAGGTGGGAGGACCGGAATATGTCATGCGTGATGGCGGCGCCGGACATGATGGCGGCGGCGGCAACAGATGTGGCGGCTGTTGGTTCGACGCTCAGCGCGGCCCACCTCGCGGCGGTGATCCCGACCGTAGCGGTGATACCCGCGGCTGCCGATGAGGTGTCGGCGAGCATTGCGCACCTGTTCTCTCGACACGCCCAGGATTTTCAGGGGCTGGCCGGGCAGGCGGCGGCGTTTCATGAGCACTATGTGCAGCACTTGAATGCGAGCGCGCGCTCGTATGCGACCGCTGAGGGCGCCAACGTCGCGTCGTTGCAGCCTTTGAATGCGAGTTCGGGCGCGTCCGCCAGCGCTATCTCTTCCCTCACCGGGCTCGTCGCTCAAACAGCGTTAAATAACCCGTACCTGGCTTTCGCATTCGGTGTAGCCTATTTGTCAGCTTTTTTGTCACTGGAATTACTACTTGCAGCATGGAATTTTTTCGTCTTTTTAATAAACTCGGGGGTTCCGCTCGAAGTGTTTGGCGTGGTGATCTTCCCTGGCTTTTAATCGCAATTAAATGTCGCCCTGCCGCTGCGGTGGGGACTGCCGGACCGGTTCTGCTTCCACGACTTGAGGCATTACCTGGCCTCCTTGCTGATCGCTACGGGCGCAGATATCACGACGGTGCAGGTGCGGATGCGCCATGCCGCCGCGCCGACGACACTGGACGTCTATGGTCACTTGTGGCCGGACGCTGACGAGTCCACCAGGGCGGCCCTCGGTGCGGCAATCGCGACGCGGCGAGAAAGTCCTGCGGACGCGCTACGGACGATCCGGTCCGAGGTCTCGGTAACAGCAGGTCAGGGGGTTAGCTGATGGCCGATCCGGTCTACAACGTCTACACCGGGGAACTGGGGGGCACCGCCATGCCGACGGCCGCCCAGTTGGGCCTCGAGCCGCCCCGGTTCTGCGCGGAGTGCGGGCGCCGGATGGTGGTCCAGGTTCGTCCCGACGGCTGGCGGGCGGAGTGCTCGCGGCACGGCCGGGTCGACTCGGCGGACTTGGAGGCGCGGCGGTGACCGGACAGGCCGGGCCCGAGACGTTCGCACTCACGGGCGTTACCCGGGCGGCGCGGACGCGCGCGATCGTCGCCACGGCGCTGGGACTGACCGCGACCGGCGCGGTGATCGGTGGGCTGTGGGCGTGGGTCGCCCCGCCGATCCACGCGGTGGTGGCGATCACCCGCGCGGGCGAGCGGGTGCACGACTACCTGGGCACCGAATCCCAGCACTTCTTCGACGCGCCGTGCCTGATGCTGGGCCTGCTGACGGTGCTGGCGGTGGTGGGAACGGTGCTGGTGTGGCAGTGGCGCCGGCATCGTGGCCCGGCGATGGTCCTCGGGCTGTCGCTGGGCATGGTGGCCGCTGCCGCCGTCGCCGCCGCGACGGGCGTGTTGCTGGTTCGGCTGGGCTACGGCGCGCTGAACTTCGACGCGGTCCCGCTGTCCGGCAGCCCGTCGGTGGCCTACGTCACCCAGGCGCCGCCGGTGTTCTTCGCACAAACGCCGCTGCAGGTCGCGGTGACCCTGGTGTGGGCCGCCGGCGTCGCCGCCCTGGTGTACGCCCTGCTCGCCGCCGCCGACGCCCGCGACGACCTGGGGGGACTGCCGGTGGCCGATCGGCCCTCGGATGCGCTGCCCATGGAGCCGGAAGCATCCATGTCATAGCGGTCGGCGGTGAACCTTCCTGCCGAAGATGACCTTGGCCACGATCCTGGCCAGCCGCGCCATCCCGACGTAGGTCATCGGATGGAACATCGTCGGCCAGGTGGTCCTGATGAGGTGCTCCGTCAGCGGTCGGCCGGCGAACCTGTCGGTGAGCCAGCGCAGCGTCATCGGCGCCGACAGCGGGTGCAGCAGCATGTGCTCGTTGAACGCGTCCCGGTGGTAGGTGACCCGGGCGCCGCCGGCCGAATAGGCGTCGGCGAGCGCGTCGATGTCGTTGACGTCGATCAGGTAGTCGTGGACGGCCTGCACGATCAACACCGGCGGGGTCGGCACGGCGGCGCCCAGCTTGATGTTGTCGAAGACGTACGTGACCTCGGGCGTCGACAGGATGTCCTCGAGGGGTTCGTCGAGGTAGTCGCCCATGTCCTTGCCGGCCATCTTCAGGACCGCTTCCAGGGTCGTCATCTTCTCCAGCGAGTCGAGCAGGGCGCGTCCCTCTTCGTTGGCGTGTTCCTTGATCACCCGGTCGAGGTCGGGGTAGACGTGCACCAGGGCGGCCACCACCAATGCCGGCAGACCGGCGAGGAAGCCGCCGTTGAGCCTGCGGAAGGTGTGGGCGAGATCGCTGACGGGCGAGCCCAGTACCGCCCCGACGATGTCGAGTTCGGGCGCGTACTCACCGCACATTTCGGCGGCCCACGCGCTGGCCAGCCCGCCGCCGGAGTAGCCCCAGAGCCCGATCGGCGCCGCCGGAGACAAACCGAGTCGTTCTGAGCTCAAAGCGGCCCGGATGCCGTCCAGGACGCGGTAGCCGGGCTCGTACGGCGCGCCCCACAGCCCCTTCAGGCCTTCGTGGTCGGGCACCGAGACCGCCCAACCCTCGGCGACGGCGGCGGAGATCAGCAAGAACTCGAGCTGGCCTACCGACCCGATGGCCTTCGCCCTGCGCCGCAGCGCATAGGACGGAAAACAGCGGGATGACAGGGCGTCGATCGCGCACTGGTACGACAGCAGGGGGCACGGACGCTCCGGGGAAAGCTCGGCCGGGACGATCATCGTGGTCGCCGCCGCCTCGGGTTCGCCGTTCATGTCCATCGTGCGGTAGAGCAGCTGGACCGCTTTGACGGGCTGCGGAATCAGGCCCAGAAACGCCAGCTCGACGTCGCGCGAGCGCAGCACCGTCCCGGGCGCGGCGTGCTGGTAGCCGGGCGGCGGCTGGTAGAACGGGTCGTCCGAGGGCAGCAGCGGGCGCACCTTGCGCTGAAGTTCCTCGTGCCGCGGCCGGGCGAGCCACTGCGCGCCCTGCGTTCCTGCCAGATTGCCGAGCTCAACCATTCGCTGATCCCTTCTTGGCCACCCGGCATTGTCGCGCATGAACGGGGGATGGCCACATGTAATCGCCGCATTGTGAGCCAGTTCTCGTCGGTCTCTGCAGCTCACGGGCGAAGGCATTCCCGCTCACTCTACCGGCGTGTCGAGGGCAAAGCCGCTCAAAGCGGGCCCGGCGGCCGGAACGCGGCGAATTCGTCGGTGACCCGCAGCCGCGAGTCGGTGAAGTGGTAGAGCGCGGCCGGCCGCCCGCCGCTGCGGCCGGACTGCGCGATGGTGCCGGTCTGGCCGATGACGCCGCGGCGGTCCAGCACCCGTTGCAGGTTGGTCGCGTCTACCTGGTAGCCCAGCGCGGCGCCGTAGATGTCGCGCAGCGTGGAAAGCGCGAATTCCCTTGGCGCCAAGGCGAACCCGATGTTGGTATACGACATCTTGGCGACCAGCCTGGCCCGGGCGTGCTCCACCATCGGGCCGTGGTCGAACGCCATCGGCGGCAGGGCGTTCACCGGGTGCCAGCGGGTGTCCGGCGGCAACTCGGGGATGGCGGGGGAGGGCACCAGGCCCAGGAAGGTCGATGCGATCACCCGGGCGCCGGGCACCCGGTGTGGGTCGGAAAACACAGCGAGCTGCTCGAGGTGAGCCAGCTCACGTAGGTCGACCTTCTCGGCCAGTTGGCGGCGAACGGAAGTGGTCATGTCCTCGTCGCTGCGCAGCCGGCCGCCCGGCAGCGACCAGGCGCCCTCCTGCGGATCCTTGGCGCGTTGCCATAACAGCACGTTCAGCTGCGGTTTCTCTCTGCGCGGGGCGGCCGTTACCTGGCGAACCTGGAACACTACCGCCAGCACCTCGTGTTCAGTGCTAGTATGGCCCATGTTTTCGATTGTAAGTCGAAAACCTCCCGGCGCGAAAGGAGCCGCCAATGACGGTCTTGACTCGCATGGACACGCTCGATGAAAACGGGGCCGACCTGGCTGACCGCATCACCGACACGCCCACCGGATACGCCGGCCTCGAGGGCGACGGGCAGTGGGCGGCAAAGGTTCGGCGGCTGGCGAAGCTGCGCGGCGCCACCTTGCTCGCGCACAACTACCAGCTGCCCGCCATCCAGGATGTCGCCGACCACGTGGGCGACTCGCTGGCGCTGTCGCGGATCGCCGCCGACGCGCCCGAGGACACCATCGTGTTCTGCGGTGTGCACTTCATGGCCGAGACCGCCAAGATCCTCAGCCCCGGCAAGACCGTGCTCATTCCCGATCAACGGGCCGGCTGCTCGCTGGCCGATTCCATCACCGCTGATGAACTGCGCGCCTGGAAGGACGAGCACCCCGGCGCCGTCGTCGTCTCCTACGTCAACACCACGGCCGCCGTGAAGGCGCTTACCGACATCTGCTGCACCTCGTCCAACGCGGTCGACGTGGTCGAGTCCATCGACCCCGAGCGCGAGGTGCTGTTCTGCCCGGATCAATTCCTCGGCGCCCACGTGCGCCGGGTGACGGGCCGGGCGAACCTGCACGTATGGGCCGGCGAATGCCACGTGCACGCCGGCATCAACGGCGACGAGCTTTCCGGCCAGGCGCGGGCCAATCCCGATGCCGAACTGTACGTCCATCCCGAATGTGGTTGCGCCACTTCGGCGTTGTACCTCGCCGGCGAGGGCGCCTTCCCCGCGGACCGGGTGAAGATCTTGTCCACCGGTGGCATGCTCGACGCCGCCCACCAGACCCGCGCCCGCAAGGTGCTGGTCGCCACCGAGGTCGGCATGCTGCACCAGTTGCGCAGGGCCGCACCGCA
>NZ_DATJPU010000154.1:0-26630 GCF_035506235.1 Mycobacterium sp.
TTGACCTGTTGTGTTTTTGTTTTGGTTTGGGGGTCTGCGCACTAAATTCCGAAGCCGGGGATCGGGCGGCCGGGATTTGTCGTAGGTGGGTGTGATGATGGGGTTATGTCTTCGACCGCATCCGCTGGCGCTGTGGGGGTGAGCCCGAAAGAGCGTCTGGCGGTGTTGTTTGAGGAGTTGGCGGAGTTGGCCGGGCAGCGCAACGCCATCGATGGGCGCCTCGTGGACATCGTCGCCGAGATCGATCACGACGAACTGTGCGGGATGACGGGTGCACGCTCGGTGGCGGCGTTGGTGGCCTGGAAGCTGGGGGCGTCCTCGGCCAACGCCCACACCATCGCCACCATCGCGCGCCGGCGGGCGGCCTTCCCGCGCTGCGCGGCGGGCCTGCGGCAGGGCCGACTGTCGCTGGATCAAGTCGGTGTCATCGCCGCGCGCGCCGGGGAGGGCTCCGATGAGCACTACGCCCAGCTGGCGCAGGTCGCCACGGTCAACCAGCTGCGCACCGCGGTCAAGCTCGAACCGCGACCCGATCCCGAACCGCGACCCCAATCCGAGCCTTCGATCACCAAGACCACCAACGAGCAGGGCAGCTGCTGGCGCATCCAACTGCCGCCCCTGGACGCGGCGAAGTTCGACGCCGCCTTGGCGTCTCATCGGGAGGCGCTGATCACCGAATGGAAACACGACCACGGCGAGGGCGGTGCGGATCAGCGGCCCCCGCTGCCGGGCACCCTGGAGGCGTTTTGGCGGCTGGTCGAGACCGGCTGGGACACCGAGGCCACCCGGCGCCCCCACGGCCAGCACACCACCGTGGTGGTCCACCTCGACGTCGAGCGGCGCGCCGCGGCGCTGCACCGGGGTCCGCTGCTGTCCGAGGCCGAACGCCAATACCTGAGCTGTGATGCCACCTGCGAAGTCTGGTTCCAACGCGCCGGGAAGCTCATCGGCGCCGGGCGCACGACCCGCGGAATCAACCGGCGGCTGCGCCGCGCGCTTGAGCACCGCCAGCCCAGCTGCGCAGTCCCTGGCTGCGGGGCCACCCGCGGCCTGCACGCCCACCACATCTGGTCCTGGTCTGCCCCTATCACCACCGGGCACACCACCGCGGCCTGATCACCATCACCGGAACCGCGACCGCTCTGACCGTCACCGACAGCGCCGGGCGAGTCCTCAGCCCAGCATCACTGGCGCGCCCACCCACCCAACCTCCACCCGCGGTCCCGCCGTGCCCCGGGCCCACCGGCGAACGCGCCGACTGGTGGTGGTACGAACCCTTCCAACCCCAACCACCACCACCCACCAACTAAGTTGGTTAGCTAATTTGAGCCAAATCGGGCCATAGGCGGGCAATCCACGCCCGTCGTAGCCGAGGATGTCATCCGCGGTCCTGGTGTCAAGCACCGGCACGCGCAACGCGGCGGATGACTCAGATTGGATTGCTGAACTGAGAATTGCCGAGTGACGTATGCCATGACTCGTCCGTGATCATATGCTCAGCGTCGGGCGCAGCGAGCCATCGTTCGGCGCTGCAGTGAACGGAGGCCAGAGATGAGTCCTCGTCCCCTGCGGCTCGGCTTAGCCCTTTCCGGCCAAGCCGCCGTGGCGGAGATGACAGAGCAAGCACGCCGCGCCGAGGCCATCGGCTTTGATGTGGTGCTGTTGCCTGACCACCTCGGTCTGACGGCACCGTTGCCACCGCTGGTCGCGATAGCAGCATCTGCACCATCGGTGCAGGTAAGCAACCTCGTCCTCAATGCCGCCTTTTACCGGCCCGCGCTGCTCGCCCGCGACTTGGCCAGCGTGGACGGCGCTACCGGGGGTCGGTTGATCGTCTCGCTGGGTGCGGGTTACGCCGAAGAGGAATTCGCCGCCGCGGGACTCGCGTTTCCCGGGCCCGGCGCCCGGTTGGGGCTGCTCACCGAACACGTCACCACGATCCGCGCCCTGCTGTCAGATCCGGACTACGTTCCGCGGCCGGCGCAGGCCCCGCCGCCCATCATGATCGCCGGGGGTGGTGACCGGCTTTTGAAACTCGCCGCCCACCGGGCCGACATCGTCGCGATCGCCTCGCGGGGCACCGAAGCCGATCTCGCCGAACGCGTCGGCTATGTCAAAGCCCACGCCGGGCAGCGCCTCAACGAGATCGAGCTTGCATTCAGTTTCTTTCAGGTTTCCCTGGACGGCCCGACCGACTTTGCGATGCTCCGCCGATTTGCGCCCGCCAGCACCGAGTCCGACCTTCGCCGGCTGGCTACCCTCCTGGACGGGCCGGTCTCCGCGGCCGCCGAACGCATCCACCGCTTCCGCGACGAGTTGGGCATCACGTATTTCACCCTCAATTACAGCCCTGGCGCGTCGTGGGAAAGCCTCGGAAAGCTCGTCGCGGCCGTCAAGTGACCTCACTGGGCGGCTAAAGCGGCCCGGAAGCGCTACGGAACGGGTAGGCCGGAAGTAGCATCAACCCGATAGTCGAAACGGGCCACTGCTCTGGCGTGAGGGGAGGTCATGACCGACGCATTCGTATGGCCGCCGCAGGTCGATGACGCGCGGCTCACGGAGGCAATGCGGTGGTTTGGCCGGGCACGGGGCCGCAGCCTCAACGAAGGTGAGTGCCAGACAAGCTGGCAGACGGTCGCATTCACCTACAAGCCCGACCTTCGCCGCGTTCCGCGCCCCTACCCCGCGACCGGCACATGGGTCGCCAGCCTGCACTCGAGCGGGACCACCGCCGAGCCCGTATTTTCGCCATGGTCGGAGGTCGACCAGGCGGTCGCCGACGCCACCACACAGCAGATTCATGAGCGGTGCCCGTCGATTCAAGGCGCACGGTGCGCGGTGATCGCGCCGGCGCCGCCGCTTGCCGCCGCGCACTTCATGATGCGCGAGATCGAGCTGAGTGACGGGGTGCCCTTTCTGATCGAGCCGGGCGAGCCTGAAAGGACATGTCGGGCCTTGATTGACAACGGCATAGAGGTGGTGTTCACCCTGCCGCTGATCGCCTCGCGTCTCGGAGAGTACTTGAACAATGCGGCCCACCGACGCCGCCCCGTTGCTGTCTCGCTCGTCTTCTGCGTTGGCGATGTGCTGGCCCCGGCGCGTCAGTCGATGCTGACCGCGCTGTGGGAGGCCCCGGTGCTGAACATGTTTGGCTGTTCTGAATTGTTCGGACCGGTGGCGGGGCCCGCGGAGGCTGGTCACCCACTGGTGTGGTGTTGCGAACCCGTGGCCGTCGAGGTGATCGATCCGGTCTCCATGTCGCACTGCCAGGTGGGGGAACGCGGTGTGTTGGTTCTGACCACGCTGTGGCCCAAAGCCTCTCCGCTGCAGCGGTATTGGACAGATGATTCCGTGGAGGTAACCCAGGCCTGTCCGGTCCACGGCTGCTTTGCCTTCCACTACATCGGCCGCCCAACGTCGACGTTGCAGACGCCCTGCGGCCACGTCGCGTTGCGTACCATCGACGAACTGCTACTCGGCAGCGGATTGTGCGGGTCGGAATGGTCGGTGCGCCGAACCGCGGAGGGCATATGCGTCGAGGCTGAGATGCTCACGCGGTCACCCGGTGCCACGCGCGAGGTCCGGGATGCATTGGTCGAGATGATCGGTGAACCAATGGGGTTCGTTGCCAGAAAACCAGGTTCGTTGCCGCGGATCGCGCCCAAGTTCCGTGTCGTCACAGCATAGGGTGATACACCGCATGCCCTCCCCCGAGACGCCGCGCCTGCTGTTCGTGCATGCCCATCCTGACGACGAGACCCTCACGACCGGTGGCACGATCGCGCACTATGCCGCGCGGGGCGCGCAAGTCCACGTCGTTACGTGCACCCTCGGCGAAGAGGGCGAAGTCATCGGCGACCGCTATCGGCTGCTAACAGCAGACCACGCCGACCAGCTCGGGGGCTACCGCATCAACGAACTGACCCGAGCGCTGCACGCGCTTGGCATCGACGAACCGATCCACCTCGGCGGACCGGGCCGATGGCGTGACTCCTGCATGCCCGCCAAGCCGAGCGGCCGTCAGACCCGATTCGCCGATGCCGGAGACGACGCTGTTCGTGAGCTATCTGCGGTCATCGACCGATTGCGTCCGCATGTGGTCGTCACCTATGACCCTGAAGGTGGTTACGGCCACCCCGATCACGTGCAAACTCACCGTGTGACCACGGCCGCGGCGCGGGCCAGCGAGTGGACGACGCCGAAGTTCTATTGGACAGTGCTGGCGTCCAGCGCATTGAGAGCCGGCCTGAACAGTTTGGGCGATATCCCCCCGGGCTGGACGAAGGTGCCCAATCTCGCCGACATGGGTTTCTGCCACCCCGATAGCGCCATCGACGCCGTAATTGATGTAGCAAACGACTTACACCGCAAGCTCAATGCGCTGTCCGCGCATGCCACCCAGGTCAGCCTGGCGCCCGACCGGCGCTGTTTCGCACTCTCCAACAAGGTGGCGGTGCCGATCCTGACCCAAGAGCATTACGTGTTGGCGGCCGGCCGTGCCGGACCGCGGGACCGCCGGGGGTGGGAAACCGACCTGCTGGCCGGGCTGTCGTTCGGCTGACGCCTACACCCGGACAGCGGGTTCCTGGCGCAGCCGCCAATAGCGGCGATCCGACTTGTTGAAGAACGGCGCAAATACCTGCCGCACCGTCAAATCTAGTTCCCGGTAATACCTTTCATCCAGGTTGTAACGCGTGTCACCATACGGGTAGTAATAGTCATTACGGAAGTAGCCGGTGGTGAGCATTGTGCGCGGCTCGTCGGTGGGGTTGGGCGTGCCGCGATGCAACATGCCCGGATCGCGGATCATCAGGTCTCCGGGGGCCAGCTCGATCAGTCTGGATGGAATCTGGCTGGCAAGGGCCTCGACCGATGGGTTCGCCTCGTCCTGTATGAATAGGTCGAGGTTGAATCTCTCGAACAGCTCAGCGCGCCAAAGATGGCTACCGCCGGGCCAGACTTCGATGGGACCATTCTGCAGAGTGCATTCGGTGATCGCGATGTTTACCAGGCAGCCGGGGATGCCGTTACCCTCGTAGAAGCCGATGTCGCGATGCGGCGCTTGCTTGGTCGATCCCTTCAGGCACGTATCGCTGGACACGGACTTGCAGTAGTAATCGTCGCCCAACGTCTCCGCGATGATCGAATGCGCAAATGCGTTGCGCACGACGTCGGCAGCCGCGAATGGCCCTGTCAGGCGAGGGAATATCCGAAGCCGTGAGCCTCTCTCCCAGAAGACGCCATCGGTACTCCAGGCCTCGCCTTCCGGCGTCTTGTGCCGGCCTGCCCGCATCTGCCGCGTGACCCGTCCGTACAGTTCCTGAAAGCTCGTTTGAAGCTCCGCCAGAAGTGAATCTGGGATCGCCGCCCGAAGGATCACGTATCCGCGGGTGTGCAGCAGCATCGTTCCGAGGCGGGTGTTCTCAACGGAGAGCTCAGCGTTGCGAAGCTCTCGACCGGAGATCCGGATATCTGCTTCAGACGGATTCATCGAAGCACTCATTTCGACCTCGATCTTGCCGTTGTGCGGCGGCGACGTGTTGTGGGCCGATGGTACGCCGGCCGGCCCGTTCGGAAGCGGAATACGAACACGAAATCAAAGATTCACGGTCCTCAATCGCGCTGATCCCTCGATCTTTCCGCCGATGTGGGCGGCCAGCTGAGCGGTCGCGATCAGGGCCTCGCGGCGTGCGCCGCCCGACATCCCGGCAGCGTCCCACGCGAGTTCGCATATTCGGCGATACAGGCGAACATCCACCGACACGCGGTGGTAGTGATACTTGTTGAGGTACGACGACGCGACCCCGTACTGGCGCCATTTTCCAAGTGTGGCGGTCAGCGAATCCGGCATATCGCCGACCACAACGGCATCCGCTGTGTACAGGATGCGGCCCGCACCGGCGTCCAGCACCCGGAACATCAGATCGAGGTCCTCGCCGAAGTTGGAAAATCTCTCATCGAATCCGCCCACCTTTTCGAGGACGTCGCGTCGGTACGCACAGTTGGCGGTGACCAGCGCGCCGTCGAGAGTCTTAGCGGTGATCTGCCGGGATTCGGCCGTGTGGCACAGGATTGCGTCCAACAATGTCCTCGCGCTGACTTTTTCGAAGAGACTGACCGGCTCGGCGGTGAGTCGGCCGCCCACTGCGACTACGTCGGGACCGCTTGCGGCGGCTGCCATTAACGCCTGCGCCCAGTCCGGAGCCGGCCGGCAGTCCCCGTCGGTGAAAAGTACCCAATCGCCACTGCAGCGCTCGAGCGCGACATTGCGTCCCGAGGCAGCATGCCGACGGGGGTTGTCAACCAAGGTCACCGCCGGGTCTGAGGCGGCGATTTGGCGGGTCCCGTCGGTGCTGCCACCATCGGCGATGACCAGCTCCTTGATCGAATAGGTCTGACAGTGAAGTGATTCCAGAAGCGGACCGATGCCCGACGCCTCGTTGAGCGTTGGCACCACGACAGAAACGGAAGCGGTCATCCCGATTGATCCGATGCTAAGTCAGGTCATAGCCGTACGCGGACGCCACCATCGCGACGTCCTTGTCGGCCAGCGCACGCAGGGAGGCCGGCAGTTGGGACCAGGTGTGTAGTTCTCGATCCAATGGGCCATACCCCCGGGTGTCGTGTACTCGTCGGTCGAAGACGGCATGGTCAAATTGATGGGCATCGAGCTCACAATGCTCGGCGATCGCGGCGCTCCAACGGCGGGTGTCGGCGATCAAGTCCTCGTAGCGTACGGTGAGAATCAGTCTGCGCAGAGAGGAATCCTCTTCGCTGCCGATGAAACTTTCGGCCACCGTGCGCCAACACCCCACTGACGTCTCGGTATCACGACGCGTCCAACCAGGGTGACGCTCCCAGTCTTCGAGGCTGCACAGCACGTCTCGCGGATCTCGCACGATGTGGATGACTCGAAGTCGCGGAAACAGTGTCAGCAGAGGTTGTATATCCGGCAGCCCGTATCGAACCTCCTTAAATCCCCAGATTGGCCGGCCATTTCGGTGTGCGGGCTCGGCGAACAACGTCTCGATGAAGGCGCGGCCGGCATCGTCAATGCGGGCGCGTTCGGGAGTCAGGTTCGCGATGAACCCCTGATAGTCGCTGGCAGCCCACTCATCTCGAGCCTTGGCCCCGTGATGTCCAGTCCAGAGCCGGAGCTGCTCGACGGCAGCCAGCACGGGCCGCAACTGCCCGGCGTGTTCTCCCCAGATCATCACGTCGGGGTGCGAGCACAGCAGCCGCTGCACCAGGGTGCTGCCGCATCGCTGGCCGGCCCCGAGCACCAGCAGCGGAGTGGCCACTTCGGTCATGTCAGGCACCAACCGGCGCCGAAGACCGAACGGCCACAGGGCTGTTGCGATGTGTAGGGGTGGATTATGGGACCTCCTTTTCGCGGCTTACCGCGCTCGCCGCAGAGGTCGGGCCGGGACACTCGTTCCTCACGTCGGCCGTGGCGCACCGGCGCCGCTTGCGTCCCGCTGTGGTCGGGCCCCAGCGACATCTCTGTACGGAAAGTTCACCGAATCGCCGGCCGGCACATCCGTCGGCTCCTTTTCGTTCGGCGGCGCAAGCGGATCGGTGTCGGTCGGAACTCGGGTGCCGAGCACTGCGAGCTGCCGGTCGTAGGCGTCCCCGGCGAACTGCTCCGTCGCGGCGTCGCAATGTTGACTGAATTGAGTCTCACCGGTGGTGTTAGCGCCATGAAAGACGTAGGTGTACAAGCGGGGCGCGTCGAGCATGACAACGCGCCGGGATCGCCACAAGCGGTACCCGATTGCGATGTCTTCGCCGCGATGCAAGTGTCGGTACGGCGGGAACTTCTCCCGTGCGCAGACAAGGCTTCCCTCCCACATCCGCCGTATCGAAACCGCGAAGATGCGGCGGGCCGGCCACCAAAGTTGCAGTCGCGCGAGAAAGCACGCGTCGGCGCCCAGAAACCTGATCGAGCTCATCTGGATGCTGAGACGGTCCGGGTCATAGAGATCGTCGTCATCCCAGATGCACAGGTATCGACCCGACGACTTTTCCACTGCGAGGTTGCGCAGCTCTCCCATCGATCGGTTTGCCTGCCGTTCGGCGTAGATCTTGACCGGTGGATAACAAAGCGCGTCGATGCCCTGTTGCAATTCGTCGGACCCGCCGCCATCGATAACGACCAGTTCGCGGTTCGGGTAGGACTGCGCCAGGAAGCATTCGATGGCACGCGCGGCCATGGCCGGCCGGTCCCGCGTAACCATGAGGCATGACACCACGGGCATATCGCGATCATCGTGATGGGCTTGTGGGTCGATCGCGATGTCCCCGGCCGCGATGTTGCGGCCGCTGTCACTCAGCGTGAACGGCGTGGCGGTCGGGACGCACCCCTCCGGTTCCGATCCGTTGCTGGCCATCGACTCTCCGCGATGAGCGGCCGCGCCGGACTAGACCCGGCTCTTTGTTTCCTCCAAACCCCAGGCGGCGTCGGCCGGGCAGGCCGCAGCAGGACGTCGGGCCACGAGCATCACCATGCCGTCAGAGACGGAATCGCTGAGCTCTACATCGGTCAAACCGGCGAGTCGAGCCCAGTTGGCCACACGGTACGGGTCGGTGTGAAAAAGGTTCCGGACGTTGAGGAAGTGGCCGCCCGACGTTTCGTCGAAGCCAACCAATGCGTAGAGATCGCTATCCTCCTGACCGCGCCGGGGAAGCCACGAGGACCAGGCGTTCCGCCGCCCTTCGTGCCCATCGGCGAGGTGCTCGGACAAGCGCGCCCGGTCGCATAGTTCGGCTATCAGCGTTCCGCCGGGACGTAGATGCTCCTTGGCGCGTCGCAGCACACTCACGATATCTTGTGGCGCCTCGATGTATTGGAGGCAACCGTTCATGCACACCACGGCGTCGAACTGCTCGTCCAGGAAGAATGAGCGGAGATCGGATTTGACCAATCGGGCCTCAGGCACCTTGCGGGCGGCGGTGGCCAGCATCGCGTCGCTACTGTCGATTCCGCTCACCCGTACGCCGCGGTCGGTCAATAACCTGGCAAGCGATCCGGTATCGACGGACAGATCCAGTACCGACGGTTGCGCCATGCCATCGAGGTGCTCAAGCACGAATTCGGACTGCCCGGCGTACACAGCGTCGTCGCCGAAGATGCCGTCGTAGATCTCGGCGTCGGAAATCTGGAGATCGTGCTCCGGCAGGCGCTCCGCGGTGGGTGGCGGAACAGGAAGGGACGAGCGCAGCGGGTCGTCATTTCCGGCCGCACCGGACATGTTGCGGTCCATCCAGCCGAACATGTCCGACAAGGACACCAGCAGGTCCCGGACACCGTCCTGAAACGTCATCACATCGACTTCCGAGGCGACGTAAAGGCTTGCGGCTTCCAGCAATTGGTCGGTGTGCTCGGGGTCAAGCTCGCAGTGGATCGGGAAGTACTCCATGGTGTGCTCGTCGAGTCCCGGGAAAATCTTGCAGAGTCCTTGGATGTACATCGTGAACACACCCGGCAAGATGCGCTCGATGGCCGCAAACCGGCCGAGCGACCAGATGATCGGCTCGTTGTCTTGAATCTCGAATCGCTTGAAGCGCAACTCGGGTACGCGAAAAGCACCGTCATCTTCGTGGACATCGATTCGCGAACAGCCGATACCGCCCATGAACCGCATAAATAAAGCCACATGCGCTTCGTCGGGGTTCAGATTGCCGTGCTCGGAGTGCACGTTATTGAGAAGGAGCGTGCGCATTCGGTAGTCCTCGACGCGCGCGGTTACTTTGAGGAAGGCCTGATTGAACCGGTTGCTGCCCGGCAACATCTTGATGGCCCACCAACGAATGGCGTCCTGTTCGAAATCGCCTGCAGCAAAGCGCTGCAAGAACGGGTGGCGTTCCAGGGGCCACTCCGCGACCGCTTCTTCTAATGCCACCATAAGTTGACGCTTAATTGCATCCGTGTCGGTCTGGGAGGTCATGGTTATCCTTCGCCTCGTCGAAATATTTGAGGATGTCTGCCTCGATGTCACAGCGCACAACCGTGAGGACTGCAGGGATGCTAACACCGAGTGGGCGTCCAGCGGTATGCTCGGGAGCGGTTTTTCCGGTAATAGGTACGGTATTGGGTGGTAATTCTGGTGCAGGAGAGATAGCAGGGACGCAAGATGCCGTTCAGAGGCTTGTTGACTCACCGGAGCGAGCGTCTATAGCTCGAATGAGCTAACCAGCATCGTTCAATCCGCGGTCGACTTTGTTTGGTAGGAGGTCGCCATTGACGCCGTAGTTCAGTTGCCCTTCGACGAGGTGCATCCGTTAATGGTGGCGCCCGGCCTGCGCGAATTGCAGACCAGCGGCGTAGTCCATCGTGTTCGTACTCCCGTCGGCGACCCGGCGTGGCTGGTTACCGGCCACGCGGAAGTGCTGCGGCTATTGGACGACGACCGGCTCGGCCTGGCCCATCCGGAGCCGGACACCGCCCCCCGAATGAGTGAGTCCGCGCTGTTCGGTGGACCGGCGCGCAACTTCGCCACCGAACACGCTGACCACGCGCGAAAACGCGCCCTGCTGCAACCGCACTTCACGCCAAATCGCTTGCGGGCCTTGCGGCCTGAGGTAGACCGTCTGACTGCGCAGTTGCTCGATGAGCTGAGCACTAAAGGACCGCCGGCGGACCTGCACGCAGCCGTGGCATTGCCGCTGCCGGTATTGGTGATCTGCGAATTGCTCGGCGTGCCGTACGAGGACCGTGATCGGTATTGCTCGTGGACCGCGGATGCGGTCAATACGCACGACCGCACCCGCTCGGAATCAGGCCTCGATGGGCTCCTAGCGTACTGCCGGCAGCTGGTCGCCATGAAGCGGCGGGACCCTCAGGACGATCTGATCTCCCGGTTATGTGCGACGGAGGGCACCTCCGACGATGAGATCGCCAGTCTGTCGAGAGTGCTGCTATGGGCGGGCTACGAGACCACGGTGGTCCAAATCGGGCTCGGCGCATTGATGTTGTTGGCCAACCCAGAACAGTGGCGCGCACTCGTCGACGATCCGGCTCTGGTTTCGAGGGCAGTAGAGGAGACCCTGCGGGCCAAGCCGCGAAGTGCGATGCCGCGCTATGCGCGAACTGATCTGGAAATAGGTGGGTGCACCGTCATGGCGGGGGAGCTTGTGCTGTTGAGTCTCGCCGCAGGCAACCACGACCCTTCGGTGTTCGTCGACCCGCACCGGTTCGATATCGGGCGGCAGGCAGTGGGGCATCTCAGCTTCGGCCACGGCTCGCGGTACTGCATCGGCGCGCCGCTGGCCCGTATCGAGCTGGGCGCGGTGTTTTCTCAACTGGCTTCTCGGTTCCCGAGAATGCGCCTCGCCACCGGCTTGCAGGAGTTGACATTCCGACACGGCACTCTGTTCGGCGGGCTGACCGAACTCCGGGTGCAGTGGTGATCGCGATCTTTCACCCGGCGCGGTGAACGGCCCCTGCATCACACCAGCTTGGGCTCGACCGGGGCGGCGCGATTTGCCACCGCCGGACTGACCTTCTGGGCCTCGTAGAGCTTCTTGTAAAGGCCGCCAGCCGCGAGCAGAGTCTCGTGAGTACCCTCCTCCTTGAGCTGCCCGGCATCGAGCACGATGATGCGATCCGCAACCGCCGCAATGAAATCCATGTCGTGGCTGATGACAATGCAGGTTCGGTCGCGGGCGTACTCACGGATGACCCACGTCAGCCGCGTTCGCTCATCCGCATCCAAATTCTCGGTCGGCTCGTCCAGCAGCAGCACTTCGGGCTTGCGCAGCAAGCAACGCGCCAACGCGATCAACCGCTTCTGGCCGCCGGACGGAACTTGGACGTCGACGATCGTGTCGTAACCGTCGGGAATCTTGGTAGGGTCGACGATCACGCTGTGCACGTGGGCCCGCTCGCAGGCCTCCTCGACCTCGGCGTCCCCGGCGCCCGGCCGGGCGATGCGGACATTCTCGCGGATGGTGTCGTGCAAGAAGAACGGAAATTGCGCCAGCTTGCAGACCTGATCGCGCAGTGAGCTGAGTGTCACGTGGCTGATGTCGTTGCCGTCCAGAGTTATCCGGCCGCGCTGGGGATCGATGAAGCGGAGCAACAGGTTGAAGATCGTCGTCTTGCCGGATCCGATCGGGCCGACCAGCGCTACCGTCTCACTCGCTTTGATCGAGAACGAGAGCCCATCCATCAAGGTTTGCTGCGGTGAATAGCTGAAGGCAACGTCCTCGAAGGCCAGGTTGCCTCGCACTGATTGCAGCGCCAAGGCGTCCGGGCGCTCCCGGACGGTCGGCTTCGTGTCAAGCAACTCGAACGTCGCCGCGACGTTCGGGGCAATCGAATGGTATGTCGTATAGGCGTGGATGATCCGCTGCACCCCAGCGAACATCGTCGGCACGAACCCGGCAAAAACTACCAGGCCGGCGAAAGTAAGACCGAAACGTGCGCCGAACGCGACACCGGTGATGAGCACCAAAACGGTGCTCGACGCGATGAAGACTTGCGCTCCGCTGGTGCCCGCCTGGGTCCAAATCTTCATCAGTGTCGTAGTTTTCGCGGCCAGCATGGACGCCCGGTGGAATCGCTCGCTTCGATGCCGCTGGGCGTTGAAGACCTGGATCTCGGAGATGCCGCTGATCGTTTGTTCCAGCTCGACAGCCATCGCGCGCTGTGCCATGACCATCCGCTGCGTAGCCGATTGCAGGCTATTGCCCGCGACTCGGAGCGTCATCAACGCCAACGGCGACAGCACCAGCGCGACGATCGTCATTTGCCACGACAGCGAAAGCAGGTACAACAACGCGATCAGCAGAACCGCAATGTCGACGGACGGTGGAATGACGCAGTCAGTGAGTAGCTGTTGAACGCAGGGGGCCTCCAGCAGCACACGCTGCATCACCGCGCCGACATGCGTTCCGGTGAAGAAGTCCAGTGAGAGCGCCTGGATGTGATCGTGGACGCGCTGGCGAACCGCCGTCCGCAGCTTCCAATGAACCTGCGCGTCAATCCAGGCGTTGACAAAGCCCAGGACCTGAGCGAGCACCAACGATACTGCCCAGATGGCGAGTAGGGCGGCGAACGGCAGCGGTGTCGCGAGCCGGCCGAACAAGCCGGACGTCGCGCCACCACTGGGACTCAGCAGCGAGCCGTTCAGCCCCCATGCCCGTGCGAGGTCTCCGGCCCTACCCGCGTCTGCGACGGCCTTCATCAACGGACCGAAGGCCGCGCTGGCGACGAACGGCAAGGCCGCCGCGACGAACGCGATAACGATCGAGACCACTACCGGCCCTCGCACCGGACGGAGCATGGGAAGACTGCGCCAAAGATAGGTCCTCTTCATCCCTAACTCCCAGAGCAAACCCGCGCGGTCGAACAAGGTAGTCGACAGCACCTCAAGGGAGTTTGCCACGAACGCCACCTTCTTCGAGGGCTTCCGCAGTTGCGGCATCTCGGGCGGCTCGAGGAAGCCCTTCGCCGGATCAAGCTGCTTCCGCCGCCGGGCGATACCCCAAGCTCTCCGGCATCCTGGATTCTATATTCCAGGCATACGCCTCGCGCGAACCCCAATCATTCGCCGACGCAACGGCATTGGCGACCGTGATCGGCCGAATGGCGGGCCCTGCAGGCGCGCGATGCGCAACGTGCCGGCGATCAGCACCGCGGCAAGCGGCAGTTCCCCCAGCCCGGCGGTGAGCACGGAGACCACGAAGTCGCCACGCTTGGCGGTCAACACGTCGAACCACGCGTCGCACACGAGGAGCACCCCCGTTGCGAAGGCGAACAGCGTCAGCAGCGGGTGCTGGACGAATCCGAGCACCGCGGTGGCGATCATGAACGCCAGCAGCAAGACGTCGAACCCGACCCAGGTCGCCTGCCAATGCTGCGCGGTGTAGCTCTGCGGCAGGGTCAAACCCAGATAGACGGTCCAGGGGATCAACGCGATCGCTGCGCACAGCGCCAGCCACTCGCGGAGCCGACGGATCTGAACCACACGCCGTGACCGCATCACCGTGCAATTCAACCAAGCGCTGCGCCGCCGCGCTTGCCCGCGGCGATGCAGCCAGCGCCAGCGAGATCGACCCGAGGTCCGGGCTAAGGGCCGCTCCCGCGCGGATGTCCTTGCTCCGGGACCTCCGCCGATTCTTCCTCGCGCTCGGCGTCGGCCACCGTCAAGGGCAAAGCCAGCTCTTCGAGGGGGCGTCGTTCGGCCGCGACGCCGAGCCACAGCTCGATCAGGCCCGCGGTTGCCATCACCACCGCGCCGATGAGGAACGACCAGACCACCTGACCGCGCTGTCCGGAGTTGATCAACTGCCCGAACAGCAGGGGGCCGGTGATGCCGCCGATCGCCGTCCCCACCGCGTAGAAGAACGCGATGGCCAGCGCCCGGGTCTCCATCGGGAAGATCTCGCTGACGGTCAAATACGCCGCGCTCGCGCCCGCCGAGGCCAGAAAGAAGGCCACCGCGAGGACCGCGATGAACGTCCATGCGCCGCCGGTACCGGTCACGAAGAGGACCGCCAGGACGACGGCCACGACGGCCGAACCGACGTAGGTCGCCGTGATCATCGGCTTGCGGCCGACGGTGTCGAACAGGTGCCCGAGCGCCAGGGGGCCGACGAAATTGCTCAGCGCCCAAAGGATGAAGAACAGCGGCACCTTCGCGGACGGGACGCCGTAGAAGCCGCTCAACAGCGTGCCGAGATTGAACGTGACACCGTTGTAGAGGAACGCCTGCCCGATGAACAGCGCCAGCCCGAGCACCGCGCGCCGCGGGTACAGCGTAAACGCCACCCTGGCGATCTCCCGGAACGAAATCGTCTCGCGCTGGCGGACTTTGAGCGGGCGCCCGGCCGGCTGCGGCAGCGCCTTGCCGGAGAGCCGTTGCACCTCCCCCTCGATTTCGCCGACGACCCGTTCGGCCTCCTCCGCGCGCCCGTGGATGAACAGCCACCGGGGACTTTCCGGAACGTTGCGCCGGACGAGCAGCACGAAGATGCCGAAGATGGCACCGATGCCGAAGGCGAGCCGCCACCCGATGTTCGCCGGGAAATTCGAGGTGTCCAGGAGGACCAGTGCGCCGGCCGCTCCCGCGGCCGATCCCAGCCAGTAGGTGCCGTTGATGATCAGGTCCACGCGACCGCGCACGCGCGCGGGGATCAGCTCGTCGATTGCCGAATTGATCGCGGCGTATTCGCCGCCGATACCGGAGCCCGTGAAGAATCGGGCGATGAAGAAATACCAGGGCGCGAAAGCGAATGCGGTCGCGACGGTGGCGATCAGGTACACCGCGAGGGTCAGCATGAACAGGTTGCGCCGTCCGAAGCGGTCCGTCAGGTGCCCGAAGAACAGCGCTCCCAGGCAGGCCCCGGCGATGTAGAACGCCGCCGCCACCCCGATCTGCGCCGGGGTGAGTCCGAGGCCGCTGCCCTTCTCGGTCAGCCGGGACGACACGTTGCCGACCATGGTGACCTCGAGCCCGTCAAGGATCCAGACACCGCCGAGGCCGATGACGACGCGCCAGTGAAACCGCGACCAGGGCAGCCGGTCCAGCCGCGCCGGCACGTGGGTGGTGATGGTTCCGGTTTGCATGCCCGCGCTCATCTGACTCCTCTCCGGGTGAGCAGAGCACTACCCAAACAAGCGGTACGGCAAGCCTCAGTCCCGGTCCGGGCGGGACTCCTCGGGGGTCCAGGCCGGTGGCTGGCCGGGCTGACCCGGGAAAAGGTAGTCGATGAAGGCCGCGGCGGTGGGCTGGGGTTCGTGGTTGGCCAGCCCCGGTCGCTCGTTGGCCTCGATGAAGGCGTACTCGGCGCCGGTGACGTCGGGGACGAGCAGGTCGATGCCCGTCACGGGGATGCCGATGGCCTCGGCCGCGGCCACCGCCACGCGGCACAGTTCCGGGTTCACCACGGCGGTGACGTCGTGAATGGTGCCGCCCTGGTGCAGGTTGGCGGTGCGGCGGACGCGGATTCGGGTCCCCTGGGGCAGCACGTCGTCCAGCGTCCAGCCGGCCTCGGCGACCGTCGACTCGGTGAGGTCGTCGATCGGGATCTTGGACTCGCCGCCGGTGGCCGCGGAGCGCCGCCGGCTCTCCGCCGCGATCAGGTCCCGGATGGTGTGCTCACCCGTGCCGATGATCTCCGGCGGCATCCGCAGCGCGGCGGCGACCACCCGGCCGTCGATCACCACGAGCCGGAGGTCGTCGCCCTGGACCCGCTCCTCGATCAGCACCTCCGGGTAGTGCTGCCGTGCCCGCGCCACGGCAGCGGCCAGCTCGTCGGGACCGCTCTCGGCGGCCACGCCCACGGTGATGCCCTTGCCCTGCTCTCCGCGGGTCGGTTTGACGACGACCTCCCCGACCTCCTGCAGGAACGCGTAGTCGCCGTCGTCGAGGGTGGCCAGGCGGGCACGCGGCACGGTGATCCCCGCCTCCGCCACCAGGCGCCGGGTCAACCGCTTGTCGTCGCAACGGCACATGGCGACCGCCGAGGTGAACTCGGACAGCGATTCGCGGGTGATCACGCTGCGCCCACCGTGGGTGAGCCGCATCTCGCCGGTCTCGGCGTCCAGAACCTCGACCCAGATCCCGCGGCGCATCGCCTCGTCGGCGATGATCCGCGCGTAGGGGTTGAGATCCTCGACGGTTTCCGGGGGCGCGGTGAACAGCGGCTCGTTGATCGCGTTCTTCCGCTTGATCGCCAGCACCGGAACGCGGACGAAGCCCAGCTTTTCGTAGAGGCCGATGGCCGCGGCGTTGTCGTGCGCCACCGACAGATCCATGTAGGCACGGCCGGCGCGGCGGAAGTGGTCGGCCAGTGCCCGGGTCAGGGCCTCACCCACCCCGGGCAGCGCCGCAGCGGGATCGACGGCCAGGGTCCACAGGCTCGACCCTTCCTCCGGATCGGAGAAGAGCAACTCGTGGTCGACGCCGGTCACCGTGCCCACCACCGCACCGTCGTCGTCGCGCACCGCGACCAGGTACGTCACCGCCGCCGCGTGCAGATGGTTGTCCCAAATCGTCTCGACCGGCGCCGGCACCATGCCGCAACGCACGAAAACGCGGTTCATCGCGTCGGCGTCTGCCGGGTCGTTGAGGGTGCGCACAGTGACACCGATCGGCGACGGGACCGACTCTTCATCGTCCGGGTGAAAGCGCAGCCGATAGGTGTGGCTGGGGTCGATGAACAGCTCGGTCGGCGCACCGGCGACCACCACATGGGACTCGCGAGCGTAGATGCAGATGTCGCGCCGGCCCGGCACCTCCCGCCGCAGCGTTTCGGCCAGCGTGTCCGCGTCGGCGAAGGTCTGGCCGAAAATGAGCCTGCCCCAACCCATTTCTAGTTCGACGTCCTTGGCCATCGCGTCGACCAGCTCGGGCGGTGACGCGTCGTGCAGGCCCATGGTGATGGCCTCGGTGTGGTCCTCGGAGGGGTCGACGGCGGTCATGCAGCCGGTCCGCTCACACCGTGACGCTGCAACCACAGCTCGAGTAGGCCGATCTGCCAGAGTTCGTTGCCGCGCAGGGGGGTGAGCTTGCCGTTCGGGTCCGCCAAAAGGGCGTCAACCGCTTCGGAGTTGAACAGCCCGCGCTCCTTGGCCACCGGCGCGTAGAGGGCGTCGCGAACCATTTCCAGATAGGGCCCCTCGAGGTGGGTCAACGCGGGAACCGGGAAGTACCCCTTGGGCCGGTCGATGACCTCCGAGGGAATCACCCGTCGCGCAGCCTGTTTGAGGACGCCCTTGCCTTCGTGGGCGATCTTCAACTCCGGCGGGCAGGTCGCCGCCAGCTCGACCAGCTCGTGGTCGAGGAAGGGAACCCGGCCCTCCAAACCCCACGCCATGGTCATGTTGTCCACCCGTTTCACCGGGTCGTCGACCAGCATCACCGTCGTATCCAGCCGCAGCGCACGGTCGATGCCGGTTTGGGCGCCGGCACGCGCGAAGTGCTCGGCGACGAAGCGCTCGCTGGGGTCGCCTTCAGTGAAATACGCCGGTCCCAACAGGTCTCTGACGCCCAGCGAATCGCGGTCGAAAAAGGCACCGCGGTATTCGGCGACCGCCCCCTGTAGGGTCGCGGCCGCCGGCGAACCCATCGGGGGGTACCAGTGGTAGCCGGCGAACACCTCGTCGGCGCCCTGACCCGATTGCACCACCTTCACGTGCCGCGCGACCTCCTGGCTGAGCAGGTAGAACGCGACGCAGTCGTGGCTGACCATCGGCTCACTCATCGCGCCGATGGCCCCGTCGAGCGCGGGCAGCATCCGGTCGGTACCGATGCGGATCTGGTGGTGGTCGGTGTCGAAGCGTTGGGCGATGATGTCCGACCAACGGAACTCGTCGCCCTCGACACCACCGGCCGACTCGAAGCCGATGGAGAAGGTCGACAGCCCGTGCTGACCGGCCTCGGCGAGCAGCCCGACGATCAGGCTGGAGTCGACGCCGCCGGAGAGCAGGCAGCCGACGGGGACGTCGGCGACGAGCCGGCGCTCGACCGCCACCCGCAGCGCGGACAGCACCGCGTCCTCCCAGTCGCGCTCGGACCAGTCGGCGCGGTCGTCTCGCCTGGTGAAGTCGGGCGTCCAGTAGGTGGTGGTGGCGCGCCGGCCGTCGGGCTCGATGGCGACGAGCGACCCGGGTGGGACCTTGCGCACCCCGCGCAGGAGCGTCAGCGGCGCCGGCACCACGGAGTGGAACGTCATGTAATGG
Organism: Mycobacterium sp.; assembly: GCF_035506235.1. Lineage (GTDB taxonomy): Bacteria > Actinomycetota > Actinomycetes > Mycobacteriales > Mycobacteriaceae > Mycobacterium. The sequence continues at coordinate 18,689 of NZ_DATJPU010000154.1, forward strand.
TGCAGGGCGACCGGGTCGATCCGGGTGTCCACGCCGCCGCCGGCCAGCAGGGCCGGCAGGGCCGAGGCGAACCGGATCCGGTCGGTGTCCTCGGTCACGTACAGCGGCTTGATACCGAGCCGGTCCCGGCCCAGCAGCACCCGGCCGCTGTCGCGTTCGACGATGGCGAAGGCGAACATCCCGTGCAGGTGGCTGACGAAGTCGTCGCGCCAGCGGTGGTAGGCCTTGAGCAGGACCTCGGTGTCGCTGTGCGAGAAGAACCGGTAGCCGTGCCCGGTGAGCTCGCGCCGCAGCTCCTTGTAGTTGTAGATGCAGCCGTTCCAGGCGATCGTCAGGCCGAGTTCGGCGTCGACCATCGGCTGGGCGCCCGCTTCGGTCAAATCGATGATTTTGAGGCGACGATGACCGAGGGCGGCCCGACCTTGTGACCAGGCCCCCGCCGCGTCCGGCCCCCGTGGCGCCATCGCGGCGGCCATCGCCGATACCGCCGCTAGATCGGGAACCCGGCCGTCGAGTCGAACCTCACCGGTGAGTCCACACACTCCTTTGACCCTACCGGGGCCCATTCCGGCACGTACAGTCCAGCCCTGGCGGTAGGTAGCCAACGCCGAACAAATTGCCCGCTTTTCGGCCCCTGGATAGGGCCTGACGGCTTATTGTTTCCTGGACCACAGTTTGCTGGGAGGCTGAGTGGACGGGACGCCGTTCGGACGGTACCGCCTGATCGATCCGAACCACCGCCAATACGCCCGGCCCCGCTGATGCTCGTCGACCATTACCTGCGGATTCTGCACCTGGATCGGCGGATGCCGCTCAACTTCGACCTGGGCCCGCTGCACGTGCACCTCCACGCCCGATCCGTGTTCTTCATGTGGGTCACCCTGGTGATACTGGTGATCGCCGGCGTCGTGGTCCTGGCGTCGCGCAGGCGCGAGCTGATCCGGCGCTGGACCACGTGGGTGATGATCGCACCGGTGGTCGGCATCCCCATCTGGATCGGCCGGGGCACCACCGCGGCGCTGGCCGCCGCGCTGGCCGTCGTCGCGGTGTTCGAGTACGCGCGCCTGGTGAAACTCGGCAAGGCCGATACCTATCTGCTGCTGGCGCTGGCCGTGCTGTATCCCATGGCGGCCTGGCTGCATCCGCCACTGTTGCGGCTCGCGCCCATCATCGTGCTGGCGTGCGCGCTGCCCTCGGTGTTCAGCGGCGACGTCGAACATGGTGGCAGGCGCACCACGTTCACCGCGTTCGGTTCGGTGTGGATCTGCTGGTCCCTCGCGCACCTGGTGACCCTGTGGTCGGACGCGTATCTGGTGTGCTTCGCGGCCGCGGCCACCGACGTCGCGGCGTGGTGCGGCGGGAAAGGGCTGCGCCACTTCGGGTGGGCGCGAAAGCCGTTGTCGCCGTTGAGCCCCAACAAGACGGTCGGCGGGTTGGCCGGCGCGGTGGTGGGGGCGTTTCTCGTGCTGACCTTGCTGGGCACGGTCACGATCGGTCTGCTGGTCGCGGTGGCGTTCGGTGGCGTGCTCGGCGACCTGGTCGAATCGATGGTGAAGCGGCAGGCCCAGGTCAAAGACGCCGGCTCGTGGCTGCCGGGCTTCGGCGGTCTGCTCGACCGCATCGACTCGCTACTGCTGGTTCTCCCGCTGGCGTATCTGCTGGGATGACCCGGCCGGTCACGCGGCGTGCGGCAATTTTCTTGGTGCCGACTCCCAGCGCCCGGCTCCGCCGCGCTTGCGATCGGCACGCCCGAGCGGCTTCAGCGCGGCGTCGTCCCGCAGCGCCATCACCTGCGCCCGCAGCTGCGGCGCCGACGTGCTGTGCGGGTCCACGGGTTCACCGATGCGGACCTGCATCGGCGCGTGGGAGATGAAGCTGGCGCCCTTGGGTAGCACCTCGGCGGTGCCCAGCACGGCGACCGGAACGACGGGCACGCCGCAGTCACGCGCCAACCGCAGCGCGCCGGAACGGAATTCGCCGACGGCCCCGTCCGTCGAGCGGGTGCCCTCCGGGTAGATGACGACGGTGCGTCCGGCCCGCAGCGCCGGGCGCGCCGCCGCCAGCAACTGGGCGTAGGTGTCGGCGCCGGACCGCCGCACCGGCAGCACGCCGATCAGCGAGGACGCCACGAAGCGGCGCACCGGCACGTCGAACCAGTAATCCGCCGCCGCGGCGAATACCGGCTGGGCGCCGGCGGGCAGCGCGGCCAGCAGCACCGCGGTGTCGGCGTGCGAGGAGTGGTTGGCAACCACCACGCAGCCGCCCGACACGCGCCACCGCCCGGTCACGGTCAGCCCGCCCGAGGCGGCGCACACCGCCCGCCACAGCCGGTGCCGCAGCCCACTGGTGATTCGGTTCGCGGTCATGATGCCAGCACCCCCGCCAATTCCCGGGTGGCCTCGGTGGCCTGGTCGCCCCGTCGCTTCGCCACCAGCTCGCGGTGCGCCGCCCGAAGCCGCAGCGCGGCGGTGATCAGCGAACCGTTCACCAGCTGCGTCGAAACCACGGGCAGAATGACCGGGAACGCGGTGGCCAGCAACACGAAAACGCATCGTTCGGTCTTGCCGAGCGGGCCGCCGTTGCGCCGCGGCGCGCCGGCCGCCGCCCCCGCCAGCGATGCGAACGTGGGCAGCGTCGCGGCCAGCGCGGCCACCAGCACCATGAGCACCGGCCACGACAACCAGTGCAGGCCGGGGCCGCGCTGCCGCGCCGCCCACACCGCGAGCCCGGCGAAGGTCAACAGATCCGAGGCGCGATCGCCGACTTCGTTGACGACGAATCCCCATGGCCGGCTCACGGCACGGGCGCGAGCCACCGCGCCGTCGAGATTGGCTCCGGCCAGCCGCAGCGCGAGAAACAGCGCCGCCAGCGGCCACCATCCCAGCGCGACGGCAACGCCGGCCGCGGCCGCCGCAAAGACCCCGGCCACGGTGAACACATCCGGTGAAATCCGCCGGGCCACGGCCACCTTCACGATTGGCGTCAACCGGCGGGTGTACCACGGCTTCAGCGCGTAGAGGCCCTGCCATTTCCGGGGAGCGTGTTCGAGGGATGCCGTGGGTAGCGGGACAACCGCGGCGGTGACGACCTCGACCCGGGGAAGCGTGGGTGTGTCCGTCGCCGCGAGGGCCCGCGATCCCGACGTATGGCAACCGCGGTGGGCGATGCGGGGCTCGCTCACGGCGGTCAGCGTGCTGATGCTCCGCGTGCGCAGCGTCGGCGCGTTGTCGAGATCGGTGCTCACGGGGGTGTTTCCTCTCGGTTGGTGGTCTGTAGTTGGGTGCAAGTCGACCCCGCTCGCGCGGCTACCGGTCCCAACATCTCCGACCGCGGACGCGCGGTGGACCGCTCGCACCGGTAAGAGCCACCGCTCCCCCACGGTCGGACACTTTCTTGCGAACTTTCTCGCGGCCGGCCGCTGTGACCGGCAGCACATACGTTGCTCCCCACCGCTTGCCGCTCTGTCGCGAAGTTCTTGCGGAATTCTTGCGGCCGCTCGGCGAGAGGAATGTCTGGATTTCAGCTACCGTTCAACTGAGTTGTTCTTGACTCGAAGCCGATTCACCTGCATTGGGAGACGCCATGGCCCGGACAAACGTCTGTCGCGCGAAGTGGGCGGCGGCCTCCGCGGTCATGCTGTCCGCCACCGCGACGCTTTGCGCCGCGCCCGCAGCGGCGGACCCGACCGATGATGCGTTCGTCGCCGCCCTCTCGAAGAACGGGATCGCCATGTCCGACCGCGCCACCGCGGTTTCGATGGCCCACACGGTCTGCGCCGGATTCGATAAGGGCGAACCGTCCACCCGGCTGGCGATGGGGATAGTGAAGGACACCGATCTCTCGGCGAAGCAAGCCGGCTTTTTCGTCGGCATTTCGGTGGCCGCCTACTGCCCGCAGTACAAGGGCAACACCGACAATTCGTTCAACTGGGCGGGGCTGTCTCCCGCAATGCAGTGAGCGCGCCTGTCACTTTCGTCCAGCGCGCGGCCGGGCTATTTTTGAACGGACGCAATTCGCCGGCACAATGAGGAATCATGGCCCACACGAGGGTAGGTCCCCGGACGTGGCCGACACTGACCGCGATCCTGCTGTGCGCCGCCGCGCCGCTCTCCGCGGCGCCGGCATCGGCGGATTCTAACGACGACGCCTTCATTGCGGCCCTCACCCGTGAAGGGATCGACGTTTCTGACCCTGACACCTTGATTGCGAGAGCCCATGAGGTGTGCGACAGACTTGACAGGGGCCAGGCGGGATCTTTGGTCGTGCTGGAGGTACGAAAGCAAACGAATCTCTCGGTGAGAGACGCCGGCTATTTCGTCGGGGCTTCGGTGGCCGCCTACTGCCCGCAGCACAAGAGTCTTATCGACGGTTCCTTGATCTGGCTGCCGCCGTCTCCCCAATGACGTGAGCGTCAAGACCGTGCCGCCCGGCATCGAACAATCCCGCCACCGCCTGGTGACATACACGAGACGCTTTGGTCTGAGGTGCCGCCGAGTTACCTTGGGATGGACGCAAATTCACCCGCATGAAGAGGCGCCATGACCCGTGCGAGCGTACGTCTCGGGACGTGGTCGACATTCATCGCGATCCTGCTGTGCGCCGCTACGCCGATCACCGCGGCGCCGGCAGCAGCGGACCCGACCGATGATGCTTTCATCGCAGCCCTTGTGGGCCAGGGCATCCCGGTCCCCGACGGCAACGCCGCGATCCAGGAAGCCCGGACCATGTGTGCCCTACTCGACCAGGGCGTAACGCGACCCCAGCTAGCGGTGAGGCTGATGAGGGACACGAGTCTCTCGGCAAGGCAAGCGGGCTTCTTCCTGGGGATTTCGACGTCCGCTTACTGCCCGCAATACAGGGCCACCGTCGCCGGATGAACTCCGTGACCCGAGCAGTCGCGCCGCGTCCTAGCGACCCCTGACTCCGCCGTCGACGACCTGCACCGGCTTGTGCGGGTAGCGGCGTTCGGCGTGGGCCTTTGCCCGCGAGCTCGGCAGCACATATAACGTTTCCCTCTTGTCCTGCAACGGTTTTAGCACCAAGTCCATGAACGCTTTGCGGTTGTCGAGGTACGGCTCGATGATGTCCTCGCCCGCCGGGCACACCGCCAGGCAGTAGGCGGCCTTGTAATTGGGTTTGAACGCCAGGCTCTGCCACATCGAGGCGTTCTCCGAGTCGCTGACCCGCGAACGGAAGTCGGCCGCATCGGCGCTGTCGGCGATGGTCTGCACCCAGTCGGTGAACCCGCCCATGAACTCGCGATAGTTGTGCACCGAGCAGGAGACGAAGTCGAAGTCGCCGTCCTTGCCGATCGCTCCGACGGGGCACGCCGCCACGCACAACTTGCATTCCAGGCACGGGCTGTAGTCCAGCGGCCTGCCGTAGCCGCTGATCGGTACGTCCACCAAGATCGTGCCGAGCAGGATGAAGTTGCCGAACTTCGGGTGAATCACGTTGCGGTGGATGCCCATCACGCCGAGGCCCGCGGCCACGGCGACGGGCTTGTGTGCCACCACCCAGATCCGGCCGGGGAAGTTGTCCATCTCCATCGGAAAGGTCGCCGACGGGTTCAGCGCCCGATAGCCGGCATCCTGCAGCCGGCGCACGATGCGGTGGGCCGCTTCGTTGAGCACCTCGCCGCTGCGGTGGAACTCCTGGTTTGCCACGCTGCGCCCCGTCGAGCGGACGTTGTCGCGGTTCATCCTCACCACCAGCGAGATGTAGCTCGCGGTTCCCGGTAGCGCGGCCTCGACGTACTCGACCTCGGATGCCAGGTCGGGGTTGTCGACACTGGCGAACCCGACGTCGTCGACGCCGGCGGCCAGGCATATCTCGCGCAGCCAGCCGGCGTCCAGCACACGGGGCCGCCGCCTCTCGCGTGAGCGCACCCGCCGCACGGTGGGGTGCTGGGCCAGTCGGCTGGGAAGTTTTTCCGCCGTGCTGAGTATGGTACACGATACTTAGCTTTGGCGAAGAGTTCGGCGAGCTCACGTTCGTGAACGAGGTTTGACTTCCGTATGAACGCATGCGAGCCTGTCGCCGTGATCGAGTTGAGCGAGCAGCAGATCATCGACGGGGTGGCCGATCGATTGACCAGGAAATATCCGACCGTTTCAGCAGATACCGTGACTGCGGTCGTGCGGGACACTCATGCCCGCTTCGACGGCCGGCCGGTCCGGGAATACATTCCGCTTCTGGTGGAGCGGTTCGCGTCGCAGGAACTGGAACCGCTGGCGTCAGCAGCGCCCGAAACCACGGTCGATCAGGCTATCGCCGTCTGATCGATAGCCGAGCATGACGGCTGCGTCACGTTCGCGCCATGTCACCGGCCGCGCGGTCTCGCTGAGGGCCGAACAGCATCCACACCGGCGTGGCGGCCGCGAACTGGCCAGATGCCAAGCGAGACCAACCATTTCAGCCGTGCCCCTTTTCCGGTGTCACGATTGACATGCCGCGCGCCCTGCATTCGGCGTCACCAGCCGTTACGATCCGTACACGGTCACCTACCCCTCCACATGCCATTTCGTGTTGGCTCTGCTGGTCGCTGAGAAGACCCCAGGGCAGCTTTGTCGGATGCGCGGTCTGACCGTGTGTGATCGCCGGCCGTGTACCCCTTTCGCGGCTTTGGCGGATCGTTTGCGATCGACACCCGCCCCCCTCGCTTCGGAAGGTGCCCGGCATGTATCGCCAAATCCTTGACCCCGTCGCCCACTCGCTGGCTTGGAGCTCACTGGTGGCGGTGGTCCCGCTGGCGACGCTGTTCGTGATGCTCGGCGTGTTGCGCATCAGAGCGTGGATGGCATCGGTCGTGTCCCTCGCCGTTGCGATCGCGATCGCGGTCGCGGTCTACGGGATGCCGATTGGGCAGGCGGCCCTGGCGGGCAGCGAAGGCGCGGCCTTCGGGTTCTTCCCGATCCTATGGATCGTGATCAACGCGATCTGGGTTTACCAGATGACCTTGGAGACAGGCCATTTCGACGTGCCGCGACGCAGTTTTGCGGCAGTCAGCGACGATCACCGCATTCAGGCAATCATCATCGCGTTCTCCTTCGGCGCGTTGCTCGAAGCCCTGGCCGGATTCGGCACGCCCGTGGCGGTCACCTCCGTGATGCTGCTCGCCCTGGGCTTCAAACCACTCAAGGCGGCGGTCCTGGCGCTTGTCGCCAATACCGCGCCGGTCGCATACGGCGCGATGGCGACGCCGATCATCACCCTCGCCAAGACCGCCGGATTGCCGACCGACACGCTTGGCGCCATGGTCGGGCGCCAAACCCCGATCCTGGCCCTCTTCGTCCCGCTGGCGCTGGTCGGCATCGCCGATGGCTTGCGCGGCGTCCGCGAAACATGGCTCATTGCGTTCACTGGCGGTGTGGTTTTCGGCCTCGGCCGATACGCCACCTCGAACTTCGTGTCGGTGCCGCTGGCCGACGTGACCGCCTCCCTGCTCTCCGCCGGCGCGGTGGTGGCGATGGTGCGCGTGCGGCCGCCGCAGGCCGAACACACGCGCGCCGCCGTCCCCGCGGGCGGCGCCGCCGATGCGCCGGCCCCCGAGTTCGGCGAGCGCGTCGCGAACCCCGACTCACGCGGCGACGTGCTCCGCGCCTACGCGCCCTACGCAATCGTCATCGCCGTCTTCGTGATCTGCCAGATCTCGGCGGTGAAGAAGTTGCTCGACCATGCGACCTTCACCGTGCACTGGCCGGGACTGCACCTCTACACCGCCAAGGGCACCGCCTCGACGCTTCCCAACTTCACCTTCAATCTGCTCACCACACCGGGCACCCAGATGCTCGTGGCGGGCATCCTTACGATGGTCGGCGCTGCGCCTGTCGCCGATCAGGGCGCTCAGGGCCTACGGCGCGACGCTGCACCAGCTGCGCTGGGCCATCGTGACGGTAATGTCTGTGCTGGCACTGGCTTTCGTGATGAACGCGTCCGGACA
>NZ_DATJPU010000155.1:0-22216 GCF_035506235.1 Mycobacterium sp.
CAGAATGCGTATCTACCCGCAGCGCGGGATCTACCTCGAACAACCCACCATCATCGAGATCATCAGGCACACCCCATCATCGCGTGTATCCCGCATTCAGCCAGATACCCCAGACGGCGTGTTACCGACCCAGGCTCCTAGCCGCCGAACTCGTTCGCGTGGTACTTGTGGGTGCCCTCGAGGTCATCGAGGATCGCCGCCTGGGCCTTTTTGGGCAGCGTGTGCAGGATTGCGCGCACCCGGGCCTGGCGCCGCGCGACGGCTTTGCGCTCCGGCATCCCCGGCGTCGCGACGATCTGTGGCGGCACGCCCTCGATTTCTTCGACGCCGCCGGCGTGGTGGCCCGCATCGAGCAGAGCCTGTTCCTCGGCCATCGTCGCCTCGTCCTTTTCCTCCGACATGCCGATCGGCCCGATGCGGCGGCCGTTGAGGAACTGCCGCACCACCGGCTCATCGCTGGTCAGCAGCACCTCGCGCGGGCCGAACATGACCAGCTTGCGGCGGAACAGCATGCCCATGTTGTCCGGCACGGTGCGGGCGATGTTGATGTTGTGCGTCACGATCAGGACGGTGGCGTCGATCTGGGCGTTGATGTCGAGGATCAACTGGCTCAAATACGCGGTACGAACCGGGTCCAGACCCGAGTCGGGCTCGTCGCACAGGATGATCTGCGGGTCCATCACCAGCGCCCGGGCCAGGCTGGCGCGCTTGCGCATACCGCCGGAGATCTCACCGGGGAACTTCTTCTCGTCGCCGCCCAGACCCACCAGACTCAGCTTCTCCATGACGATGTCACGGATCTCGCTTTCCTTCTTCTTGGTGTGCTCGCGCAGCGGGAACGCCGCGTTGTCGAACAGGTTCATCGAGCCGAACAGCGCGCCGTCCTGGAACATCACGCCGAACAGGGTGCGGATCTCGTAGAGTTCCTTGGCCGAGCATTCCAGGATGTCCGTGCCGTCGATCATGATCGAGCCGCGTTCCGGCCGCAGCAGACCGATCAGCGACTTCAGGAACACCGATTTGCCGGTACCCGAGGGCCCCAGCAGCACGCTGACCTCCCCGGCGGGGATATCCAACGACACGTCTTCCCAAATCCTCGAGGGACCGAAGGACTTGGTCAGTCCTCTCACCTCGATAGCGACGCCCATGGGGGATCCTTCCGTCGACGCTGGTGCCCGCCACCTGCCCTTTCTGTGGCATGAGTCACTGTAGCGCACGCTCGCGGGGGCGCATCAGGGATGGACACCGCCGCCGGCAAAAATTGGCCCACCTGAGACCGGAGCGCGCCGTCGCCGCTTGCTGTTATTTGACGCGGGTGTTAGCCGGCCGGCGCCCAGTTACCATGGAAACCCATCGGTACCCGCTGCGGCAGGTGCACGGTCGCCACCGATTCGAGGGTCTGGGCATCCAGCAGCACCAATTGCCCTTCGTCGCGGTCGCGGTGGTAGCCGTAGCCCATCAGGACGCCGTCGTCTTCGGCCCGGTCCCCGGGATTGGGCACGAATGACATCTCGCCGAGCAGAAGGGCGGGATCGAGCGCGGCCGCCACGCTGGATCCGCTCGCATAGTCGTGCTTGTACAGCCCCGGCGCACCGCCGGAGAAAGAAGCGCCGACGGTGTAGCCGAAGCGGTGCCGCCCACCGAGCAGGGTCTCGTTGATGCGGGGGAATTCCTGCGGGCGGTCGTCGCGGCATTCGGTGGTCACCGCGCCGGTGGCCAGGTTGACGGTCCAGCGCTCGAGGATGGGCGGGGCCTCGCCGGGGCCGCGCCGGTCGCGGTCGAACATCCGCGAGTAGCGGACCACGTCGAGCACCAAAACCTCGGCACCGCGCCGCATTTCGGAGTAGGCGTTGAGCGGGTGATAGACGTAGCAGGGTTCGATGTCGAACCAGCGGACGTCCTTGTTGGCGCCCTCGCGGGGCATCACCCCGACGCGCGCCGGGTAGTTCGGGTTCCAGGCGTACGGCATCCGGTCGGAGTGCTTCGGCTCGCGGTTCATCATCGCGTTGATCGGGCCCGGCACCCGGACCCGTCCGATCAGCGACTGCATCACCAGCCGCGCGGGCAGTGACAGCCACCGCGGCATGCTGGCCGGCAGCGCCTGCGCCGCGTCGAACGTCACCGGCAGGTCGTAGATCACCACATATTTGTCGGTCAGCGAGAAGTCGTGCATCATCGGCGACCCGGACACCTCGATGTCGACCGTGCGGCGGGCCCGCCCCCGGGTGTCGATCACCGAATACTGCACGGTGCGCCCGCGGGCGAACGAATAGGACACGGCGTGCAATTCGCCGGTGCGCGGATCGCGGTGCGGATGGGCGGTGTAGCCGCCGGCCAGGGTGCCGTCGAAGTCGCACGTGCCGAGGGTGTCGAGCTCGTCGGTCAGCTCGTAGTTGGCGACGCCACCCTCGACCAGCGCCAGGGTCCGTCCGGCGTGGGTCAGCACGTTGGTGTTGGCGCCCAGCGAAAGCAGGCCCGCGCGCGGGTCGAGCCTGGCCGGCGCCGGTTCGCCGAGGGTGGCGCACACCGACAGGCTGCGCACCCAGCGGTTGCGGTACCAGCGGGCCTTGCCGTCGCGCAGCGCCACGCCGTGCACCATGCCGTCGCCGCTGAACCAGTGGTAGGTGGCCGGGTCGACCTCCTCGGCCGGGTTGGGCCCGTTGCGCAGATAGCGCCCGTCGAGGTGCTCGGGGATGCGCCCGGTGACCTCCAGATCGGTCGCGGTCACCTCGGCGCCCACCGGCGCGAGGAAGCCCTCGAGATAGGGATTCCGGGATCGGGCGGTCTGCACGGAAGTCACTGCTAAACTCCTATAACGTTGATATTTCGCTGTTATGAGGACGCTACGCCGGTGATGGGAAGATGGCAAGGATGACTTCGGAGACGCAACGCAGCGTTCGCGATGAGATGCTGCACGCTGCCGTCCGCCTGCTCGACGAGCGGGGGCCGGACGCGCTGCAGACCCGCAGGGTGGCCGGCGCCGCGGGGACCTCGACGATGGCGGTGTACACCCATTTCGGCGGGATGCGGGGCCTGATCGCCGCCGTCGCCGAGGAGGGCCTGCGGCAGTTCGACGCCGCGCTCACGGTGCCCCAGACGGACGACCCGGTCGCCGACCTGTTCACCATCGGCGCCGCCTACCGGCGTTACGCCATCGAGCGTCCGCACATGTACCGGCTGATGTTCGGCAGCACCAGCGCACACGGCATCAACGCACCCGCGGGCAACGTCCTGACGCTGACGGTCGCCGAGATCGAGCAGAAAATTCCCAGCTTCGCGCACGTGGTCCGCGCGGTGCAGCGCGCCGTGCGGGCGGGGCGAATCACAGTCGCTTCGGCGGCCGACGCAGCGATAGTTGCCACGGCCGCCCAGTTCTGGGCGTTGGTGCACGGGTTCGTGATGCTCGAGTTGGCCGGTTTCTACGGCGAGGACGGCGCGGCCGTGGCGCCGGTACTCGGGGCGATGACGTCGAATTTCCTCGTGGCGCTGGGGGATTCACTCGAGCGCGTAGCACGGTCGCAACGCGCGGCCTTCGGCGCCCGCTGAGCGCACGAAACCCCCGGAGCCCGCTCTGGGCCTCCGGGGGTTTCGCGGAGGGAACTACTTGACGGTGACGGTGGCGCCGGCGGCCTCGAGCTTGGCCTTGGCATCGTCGGCCGCCTCCTTGGTGACCTTCTCCAGCAGCGGCTTGGGCGCGCCGTCGACGAGGTCCTTGGCCTCCTTGAGGCCCAGGCCGGAGACGATCTCCCGGACCACCTTGATCACGCCGATCTTCTTGTCACCGGCGGCCTCGAGGATGACGTCGAATTCCGACTGCTCCTCGGCGGCCTCGGCGGGCGCGCCACCGGCGGCCGGCCCGGCTGCGGCGACGGCGACCGGGGCGGCCGCGGTGACCTCGAAGGTCTCCTCGAACTTCTTGACGAAGTCTGAGAGCTCGAGCAGGGTCATTTCCTTGAACGCGTCGAGCAGGTCGTCGGTAGACATCTTTGCCATTGTGGGTCCTTCCTGGTTTGGGGTTTTGGGGTTATTCGGCTTCGGCCGGGGTTTCCGGAGCCTCAGTGGGTGCTTCCGAAGCTGGTTCCGGGGCCTCGGCGGCGGCCGGCGCCGGGGTCTCCGGGGTCTCTGTGGCCTTCTTCTCCTGCAGCGCGGCCGCGAGCCGGGCCATCTGCGAGGCTGGGGCGGCGAACAGGCCGGCCGCCTTGGCGAGGTTGCCCTTCATCGCACCGGCCAGCTTGGCCAGCAGCACCTCGCGGGACTCCAGGTCCGCGATGCGCTCGACCTCGGCGACCGTCAGCGGGTGGCCATCCATGTAGCCGCCCTTGATGACCAGGGCCTTGTTGTCCTTGGCGAAAGTCTTGATCGCCTTCGCGGCGTCGACCGGCTCGCCGCTGACGAACGCGATGGCCGTCGGGCCGGCGAACAGCTCGTCGAGGCCCTCGATCCCGGCGTCGGCGGCCGCCCGCTTGATCAGCGTGTTCTTGGCCACCGTGTAGGTGGCAGATCCCGCCAGCGACCGGCGCAGCTCGGCCAGGTTGGCCACGGTCAGGCCGCGGTATTCGGTGATCAGGGTGGCCGTCGAGTCCTTGAATTGCTCCGTGATGTCTGCGACGGCGGTGGCCTTGTCAGCCCTGGCCATGCATACCTCCTGTCGGTGAATGTCTTGTGCGATCACCGCGGAACGACGAACGCCCCGGCGCAGGAAGCGGCCGGGGCGTAAAGATGCGCCGGCGCGGGCCGGCGGTGTTGCCTCGTCCTCCTGCGTGGGCCGCCGGGATGTTCCCGGACCTTCAACCGATTGCTCGGTGACCGACGGTCTTCGGTGGATCGCCACCACAATAGCGCGACGCCCCGCGGTCAGCCAAAACGCGCCAGCCGGGCCGCGCCGACCAGGCCGGCCTCGCCGCCCAGCCCGGCCGGCACCACCCGCAGTCCGGCCAGGAAGTCCAGCCGGGCGTACTCGGCCAGTGCGGTGCGCAGCGGGTCGAAGAGCACCGCGCCGGATTTGGCGACGCCACCGCCGACGACCACGAGATCGAGGTCGCACACCGCCCCGACCGACGCGATCATCGCCGCGAGCGCGGTGGCGCCCCTGCGAAACGCCCGCACCGCCAGCGGATACCCGGCCGCCGCCGCGGCAGCCAGGTCCCTCGCGCCGGCGCCCGGCGGCGCCGGCCAGCCGTTGTCCCGCGCCCAGCGCACCAGCGCCGGGCCGGCCGCGACGGTCTCGACGCAGCCGCGGCCCCCGCACGCGCAGGTCCGGCCGTCCTGTTCGACCACGACGTGACCGACGTGACCGGCGTTGCCGGTGCGCCCGGTGTACGGGACGCCGTCGAGCACCAATCCCCCACCCACGCCGGTGGACACCACCATGCCGAGCATGAACCGCGCGCCGCGGCCGGCGCCCAGCCACTGCTCTCCCAGCGCCATGCAGACGCCGTCGCCGCCCAGCCGTACCGGCACGCGCGGAATCATGGCCGCGACGCGGTCGCGCAGCGGAAAGCCGCGCCAGGATCGGATGTTGATCGGGCTGACGCGCCCGCGGGGCAGGTCGATGGGGCCGGCCGAACCGATGCCCACGGCCGTGACTGAACCGTCGGCGACGCGCATCGCGTCGGCGATGGTCGCGGCGACCGCGGCCCAGATCTCCTCGGCGGGGCCGCCGGCGGGGGTGGGCCGGATCGCGGTGTGCACCAGGGCGCCGCCGGGATCGGCCAGGCCGGCGGCAATTTTCGTACCGCCGATGTCCACGCAGAGGGTGAGCCCGGTCATCAGTGGCGATGGGTGTTGTCGGGTTGGCGCGGGTCGCCCGGATGCTCGTAGCCGGGTGCCAGCCGGACCAGCGCGGCCCGGCGCGCGTCCAGCCAGACCCGGAAGGCGCGTCGCCGCGCCGCACCCTGCAGGTGCTCGGCGATCGCCGGGCGTACCTCCGCCAACGGCGGCCCGACCCGCGAGGGGACCCGCCAGCCGTGCGGGCCGGGGCGGGGGGCGGCGAATCGCAGCGGGTTGCGGGCGTGGTAGTCGGCCACGTCGTCGTCGCCGATCCGGACCTCCGCGGTGACGTCGGCGAACAGCGCCCGCGCCCGCGGGTCCGCCAGCGCGGCGGCGGCGACGCTGCCGATCTCCAGCCGGGCGGTCGCGTCGGGCAGCAGCTCGGCCTCGGCCGGCGCGTCCCGCGCGGTCAGGCCGCGCGCGGCCGCCTCGGCGGCGACCACTCGTTCGGTCACGATCAGCTGGGTGAGCCAGCGCCGCAGCTGCCGGCCCTCGGCGGTGCCGCTCGCCGGCAGCGCGGCCGCTGCCCGGCCGCGCCGCAGCCGCGCCTCGGCCGCGTCGACCTCGTCGACGGACACCAGATCCCCGGCAACGGTCGCCACCGGCCGCGCGCTCATGTCACGGCCACCCGCACCGCCGGTGAGTAGACCAGCCGGCCGGCGCAGCCCACCCGGACCAGCGCCCACCAATGGCCGGGGTCCAGCCACGGCGGCGGCGTCACGTCGAAGCCGAGCTCGACCTCGCCGCGGGCCGGTAGCACGGCGCCGAGCGCGGCGGGGCCGATCCACTCCCAGGTGCCCCAGGGGCTGATCAGGTGGGCCTCGAGCGCCAGGTCGGCCCGGGCGTGGGTGCCCACCGTCACGGCCAGCCGGGCCGTCTGGCCCGCCGCGAGTTCGACGTCGGCCGGCCCGTCGGCGAGGTAGAGCAGCGCCGCGTCGTCGCACGCACCGACCTCAACCACGCAGACGTCCTCGACCACCTGGCGCCAGGCCACGGGGACGTCGTTTCCCGTGAGTCTCAGCTGGGCGCGGACCGGGTACAGGCCGGGCTCCGCGTGCGCCGGGATCGACACCACCACGTCGGCCTCGCGGTGATCGCCGGCGCACAGCGTGAACGGCAGCTCGGCCGGTGCGGCCGCCCAGCCGTCGGGACAGACCACCCGCACCGCGCCGTCGTGCGCGGCGTCGCTGCAATCGCTGGCCGCGGTGAGCCGCAACGCCGCCTCGCCGCCCGGCGCGGCCGTCACCCGCCGCGGGTGCAGGTGCGCGACGGCCGGCAACCCGCCGAGCGGCGCGGGTCCGCGGTTGTGCAGCCAGTAGCGCGTGTAAAGCGGCTGCGCGGCCTCGGTGTCCGGCGCCGGCCGCGCGGAACCCTCGGAAACCCCTGCCAGGGCGGGCATTTCGAGACGGGCCAGCACGGTGGCGACCTGATAGCCGTGCAGGTCGATCGACTTCGTGTCGCGGTGCGGCCGTTCCAGCAGGTCGGCGAACCGCAGCCCGCGCACCTTGCCCAGCCCGGAGCCGAGGGCGACGCGGGCGCGGTTCCCGCTGGTTTCCACCAACCGCAGGGCCACCGCGCCCGGGTCGACCGGCCGGGCGCTGCCGGTCGGCAGCGGGTTGCCGGCCGCCTTGAGGGCCGCGAGCTGCACCGCGCCGGCCGGCTCGATGTGCAGGAGCGATCCGGACGGCGGCAGCCCGCCGCGTCGCACGCCGGGGACGACCGCGAGCAGCCGATGCGCGAATTGCGCCGCGCGCGCCGGGATCTCGGCCTTCCGCCAGTCGCCGTGATCACTGACGAGCGCGTAGTCGAAAGCGTGCGTCCAGTGCTGCAGCTGGAAGCCGGATCCGTCGGGGGCGGTGCGGCGCGGATCGTCGATCCAGGTGCCCGACGGCCAGCCGGTGCAGGACCGCATCAGCGCGGTGTGCAGGGTGCCGTCGGTGTCGACGGCGAAGCTCGGCACCCCGCGGTTGAACAGCGCGACGGTGTGGGATTCGAAGCGATCCATGCCCGACGGCGCCCGCTGGGTGACCGTGATCTCGAATTCGGCAAGGTCATCGACCACCGACGCGATCGCCGCGGCCAGACCGTCCTCGGGGGCTCGGGGGTCGCCGTCGATCACCAGGACCGGCAGCGCCCGCGGCGGTCGCAGGTCCGCGCCGGGCACCCACGCGGCCGCCAACGGGCCCTCGGCCGGCACCCAGACCCGGGCCCGGCCCGTCGCCGCCAGCTGGCGCTCGAGCTCGGCGGTGTACTCGGGATCAGCCTGCGCCAGAACGGCTTTGACGAAGGCGTTGCGAGCGGGCCCACCGAGCGCGATCCGGACGTCGGGCAGGTTGGAGTCGACGTCGAGGCACCCGTAGCGCGGCTTGTCGGCCCCGCTGCAGGTGGCCGTGACGCCGGCGCGGACCAGCGCGACCATCAGCTCGCGCGCCAGCGGCCCGGACGCCGCCTCGGCCGGAGTCACCACCTCGGCCACCGACACCGCCCGCGCCGCGTCGTCCGAGCCGCCCACGACTCGGACCCGCACCGCCGAGGACAGCCCGAACCAGCCGTAGGCCGGATTGTCCAGCGTCCACGGGTGCTGCGCGGTATCCACGGAGCGGGCCCCGTCATGCAGCAACGCGAAGCCCCGCCCGACGACGGCGTCGCCGATCTCGCTGACGGGCATGGCGCCGGGCACCGGACACGGCCAGCGCAGCCGCAACAGGCGATCTTGGCCGGTGAATTCGTCGATGGCGGTGCGGCAGTCCAGCCGGGCCACCCCGTGCCACAGGGTCAGGGTCTGGGTGTAGCGCAGCAGCCCGGCGATGCGCCCGTGCACGACCAGCCGCTCGCCGAGGGGGCCGCGGTAGGCCCGCACCCGGGCCGGCGACTCCGACGAGCACACGACCGGGCCCCGGGGCAGCAGGTGCCACGGCCCCTCCCCCTGCTGCGGGTGCGACGGGTATTCCTCGTAGAGAGCGAGCTCGTTGCCCACCCGGCCGGCGGCGATCAGCTGCCGGCCGTCGTGCACCAGGGACGCGACCCCGCCGCCGCGCGCCGGGTCGGCCTGCAGCCGGTAGTGCTCGTTGCCGATAGCCGCGCCCGGCATGGGTTTCCAGCCGCTCGCTGCCGGCCCTTCTGGGGCCGGCACCAGCCGGTAGGCCCGCCAGCCCAGCGACGGCACGTCGCGCGCCAGCCAGCTGACCGAACGCCCGTCGTGCTCGACGTGCGCGGGCAACTCGGTGCCGCCGGGGTCGAGCACCCGAACCCCGGCGCCCGGCGGCCGGTCGAGGCGGGCGGTCACCACGTCGGAGCGCCGGTGCGCCAACGGATTCCACACGGTCACGTCACCACCGACCGCAACCGACAACCGCGCCAGCGAGTTGTCGCGGGCCGCCCGGCCCAGCTCCCACGCGTCGCGCCAGCCGGTCAGCAGGTCCAGGTAGACCTGGTCGGACTCCGAGCCGGTGATGCCGTCGTGGTGCGCCCCGTAGACCAACTGCACCCACGCCTTGGCCAGCGCGGCCTGCGGGTACTCGGCGCCGGTCATCAGGGCGGCGAACACGGCGAAGCGCTCGGCCTCCAGCACGGCGTTCTCGGCGGCGCGGTTGGCCTGTTTGGTGTCGATGTACGAGACGTCCTTGCCGGTGTAGATCGGGTTCATGTCGCGGGTTTGCGGCGACGGCTCACGTCCGCGCTGCGCCAGTTCGGCGCGCACCGCGGCGAAAAACTCCCGCGGCAGCGCGCACACGAAGCGAGGCCAGGTGTAGCGCGCGGCCCAGTCGCGGTGGATCGCGGTCACCCACTTGTTCGGCGGCGTGTAGTCGGTCCCCACGGGCAGCAGCACGTTGCGCGTCAGGGCGACCTTCTTGAGCCGCTCGAACAGCGCACGGGTGGCGTCCTCGGCCTCGGCGAGCGAGGCCGACGAGTCCATGCCCCAGCCCGCCCCGTAGTGCGCGGGCATGTAGTGGGTGAGCAGGCCGCGACCCGACGGCGCGATCCACTCGAACTCGCTGCAGAACTGCATGCGGTCCACCCCGCCCCCCGGGCCCCACTGGTGGTGCGGGCCGCGGGCCCACGAACTCGACGTCAGGCCCGCGTCGGCGGCCAACCCCGGGAATTGCGGGTCGTGGCCGAACACGTCCAGCTGCCACGCGGTGGCAGGGTCGGCGCCCACCACGTGGCGCTGAAAACCGTCGCCGTGCACCATGTTTCGGATGGTTGTTTCCGGGCCGGTGAGGTTGGTGTTGGGCTCGTTGTAGGTGCCGCCCATCACCTCGACGCGGCCCTCGGCCAGGAACCGGCGCAGGTCGGCGCGGTCCTCGGGGTGGGTGTCCCAGTACGGCTTGAGGTAGTCCACCTCGGCCAGCACGAACTTGTATTCGGGCTCGCGGCGGGCCATCTCCAGGTGCGCGTGGACCAGTTCGAAGCCGTTGGTCTGCCGCCCCGGCGGGTCTTCGGTCCACTCGCTGGTATAGGCGCCCTGGGTGTTCCACCAGACCGGGTCGTAGTGGAAGTGACTGACCATGAACATGGTCCACCCGGGCTCGGCCACGGTGAACTCGAATGGCGTGGTGACGCCACCCGCGTGCACCCGCGCCGCCCGTCGCTGACCGACGGCCGGGCCGTCGACGGTGACCGGCACCTCGACGACCCCGGCTGCCGGCTGAGCCGTCGCCTCCCCGCCCAGGCCGTCGCCATCGATGCGGATCCGGGTCGGCTCGACGCAGCCCGCGACGCCTATGCGCGCGAGCTGCAGCGGCGCGTCCGGCGGCCCGACGAAAAGCTCGGTCGAGCCCGCCGAAATCACCTGCATGCCCGCACTTTACGGTGCGGGGGGCCGCGGCGGATGCATCTGTACCTAGGATCTGGTCATGCCCGCCCTCGCCCCGCCCGTCACCGACGAACGCAACGCCCTGCGCGAGTTCATGGCGTTCCACCAGAGTGCGTATTTCGCCGTCTCTTACGGCCTCACCGACGAACAGGCCCGGTCCACGCCCTCGGTCAGCGCGCTGTCGGTCGGCGGGCTCATCAAGCACGCCACCGCGATGCAACGCAACTGGATGGCGCGGGTGGCTGCCGCGCCGGACGCGCCGCCGAAGGACCCCCGGCCGTTCGAGGAGATCGCCAAGGAGTTCGGCGACCAGCACGTGATGCGCCCCGACGAGACCCTGGCCGGGCTGCTGGGGGCCTTCGAAGCCCAGAACGCCGAAACGCTGCGCCTGGCCGAAACCGCCGACCTCGACGCCCCGGTGCCCGTTCCGCAGGACATCCCCTGGTTCCCCAAGAACCAGAAGGCCTGGTCGGTGCGCTGGGTGATCCTGCACGTCATCAACGAGCTGGCCCGCCACGCCGGGCACGCCGATATCATCCGGGAGACCATCGACGGCGCCACCATGTACGAGTTGATCGCCGGGCTGGAGAACTGGGAGATCGAGGGATGGGTGCAGCCCTGGAAGAAATAGGGCAGATCCGCAGCGGCGTCGCGCGCCGCGAGACTCCGCACGGCACCGTCGAGCTGTTCTACGAGGACCTCGGCGACCCGGCCGCCCCGCCCGCGCTGCTCATCATGGGGCTGGGCGCCCAGCTGCCCATGTGGCCCGACGGGTTCTGCGCGCAACTCGTCGACGCCGGTTACCGCGTCATCCGGTTCGACCACCGCGACACCGGGCTGTCGGCCAAGATGCACGGGTTGCGGGCGCAAGGCCCGGTGTACCGGCGGGTCGGCCGCTACCTGCTGGGCAGGCCCAGCCGCGTGCCCTACACCCTGGTCGACATGACCGGGGACGTGGTGGCGTTGCTCGATCAGCTGGACATCGGCCGGGCGCACGTGGTGGGCGCATCGCTGGGCGGCATGATCGCCCAGATCCTGGCCGCCAGCGAGCCGCACCGGGTGGCGTCGCTGAGTGTGATCATGTCGACCACCGGCAAGCCGTTCTCCGCATTGCCGGCCTGGCGCGTCATCAAGCTGGCGTTCGATCCGCCGGCCAAGGACGCCTCCGCCGAGGAGAAACTGGCCTTCGAGGTGCGCAACGTCGCGGTGTTCAACGGACCGAACTTCCTGCCGCCCGACGCCGACCTGCGGGCGCGGGTGCGGCAGCTCGCGGACCGCTGCAGCTACCCGCCGGGGATGCTGCGCCAATTCGACGCTGTGCTGGGCACCGGCAGCCTGCTCGGCTACAGCAGGGCGATCACCGCCCCGACCGTGGTGCTGCACGGTTCGGCGGACCCGATGGTGCGTCCGCGCAACGGGCGCGCGGTCGCCGCGGCCATCCCCGGCGCGCGCTTCGTCTTGGTGGACGGGATGGGACACGATCTTCCGAGACCGGTCTGGCGGCCGATCATCGAGACCCTCACCGAGCACTTCGCGCTCGCCGACACCTGGTGAGCGCGCTCACAGCAATTGGGACTTGACACCCACGATTTGGCACACTGCTGAGATGACTACTACCAAACACCGCGAGGTGGCCAAGCTCGATCGGGTGCCCTTGCCGGTCGAAGCGGCCCGGGTAGCAGCCACCGGTTGGCAGGTCACCCGCACCGCTGCCCGGGTCGTCGCCAAGCTGCCCGGCAGGGGGCCGTGGCAGCAGAAAGTGATCAAGCAGCTCCCGAACACGTTCGTCGACCTCGGGCCGACGTACGTGAAGTTCGGGCAGATCATCGCGTCCAGCCCCGGCGCGTTCGGCGAGTCGCTGTCCCGCGAATTCCGCGGCCTGCTCGACCGGGTGCCGCCCGCCGACCCGAAAGAGGTGCACAAGCTCCTCACCGAGGAGCTCGGCGGTGACCCCGCCGACCTGTTCGCCAAGTGGGACGAAACGCCATTCGCGTCGGCGTCCATCGCGCAGGTGCACTACGCGACCCTGCACAGCGGCGAGGAGGTCGTCGTCAAGATCCAGCGCCCGGGCATCCGGCGCCGGGTCGCGGCCGACTTGCAGATCCTCAAGCGGTTCGCCCAGGCCGTCGAGCTGGCCAAGCTGGGCCGCCGCCTGTCGGCGCAGGACGTGGTCGCCGACTTCTCCGACAACCTGGCCGAGGAGCTGAACTTCCGCCTCGAGGCCCAGTCGATGGACGCGTGGGTCTCGCACCTGCACGCCTCACCGCTGGGCAAGAACATCCGGGTGCCACAGGTGCACTGGGACTTCACCACGGAGCGGGTGCTGACCATGGAGCGGGTGCACGGCATCCGCATCGATGACGTCAAGGCCATCCGCCAGGCCGGCTTCGACGGCACTGAGCTGGTCAAGGCGCTGCTGTTCTCGCTTTTCGAGGGCGGGCTGCGGCACGGGCTGTTCCACGGCGACCTGCACGCCGGCAACCTCTACGTCGACGACGCGGGCCGCATCGTGTTCTTCGACTTCGGCATCATGGGCCGCATCGACCCCCGCACCCGCTGGCTGCTGCGCGAGCTGGTGTACGCCCTGCTGGTGAAGAAGGACCACGCCTCGGCCGGCAAGATCGTGGTGCTGATGGGCGCCGTCGGCACCATGAGGCCCGAGGCCGAGGCCGCCAAGGACCTGGAAAAGTTCGCCACCCCGCTGACCATGCAGACGCTGGGCGACATGTCCTACGCCGACATCGGGCGGCAGCTGTCCGCGCTGGCCGACGCCTACGACGTCAAGCTGCCCCGGGAACTGGTGCTGATCGGCAAGCAGTTCCTCTACGTCGAGCGGTACATGAAACTGCTGGCACCGAAGTGGCAGATGATGTCCGACCCACAGCTGACGGGTTACTTCGCCAACTTCATGGTCGAGGTCAGCCGCGAGCATCAGACCGACGTGGAGGTCTAGGGGCGCCCCGATGGAAATCCGCAACGGCCACGCGATTTCGGGCGACCTGAAGCTGTATTACGAGGACATGGGCGACGTCGACCATCCGCCCGTCCTGCTGATCATGGGGCTGGGCGCCCAGCTCCTGCTGTGGCGGACCGCGTTCTGCGAGAAACTCGTCGCCCAGGGCCTGCGTGTCATCCGGTACGACAATCGCGACGTCGGCCTGTCCAGCAAGACGCCGAGGGCGGGCGCCGGCCAGCCGCTGGTCCCCCGGCTGCTGCGGTTCTGGCTCGGGCTGCGCGGCGAGGCGGCTTACGCGCTGGAGGACCTGGCCGACGACGCCGCCGCCGTGCTCGATCACCTGGGTATCGAACGCGCCCACATCGTCGGGGCGTCGATGGGCGGCATGATCGCGCAGGTCTTCGCGGGGCGTTTCGCCGAGCGGACCAGGAGCCTGGCGGTCATCTTCTCCAGCAACAACCGCCCGTTCCTGCCGCCGCCGGCGCCGCGCGCCCTGCTCGCGGTCCTCAAAGGCCCGCCGCCGGGCTCCCCCCGCGAGGTGATCGTGGACAACGCCGTGCGCGTCACCAAGATCACCGGCAGCCCGCGCTACCGGGCGCCCGAGGAGCAGGTCCGCGCCGAGGCAATCGAGGGTTACGAACGCAGCTACTATCCCTGGGGCGTCGCCCGGCACTTCAGCGCGATCATGGCGAGCGGCAACCTGCTCGGCTACAACAGGCGGACGGTCGCGCCGACCGTGGTCCTGCACGGCCGGGCCGATAAACTGATGCGTCCCTCGGGCGGACGCGCGGTTGCACGCGCCATCGATGGCGCTCGACTATTCTTATTCGACGGCATGGGCCACGACCTGCCTCAGCAATTGTGGGATCGGTTGATCAGCGTGCTGACTAGCAACTTCGCCGGGGCCGGCTGAGGCGAGCGTCGGACGGCTTTTGGAGTGCCCCGGTGAATTTCACGGAAGCTCTTACCGCGTTGTACGGTTGGCGTTGGGAGGATGTCTAACAATGGCCGAGCTGAAACCCTACTACGAGGACTCGCAAGCGGCGTACGACATTTCGGACGACTTCTTCGGCCTCTTCCTCGACCCCACCTGGGTCTACACCTGCGCCTACTTCGAGCGCGACGACATGACGCTGGAAGAGGCGCAACTCGCCAAATTGGATTTGGCGCTGGACAAGCTGAAGCTGCAGCCCGGCATGACGCTGCTCGACGTCGGGTGCGGCTGGGGCGGTGCGCTGGTGCGCGCCGTCGAGAAGTACGACGTGAACGTGATCGGACTTACCCTGAGCCGCAACCACTATGAGCGCAGCAAGGCCAGGCTGGCCGCGATCCCCACCACCCGGCACGCCGAGGCTCGGCTGCAGGGGTGGGAAGAGTTCGAGGAGAAGGTCGACCGGATCGTCTCCTTCGAGGCGTTCGATGCTTTCCACAAAGAGCGCTATCGGCCGTTCTTCGACCGTTCCTACGAGATCCTCCCGGACGACGGCCGGATGTTGTTGCACAGCCTGTTCACTTACGACCGGCGGTGGTTTCACCAGCAGGGCATCGCTCTGACGATGAGTGACATCCGGTTCCTCAAATTCCTGCGCGACTCCATCTTTCCGGGCGGCGAATGCCCGTCCGAACCCGACATCGTCGACAACGCCCAGGCGGCCGGGTTTTCGATCGAGCAAACGCAGGTGCTGCAGGAGCACTACTCACGCACCCTGGACACGTGGGCAAGCAACCTGGAGGCCAACCGGGACCGCGCCATCGCGGTGCAGTCCGAGGAAACCTACAACAACTTCATGCACTACCTGACCGGGTGCGCCGAGCGCTTCCGCAGGGGGCTGATCAACGTCGCCCAATTCACGATGACGAAGTGAACCGCCCGGCGTGGCCGCGAAGGACCTGACACCCCACTTCGACGACGTGCAGGCGCACTACGACCTGTCCGACGACTTCTTCCGGCTGTTCCTGGACCCCACCCAGACGTACAGTTGCGCCTACTTCGAGCGCGACGACATGACGCTGGAAGAGGCGCAGCTCGCCAAGATCGACCTGGCGCTGGGCAAGCTCGGACTGCGGCCCGGCATGACGCTGCTCGACGTCGGCTGCGGCTGGGGCGCCACCATGCGCCGCGCCATCGAGAGATACGACGTCAACGTCGTCGGTTTGACCTTGTCGAAGAACCAGGCGGCCCACGTGCAAAAGTCGTTCGACGACATGGAGAACCCGCACACCAAGCGGGTGTTGCTGGCCGGCTGGGAACAGTTCGAAGAACCCGTCGACCGCATCGTGTCGATCGGGGCGTTCGAGCACTTCGGTCATGAGCGCTACGACGACTTCTTCGCGATGGCCCACAACGTTCTGCCCGCCGACGGGGTGATGCTGCTGCACACGATCACTGGGCTGACGGGACCGCAGTGCGTCGAGCGCGGCATACCGCTGACGTTCGAGATGGCCCGCTTCATCAAGTTCATCGTCACCGAGATCTTCCCGGGCGGGCGGCTGCCGTCGATCGAGATGGTGGGCGAGCGCTCGGCCAAAGCCGGGTTCACGTTGACCCGCCGGCAGTCGCTGCAGCCGCACTACGCGAGGACGCTCGACCTGTGGGCGCTGGCCCTGCGGGAGCACCGGGACGAGGCCATCGCCATCCAATCCGACGAGGTCTACGAGCGGTACATCAAGTACCTGACCGGCTGCGCCAACGCGTTCCGAACCGGCTATATCGACGTGAACCAGTTCACTCTGGAGAAAGCAGGGGGTAATGCATATCACACTTGGATAGGGGCCGGTCGAGAAATCCAGGGGCCGCACTAGTTCAAACGCGGGGAATGGGTCTCGCCCCGTGTAGGGTGCCGGGGGATGGCATCGAGCCAAGGTGCCGGTCCAGTCGGGAGGACATCATGTTCGAGAATCGAGTGGGGGCCACGCTTAAGCGGTCGAACCTCGACAATGTCCAGGCACACTACGACCTCTCGAACGAATTCTTCGCGCTGTTCGTTGACCCGACCCGCACCTACAGCTGCGCGTACTTCCCGCGCGAGGGCATGACGTTGCACGAGGCCCAGCTCGCCAAGCTCGACCTGTCGCTCGACAAGCTGGGGCTGCAGCCGGGGATGACCTTGCTCGACGTGGGCTGCGGGTGGGGGTCGGTGATGAAGCGCGCCGTCGAGCGCTACGACGTCAACGTCGTCGGGCTGACCCTGTCGAAGAATCAGCACGCCTACTGCCAGCAGGTGCTCGACGGGATCGATAGCAACCGCTCGCGACGGGTGCTGCTACGCGACTGGGCCGAGTTCGACGAGCCTGTGGACCGCATCGTCGTCATCGAGGCGTTGGAGCATTTCGGTTTTCACCGCTACGACGATTTCTTCAAATTCGCCTACAGCGCCATGCCCGACGACGGCGTCATGATGCTGCACTCGATCACCGGGCTGCACGTCAAGCAGGTGATGGAGCGCGGCCTCCCGTTGACGATGGAGATGGCGAAGTTCATGAGGTTCATCGTCACCGACATCTTCCCGGGCGGGCGGCTGCCGACGGTCGAGACCGTCGAGGAGCACTCCGCGAAGGCCGGTTTCAGGGTGACCCGCCGCCAGTCGTTGCAACTGGACTTCGCCAAGACGCTGGACTTCTGGGCCGACGCCCTCGAGGCGCGCAGGGACGAGGCCATCGCGATCCAGTCCGAAGAGGTCTACGAGATGTACATGAAGTACCTGACGGGGTGCGCCAAAGTGTTCCGCACGGGTTACGTCGACTGCAACCAGTTCACGTTGGAGAAGTGAACTTCGGTATCGTTGCACGTCAGATATCTCGATGACGCGCGTGCCTACGTAGAGGCAGTGAACTCCCAGGAGAACAAGACAGAAAATGCCTGATCAATCGACTGGCCCGACGAAGACGCGGACGCGCTTCGAAGACATTCAGGCGCACTACGACGTCTCCGACGATTTCTTCGCGCTGTTCCAGGACCCGACCCGCATCTACAGCTGTGCGTACTTCGAGCCGCCGGACATCACGCTCGAACAGGCCCAGTACGCCAAGATCGACCTGAACCTGGACAAGCTCGACCTCAAGCCGGGGATGACCCTGCTCGACATCGGCTGCGGCTGGGGCACCACGATGAAGCGCGCCGTCGAACGGTTCGACGTCAACGTCATCGGCCTGACGTTGTCCAAGAATCAGCATGCGCGCTGCGAGAAGGTGCTCGGCGAGCTCGACACGACCCGCTCGCGCCAGGTTCGCCTGCACGGCTGGGAGGATTTCAACGAGCCCGTCGACCGGATCGTGTCGATCGAGGCCTTCGAGCACTTCGGGCACGAGAACTACGACGACTTCTTCAAGCGGTGCTTCGACATCATGCCCCAGGACGGTCGCATGACCGTCCAGAGCAGCGTCAGCTACCACCCCTTCGAGATGGCCGCGCGCGGCAAGAAGCTGACCTTCGAGACGGCGCGCTTCATCAAGTTCATCGTCACCGAGATCTTCCCGGGCGGGCGGCTGCCGTCCACCGAGATGATGGTCGAGCACGGCCAGAAGGCGGGTTTCACGGTGCCCGAACCGCTTTCGCTGCGGCCGCATTACATCAAGACGCTGCGCATCTGGGGCGACACGCTGGAGTCCAACAAGGACAAGGCCATCGAGGTCACCTCCCAAGAGGTCTACGAGCGGTACATGAAGTACCTGCGCGGCTGCGAGCACTACTTCACCGACGAGATGCTCGACTGCAGTCTGGTGGCCTACCTCAAGCCGGGCGCCGCGGTCTGAGCGCTGCCCGCTGTCGGATCGGGGCTGCGCCGTTCGTCGAGTAGGTAGAGAGTGGAACACAGGGTTTCGCTCACAACCGGAGGTGACGAACATGCAGTACTTCGCGCTGTTGATCAGCCAGGAGCAAGACCGCACACCCGACGACGCCGCCGCCGCGATGGCGGCATGGGAGAACTTCCACGCCAAGGCCGGCTCCGCGATCAAATCCGGGGATGCGCTGGCTCCCGCCGCCGCCGCGGTGGTCATCAGCGGCGGCCCGGACGCGCCGACGGTCACCGACGGGCCCTTCGCCGAGACCGCCGAGGTGGCCTGCGGCTACTACGTGTTCGAAGCGGAAAACCTCGACGAGGCGCTGGCACTCGCGCGCGACGTCCCGCTCGCCCAGTGGGGCGCGGTGGAGGTGTGGCCCGCCGTCCACTCGGTCGAGCTGTCCCGCAAGCTCACCGGCAACGACTGGCTGGCGCTGCTGCTGGAACCGGCCGAATCCGCGCACACACCCGGCACACCGGAGTGGGAGGCAGTGGCGGCGAAGCACGCTGATCTCCACGCGGCCGCGGGCGATCACATCATCGGCGGCGCCGCGTTGCACGACCGGTCCACGGCGACGACTGTGCGGGTGCGCAACGGCGAGGTCCTGACCACCGACGGGCCGTATGTGGAGGGCGCCGAAATCGCCACGGGGATCTACCTACTCAGCGCCGCCGACCGCGACGAGGCCGTCAAGATCGCATCGATGATCCCCGCCTCGACGGTGCAGGTGCGGCAACTGGCTGGAGTCTCGGCCCTGTAGCGCATGACCAACCTGGACGGCGTCTTCCGTAGGGAATGGGGACCCGCCGTCGCCGCGCTGGCGCGGTGGTCGGGCGACCTCACCATCGCGGAGGACGCCGTCCAGGAAGCCTGCGCCGAGGCGCTGCGCGCCTGGCCGCGCGACGGGGTGCCGGACAGTCCCGGCGGCTGGCTGGTGACCGTGGCCCGCAACCGCGCCCGCGATCGGCTGCGCCGCGAATCGGTGCGTCCCGGGAAGGAGTTGGCGGCCGTGATGGACGAGGTCCTGGCGCGCACCGACGGCACCGACCCGCATCCGGTTCGCGACGACGAGCTGCGGATGATCTTCACGTGCGCGCACCCGGCGCTCGACCGCCCGTCGCAACTGGCGCTCACGCTGCGGTTGGTGTCGGGGTTGACCGTCGGCGAGATCGCCCGCGCGCTGCTGCAGAGCGAAGCGGCCATCGGCCAGCGAATCACGCGCGCCAAGAACAAGGTCCGGCACGCGAACATCCCGCTGCGGGTGCCGCCCGCGGAGCTGCTCCCCGAGCGCACGCCGCACGTGCTCAGTTGCATCTACTCGGTGTTCACCGAGGGGTATTGGTCGACGGCGGGCCCGTCGGCGATCCGGGACGAGCTGTGCGACGAGGGGGTCCGGCTGGCCGGGGAGTTGTGCGCGCTGATGCCGCGCGAGCGCGAGGCGCACGCGCTGGCCGCCCTGGTGCTGCTGCACGATTCCCGACGGGCGACCCGGGTCGACTCAGCCGGAGCCCTGGTGCCCCTCGACGAGCAGGACCGTCGCCGATGGGACCGCGGCCGCATCGCCCGCGGGCTGGACCGGCTGCGCCAGGCCGAGGGATCGACGGGCCCGTATCTGCCGCAGGCGGTGATCGCCGCGCTGCACGCGACGGCGCCGTCCTGGGAGCAGACGGACTGGGTCACCATCTGCGCGGCCTACGACCGGCTGGTGGCGATCACGGACTCCCCGATCGTGCGCGCCAACCGCGCGCTGGCGGTCGGGTTCCGCGACGGACCCGACGCCGGACTGGCCGCCCTCGACGCGGTCGCGCACGACCCGCGGCTGGCCCGGTCGAACCTCGTGGCGACGGTGCGCGCCGACCTGCTCCGGCGCGCCGGGCGGCCCGCGGAAGCCGCGCGGTGGTACCGAACGGCGTTGGAGGCCAACGGCTCCGAGCCCGGCCGCGACTTCTTGCGGCGGCGCATCGCCGAGTGCGGCGGGTAATCCGCCAGCAGTGTTCGCCGGGCCCGGCCCGGCCACCAGACGCAAAAGCCCCCGACACGCCGACAAAAAGGGGCCTTGGTGTCTGTTCGCGCAGTGAAGATCAGGCCTCGGCGAAGTTGCGGGTGACGGCCGGGTCCACCGGAATGCCGGGGCCCGTGGTCGTCGACACGGTGATCTTCTTCAGGTAGCGACCCTTCGACGACGACGGCTTGAGCCGCAGCACCTCGTCGATGGCGGCGCCGTAGTTCTCCGCCAGGCTCTTCTCGTCGAACGACGCCTTGCCGATGACGAAGTGCAGGTTGGCCTGCTTGTCCACCCGGAAGTTGATCTTGCCGCCCTTGATGTCGGACACGGCCTTGGCGACGTCGGGGGTGACGGTGCCCGTCTTCGGGTTCGGCATCAGGCCGCGCGGGCCCAGGATGCGGGCGATGCGACCGACCTTGGCCATCTGGTCGGGGGTGGCGATCGCCGCATCGAAGTCCAGGAACCCGCCCTGGATCTTCTCGATCAGGTCGTCGCTGCCGACGATGTCCGCGCCGGCGGCCTGCGCCTGCTCGGCCTTGTCGCCCACGGCGAACACCGCGACCCGCGCCGTCTTACCGGTGCCGTGCGGCAGGTTGACCGTGCCGCGGACCATCTGGTCGGCCTTGCGCGGGTCGACGCCGAGCCGGATCGCCACCTCGACGGTCGCGTCCTGCTTGGCCGACGACGTCTCCTTGGCGAGCTTGGCCGCCTGCAGCGGGGTATACAGGTTGCTGCGGTCCACCTTCTCGGCGGCCGCGCGGAATGCCTTGCTGTTCTTGCTCACTGATCCATCCAATCCGATGTTGGGTCGTGGTTGTCGGCGGGCCGAAGCTGGCCCTCCCACGTGCGTTTCCTACTCGACGGTGATTCCCATCGACCGGGCGGTGCCGGCGATGATCTTGGCGGCGGCGTCGATGTCGTTGGCGTTGAGGTCGGCCTTCTTCGTCTCGGCGATCTCGCGGACCTGATCCCAGCTGACCTTCGCGACCTTGGTCTTGTTTGGCTCCGCGGAACCCTTGCCGACGCCGGCCGCCTTGAGCAGCAGCTTGGCGGCCGGCGGTGTCTTGAGCGCGAAGGTGAAGCTGCGGTCCTCGTAGACCGTGATCTCCACCGGGATCACGTTGCCGCGCTGGTTCTCCGTGGCGGCGTTGTACGCCTTGCAGAACTCCATGATGTTCACGCCGTGCTGGCCGAGTGCGGGCCCGACCGGCGGGGCGGGGTTGGCCTGCCCGGCCTGAATCTGGAGCTTGATCAGCCCAACGACTTTCTTCTTCGGGGCCATGAGATGTTGCGGTTCCTTCCGTGCGGTCGGACTTCTGTTAATTGTGGTGACCCGCTGCGCCCGGCTTCGCCGCGCTTGCGGTCACCACTTCTGTTAATTGTGGTGACCCGCTGCGCCCGGCTTCGCCGCGCTTGCGGTCACCACTAGATCTTCGAGACTTGGCTAAAGGTCAGCTCGACGGGGGTTTCGCGGCCGAAGATCGACACCAGCACCTTGAGCTTCTGCTGCTCGGCGTTGACCTCGTTGATGGTGGCGGGCAGCGTGGCGAACGGTCCGTCCATCACCGTCACCGACTCGCCGACCTCGAAATCAACCTCGACGGGGACGCGTTCCATTCCGCCGGTCTCGCTCGCGGCGGCGCCGGTCGCGGCCTTGGCGGTCTTCTTGCCCGCGGCCTGCGGCAGCAGGAACTTCACCACATCGTCGAGGGACAGCGCCGACGGGCGAGACGTCGCACCGACGAACCCGGTCACCCCCGGGGTGTTACGCACCGCGGACCACGAGTCATCGGTCAGATCCATGCGCACCAGGATGTAGCCGGGCAGCACCTTGCGGTTGACCTGCTTGCGCTGCCCGTTCTTGATCTCGGTGACCTCTTCGGTCGGC
>NZ_DATJPU010000156.1:0-3541 GCF_035506235.1 Mycobacterium sp.
GCTCGAACCAAGGCACGAGCAATCAGCCAACTCGAAACCCTCGGATACCGGGTCATCCTCGAACCACTCACCCAAACCGCGTAACCCACCATCACCCGGGTCGCCCCTTGTGGTCACCCCAATTTTCGTGTCAGTGCGCACTGATGGGTGAGTTGACCTTGGCGAGGGCTTCGGTGAGGTCGTCGGGTACGGGTTCGGCGGCGGTGAGTGTTTGTCGTCCGGCTTGGATCATGCGGTAGCGGCTTGCGGTGCGGACGAATTCCTTGATGCTCCAGCCGGTTTGGCGTTCGATCCAGTGGCTGACCGCCAGGGCGGCGAACAAGATGCTCAGGTGCGCTTCGATGGAGTCGCGGCGTGTGGTGGTAGACCGGGCCGGGCCTGTAGGTCGGTCTGGTTGGCCTCCGAGATCATTGCCAGCGCGTTGGCCGCGGTGGTCAGGTCACGCGGGTGCCAGCCGCCAGCGTCCCACCCCAGCTCATGGATGTGTTGATCGTCGGTGCGGACGTAGATGACCTAGCCGACCAGAGCCGCGCAGCGACCGCCGCGGGCGTGAGTGAGAAAGCCCCGGGGTCGCCTGCCGCGTTAGTGGTAGTAGAGAGTGCATCCGCAGAACGTGTCGCCGGTTGTCACCGCGTCCTCGGTGAGGATCCGCACCGTGCACGTGGAGCTGAACGGGATGCCACCCCACTTGCCCCACCAGTCGGTGGCCATCGCCATGCAGAAGGGCTGGAGAGGCGGCTGGCGGGTGCCGATGAACGAGTGGCGGCCGAGGGTCTGGTTGGCGGCATCGTTGAAGTACCAGCCGCTGTCGAACGTATCCTCCGTCCGCGTGGTGCGGATCGAGGGCGTGGTTTCGCCGTCGATGTAGAACGCAAAGTCCCGTTCGAGCCACGTCAGATTCCAGTTCGTGGTGTCCACGCCACCCACATAAGACGTGTACACCACCGAGCCGGGCCCGGGGTTGGTGATCTGCATCAGCGTGTTCACGTCCCCGGCCGCGCGGTTCACCTTCTGGTCGGCGTACCGGTAGCCCTGGCTACGCAGCCGCATCCCCGGATCGGCATCCCCCAGCGTGTACGTCACTACGGAGAACACAAAGGCGGTCTGGAGGATGTAGCCCGCCGGGTAGTGGTACACCACCTTGGCCGCGGAGCCGAAGGGCATCGGGAACGTGAACAGGAACGCCAGCTTGTAGTTGCTGATGTCCATCTCCACGTGGAGGTGGTCAAGGTCGAGAGAGTGGCCCTGGCCCTGCCAATGCGTGGCCAGCAGCGTCCCCAGGTCCATGTCCAGGCCCGGCGTTGTCAGGCCGTCGTAGAAGACCTGGAGCCGCGCGTCCAGGGTCGGGTTGTTGCCGCCCGCGACGGCCATCCACACCGACCGGATACACCCCGAATTGCCGGTGATGTCGGCCAGCACCAGATCGTCGCCGGAGGTGACCGTTTGCCGTTCCAGCGAGGACTGATAGAGCTTCCTGGTGCCCAGGCCGGCCAGCGGGCCCGTACTCATGCCGTCACCGCAGGGTAAATGCACCGCACGGTGACCGGGTACTCGTCCGGTGGCCGGCACAGGTCGGCCTGCGCCGCCCTCTGACCACGTGCGTATTCGTCGCGGGACAACGCTCGCCGCTCGCGCAGCGGGGTATCATGCCACTGCTGGGGATCCGGTAGGGGTGGAGACCCGGGCCGGGGGCGAACGACGACGGTCGCACCGATAAGCTTGTCCGGGTCACCGGGTCCCACATACCGGTGAGTGGCGGGGCGGGGCCGTTCACTACCCGGCAACGGCGTTGATGGCCCAATATCGGCCATGTCCAGCTCCTCACAGGCACCCCCACGGATCCGCCACATTACAACCCGCAAGACCTATTGCGCGCCGATCCGTCTGGTTTGCGCGAGGGTGCGGCCCGCTGAGCGGACCGGCAATCCGAGCCACCGGCTTCACGGCTAGCTGCCAACCGAAACCTATCTGCGCATTGCATGATAGAGGTCTGGCCCGCCACACCGAGGTCCCGCTCGCCTGGTCGGCGGCCAACCGCTCGGCGGCGGCGGCCTTCAACGCCGCCAACTGGGCCTCATCGTGAGCCGAACCGAGATGCTCAATCGAACGTGACCCGCGCCGAGACGACCACACCATCTGCACCGCAGTCGCCCCAGAACTGGTCTTCACCGTGCGCACATACGCCACCACCGCACCCTACGGGCCACCCCTAGTGCACACATTCGCACCCAAGCCCACGCGAACCCGCAGGTCACAGCCCTACGCCACAACCAGACCCAGCACAGTGATAAGAGTCAGGTTGCGCGACGACTGGTGAGCTCCCGCTCGGAGGCGGGGCTCAAGGGCAGCCTTGTAGCTGACGATGGGTTAGGGCTACGTGGCCGTTCGTGGTCTCACGGAGCTTGGAATGCGACTGAGGAACGCGCCGTCGATCACGCTGTCGGGGCCGATTGAGCGCGTCGGCGTCGGGTGGTGCACCGACGGGGCCGGCTACCCGCTGCGGTTCGCGGCTTACGTGGTCGACCGGTGCCTGGTGAATGCTCGTGAAGCCTTCGTGAATGGCCATCGTGAGATTCCTTGCAGGGTTGAGTGATTCAATAAGCGGCGCACCGGCCGATACCGGCAATTCCGGATCGGTCATGAAGTGCCTCAGGCGCCGGGCCGCAGCGCGGAGGTGGGCACGCAAGGCGGCTTAGCCACCTACCGCGGCAGGGTTGATGTAGAGGTGGGCGATTAGTTCGATCCATCGACACGCGTCCTCGCGGCGCGCTGCCAGAAGATGCGGGGGTGGGGTTTGGGTGGCGGTGCAGCCGGCGCTGGCCACCCCGGTGGCCAGATACAGCCGCCAGTACAGGTGACCGACGGGTCGAAATGCCCCGCAAATCACCGATGTGTCGTCATCAAAGACGGTGATGCGTTCGGTGCCGTTGTCGTCGACGCTGGCGATCGCGGGATGCTCGGCAGTGACGGAGCTCATGGGAACCTTCCTGTGCGGCTAGGCGGCGCCGGCCTGAAAGATCAGGGGTTCGTCGTCGTCGGTCTCGTCGTCGTCCATGAGGTCAGGTAGCGGGGCGACCTTAAGGTCACCGAGCTCGGTCTGTCGGCGTTGCTCGAACTGTGCGGCCAGACGCGCATAGACCGGCTTGAGTGCCTTGGGCTGGGCGCCGGGCAGAATCACTCCACCCCACACGCCGTGCGTCGCGCCGGTGGCCACCGCGTTGTAGCCGCAGCGGCCCCTGTAAGGGCACTCGGCGCAGCGCTTGATGGCGCGATGCTTCGTACGGGGGTTAAAGAACAGCTCGGGGTCTTCTTGGCAGGCCAAGTCTTGGCTGGTCTGGAAGAGGCGCACGTCGGCGCGCATCTGGAAGGACGCAAAAGGTCTGGCAACGGTGTTGGGGGTATCGGCCGGGGAGGTGAGCGCGGTTGTCATCGGACGGGCGTCCTTCCTGTAGGTCGTCGGTTCTTCACTGCGGCGGAACACCGTGAATTACCGATAATCTAACAGATGTTTTAGCGATTTTAGCGGTTGTACCGCTAAAAT
>NZ_DATJPU010000157.1:0-43228 GCF_035506235.1 Mycobacterium sp.
CCGCACCGCCGACGTCTTCAACCCCAGCACCGGCGAGGTGCAGGCCACGGTGCCGATGGCCGGCAAGGCCGACGTCGACGCGGCGGTGGCCTCGGCCGTCGAGGCCCAAAAGGGTTGGGCGGCATGGAATCCGCAGCGCCGGGCCCGGGTCATGATGCGCTTCATCGAACTGGTCAACAAGAACAGCGACGAGCTGGCCGAGTTGCTGTCCCTCGAGCACGGCAAGCCGGTGGCCGACTCACGCGGCGACATCCAGCGCGGCATCGAGGTGATCGAGTTCTGCATCGGGATTCCGCACCTGCTCAAGGGCGAGTACAGCGAGGGCGCCGGTCCGGGCATCGACATCTACTCGATGCGCCAGCCGCTGGGGGTGGTCGCCGGCATCACCCCATTCAACTTCCCCGCGATGATCCCGCTGTGGAAGGCCGGACCGGCGCTGGCGTGCGGGAACGCGTTCATCCTCAAGCCCAGCGAGCGCGACCCGTCGGTCCCGGTGCGGCTGGCCGAGCTGTTCATCGAGGCCGGCCTGCCGCCGGGCCTGTTCCAGGTCGTGCACGGCGACAAGGAGGCCGTCGACGCCATCCTGCATCACCCCGACATCAAGGCCGTGGGTTTCGTCGGCAGCTCCGACATCGCGCAGTACATCTACTCAACGGCCGCGGCGACCGGCAAGCGGTCGCAATGTTTCGGCGGCGCCAAGAACCATATGATCGTGATGCCCGACGCCGATCTCGACCAGGCCGTCGACGCCCTGATCGGGGCCGGATACGGGAGCGCCGGCGAACGCTGCATGGCGATCAGCGTCGCGGTGCCCGTCGGCGAGCAGACCGCGGAACGGTTGCGCGCCAGGCTGATCGAGCGGATCAACAACCTGCGTGTCGGGCACTGCCTGGATCCCAAGGCCGACTACGGCCCACTGGTCACCGAGGCCGCCTTGGCCCGGGTGCGCGACTACATCGGCCAGGGTGTGGACGCGGGCGCCGAAATAGTGGTCGACGGCCGCGAGCGCACCAGCGACGACCTCGCGTACGGCGACGCCAACCTGGAGGGCGGATTCTTCATGGGACCGACCCTCTTCGACCGCGTCACCCCGGACATGTCGATCTACACCGACGAGATCTTCGGGCCGGTGCTGTGCATCGTGCGCGCCCACGATTACGAGGAGGCGCTGCGCCTGCCCTCGGAGCACGAGTACGGCAACGGCGTGGCGATATTTACCCGCGACGGCGACACCGCCCGCGATTTCGTCTCGCGGGTGCAGGTGGGCATGGTCGGCGTCAACTTTCCGATCCCGGTCCCGTTGGCCTACCACACCTTCGGCGGCTGGAAGCGCTCCGGCTTCGGCGACCTCAACCAGCACGGTCCGGCGGCGATCCAGTTCTACACCAAGGTCAAGACCGTCACGTCGCGCTGGCCGTCGGGCATCAAGGACGGCGCCGAATTCGTCATTCCCACAATGGATTAGCGCCGTGTTCACCCTGAACGACGACGAGCGGGTCATCATCGAGACGGCGGCCGCGTTCGCCGCCAAACGAATCGCCCCGCACGCGCTGGAATGGGATGCGGCCAAGCACTTTCCGACCGACGTGCTGCGCGAGTCCGCCGAGCTGGGCATGGCCGCCATCTACTGCCGCGAGGACGCCGGCGGCAGCGGGCTGCGCCGGCTCGACGGGGTCCGCATCTTCGAGCAGCTGGCCATCGCCGACCCGGTCACCGCGGCGTTCCTGTCCATCCACAACATGTGCGCGTGGATGATCGACAGCTTCGGCACCGACGAACAACGCAAGTTCTGGGTTCCGCGGTTGGCCTCGATGGATGTCATCGCCAGCTACTGCCTCACCGAGCCGGGCGCCGGCTCGGACGCCGGCGCGCTGAGCACCCGGGCCGTCAAGCAGGGTGGCGACTACGTGCTCGACGGCGTCAAGCAGTTCATCTCCGGCGCCGGGGCCTCCGACGTCTACGTGGTGATGGCCAGGACCGGCGGCGAGGGGCCGCGCGGCATCTCCGCGTTCGTCGTCGAAAAGGGCACGGAGGGCCTGGGTTTCGGGGCGCTCGAGGAGAAGATGGGCTGGCACGCCCAACCCACCGCGCAGGTGATCTTCGACGGCGTGCGGGTGCCCGCCGACGCCATGCTGGGCGGCGCCGACGGCGAGGGCGCCGGCTTCGGCATCGCGATGAACGGCCTCAACGGCGGCCGGCTCAACATCGCGGCGTGCTCGCTCGGCGGCGCGCAGTCCGCCTTCGACAAGGCGGGCGCCTACGTGCGCGAGCGGCAGGCCTTCGGCTCTCCCCTGCTCGACGAGCCGACCATCCGGTTCGCCCTGGCCGACATGGCCACCGGGCTCGAAACCTCGCGGATGATGTTGTGGCGCGCCGCGAATGCGCTGGACGCCGAGGACCCCGACAAGGTCGAGCTGTGCGCGATGGCCAAGCGCTACGTCACCGACACCTGCTTCGAGGTCGCGGACAAGGCGCTGCAACTGCACGGCGGCTACGGCTACCTGCGCGAGTATGGTCTGGAAAAGATCGTCCGCGACCTGCGGGTGCATCGAATCCTGGAAGGTACCAACGAAATCATGCGGGTGGTCATCGGCCGGGCCGAGGCCGGCCGCGTGCGGGCGAGCGCCTAGGAGGCTCAGTTGACGTCAATCGCGTTCCTGGGGTTGGGCAACATGGGCGGGCCCATGTCGGCCAATCTGGTTGCCGCCGGCCACGCGGTGCGCGGGTACGACCCGGTGCCCGCGGCGGCAGCCGCCGCGACCGCCGGCGGCGTCACGGTGTTCGACAGCGCCGCCGACACGGTGGCCGAGGCCGACGTCGTCATCACCATGCTGCCCAACGGCGACATCGTCAAACGCTGCTACGCCGAGGTACTGCCCGCCGCCGCAGAAGGCGCGCTGTTCATCGACAGCTCGACGATCTCGGTCAACGATGCCCGCGAGGTGCACGAGCTTGCCCAGCAGCACGGGGTCGCACAGCTCGACGCTCCGGTTTCGGGCGGCGTGAAGGGCGCCGTCGCCGGGACGCTCGCGTTCATGGTGGGCGGCGACGAGTCGGCGCTGCAGCGGGCCCGGCCGGTGCTGGAACCCATGGCGGGCAAGGTCATTCACTGCGGCGCCGCCGGGGCGGGCCAAGCCGCCAAGGTGTGCAACAACATGGTCCTCGCGGTGCAGCAGATCGCGGTCGGCGAGGCGTTCGTGCTCGCCGAAAAGCTGGGGCTGTCGGCGCAGTCCCTGTTCGACGTCATCACCGGCGCGACCGGGAATTGCTGGGCAGTGCACACCAACTGCCCGGTCCCCGGCCCGGTTCCGACGTCACCGGCCAACAACGACTTCAGGCCGGGCTTCGCGACCGCGCTGATGAACAAGGACCTCGGCCTGGCGATGGACGCGGTGACCTCCACCGGTTCGGCGGCGCCGCTGGGCACCCACGCCGCGGAGATCTATGCGAAATTCGCCGCCGACCACCCGGATAAGGACTTCAGCGCGGTGATCGAGGCGCTGCGCTCCGGCTCGGCCTGAACGCTTGCGTCACTGCACCTTTCGCCCGAGGAACGCCGCCAGCTGATCGGCGGGCGCCCGTTCGGGCGAGCACGACTGCTCGTGACCGAACGGTCGGCCCGGGCCGCGGAATTCGTTCCTGACAAACGCACGCACGGCGGCCAGCTGCTCGGCCGCCAACTCCGGATCGAGGTCGGTGGACTGGTTGGTGGCAAAGGCGAGATCCCATGCATGGGTCAGCACGTCGGAGGTCCGCATCCCGACGAAGACCTGCCCGGGGACTTCGCCGAACGGCAGCTTGTACATGCCGGTCATCCCCTCCGGTCCCGCGAAGACGTTCTGGGCGGCCAGCGCGGAGGCCCGGTGCGCGGCGACGGCGTCCCCGGGCCGGGCCTGCGGCTGCGTGGGGTTGGCCGCCCACAACCCGACGCGTTCGTTGCCGCCGATGACGTGCTCGATCAGGTCCCCGATCGTCCACTCCGAGCAGGGCGTCGGGGCGCCGAGCTCATCGGGGTGCACGCGGGACAGGACGCCGGCGAACGCCTCCTGCGCGCGCTGATGCGCAACTAATGGGTCCACTGGAGTACCGCCTTTCTCTCGTGTCAGTCTGAGAAGTCACCCGCGTTGCGCCGCAAGGTTTCGATGGACGACACCAGCGCTTCGGATTCGGCCGCCTGGATTCCGATATCGGCGAACACCCGCTCGTTGAGCGTGACGGTGGCGTCCTCGACGGTGGAACGTCCGAGATCGGTGATCTGCACCAGCGTCGTGCGCCCGTCGGTGGGGTGCGGCACCCGCTGGACCAGCCCGTCGGCCTCCAGCCGGCGGATGGCGTGGGTCACGCTGGTCACGTGCACCTGCAGGCGATCGGACGCCTTGGTGATCGGCAGCGCTCCGGTCCGGCTGAATGCCAGCAGCCGCAGCAACTCGAAGCGGGAGAAGCTCAAGTCGTAGGGCCGCAGCGCATTCTCGACGCGGGCCAGCAGGATTTGGTGCGCGCGCATCACCGAGGTGACCGCGACCATGCCCTGAGACACGTCGCCCCACCCGGCACGCTCCCAGTTGGCCCGTGCCGCGGCGATCGGATCGCGCTTGGAGCTTGATGGGGCCACGCCCATTCTTACCGCATCTACAACCCAGCCGTGGCCTTTCCTATCGCCGACACCACCGCCAGCGTCGACGCGCGGTTGCCGACGGTAATCCGCGCGCCGCCGTCCGCGTAGTGGCGGACGTGCAGGCCGCTGCCCGCGAACACCTCGTGCCACGGCCGAACCCGCCGACCCCTCGAAGGCAGGTACATGAAGTTCGCGTGGGCATCGGTGGTGTAGATGCCCAACGCGCTCAGCCGCATCCGCAGATAGCGACGCTCGGCGTTGATCGCCTGAATCCGTTGCAGCAGTTGGCCTTCCGCCTCATAGGAGGCCGCGACCGCGAGCAGGCCGGTGAGCGCAACGCCGAACGGCAACTGCTGGGACCACAGGGGGCCGGCCAGTTCCGGCGACGCCAGCCCGTAGCCGATCCGCAACCCCGCCAGTCCGTACGCCTTGGAAAAGGTCCGCACCACCACGACATTGGGAAAGCGCACGAGCAACCCCGGGATGTCGATCCGGTGCTCGGGCACGGCGAATTCGATGTACGCCTCGTCGAGTAGCACGACGGTGTCGCGCGGCACCCGGCGCAGGAACCGCACCACCTGGGCCGCGGGCTCCAGCGTGCCGGTCGGGTTGTGCGGGCGGCACACCACCACCACCCGCGCGGTGGCGGCGGCGTCGGCGAGCCCGTCGAGGTCGTGGTGGCCGTCCGCATCAAGCGGAACGGTCAGCGAATTCAGCCGGGCCATCCGCGCGATGATCGGATAACCGTC
Organism: Mycobacterium sp.; assembly: GCF_035506235.1. Lineage (GTDB taxonomy): Bacteria > Actinomycetota > Actinomycetes > Mycobacteriales > Mycobacteriaceae > Mycobacterium. The sequence continues at coordinate 5,365 of NZ_DATJPU010000157.1, forward strand.
GAAGGTCGGCGAGGCCATCGCCACCGCGTCACCCGGCGCGGTCAGCGCCTGCAGGGCCTGCAACGCCACACCCGTCGCGCCGGCGCCCAGCACCACCTGCTCGGCGGGCACGCCGACGTGGCCGGCGATCACGCCGCGCAGCCGTTCGGGCAGGAACTCCGGATACCGGTTGACCGCGTAGATGGAGCGGATCAGCGCCGACCGCACCGCCGGCAGCGGCGGGAACGGGTTCTCGTTGAGCGACAAGGCAAGCGGATCGATCGCGGTGGGGAACGCGTCGTCGATCCCGGCGGCGAAGGGGCTGCGGACGGGTTGCATCAGTCGCGCCCGCCCCAGCGCACCGCCGCCGCGCCCGCGAAGTCGCCGGCGTGGGCGAAGGCCGCCATCATGACCACGTCACCGGGCTTCGCCTGACCGTCGGAGATCGCGTGATCGAGGTTGACCGGGATCCCGGCGCCGAACAGGTTGCCGCATTTGTCGAAGGTGTCGCGATGGCGTTCGGGGGGCAGCTCGAGCGCGTCGCGCCAATTGCGCAGAAACGCCCGGTTGGGCTGGTTGGTGACCAGGACGTCGACGTCCTTGGAAGACAGCCCGATTCGGTCACAAACCGCCAGCGCCACCTCGGGCACCTGCCGGTTGCCGCGGGCCAGCACCTTGGTGATCTTGCTTTCGGTGAAGCCGATGCTGCCCTCGCCGGGGCCGGCCTGCCACCACTTGCGGGGCGGGTCGTAGGACAGCGCCATCTCACCGGCGTATTCGCCGTAGGTGCGGCACTCGACGCCGAGGATGGGCGACCGGTCGGACAGCGTCACCAGGCCCACCGCCGCCCCGTCGCCGGGCACCGCCGACTGCGCCTTGCGGCGGATCGTCGGCTGGTCGAAGAACTGCCCCGCGGCGTTCTGCGCGACGGCGATCAGCGCGGTCTGACCCTCCCCCGATGACAGCAGTTTGCGGGCCACGTTGAGCGCCAACACGAACGCCGCGCATCCACCGTTGTTCAGGTCGAGCACCCACGAGGGCCGCATGCCCAGCCGGTGCGCGATGCCGCCCCCCTGGCCGTAGAACGCCATGTCCGGCACCTGGGTGTGGGTGATCAGCACGTCGGCGCCCTCGATGGCGTCGTGGCCGTGCCGCTCGATCAACCCCTGCGCCGCGCGCTCGATCATGTCGATCGAGCCCTCCTCGGGCGCGACGTGATGGCGGAACGCGGGGGCGCGAAACATGAGATTGTCACGCAGGTCGTCGGATTCGGCGAACTGCGCGTAGTAGTCGGCGCCGATCGGCTCGCCGGGCAGATACGTGGAGACGTCGATCAGGCTGACGCTCGGCTCATTCATAGTTCACCCCATCCATTTCGGCGTCACCGGCAGCCCGTTGCGGTGGCGGTACTCGGCGATGGCCTTGAGGTTCTTCAGCTCCAGCAGGTGGCCGGCGCCGAACATGTCCCAAAAGTCGCCGACCCACACCGGGCGCTGCGGCGGCGCGGTGTCCGGATACGGGTTGTGGTCGTAGAACGGGTGGTGGCAATTGGTCCACAGCACAACGGAACCCGGCTTGTCGAGGACGACCTGCGCGTCGACGACGCGCATCAGGTAGACCATCCACAGGTGCTTGCCCTGATCCCACGCGCAGTGGTAGTCGACGGTGCGGGCCCGCGCGTTGGCGATGGTCCGCGTGTAGATCTCGGTCTCCGAGCCGAGCCGGTCACGGGCCAGCCACAGGCCGGGCTCGTCGGTCGGGGTGAACCCGCGCAGGCTGTACGTCCACTCCTCGAGGCTGCGGGTGTCGGCCATGTACTCGTACAGCTCGTCGGGCGGACAGTCGACGTAGGCGTTGACGGTGCAGTACTCCCCGAAGACCTGGTCGTGCGGGTACACCGACCGCATCATGTCCATGATGATCGGGGTGGCCTTCTCCCGAGGGCTGGTCTCGATGCGGGTCACGCCGTCGAGGGGCGTGGGGATGTCCTCAAGCGCTGGCAGCGACATCGGTCCTGTCCTCCTTGATGGTCGGAATCAAAAACGGTGCGAACGGCGGGATCTCGTCGGCGGCGCATTCGACGCTGACGACGGCCGGGCCGTCGGTGGCCAGCGCCACGCGCACCGCGGAAGCCAGGCCGTCGAGGTCGGCCACGTCGACGGACCTCAGGCCCGGGAACATCGACGCCAGCCCCGCGCCCAACCGGCTGGACCGGAATCGGTTGTAGCTGTACTGATTTTCGTAGAACAGCTGCTCGCGGGTCACGCACATGGCGTGCGCGTTGTTGTTGAACACCACGAAGGTCACCGGCAGCCGGTACTGCACGGCGGTGTGCACCTCCATGCCGTGCATGAAGAACGCCCCGTCGCCCGCGATCACCACGGTGCGCCCGCGGGGCCGTCCGCTGTTGGCGCGCCCGAAGGCCATCCCGATGCCTGCGCCGAAGCTGTAGCCCATGCCGCCCATCCCGAGCGCGACCGCGAACCTGCCGTCCCGCCGCGCCGGTAGGTAGTGGATCGCCGCCGCGCCGGTGTTGCCCGCGTCGACGACGATGTCCGCGCCGTCGGGCACGCAGCCGTCCAGCACCGCCATCGCGTCCCGGTAGCGCACGCCCGGACGCGCGCACGGCGGCGGCGACAATTCGGTGCGCCGGACCACGTCGGGCACCCGCACCCATGCCGGTCGCCCCGGCCCCGACAGCGCCCGGGTCAGCATGCGCAGCGAGCCGCGCAGGTCGTCGGTGTGCACGTGCGTGCACGGAACGTACGGCGGCGCCGAGCCGATCGAGACCGTCCGCACGGCCGCCAGCGCGTCGTCGAGGCCGGTGCGCGCGGTGAGCGGCAGCCGGGTGCCGACCACCAGGCAGACGGCGCTGGCGGCCACGGCTTCGGCCACGCCCGGGTGGCCCATGACACCGGTCACCCCGAGCGCCGACGACGAGCCCAGACCCGGTGTGCCGGCGCCGTCCTTGGCGTCGGGCACGGTCGCCACCCGGGCGCGCAACACCGCACGCAGCGCTTCGAGCTCGTCGCGGGCGTCGTCGCGGGCCACCTGCTCGCCGACGATGATGGTGACGGGGCCCTTCGCGTCGCGCAGGATTGCGGCGAGCGGGTGGGGGCTGAAAACCCGCGCGACGGGCCGCAGATGCTGCGCGGTGTAGCCCGTGCGCTCGTCCAGGTAGCCCTGCTGAATGTCCTTGGGCAGCAACAGCACCGCCGGGCCGCCGGTGCGCGCCGCGGCGATCGCCCTGGACAGGGCCGGCGCGGCGCCGGCCGGGGTGAGCACCCGCTCGCATGACACCGACACCGCGGAGAACACCGCCCGCGCGTTCAGCGATCCGTTGTCGCCGCTGGTGTCCTGAAAGCTGCCCCGGCCGTCCATCGTGGTGGGCGTTTGGCCGACGAGGGCCAGCACCGGAACCCGGCTTGTCAGCGACTCCCCAAGGGCGGCAACGAGATTGAGCGCCCCGCCACCCGAGGTCGCCGCCACGCACCCCAGCCCGGCCCCGCTGCGGCTGTACCCGTCGGCCATGGCCGCCGCGGAAAACTCGTGCTTCGCCAGCACCGCGGTGACCTCGGATCGGAAGTGCGCGGCGTCGTACAGGTCTTCGATGTTGGCGCCGTCCACTCCGAAGATGTGGTCGACGCCCGCCGAGGCGAGTCGCTCGACGATGTGGTCGACCACCCGCTGCTTCCTGGGCATGCCTGTAACACGGCGCGCGGGTAACTTGAGTTCACCGCGCGCCGGGTTTTTACAGCGAGCGCTGCAGCAGAACCTGACCGCTATCCGCCGAAACCACCTGCACGGCGGCAATCTGGTCGACCGGCGTCGAGATGCTGCCCGCGGGCGTCGCCGTGTGGCCCGGTTCGGCCACCCACGTCGCGAGCCGGGTTTGGCTGCCGTCGCGACCGACCACGACCATCGCCAGCGTGTCGTGGTGCGCGTTCAGCGGGGCCAGGCAGACGCACTTCAGGTTGATCGACGTCCCCCAGTGCTGGCTGGACAGCTGCACCGTGGACGCCAGCAGGGTGGTACCGACCTGCGCCATGGGTTGCGAGGACGACGCCGCCTGCTGTGCGGGCGACGAGGTATACCCGTGCACACCGACCAGCACTCCGACCCCCAGCACCGCGGCCGCCGCGGACGAGGCGACCCAGGTCGCCACCCGGGTGCGGCGCCGGCGCCAGCGCACCGTCGCCAACAACGCCGGCAGCAGCTCCGGTGACATCTCGGGTGTCGCCGCGGCGCGGCCCGGTTCGTCCATCGCGGCCACTTCGGCGCGGTCGAGCTGCGACAGCAGGGCCGGCACGCCACTCAGGTCGGCGACGGCCTCCCGGCATGCCGGGCAGCCGGCCATGTGCGACTCGAATTCGCGGCGGTCGGAGGCAGACAACGACCCCAGCACGTATGCGGCATCCCACATCGCGTAACGGTGGTCATCCCCAGTAGTCAGGCCAAACACCTCGCTGTCACCGGGCGGGCCGATGCCTGTCAGCGGCGTCCTCATCTCGTCCATCTCCTGTCACCCATCAAGTATTTCGGAGCCGATGGCCATGCGGATGGTCATCGCGTGACTCCAAGTTCCTGCAGAGTGAGCCGCAACGCCCGCACGGCATAGTGTAGTCGCGACTTCACTGTTCCTTCGGCGATGTCGAGGTCGGCAGCAATCTGCGCGGTGGTCCAACCGCGGTAGTAGGACCGTTCGATCACGGCCCGGTGCTCGGCGGACAATTGCGTCATGGCCTCGGCGATCAGCAGCCGGTCGAGCGCCGCGTTCACCTCGTCGGGCGTCGACTGCTCGGGCGCTCCCGCTTCGTCCAGCGAACCGACCACGTTGCGGTACCTGGCGCTGCGCCGGTCGTCGATGATCATGTTGCGGGCGACGGTGAACAGCCACGCCCGCGCCGACCGCTCGGTGTCGCCGATGACCTCCGGATGCTGCCACGCCCGCAGCAGCGTCTCCTGGACGACGTCCTCGGCATGGCTGGCGTCCCCCGTCAACCGGAGCGCGTAGCGCCACAAAACCGCGGCGTGCTCGTCGTAGAGCGCCTTCATCAGAGCGGCTTCAGCAGCCCTGGACGTCCCCCAAGTGCCTGCCACACGAGCCACTCGATCACCTCCGACTACTGAAACGAGTCGAATGAGCGTTTAGTTCAGGCCAGGGTCAGGATGCGCGGCCCGCCGTCGGTGACCGCGACGGTGTGCTCCCAGTGCGCCGCGCGCGACCCGTCGGCGGTCGTGACGGTCCACGCGTCGTCGAGGACCAGCGTTTTGCCGGTTCCCAGCGTCAGCATCGGCTCGATGGCCAGCACCGAGCCCGGGGCCAGCAGCGGGCCCCGGCCCGGGGAGCCCTCGTTGGGCAGGAACGGGTCCATGTGCATGTGCCGGCCGATGCCGTGGCCGCCGTAGCCCTCAACGATCCCGAACGCGATGCCGTAGCGGGCCGCGGCGGCGCGCGTGCCCGTTTCGATGGCGTGCGCGACGTCGGTCAGGCGGTTGCCGGGGATCATGGCCGCGATGCCGGCCTGCAGCGATTCCCTGGTCGCATCGCACAGCGCCTCGTCGGCCGCGTCCAGCTTCCCGACCCCGAAGGTGATGGCGGCGTCGCCGTGCCAGCCGTCCAGCACCGCCCCGCAATCGATGGACACCAGGTCGCCGGGCGCCAGTATTTCCGCGGCGGACGGGATGCCGTGCACCACGCGGTCGTTGACCGACGCGCAGATCGACGCCGGGTAACCGTGATAACCCAGGAACGACGGCACCGCGCCGGCCTCGCGGATCACCGACTCGGCGATCTCGTCGAGGCTCAGGGTCGACGCCCCGGCGACCGCGGCCGCGTGGACTGCCTGCAGGGCGGAGGCCACCACGGCGCCGGCCGCGGCCATCGCGTCGAGTTCGGCGGGGCTGCGCTGCGGCACGACCCGGCGACCCCGCAGTCGCGCCAGCGCGCTCACGGCTACTTGCCCAGCGCTTGCAGCGCGCGGGCGAACACCTCGTCCATCGACCCGACCGCGTCGACCGTCTTCAGTTGGCCGCTGTAGTACTCCAGCAGCGGCGCGGTCTCGTCGCGGTAAACCTTCATCCGGTTGATGATGACGTCGTCGGTGTCGTCGGCGCGGCCGCGCGCCTTGAGCCGTTGCAGCAACTCGTCCTGCGAGACGCGGAACTCGACCACCGCGTCGATGTCGGTGCCGCGGCGTCCGAGCATCTCGTGCAGCGCCTTGGCCTGCTCGAGCGAGCGCGGGTAGCCGTCCAGGATGAAGCCGTTGGCGGTGTCCGGATCGTCCAGCCGGTCGTCGACGAGCTGGTTGGTCAAATCGGAGGGCACCAGGTCACCGGCGTCCAGGTAGCGCTTGGCCTCCAGGCCGAGTTTGGTCCCGTTCTCGATGTTGTCCCGGAACAGCTCCCCGGTGGAGATTTGCGGGATCCCCAGCTTCTCGGCGAGCTTTTGGGCCTGCGTACCCTTGCCCGCCCCGGGCGGTCCCAGCAAAACCACTCTCACTTGAGGAACCCTTCGTAGTTGCGCTGCATGAGCTGGCTCTCGATTTGTTTGACCGTATCCAAACCGACGCCAATCATGATCAAAACCGCAGTACCGCCGAACGGCAAATTCTGGACCGTTCCGGTATTGCCGATCTGCAGGAACAGGTTGGGCAGCACCGCGATCGCGCCCAGGTAGATCGAGCCCGGCAGCGTGATCCGGCTCAGCACATAACGCAGGTAGTCGGCGGTGGGCTTGCCCGGCCGAATGCCGGGGATGAACCCGCCGAACTTCTTCATCTCCTCGGCACGCTCGTCGGGGTTGAACGTCACCGACACGTAAAAGTAGGTGAAGAAGATGATCAGGCCGAAGTAGATGGCGATGTAGACCGGGTCGCTCGGGTCGGACAGGTAAGTGCCGACGAACTTGTCCCACCAGCTGTTGCCCACACCGCCGCTGCCGCTGCGGACGAGCTGGGTGATCAGGTGCGGGATGTAGATCAGCGACGACGCGAAGATGACCGGGATGACGCCGGCCTGGTTGACCTTCAGCGGCAGGTAGGTCGACGTTCCGCCGTACATGCGCCGGCCCACCATACGCTTGGCGTATTGCACGGGAATCCGGCGCTGGCCCTGTTCGACGAACACCACGCCGACGATGATGGCCAGCGCGGCGGCGCAGACAGCGGCGAAGATGACCCCGCCGCGACTGTCCAGGATGGTCTTGCCTTCGCTGGGGATGCGCGCCGCGATGCCGACGAAGATCAGCAGGGACATGCCGTTGCCGATGCCCCGCTCGGTGATCAGCTCGCCCATCCACATCACCAGCGCCGCGCCGGCCGTCATCACCAGCACGATGACGACCAGGGTGAAGATGCTCTGGTCGGCGATGATGTCCAGCGAGCAGCCCTGCAGCAGCCCGCCGTTGGCCGCCAGCGCCACGATGCTGGTGGCCTGCAGGATGGCCAGCGCGATGGCCAGATAGCGGGTGTACTGGGTCATCTTGGCCTGGCCGGACTGGCCTTCCTTGCGCAACTCCTCGAACCGCGGGATGACCACGGTCAGCAGCTGCACGATGATGCTGGCGGTGATGTAGGGCATCACCCCGACGGCAAAAACCGTGAGCTTGAGCAGCGCGCCGCCGGAGAACAGGTTGATCAGCGAATAGATCTGTCCCGCCTCGCCGCCGCTGGCCTCTTTGATGCACTGCTGCACGTTCGGGTAGTTCACACCCGGAGACGGCAAAGCGGCGCCGACCCGGTAGAGAAGGACGATGCCAAGCGTGAAGAGGATCTTCCGTCTCAGGTCGACTGTCCGCAACGATGAGATGAAAGCCGAAAGCACTCTTCCTCCTGCGTCCTGCGTCACGCGCCTAACACCCGCAGGCCAGGACGTACGGCTGCCATATCTACAAGCGCGTCAAACCGTGTACGAGACTAACAGCTGGGCGGGGCAGGTCCTGTCAACACCCTTTTCGACGGCCTTTTTACGGCCTTTTGACGGCCTTTTGACGGCTGGTGACGGCCTTTTGACGGCCTTTTGACGGCCTTGTGACGACACAGGAACCGGACAGCCGCGAGGCGTAGAGTTTTCGGAGGCTCATTGCATTTGCTAAGTAAGTAGGAGCAACATGACGCGAACCGATCAAGACACCTGGGATCTGGCCTCCAGCGTCGGCGCCACGGCCACGATGGTCGCCGCGGCCCGCGCGCTGGCCAGCGCCGAACCGAACGCGATCATCAGCGACCCGTTCGCGGCGCCGCTGGTGCGGGCGGTCGGCCTCGACTTCTTCATCCGCCTGGTCGACGGTGACGTGCTCCCGTCGGACGCGCCCGGCGGCGAACGGGACCTGCAGCTCGAGACCGACTCGATCGCGGTGCGCACCCGCTTCTTCGACGATTTCTTCCTCAACGCCGCCCGCGACGGCGTCACCCAATCGGTGATCCTGGCCGCCGGTCTGGACGCGCGCGCCTACCGGCTGGCCTGGCCGCCCGGCAGCGTGGTCTACGAGGTCGATCAGCCCAAGGTCGTCGAGTTCAAGAGCGCCGCCATGGCCAACCTGGGGGCCGAGTCGACCGCGGACCGGCGCACCGTCGCCGTCGACCTGCGGGAAGACTGGCCGGAAGCGTTGCGCCGCAGCGGTTTTGACCCGTCGCACCCGACTTCGTGGAGCGCCGAAGGCCTGTTGATGTACCTGCCGCCCGACGCGCAGGACCGGCTCTTCGACAACATCACCGGGCTCAGCGCGCCCGGCAGCAAGCTGGCCACCGAATACCACGGCGATTCGGGCCGCACCATGACCGAACGCGCGCGGCAATTCAACGAGCGGTGGGCCAATCTGGGGTGCGACATCGACCTGTCGGGGCTGTTCTTCGACGGCGAGCGCAGCAATGTCGTCGACTACCTGGGCGAGCGGGGCTGGCAGGTCACCACCCGGCCGCGCCGGGAGTTCTTCGCCGATTACGGGCGCGTCTTCCCGGACGACGAGGAATCGCAGCTCCGCAACATCATCGCCGTCACCGCGACGCTGCGCTAGGAGCGACGATGGCCGAGACCGACAGCAAGCGGTTCGATGGCGACAGCTGGGATCTGGCGTCCAGCGTGGGCGCCACCGCCACCGCGGTGGCCGCCCGCCGGGCGATGGCCGCCAAGGGCCCGGACCCGCTGATCGACGACCCGTTCGCCGAGCCACTGGTGAACGCCGTCGGCGTCGACGCCTTCATCCGGATGATGAACGGCGAAATCGACCTGGCCGACGACGATCCGGCCTTCACGCCCCGCCGGCTCAGCGAAGGCATGGCCGTGCGCACCCGGTTCTTCGACTCCTTCTTTCTCGAGGCGGCCGATGCCGGCCTCCGCCAGGCCGTCATCCTGGCCTCGGGGCTGGATACCCGCGCCTACCGGCTGCCCTGGCCGCCGGGAACGGCCGTCTACGAGATCGACCAGCCCAAGGTGATCGAGTTCAAGACCCGCACCCTGGCCGACCTCGGCGCGGCCCCGACCGCCGACCGCAAAGCGGTGGGCGTCGACCTGCGCGACGACTGGCCGGCGGCGTTGCGCGACAACGGGTTTGACACCGCCCGGCCCACGGCGTGGATCGCCGAGGGGCTGCTGGGCTACCTGCCGCCGGACGCGCAGGACCGCCTGTTCGACCACAGCACCGCGCTCAGCGCCACCGGCAGCAGGCTGGGCACCGGCTACGTGCCCGACATGCGCGACCGCATCGCAAAGCGGGGCCGCGAGATCAGCGAGCGCTGGAGGCGGCTGGGACTGAACCTCAACTGGGCCGAGCTGGTCTACCCCGGCGAGCGCAACGACGTGGTGGCCTACCTGGCCGACCGCGGCTGGGCGTCGACGGTGCGTGGCACGCCGGAGCTCTACGCCCAGAACGGTTTTGAGTTCCCCGACCAGCCGTCCATGGTCGCCTTCGGCGACATCAAGTACGTCACCGCGACGTTGACCGGCCGGGGCTAGGCGGGCCTGGCCGGCGGCGTCCGGACGACCAGCGGCACGGCGGGAAAGCACCACGCCATCTCCGACCGCGACTTGCGCAGCGCGGCGGTGCCGTAACCCTTCTTCCGGTGCTCGGGGTGGATCCAGATCCGCACGTTCACCTCGCCACCGACCAGCTCGCCGAACACCATCCCGACCTTTTCGCCCGAATCGACGGCCACGAACCAAGCCGCCTCCTCGTCCTCGACGCGCCCCAGCGCCGCCCGGATCTCGTCGTCGAGGTTGCCGGCCGGCCCGCCGGACCCGTCCCCGGCGGCGCCCATGTCCTCGGTGCGGGCGGCGAAGATGTCGCGGTCCTCCTCGGCGGAGAAGGGCCGCAGCTCGAGGGTCTCCCCCGAACTCGCCGGACGCTCGCCGAGCGTGAAGCTCAGCTGCTTGTTCAGGTCTTCCAGGTCGGCCTGGATTTTCTTGCGCGAATCCTTGGTGAGCAGATCGAAGGACATGCCCATCACCGCTTCGGCGCCTGTGCGCGACGTGTCGAGCAAGCTGACGATCGCCTGGACCGCGGCCGCCTTGTCCTCGGACTCCACTATGAGGTCGAGTACTTCATGCCGACGTTCGAGGGCTTTCAGCAGGGCGTCCGCGATCTCGCGGCGGGAGGCTTTGCGGTCCTGGTCAGTCATTACATCAGCCTAGAACGCCGCCGGAGGTATGGCGGCGCCAGATCTCCGGTTTCCCAGCTCCAGGAAGCGTTGGTAGCGGTCCGCGGTCGCCGCGGCCCAGGCGGGATCGGGATCGACGGCGCGCTCGATGCGGGCCCACCGCGCGGCGTCGGCAATCGAGGTCTCCAGGCCGGCGGCCATGCGACCCAGGAAGGCCGCGCCCAGCGCCGCCCCCTCGGCCACCGCGGACACCTCCACCGGACGCCCGGTGGCGTCGGCGATGGCCTGCATCCACGGCGCGACCCGGGTGCCGCCGCCCGCGGCCACGATGCGCGCCACCGGCGCCCCGCTCAGCTCGATGAGCTGACGGACTACAAAGCCCGACGCCTCATAGGCGGCCCGCCGCAGCGCGGCGGCGTCGTGGGTGAGGTCCAAGGCGTCGAGCACGGCCCGGCGATCGGGGTCGTGGAACGGCGTGCGCTCCCCGCGGATGTACGGCGACCAGACAGGCACCCGGCGCGGGTCGGCGGCCGCCGGGTCACCTTGTGCGACAACGCGATCCACCCAACCGAGGAACAGGCCGCCCGCGTTGCTGGCGCCGCCGATCTGGTTTTTGCCGGGGGTGGTGTGCGGGATGGTCCACAGGCCGGGCACCTGCCGGGCCTCGGCGATGGTGTTCCACACGATCAGGGTCGTGCCGCACAACACCAGCACGTCGCCGTCGTGGTCGGCGCCGGCCACGATCTGCTCGCACAGCGCGTCGATGGCGCCAATGCCCAGCACGGCCCCGGTGCCGGGGATCTGCCCGACTGCGGCCCCCATGCTCTCGACCCGCGGCATCTGGTCGGGCCGCGCGCCGCGTTCGGCGCACGCCGTGGGATCCCAGCCGGTCCCGTCGAACAGCGGGTACGCGGTGGCGGCGGTCGCGACGTCCATCACCGCCTCGCCCGCCAGGGCGTGGTTGGCCACCGCGGGCGCGGGCCAGTACCCGGCGGCGGCGGGCGCCTCGGCGGCCGTCCAGCGCAGGAACTCGGCCGCCTCACCCAGCGCCGGCAGCGGCTGCTCCCGTTCTCCCCGGGACCCCGGACCTCGTCCCCGCGCGTCGCCGTACAGCAGCCCCGGCGTGAGCGGCGTGCCCGCGGCGTCGACGGCGGTCAGCGACGGCACCATCGCCGCGACGGCCACCGCCCTCGCGTCGGGACAGTCCAGCTGCGCGAGGGCGGCCGCCGGCCCCCGCCGCCACGCCTCGTCGGCGTCGTGCTCGAGCCGATCGGGCGCCGGCACCCGCAGCTCGTGCGGGACGCGCGCCCGCGCGGTCACCCGGCCGTCGGCGTCGGCGGCCACCGCCTTGACGGCCGTGCTGCCGACGTCGATGCCGATTGTGACGTCATCACGTGACACGGGCGTCACCGTACGCCAGCATTGACCCTCGTGACTGCAAGACCGCGCGCCCTGGTGACCGCGCCGCTGCGAGGGCCGGGGTTCGACAAGCTGCGGCGGCTGGCCGACGTGGTGTACGACCCGTGGATAGAGCAGACCCCGCTGCGGATCTACAGCGCCGAGCAGCTGGCCGAACGGATCACGGCCGAGCACGCGGATGTCGTTGTGGTGGAAAGCGACTCGGTGCGGGGCCCGGTGTTCGACCGGGGGCTGCGGGTTATCGCGTCCACCCGGGGCGACCCGAACAACGTCGACATCGGCGGAGCCACCGCGGCCCGCATCCCGGTGCTGAACACCCCGGGCCGCAACGCCGACGCGGTGGCCGAGATGGCGGTGGCGCTGCTGCTGGCGGCCACCCGCCACCTGTTGACCGCCGACGCGGATGTCCGCAGCGGCAACACCTTTCGCGACGGCAGCATCCCCTATCAGCGGTTCCGCGGCTGGGAGATCGCCGGGCGCACCGCCGGGCTGGTCGGCCTGGGCGCCGTCGGCCGCGCCACCCGGTGGCGGCTGGCCGGGCTGGGCATGCGGGTGATCGCCCACGACCCGTACAACGACGAGGCCCGCCACGGCCTCGACGAACTGCTGGCCGAGGCCGACGTGGTGTCCCTGCACGCGCCGGTCACCGACGACACCGCCGGCATGATCGGCGCGCGCCAGTTCGCCGCCATGCGCGACGGCGTGGTGTTTCTCAACACGGCCCGGGCGCAGCTGCACGACACCAACGCGCTCGTCGACGCGCTGCGCGACGGCAAGGTGGCCGCCGCCGGCCTGGACCACTTCGTCGGCGAATGGCTGCCGACCGATCACCCGCTCGTGGGCATGCCCAATGTCGTGCTGACGCCCCACATCGGGGGCGCCACATGGAACACTGAGGCTCGGCAGGCGCAGATGGTGGCCGACGATCTGGGAGCGCTGCTGTCCGGCAAAACGCCCGCCCATATCGTCAACCCGGAGGTGCTGGCGTCATGAAGTTCGTGGACAACCCGGAGAACGCGGTGCTGGACGCGGCCAAAGACATGCTGCGGCGAGGCCTGGTCGAGGGAACCGCCGGCAACATCTCGGCGCGGCGCTCCGACGGCAACGTCGTCATCACGCCCTCGTCGGTCGATTATCGCGACATGCGGCTCGACGACCTCGTGCTGATCGACCCGCAGGGCGCGGTGCTGCACGCCGCCGACGGCCGGTCGCCGTCGTCGGAGATGCAGCTGCACCTGGCGTGCTACCGGGCGTTCGACGACATCGGCAGCGTGATCCACAGCCATCCGGTGTGGGCGACCATGTTCGCCATTGCGCACCAGCCGATTCCGGCCTGCATCGACGAGTTCGCCGTCTACTGCGGCGGGGAGGTCCGGTGCACCGACTACGCCGCCTCCGGCACGCCCGAGGTCGGCGCCAATGCGGTCAAGGCGCTCGAGGGCCGCGGGGCCGCCCTGATCGCCAACCACGGCATGGTGGCGGTGGGCCCGCGGCCCGACAAGGTCCTGCACATCACCGCCCTGGTCGAACGGACCGCCCAAATCGTCTGGGGCGCAAGGGCCCTCGGTGGTCCGGTGCCCATCCCCGAGGACGTGAACCACAACTTCGCCGGCGTCTACACCTATCTGCGCGCCAACGCCTGATGCGCCGGCTCCGGTTCGGCCACGCGAGCGTGGCCCGGGTGGCCGAACTCCAGTTCGACCTGCCGACAAGCTCCTTCCCGGGAACGCCACCCTCGGGGTGGCGGGACAACGCTGACCTGCTGGTGCCGGACTTCTTCGACCCGGACACCGATCAGTGGCACATCGCGATCCAGAGCTGGGTCATCGAGGTCGACGGGCTGACCGTCGTCGTGGACACCGGCGTCGGCAACGATCGCGAACGCCCCCACATGCCGCCCCTGGATCACCTGAGCACCGGGTTCCTGGCGGCGCTGCGGTCGGCGGGCGTCGACCGCGGCGCGGTGGACGTGGTGGTCAACACCCACATCCACTCCGACCACGTCGGGTGGAACACCATGCGCGAGAACGGCACCTGGGTGCCGACGTTCCCCAACGCCCGGTACCTGGTGCCGGCCGCCGACTACCGCCACTTCTCACCGGACGGGCCCGCGGGCCGGCAGCCCGGTGACCAGCTCGTGTTCGCCGACAGCGTGCTCCCCATCGATGAGGCCGGGCAACTCGTCTTGTGGTCCGGGGACTTTCAGCTCAGTCAGTCGCTGCGACTGCGGCCCGCCCCCGGGCACACGCCGGGCTCCTCGGTGCTGTGGCTGGACGCCGGTCAGCCGGCTGTCTTCGTCGGTGACCTCACCCACAGCCCGCTGCAGCTACGTCGCCCCGCCGACGCGTGCGCGTTCGACGTGGACGCACCCGCCGCCGCCGAGACCCGCGGCCGGATCTTCACCGAGGCCGTCCGGGCCAAAGCCGCCGTGATACCCGCCCACTACCCCGGCCGGGGCGGCGCGACGATCCGCGCCGTCGCCGACCAATTCGACGTTGACGATTGGCTGGACATCGAATCCCTTTGACAGCTTAAGCATTTCGTGATCAGCGCACCCGAAGTTCGCGGAACAGCCTCATGCGATGGAGGTTGATCCGATAGAACAGGCCCGGAAACCTGCGGTACAACTGCCAGATCACCTGAACCGCAGCGGGAAACACAATCAGCGGTCGATTCCGGTCCGCGCCGCGCAGGATCGCGCGGGCGGCGGCGTGGGCGCTCATCTGGGGCATCAGGTAGTGGGTGCGCCGACTCAACGCCGCCACCTGCTCGCGCGGCATGTTGACCACGACCATGTTGTCGTAGATTTTCGTCTTCATGTCGCCCGGACATGCCGCACTTACTTTCACCCCGAGATCCGCTCCCTCAGCCCGCAGCGAAAGCGAAAGCCCCACGATGCCATGCTTGCTGGTGCAGTAGGGGACATTGCCCGGCTGGGGAACCAGCCCGCTCAGCGAGGAAATGTTGATGATGTGGCCATGGCCCTGGCGCGCCATGACCTGATAGGCGTGCACCGTCCCATGCACCACACCCAGCAAGTCGACATCGAGCACGCGACGCCACTGCTGCATCGACAGGTCGCGAGAATCCCCGCCGATCGCGATGCCGGCGTTGTTGATCATGTAATCGATGCGTCCGTATTCGGAAAGTGTGTTCCCGATCAGCTGCGCCATCTCGATTTCGCTGGCCACGTCGACCGGCGCGGCAACCGCCGGTGCGCCGGCCTGCACCAGGCGCTCCGCTACCCGACGTGCGGCATCGCCGTCGATATCGGCGACCACGACCGTCGAGCCCCGGCGCCCGAGTTCCTCACATAGCGCCTCGCCCAGACCCATTCCGCCGCCGGTGACGATCGCGACCGCCTTCTCGAACCGCTGCATGTCAGGCCCTCTCCGACGAGCTACGGCGATTTCATTACATTCGCTGTAATATTACATCAGATGTACATCTAGCGGGAAGGGGCGATTACGGCAAACGAGACAAGCCTGCGCGAGCGCAAGCGAAAGCAGACGAGGCGGGAGCTGATCAGCGCGGCTATGCGTCTCTTCGGGGAGAAGGGCTACGAGCAGACCACCGTCGCCGAAATAGCTTATGCCGCAGGAGTTTCCACGAAGACATTCTTCAATTACTTCGCCAGCAAGGACGAGATCCTTTTTCCCCACCTATCCCGCCGGATCGACGCCGCGGTAGCTCTCATCGAGCAGCGCGCACCCGACGATCGGATGGCCGACGTCCTCGTGGCAGCGATGCAGCACATGCTGGCCGATGCCCTGACCGAGGAGGTCGACGGCGGCCTTGCCGCGGTGCGGTTGCCGATGGTCCTGTCGGTGCCCGCCGTCCAAGCCGCCACGCTGCACCGCTACTTCTTGGCCGAAACCCGATTGGCCCGGGCGCTGCACGACGCCTATGCCGACGCGCTCGACCCGGCGGCGGCCGCTGCCGTCATCGGCTCGGTTATGGGGGCGGCGATCGCCGCGGCGCTCGTCTGCCTGCAAGACGGCGGCGGCGCCGAACAGCTGCGCGCCGCAGTCGAACGCGCCATCGATATCGCAGTGCAGGGCGTGCACAGCCTGCCCACTAGTGCGCGCCGCGCCAGGCGCGGGGCGAGGCCCCGTGCGCGCGGCCGAACAGCCGGCTGAAATAGCCGGGATCCGAGACCCCGATCCGGCGGGCCACCTCCGCGACGGGCAGGTCCGTTTCGGCCAGCAGCGCGCGGGCCGCGGTCATCCGGCGTTCGGTGATCCACTCCCCGACGGTGCGCCCGGTGCGGCGCCGCACGACGGTGGTCAGGTGTCCCGCTGTCACGCCGACTTCGCCGGCCACGTCGCGCAGCGACAACGGCTCGGCGTGCCGCCGGTCGATCACCTCGAAGACCTCGGCCAGCAGCGGTTCGCCGCTGCGCCGCAGCCCGGCCACCACCGGGCCCGCCAGCCTCGCCAGGTCGATCAGCAAGAGGGTGAGGTGCGCCAGGACCGCCTGACGATAGCCGTCCTCCCGCGCGAGCAGTTCGGCTTCGATCGACCGGATCGCGGCGTCCCACGCCGAGCGCCGGGTCGTGGGCAACTCCAGGCGCAGGATGCCGCCGGCGTGCCCGTGCAGGAACGGGAACAGCAGCGGGTGCGCCCGCCACGCCGGCCACGGCGATCGGGCGTCTTCACCCAGCGCGGCGGGGTCGAAGAACACCGCAACACCGGGGTCGCGATCCGCCAGCCGCCCCGGGTCGAGCACCTGACCCGCGGCCGCGACGTAGACCAGCCCGGTCGCGGGGAGGTACCACAGCGCCGGAAAGTCGTGGATGTGGCGACCGCGGTCGATGAAATCCTCGGGGCCGGAGCGCACCACCGACACCGGGGGCGTTTCCGGATCCGTCCGGTATTCGTAGATCGGCACCCCCGCGCGCTGCCGAACCAACCGAGCCGGTCGCGTCATGCCGCCAAAAATAGTCCAATTTTCACCGAGGATCACTCAATTCTTCGTCCATTCAGCGGATCACCATGGATTGCGTGACAAAGCATCATCCACATGATTACCTGCCAGCCGCCGGCCACGACTCGCTGCTGCCCGCTTACGATCTGATGTCACGCCTGCTGGGCATGAAAAAGGTCCAAGACGCCCTGATCGCGCAGGCCGAACTCGACGACTGCCAGCGCGTCCTCGAAATCGGTTGCGGCACTGGAAATCTCATCATCGGCGCCAAAAGCGCCTATCCCGACCTGGAGGTGATCGGATGCGATCCCGACCCGCGGGCGCTTGACCGGGCGCGGCGGAAGACGGACGGCATCCGCTTCGATCAGGCCTACGCCGAACGGCTCCCCTACGCCGACGGCGAATTCGACCGGGTGTTGTCGTCGATGATGCTGCACCATGTCCACGACGACGCGAAAACCGCCGCGGCGGCCGAGGTCTTCCGGGTCCTTCGCCCCGGCGGCAGGCTGCACCTGGTCGACATCGGCGGCGACCTGACCACCGACCACGGCCTGATGGCGCGGCTCATCAGGCGCAACCACCACGCGGCCGGAAACCTCGGCGACGCCATACCCCGACTGCTCCGTGCGGCCGGGTTCGACTGCGCCGAGGTCGCATCGCAGCGGCACCGCATCCTCGGCCGATTGAACTTCTATCGCGCCACCCGCCCCGCCTAGGCCGCCGGTTACTGTGGACGCCATGGCGGCCTACCGCGTGGTTCAGTGGTCAACCGGCAACATCGGGAAGCGAGCGCTCGGCATCCTGCTCGACCGCGACGACATCGACGTGGTGGGCGTGCACGCCATGGGCGCGGACAAAGTGGGGTGCGACGCGGGGGTACTCGCGGACAGGCCCCCGGCCGGAGTCACCGCGACGGGCGATGTCGACGCGTTGCTCGACCTTGCGCCGGACTGCGTGAACTACATGCCGCGCGCCATCGACTACGACCTCGTGAAAAGGATGCTGCGCCGCGGCATCAACGTGGTCACCACCGGAGACTTCCTGACCGGCACCCACCACCCGGCCGAACTTCCCGCGCTCGAGGAGGCGGCGCAACAGGGACGCGCAACCTTCCTGGGTACGGGATTCGAGCCCGGCTTCATCAACGTCGTCGCCGGCTTCCTCACCGGCGCATGCCCACGGGTGCGCAGCGTCAAACTCGTCGAAACATTGGACTGCACAACCTATCCCGTGCACGAGGTGTGGAAGGTGCTCGGATTCGGCAAACCACCCCGTCAGCGGGTGACGCAACTCGACCCGGAGACGCAACGCTACGGCCTCGGCTACTTCGAGACCCTGGACATGATCGCCGCGATGCTGGGTGCCGAACTCGACTCGAAGGAGGCCTTCGTCGAGAACGCGGTGCTGACCCGGGACCTGAATCTCGGGTGGACCGACTACGCCGCCGGCACCGCCGGGGGCCAGCGCCGCACCTATCGCGGCTATCGCGGCGGCCGCCCGGTAGTCGAGCTGGCCATCTGCTGGACCATGAGCGACGATGCGCTGGACCCACAGTGGACCGACCCCAAGGGTTTCAGCGTGGTGATCGACGGCGAACCACACGTCGACGCGACGATCCGGTTCGGCAACCCCGGCGAGGACGTGATGACCGTGTTGATGGACAGCACCGCCGTCGCGGCGGTCAACGCCATACCGTCCCTGTGCGAGGCGCCGCCGGGCGTCATCACCCCGATCGACCTTCCTATCACCGGATCCCCGGGCGCTTTGGGCTAGCGCTGGTCGATGCCTACCTTGATAGCGCCACTTTCGGCCTGGTTGGCGATCGCCAGGAAGGCCGCACGCCACTGCTCGAGCCCGAAGGTGTGGGTCAGCATGGGGCGCAGGTCCACCCGGCCGGCGGCGGCCAGGTCCAGGTAGTGGGCGATGGCGTGCTTGCGCCGGCCTTCGACCTCCTCGACACCGAACGCGTTCGACCCGACCCAGTTGATTTCCTTGAAATACAAGGGACTCCACTCCCAGCGGCCCGGCGCGTGCACGCCGGCCTTCACCAGCGTGCCGCGGGCGCGCAGGACCCGGACGCCGACCTCGAAGGTCTCCGGCTTGCCGATGGTGTCGTAGACGACGTCGACCGCGCCCGGGTAGGCCATCGGCAGGCCCAGCAGCGGCTGGCGCAGCCGGCCGCCGCCCCACGCGACCAATTGCTCGATGACGGCCAGGCGCGGCTCGTGCCCTACCACCAGCGCGGCCCCGAACCGGCGGGCCAGCTCGGCCTGGGCGCCGAACCGCGCGACCACCGCGACGGCCACCTCGGGGTAGAGCGCCCGCAGGATCGCGAGCGCGCACAACCCCAACGAGCCGGCCCCATACACCAGCACCCGGCCCGAGCGCGGCGGCGGGTGGCGGGTGATCGCGTGCAGGGACACCGAGAACGGGTCGGCGAACACCGCCAGCTCGTCGGGCACCGAATCCGGGACGGCGAACAGCATGCTGTCGTGGGCCGGCATGAGTTCGGCGTAGCCGCCCGTCACGTCGGCCGACACCCCGGTGTGGATCCCGGGCTTGATGTCGCCGTCGGTGAAGCTCCAGCACAGGCTGTAGTCGCCGCTTTCGCAAGCGGGACACGGCGGTTCGATGCCGCGCGGCCCGCAGGACAGCCACGGGTTGAGCACCACCCGCTGGCCGACCCGCAGCCCGCGGGCCTGCGGCCCCACCGCGACCACGTCGGCGACCACCTCGTGCCCCATCACCTGCGGGAAGGAACAGAAGGCCGACATGGCGTTGTCGGCGTCGGCCTCGCCGAAATCCATCAGGATCTGCTTGGAGTCCGACCCGCAGATGCCGGTCAGCCGCGGCCGGGTGATCACCCAATCCTGTTGCGGCAGTTGCGGATCCGGCACCTGGCGCAGCGCTGTCGGGGTGCGGGCCAGGTTCTGCGTCAGCCTGTTGGCGCCGGCGGGAACCTCGAAGGGTTCCGGCGGCACGCCGTAGACGAGCGCCTTCATCGCGCCGCCATCCCCGCCGAGCCCGCGATGAACGCGTCGAGGTCGGCGTTCTTGCCGTCGACGACCGCTTTCATGTCCGGGATGTAGTGTTCGAACTTCTCGCCGCCGAGGGCCTCGATGATTCCCTCGGCCACCTCGTCGGCCGGCACCTTGGGACCCTGGTAGAGCGGCTCCTCGCTGCCCGGGTGGTCCCAGATCTCGGTGTCGACGGGCCCCGGTTCGATCAGCTTCACCGCGACGCCGCTGCCGTGCAGGTCCACGGCCATCGCCTCGCTCCAGCCGCACAACGCGAATTTACTTGCGCAGTAAGCGGTTTCGTGGATGATGCCGAGCCGGCCGCCCACACTGGACACGTTGACGATCAGGCCCGAGCCGCGCGCCAGCATCGGCGGCAACAGGGCCAGGGTCAGCCGCATCGGCGCAAAGAAGTTGACCCGCATGACGTCCTCGACCTCGCCGGGCTCCAGGGCGGTCACGGGACGCCGCTTCGGGATCGCGGCGTTGTTAACCAGCACGTCGATGCCACCGAGCGCGTCCCATGCCCGCAGCGCCAGCTCGGGCAACGCCCGTGTGTCCGCCAGGTCGGCCACCCACATCGCCGATTCTGGCGAGGCCCGCCGGCAGTCGGCCAGCACGTCGGCCAGGCGGTCCCGGCGGCGGGCGATCAGTCCCACCACCGCCCCCCGCTGGGCCAGCTGCCTCGCCAGGGCCGCCCCCAGGCCCGACGAGGCGCCCGTGATGAGGGCCCGTTTGCCCGAGGCCGTGTACGTCATCAGTCAAGGTTGCCGCGAAACGGGGGAAGCGTACAGTAGGAGCAGCTTGTTATATCGGCTAAATATTAGCTTAACTAGATCCGAACAGGGGAATACATGACTTCCACCAGGTATGAGGGCGACACCTGGGACCTGGCGTCGAGCGTCGGGGTGACCGCGACCATGGTGGCCGCGGCCCGCGCCGTGGCGTCCCGCGCCGACCGTCCGCTGATCGACGACCCGTTCGCCGAGCCGCTGGTCCGGGCCGTCGGCGTGGACCTGCTCACCCGGCTGGCGACCGGCGAGGTGAATCCGGATGACTTGAACGACGTGCACGACGGCGCCGGGGCTTCTGCTGCGTCCGTCGGGGCGATGTCCCGGATGGCCGACAACATGGCCGTGCGCACCAAGTTCTTCGACGAGTTCTTCCTGAGCGCCACGCAGGCGGGCATCAAGCAGGTCGTGATCCTGGCGTCGGGCCTGGACTCGCGCGGGTACCGGCTGGCCTGGCCCGCCGGGACCGTGGTCTACGAGGTCGACCAGCCGCAGGTCATCGAGTTCAAGACCGGCACGCTGGCCGAGCTGGGCGCGTCGCCCACCGCCGAGCGGCGGGTGGTGGCCGTCGACCTGCGCGAGGACTGGCCCGCCGCCCTGCGCGCCGCGGGATTCGACCCGGCCCAGCCGACCGCGTGGAGCGCCGAGGGCCTGCTCGGCTACCTGCCCCCGGAGGCACAGGACCGCCTGCTGGACACCATCACCGAACTCAGCGCGCCGGGCAGCCGGTTGGCCACCGAAAGCGCGCCCAACCCCGAGCCCCGGGACGAGGACAAGATGAAACAGCGCATGCAGACCATCTCCGAGCGCTGGCGTGCCCACGGCTTCGACCTGGACATGGCGGGCCTGGTCTACTTCGGCGAGCGCAACGAGGCCGCCCCCTACCTGAGGGAGCGCGGCTGGGCGATGGACGGCATCAGCATCCGGGATCTGTTCGCCGCCAACGGCCTTCCGCCGCTGACGGACGACGACATGCGCATGGGTGACGTGCTCTACGTGAGCGGCAGCCATGAGTGAGGGTCGCACCGACGGGGACAGCTGGGGACCGGCTTCCAGCGTAGGGGCGACGGCGACGATGGTCGCGGCATCGCGCGCGGTGGCCTCGCAGGGCCCCGAGCCGCTGCTCGACGACCCGCTGGCCGATCCGCTGGTCCGCGCCGTCGGGTTGGACCCCTTCATCCGGATCATCGACGGGGAGCTCGATTTCGAGGACGACCCGCTGTTCAACCGCAAGGCCAGGGCGCAGCAGATCACGGTGCGCACCCGGTTTTTCGACGACTTCTTTCTCGGCGCCACCGCGGACGGCGTGCGGCAGGCGGTGATCCTGGCGTCCGGCCTGGACACCCGGGCCTACCGGTTGCGGTGGCCGGCCGGCACGGTGGTCTACGAGATCGACCAGCCACAGGTCATCGCGTTCAAGACCGAGACCCTGGCCAACATCGGCGCCGAACCGACCGCCGAGCGCCGCGCGATCGCCATCGACCTGCGCGACGACTGGCCGGCGGCGTTGCGCAAAGGCGGTTTTGACGTCGCGCTGCCGACCGCATGGAGCGCCGAGGGGCTGCTGCCCTACCTGCCGCCCGAGGCGCAGGACCGGTTGTTCGACAACATCACCGCGCTCAGCGCCGCCGGCAGCCGGCTGGCCACCGAGCACGTGCCCGACCCGAACGCGTTCTCCGACGAGCGCCTGCAGCGCATCTCCGAGCGGTGGCAGCGCTTCGGTTTCGACCTCGACGCGGCCGACCTGTTCTACCGCGGCGAGCGCAACGTCGTCGTCGACTACCTGACCACCCACGGTTGGGACGTGACGCCCCACCCCGTCAGGGACTTGTACGCGCGCAACGGGTTTGACTTCCCCGAGGACGAGATGGCGGCCACGTTCGGTGAGCTGAGCTACGTCGCAGCGACCCTCAAGTAGGGTTGCGCGTATGCCACGCGCTCATGACGACAACTGGGATCTGGCGTCCAGCGTGGGCGTGACCGCGACCATGGTCGCGGCCGCACGCGCGATGGCGACCAGGGATCCCCACGGCCCTGATCAACGACCCGTTCGCCGAGCCGCTGATGCGCGCGGTCGGGGTGGATCTGTTCACCAAGCTGATGGACGGCGAAATCGACCTCGACGCCATCGAGAACGCATCGCCCGCGCGCATGCGGGCGATGAGCGACGGAATGGCCGTGCGCACGAAGTACTCGACGACTACTTCATGGACGCGACCGGCACCGGGGTGCGCCAGGCGGTGATCCTGGCGTCTGGCCTGGACTCGCGCGCCTTCCGGTTGCCGTGGCCGGCCGGCACGGTGGTCTACGAGCTCGACCAACCCCAGGTGATCGAGTTCAAGACGACCACGCTGGCCGGCATCGGCGCCCAACCGACCGCCACCCGGCGCACCATCGCGGTCGACCTGCGCGGCGACTGGCCGGCCGCGCTGAAGGCGGCCGGGCTGGACACGACGGCGCCGACCGCGTGGTTGGCCGAGGGCCTGCTGATCTACCTGCCGCCGGAGGCGCAGGACCGGCTGTTTGACAACATCACCGCGCTCAGCGCGCCCGGAAGCACCATCGCCACCGAATTCGTGCCCGGCATCATCGATTTCGATGCCAGCCGGGTGCAGGACATGTCCGGCGTATTCCGGGAGCACGGCGTGGACATCGACATGGCGTCGCTGGTCTACACCGGAGAGCGCAACCACGTGGTCGACTATCTGCGGTCCAAGGGGTGGGACGTCGACGGCATCACGCGGACCGAGCTGTTCCAGCGCCACGACATCGAGGTGCCCGCGCCCGAGCACGACGACCCGCTCGGCGAGATCATCTTCATCAGCGGCAGGCTCGCCGGTTAGGTTAGTGGCGATCGCAAGCGCGGCATAGCCGGGCGCTGGGGGTACCCCCGCGAAGCTGGGGGACGGGTCGCCACCATCGGACTAGAGCCGCGGGTTCCCGAGCCATAGGGCGTTGGCGCCACTCATCGTCTGCTCCACCTGGTCGAGGATTCCCGCGATCGAACGTCCGAGCAGCGCGCCCAGCGCGTCCGGGAGCGACGCGGCGGCCGGTTGGGATGAGGCGCGGGGTCGCACCAGGTCCAGCAGCGACGAGCTCGGATAGCCGACGAGACGCACCTCGGTGTCCTCGTCCAGCCCCGCGAGGGCCTTGGCGCGCCGCACCGCCTCTCGGAAGCCGCCGAGTTCGTCGACCAGGCCCCGCTCGGCGGCGTCGGCGCCGGTCCAGACCCGCCCCCGCGCAACGGCTTCCACTGCCTCGGTGCTCAGCTTGCGGCCCTCGGCGACCCGTTCCACGAAGTCGGTGTACATCAGGTCCGCCTCTGCCTCCCGATGCGCCCGCTGCTCCGGCGTGAACGGCGCGTCGGCCGACCAGGCGTCGGCATTGGCGTTGGTGCGCACCGTATCCGACGCGACGCCCAGTCGTCCCTTCAGGTCACGAACCACCAGCTTCCCGGTGATCACGCCGATCGAGCCGGTGATCGTGCCCGGATTGGCCAGGATCGCGTCGGCGGCCATCGCGACGTAGTAGCCGCCGGACGCGGCGACCGCACCCATCGACGCCACCACCGGCTTGCCGCGTTCGCGTGCGCTTATCACCTCGCGCCAGATCGTTTCGGATGCGGTGACCGACCCCCCGGGGCTGTTCACCCGCAGCACGATCGCGGACACCGAATCGTCGGCGGCGGCCTCCCGCAGCGCCGCCGCGATGGTGTCGGCACCGGCGGTGGGCGTGCCGAGGGGCAGGAATTGCGGGCCCCCGCGCCCGCTGACGATGTTGCCGTCGACGGTGACCACGGCGAACGTCGGCTTGGACCGGCGGCCGGGCACTGGCGGCACGGGCGGGGCCAGCCGCGGCCGGGCCGCGCCGGCGTACCGCGCCAGGTACAGCCGCGGCGGCTCCTTTTCATCCGAAACATCCTGCACACCAACCAGTTCCGCCATCCGGGCGTAGGCTTCGTCGCGGAATCCGATCCGGTCGACCAGACCGGAGGCCACCGCGTCGTCGCGCAACAGCGGGCCCCGGTCGGCCATCGCGTCGAGCGCCTCCGGCTCGACCTTGCGTGATTCGGCGACCGCCCGCCACACCTGGTCTTGCAGGCTCTGAAGCATCCGGGTGACGGCCTCGCGGTGCGCCTCGGTGAAGCCGTGTTCGGTGAAAAGGTTTGCCGCCGACTTGTATTCGCCGCGCGCGATGATTTGCGCCTCGATGCCCGCCTTGTCGAACGCGTCGCGCAGGAACATGGCGTTGCTCGCGAAGCCGATCAGCCCGACGCTTCCCGCGGGCTGCATCCAGACCTCACCGAACGCCGAGGCCAGGTAGTAGGACAGCGTGCCGGGATAGGTCTCCGCCCACGCCAGGGATGGCTTGCCGGCGCTGAAAGCCGCGATCGCCGCCCGCAGCTCCTGCACCGCCGCCGGAGGCGACGCCCCCAGCTGTACGCGGGCGATCAGCCCGGCGACCCGGGGGTCATCGGCGGCGCGGTGGATCGCGGCGATGGTGTCGCGCAGCGCCGTCGGCCGGCTGCCCGCGGTGATGATCGCCAGCGGGTCAAAGCCCGTCGTCTCCGGCGGCACCGAACGCAGGTCCAGCTCGAGCACGCAGCCGTTGGGCACGCCGTGGTGGCGGGCGGTATCGACCCGGCCGGCCAGCGCGCGGACCTCGTCGATCCCGGGAAGGGAGGGCAGGAAAGCGAACATACTGTGCAGGGTACCGATCGGCCGCCGTACGGTGGTCGGGTGAGGTTCTCCATCGCAATCCCCCAATTCGACTACAACGGTTTCGACGATGCCGGGCTGCGCGCCTATCTCGCCCGCGCCGAGGAGCTTGGGTTCGAGGGCGGCTGGACGCTCGAGCAGACGATCGGCCCAGCGCCGCTGCTGGCGCCGCTCGAGCTGCTGGCGTATTGCGCCGCCTGCACCGAGCGCCTGCGCCTGGGGGTTGCGGTCCTGGTGACGTCCCTGCACGACCCGCTGCAGCTGGCCTCGGCCGCGACTGCGGTCGACCGGATCAGCCACGGACGGTTGGATATCGGCGTCGCACCCGGCGGCGGCGCCCGCCAATTCGCCGCCTTCGGCGTGGAGAAGGACAGCTTCATCTCGTATTTCACCGAGGGCCTGGAGCTGATGAAGGCCGCCTGGTCCGACGAGCCCAGGGTGACGTTCCACGGCCGGTTCCGCGATGTCGACGACCTGCCGATCGCACCCAAGCCGGTCCAGCGGCCGCATCCGCCGATCTGGTTCGGCGGCCTCGCCCCCAAGGCGCTGGCCAGGGCCGTGCGGCACGGGGACTCGTTTCTGGGCGCGGGCTCGTCGACCACCGAAGCGTTCGCCGGCGCCGTCACCGTGGTGCGCCGCGAACTCACCGAGCAGCGGAAAGACCCGTCGCACTTCACCATTGGCAAACGCGTGTATCTGATGGTCGACGACGACGCGGCGCGGGCGCGCGAGCGGGTGCTGGCCGGGCTGCAGCGCATCTACGGCGAGATGCCCGGCGTCAAAGACGTGCCGGTGTCGGGCACACCCGACGACGTGGCGCGCGGGCTGCGCGAGGTGATCGACGCCGGCGCCGGGTACCTGTTGCTCAATCCCGACGGCGCCGATGTCCCCGAGAACCGCGAGCAGATGGAACGCCTTGCCGCCGAGGTGATTCCGCAGCTGAGCTGACTACAGCTCGGTGACCGAGCCGCCCGCGGCGGTGATCTTCTCGCGCGCGCTGCCGCTGAACTTGTGCGCGGACACCTCGACCTTGGCGGTCAGCTTGCCGTCGCCGAGGACCTTGACCAGACAGTTCTTGCGAACCGCCCCCTTGGCCACCAGCTCGGCCACGCCGACGGAACCGCCCTGCGGGAACAGCCGGTTGAGGTCACCGACGTTGACGATCTCGTATTCGGTGCGGAACCGGTTCCGGAATCCCTTCAGCTTGGGCAGGCGCATGTGGATCGGCATCTGGCCGCCCTCGAAGGTGGCCGGCACGTTCTTGCGGGCCTTGGTGCCCTTGGTGCCCCGGCCCGCCGACTTGCCCTTGGAGCCCTCGCCGCGACCGACCCGGGTGCGCGCCGTCTTCGACCCGGGTGCGGGCTTGAGGTCATGCAGCTTGATGGTCACTGTGTCTTCCCTTCGGGCGCCGACTCCACCTCGACCAGGTGGCTCACCACCGCGATCAGGCCGCGGGTCTGTGGGTTGTCCTCACGGATCACCGAGTGGCGAATCCGCCGCAGGCCCAGGGTGCGCAGGCTCTCGCGCTGCTTCCAGCGCGCACCGATGGTGCTGCGCACCTGGGTGATCTTGAGCTGACTCATGGCTATGCCGTTCCCTCCCGGACGGCCGCGCCCGCGGGCAGGCCGGCGAGCGCGTCGCTTTCCCGCCGCGCCTTGAGCATCCCGGCCGGGGCGACGTCCTCGATCGGCAGCCCGCGACGAGCGGCCACCTCCTCGGGACGCTGCAGCAGCTTGAGCGCGGCCACGGTGGCGTGCACCACATTGATCGCGTTGTCGCTGCCCAACGACTTGGCCAGGATGTCGTGCACCCCGGCGCATTCCAGCACCGCGCGCGCCGCACCGCCGGCGATCACACCGGTACCCGGGCTGGCGGGGCGCAGCAGCACCACGCCGGCGGCGGCCTCGCCCTGCACCGGGTGCGTGATGGTGCCGCCGATCAGCGGGACGCGGAAGAAGCCCTTGCGGGCCTCCTCGACGCCCTTGGCGATCGCGGCCGGCACCTCCTTGGCCTTGCCGTAGCCGACGCCGACCATGCCGGCGCCGTCACCGACGATGACCAACGCGGTGAAGCTGAATCGCCGTCCACCCTTGACCACCTTGGAGACGCGGTTGATGGCGACGACCCGTTCCAGGTAGTTGCTCTTCTCGCCGTCGCGGTCGCGATCGCGCCCCCCGCGGCCACCTTCGCGCCGTCCGCGGCTATCGCGGCTGTCACCGCGCGAGTCGCGGTTGTCGCCGCGGGCCTCCGGGCCGCCGGCTGACTGCTCCGCCATTATGCGGTCCTTCCAGTTGTCATCAGGCTGATGTTGTTCATCAGAATCGCAATCCGTTCTCGCGCGCGGCATCGGCCAGCGCAGCGATCCGTCCGCCGTAGGTGTATCCGCCACGGTCGAAGACCGCGGAGTCGATGCCGGCGGCCTTGGCCCGCTCGGCGATCAGCTGACCCACCCGCACGCTGTGGGCTTTCTTGTCACCGTCCAGGCTCCGCACGTCGGCCTCGATCGACGAGGCGGCGGCCAGCGTGGTGCCGTTTTCATCGTTGACCAGTTGCACGTGAATGTGCCGCGCCGAGCGGTGCACCACCAGCCGCGGACGCTGCGGGGTGCCCGCGATCTTCTTGCGCAGCCGCGCGTGCCTGCGCAGCCGCGAGACCCGCCGGGTTGCGGATACGCTCTGCCCGACCGGCTTTCGCGCGGCGGCGGTGTCAGCCTTCTTTTGCGCCATGACTACTTACCTGTCTTTCCGACCTTGCGGCGGATCTGCTCGCCCTCGTAGCGCACGCCCTTGCCCTTGTACGGGTCGGGACGGCGCAGGCGGCGGATGTTCGCCGAGATCTGGCCGACCTTTTGCTTGTCGATCCCCGACACCGTGAACTTCGTCGGCGACTGGACCGCGAACGTGATGCCCTCGGGCGCCTCGATCACCACGGGATGGCTGTAGCCCAGCGCGAACTCGAGGTTGGAGCCCTTGAGCTGCACGCGGTAGCCGACCCCGAAGATCTCCATCTTGACGGTGTAACCCTCCGTCACACCGGTGACGAGGTTGGACACCAGGGTCCGCGACAGCCCGTGCAGCGAGCGGTTGTGCCGCTCGTCGTTGGGGCGGGTGACCACGATCGCGCCGTCGTCGTTGCGCGCCACCGTAATCGGCTCGGCGACCGTCAGATTCAGGGTGCCCTTGGGCCCCTTGACCGAGACGTTCTGGCCCTCGATCGTTACGTCGACTCCGGTGGGCACCGGAACCGGCTGCTTACCAATGCGCGACATAGTCTTTCTCTACCTCCCCGGCCCTACCACACGTACGCGAGGACTTCGCCGCCCACGCCCTGTCTGGCCGCCTGACGGTCGGTGAGCAGACCCGACGACGTGGAGATGATCGCCACGCCCAGTCCGCCGAGCACCCGCGGCAGGTTGGTGGATTTCGCGTACACCCGCAAACCCGGTTTGGAGACCCGGCGCAAGCCGGCAATGCTGCGCTCGCGGCTCGGGCCGTACTTCAGCTGAACGATCAGCGCCTTGCCGACCCGAGCGTCCTCGGTCCGGTAATCGCTGATGTAGCCCTCACTCTTGAGGATCTCGGCAATGTTGGCCTTGATCTTGGAGTGCGGCAGGCTCACCTCGTCGTGGTAAGCCGAATTGGCATTGCGCAGACGCGTCAAGAAGTCCGCGATCGGGTCCGTCATCGTCATATCGTCAGTCCCCTGTTACCAACTGCTCTTCTGCACACCGGGCAGCTCGCCCGCGTGCGCCATCTCGCGCAGGCAGATCCGGCACAGCCCGAACTTGCGGAACACCGCGCGCGGACGGCCGCACTTGCTGCAGCGGGTGTAGCCGCGCACCGCGAACTTGGGCTTGCGTGCGGCCTTGTTGACCAATGCTTTCTTCGCCATCCAGTCAGTTCTCCTTGAACGGAAAGCCGAGGGCCCGCAACAGCGCTCGTCCTTCGTCGTCGGTCGTCGCCGAGGTGACGACGTTGATGTCCATGCCGCGGACCCGGTCGATCTTGTCCACGTCGATCTCGTGGAACACCGACTGCTCGGCCAGTCCGAACGTGTAGTTGCCGACCCCGTCGAACTGCTTGGGCGAAAGGCCCCGGAAGTCGCGGATACGCGGCAGCGCGATCGACGTGAGCCGGTCGAGGAACTCCCACATCCGGTCCCCGCGCAGGGTCACCCGGACGCCGATCGGCATGCCCTCGCGCAGCTTGAACTGCGCGATGGACTTCCGCGCCTTGCGAATCTCGGGCTTCTGCCCGGTGATCAGCGCCAGGTCGTTGACCGCGCCGTTGATCAGCTTGGCGTCGCGGGCGGCGTCGCCGACCCCCATGTTGACGACGACCTTGGTCACGGTCGGGATCTGCATGACGTTGCCGTAGCCGAACTCTTTGTGCAGCGCATCCCGGATCTCTTTGAGGTAGCGCTCCTTGAGACGAGGCTGAGCTTTCACATTGGCCTCTGTTGTCGTCATTTCAGATGTCCTTGCCGTTGCGCTTGGAGATGCGGACGCGCTTGCCGGTTTCCTCGTCCACCCGGTAGCCGACCCGGGTGGGCTTGCCGTCCGAGTCGACCACCATCACGTTGGAGACGTGGATCGGCGCTTCCTGGGTGACGATGCCGCCCGAGCGCGCTCCGCGCTGGTTGGTCGAAATCGCGGTGTGCTTCTTGATCCGGTTGACGCCCTCGACCAACACGCGGTTGCGTTCCGGGTACGCCTGCAGCACCTTGCCCTTGGCGCCCTTGTCCTTGCCCGCGATGACGAGGACGGTGTCGCCCTTGTGGACCTTCATCTACAACACCTCCGGGGCCAGCGAGATGATCTTCATGAATCGCTTCTCGCGCAGTTCGCGGCCGACCGGCCCGAAGATGCGCGTGCCGCGCGGGTCGTTGTCGGGCTTGATGATCACCGCGGCGTTCTCGTCGAACTTGATGTAGCTGCCGTCGGGACGCCTGCGCTCCTTGACCGTGCGCACCACGACGGCCTTGACGACGTCGCCGCGCTTGACGTTGCCGCCGGGGATGGCGTCCTTGACGGTGGCGACGATGACGTCACCGATGCCGGCGTAGCGTCGCGACGAACCGCCGAGCACCCGGATGCACAAGATCTCCTTGGCGCCGGTGTTGTCGGCGACCTTCAGCCGCGATTCCTGCTGAATCACTCGATCTCCTGACCTGGTCCACGTGCGCGGCAGGAGGCAGGCAAAGCCCACCACAAATCCTGACATGCGCGGTCTTGAAACACTTTTGTCACCGAAGGGCACGCGGGGCCGATTCGCACCGGCCGAGGTCTGCCCAAGGCAACCCCTAGAGTCTAGGGGACGGCCAGCTCAGCGCCAAATCGGGCAACCCCGGGTTGCCGCTTCAGTCCCCTTGCCGGATCCAGGAAACGAAGTACAAGCTCATGGCTGTCACCAGTGCGAGCAGCACCCACTGCACGAGGGCCTGGTCAATCCATGAACCGGGTGGTGGGCTGCCGGGGAGGATGTTGCGCAGCGGTACGACTGCGAACAGCATCGCGGCATACCACGTTCCGAATGGCGGCACGAACTTCCGCCTGCCCATCGCCATGGGAATGGCCACTATCAGCGCTATGGTCGGCAGCGTCATCAGGACGAGGCAGATGACCAGGTCGAAAATCAGGGGGCCCTCGGCTCTCTCCAGGGTGATGACCACGTTGCCCGTGTCCATGGACCGCGAGGTCCGCAGGCCGCTCGGGTCGCGAATGCGCTCGACATCGATGTTCCAACCGTCCAGCGCTCCGGTTACTTCGACAAGGGCCGGCACCTTCCGGCGGTTGTCACCGGACCCGACGAACGCATCGGCCGCGATCGGCTCGGTCTTGTACTTGTCGAACGGCCAGTTGCGCGGATTGCCGTGTGCCTCGATGGTGGCGGTGAGTTGCGCCGGCGCTTTTCCCTTCGGGTAATTGAGGTCGCCCAGGTCGCTCGTTGGATACAGTCGGACGGCGACGTCGTTGCCCAACACGTCGAATCGCGGGTCGTACTGCGCAATCCCGGGGTAGACCAGCACGTTGACGGTGAGGCGATTCGTGACGGGTTTCAGCTCCTCGACGCGTAGCTGCACGATGGTTGCGTCGCCCCCGCCCTGGCTCAAATCCAGGGCGGGCAACGGACGCCCTTCTCGCTGCAGCAAGTGGGCGGCGACCAGCGACAGGGCGTAGGTGACGGCCACGGTGACCAGAATGGCCACACCGATCTCGATCTGAGATTTCGTCAACTTGGGCGGCTTTGCCTTGCCGGGCGACTTCTTCTTTTTCTTTGGGGCCGGGGCCGGCTCGTCGAGCGCCGGAGGCGCGGCAGGTGTCGACTGAGTCTCCGCTGTCATTGATCGCCGCCGGGACCGAACGCATGCCGTGGGCACCGCACTGCTTGCCGGGGCGGGTCTACGACTGGCTGCCGAAATCCGGTTTGTCGGGGCGCCACGGGGTCAGATGCTAGCGAAGGACCGTGCTGATCGCGCGCGGAAATCCCAAGCCTGCGCGCGCCGGAAGGCTTCCGTCACCCGCCCGACATCCGACGTTCACTTGCGGTAGGGGGATTGCGGGAGCCCGGGTCACGACATGCTGAAGCGTTGCCGGGTCGAACCCGAATCCACCACGCAGCGAAACCCGATGTGGGTGGTCGCCGAGTCTTGCGACTGCGGTGACCGTGCTGCCGGGCGGTAGCGGTGGCAGTACTCCGGCGCGCACAGGTGCGAACCGCCCTTCAAGGTCTGGCTGACGGCCGGATCGGCGGGCCCCGACGGTGTGCAACAGGCTTTCGGCGGCCGATCGAGCCGGTGGTGTGCGGAAAATTCGGTGGCGGTCCACTCCCAGACATTGCCGATCATGTCGAGTAGGTCGAACCCATTGGCCGGAAACGCGCCCACCGGCGAAGTCCCCGTCCAGCCGAGCGCCCCGTCATTGCGGTAGGGGAACCTGCCCTGCCAGGTATTGGCCATCAATCGGCCATCAGGTGTGGCCGCGTCACCCCAGGAGTACGTCGTCGCGCTTCCGGCCCGGGCCGCATACTCCCATTCGGCCTCGGTCGGCAGCCGCCGGCCGGCCCAGCGCGCATAGGCCGCGGCGTCCGGATAGGCCACCTGCACCACCGGATGATCGTCGAGGCGCGCGACATGGTTGTCCGGCCCGAACGGATGACGCCAGCTTGCCCCGGGTACCCAGTCCCACCATTGACGCCAGTCACGCAGATCGACGGGCCCGGGTGTGGGGCGGAAAACCATGGCGCCCGGGCACAGATCGTCAGGATTCGCACCGGGATAGAGCGCGGGGTCGATCGGTTGCTCAGCGACCGTCACATACCCTGTGGCCGAGACGAATTCGGCGAACTGCGCATTGGTCACCGGGTGCCGCTCCACTGCGAAGGGACCCACCGTCACGGTATGGATCGGCGCCTCTTCCGGGTAGAAGCTCGTCGAGCCCATGCGGAACGACCCGCCGGGCAACTCGACCAACTCAGTAAGCATTACTTCAGGGTATGACGACGGCAAACGGCCCCGTGCGGCTCGTCCGCGCAATTCAGAGAAGGACCGATCCGGCCATTCATACAGTCGAGCCCGCCCGTTCATCTAATCTTTGTTTACTTGCTCGTTTCGATGGCTGTATCTGTCGACATGTGCCGAAATGGGGATGACACTGCCGTTGCCCCTTGCGCTCGCCGTCGGCCACGGGCGCCATCGTGGTCGACGAGGCCACGCGAGTCCACCCGCCGGATCCGCTGTCGCAAGGAAACAACCAACGTGAAGCGCAATCGATCAGCTACAACCCTGAGCTTGCTGGCTGCGGCCGCCCTGCTCGTCTCGGCATGCAGCAACGCCCCCGCGACCCTTCCCTACACCGCCGGGGCCAAGGTCAGCTGCGGCGGCGACCAGAACTTGAACGCCAGCGGCTCGACCGCCCAAGCCAATGCGATGAACCGGTTCATCGACGCCTACACCAAGGCCTGCCCCGGGCAGCACCTCAATTACACCTCAAACGGTTCCGGCGCCGGAGTCAGCGACTTTCTCTCCGGCAAAACCGATTTCGCCGGGTCGGACATACCGCTGACCGCCGAGG
The DNA here is from genome assembly GCF_035506235.1 of Mycobacterium sp. Classification (GTDB taxonomy): domain Bacteria; phylum Actinomycetota; class Actinomycetes; order Mycobacteriales; family Mycobacteriaceae; genus Mycobacterium. The sequence goes on from NZ_DATJPU010000157.1 coordinate 38,881, forward strand.
AATACCCCGCGGCCAAACAGCGATGCGGCGGTGCCGAGGCCTGGAACCTGCCCGTGGTATTCGGCCCACTGGCCATCACGTACAACCTCAGCTCCGCCGACTCTTTGGTGCTCGACGCGCCCACGCTGGCCAAAATCTTCAACGGCACGATCAAGCGCTGGGACGATCCGGCCCTCACCGCGCTCAACGCATCCATGCCGGCGGAGGACATTCACGTCATCTACCGCAGCGACGCATCGGGCACCACCGACAACTTCCAGGCCTACCTGCAGGCCGCATCCGGTGGAGCGTGGACTCAGCCCGCGGGCAAGACCTTCAACGGCGGTGTAGGCACCGGCGCTGTCGGGAACGCCGGCACCGCGGCGCTGGTGAGAACCACCGAGGGCGCGATCAGCTACAACGAATTGTCATTCGCGCTGAAAGAGGGGCTTTTCGCCGCAGAGATCAAGACCCCGGCCAGCCGCAGGTCGTTGCGGCCGGTCCGGATCGGCACCGACGCCGTCGGCAAGACCATTGCCGGCGCCAAAGTCATCGGCAACGGCAACAACCTCGTGCTCGATCTTTCGTCGTTCTACAACCCGGCCCAACCCGACGTGTACCCGATCGTCATGGCCACCTATGAGATCGTCTGCTCCACATATCCCAGCGCCGACGTCGCCAAGGCGGTCAGAGCGTTTCTGCAGGCGGCGATTGGTCCCGGCCAAGTCGACCTCGCGAAAACCGGCTACATCCCGCTGTCGGCGGACTTCCGAGAAACGGTATCGAGCGCCGTCGATGCGATCGGCCCCGGGGAACCATCGAATTCGGAGTAGCGGCCGGCTGTGAACGCTAGGGCTTCGGCGGCTTCTTTCGATCGCGGAACCGCCACCAGGCGAAGATGAATATGGTCATCGCGGCGACCAACCCCAGCAAAACCCATAGCACGACGGCCTGGTCGATCCACGAGCCTGGCGGTGGGCTGCCGGGAAGGAAGTTGCGCAGGGGCATGACGGCGAAAAGCATACCGGCGTACCAGGTTCCGAACGGTGGCAAGAAGGACGTCCGGCCCAACGCCATCGGTATGGCCACCCAAAATGCCAACGCGGGCAGGGTGATCAGGACCAGGATGATTCCGAAATCGAAGATCAGCGGACTCTTGGATCTCGACAATGTGAGCCGCGCGTTGTCCTGGACATCAGGTGGGTCGGCGGGGTCATGGATGCGGGTGACAACGGCGTCCCAGCCGTCCAGCTTTCCGGTGACTTCGACGCGAGCAGGTACCTTTTCGCGGTTCGGGCCGGACCCGGTGAACACGTCGGCCGAGATCTCATCAGTGCTATAGGAGTCAAAGGGCCAGTTGCCGGGATCGCCGTGCGCCACGATTGCGGTGCTCACCTGCGCCGGCGCTTTGCCTACCGGGTATTGCAGGTCGCCCAGGTCGTTCTCCGGATACAGCCGCACGGTGGCGTCGGTGGTCAACACACCGAGGTTCTTGTCGTACAGCGAATCCTTCGGGTAGACAAGCACATTCACCGTCAGTCGGTTTGCGACGGTGTCCAGCTTCTCGAGGCGCACCTGCACCACGCTGTCCTCGGCCTCGATCTTGCTGAAGTCCACCGAGGGCAGCGCGGGCGCCGATTGGGTCAACAGGTGCACGGCGATGAGGGACAGGACGTAGATAACGATGACGGCCACGACGATCCCGAACGCGATGGCAACGCGCGGTCCTCGTGCGGCGGGCGGTGCCGACGGCGAAGGTTCAGTGCTCATGAGGCATCACGGGGCCAGATGCTACAGCCCGCGACCCCCAAAGTGGGGATTAAGGAAACGGCGGCAGCAAAGTGCTGCCTCGTTGTCGGCTTCGGCGCGTCGCAACCGGGGCATCGGCCGGCCCTTCCAGATGGATCGCCACCGGGGCCCAAACCGTGCCGCTCAGCAACTGTCTGCTGTCGCCGCGGAACTGTGCCGGCGCGATGGCGACCGCACCGACATCGCCGGAACGCCGGCTCAGTCGCGCGAAAAGGCGAGCGCGAGTTCCCTTTCCACATCCTCGTACGGCCTGCCCGAAAAGTCGACGGTGACCTGGGCGATGGTGCCGCCGGTGAAATTGAACGGTGCCTTGTAGCGGCCGGACACTCCCGATCCGCCGTTGTGCCCGACGGTGATCCCGGCCCCCGCCAGCCCGAACGTCCCGGGGTGGGTCGTCACATCCGGCAGCGTGCCGACCACCTCGTCGTCGACGAACAACGTGACGTCACCGAGCGGGGTGTGGCTGTTCTCGACCGTTCCCGTCCGCGCATAGCGAACACCGAACATGTGTCGCCCCAGCGGCACCGGGCCGGACGAGGAAACCAGCTGCTGGCGCTCGCCGAGGAAGTTGTAGACGTAGTGCAGCCGCCCGTCCTGGACGAACAGGACGTGGCCGCCGTGGGCGCCGCCCTGCTTGAACAGCACGCCCTCGGCCCCGGTCGTGTTTACGGTCACGTCGGCCAGCACGGCGAACGAGCGGCCGCGGATCTCGGCGGCCGCGCCGATGCCGACGTCCGCGCAGTGGGGGTAGTAGGTGTAGCTGTCCCGCTCGCCGACCAGGTAGGGCCGCGAGCGCATCATCGTCTCGACGATGTTCAGATCCGACAGCGGCAGGCCGTTGTACTTGGCGGCTTCGGAAAACCACAGCGCCTTAAGCTCTTCCAGCTTGCCGGGGTTCTCGGCGGCCAGGTCGTGGCACTGGCTGCGGTCGGCCTCGATGTGGTAGAGCTCCCAGCGATCGGCATCGAAATGCGACCAGCCGGCCGGCGTGGCGGCATGGATCGTGTTGGCGAACCAGCCCTCGTGCCAGATCCCCCGGGTGCCCAGCATGGTGTAGAACTGGGTCTTCTTCCCAGTGTCGGCGCCCGGATCGTCAAGCGCCGCTTTGAAACTCACCCCGTCCAGTGGCTTCTGCGCGATGCCCTTGACGGTCTCCGGGGGCGTGATGCCCAGCAGGTCGAGGACGGTCGGCGTGATATCGCAGACGTTGACGTAGTTGTCGCGGACCTCGCCGTGCGCCGCAATGCCGTTGGGCCACGAGACGATTGCCGCGTCGGCGATGCCGCCCTCATGCGAGGCATAGCGCTTGAACAGCTTGTAGGGCGTGTTGAAGGCCATCGCCCAGCCGATCGGGTAGTGATTGTAGGTCTCGGGCCCGCCCAGCTGGTCGAAGAGCTTCATGCTCTCCTCGACGGTGTCGATGTAGCCGTTGAAGAACTTGCCCTCGTTGACCGATCCGTTGGGGCCGCCCTCGCCGCTGGCGCCGTTGTCGGAGATCACCACGATGATGGTGTTGTCCAGCTGCCCGGACTCCTCGAGATAGTCCAGGATGCGGCCGATCTGGGCGTCGGTGTAGCTGAGGAAGCCGGCGAACACCTCGGCCATCCGGCAGAACAGCTTCCTCTCCACGTCGTTGAGCGAGTCCCAGGGCCGCACCGTGTCCTGCAGCGGCCAGGGCTCGCCCTGTGGTCCCTTGACGCCCGAATACGGGTTGACCGGCGACAGTTCGGTGCCGGGCGGCACGATCCCCATCGACTTCTGCTTTTCCAGCACGATCTCGCGGTAGCGCTCGTAGCCCATGTCGAACCGGCCCGCGTACTTGTCGGCCCACTCCGTGAAGACGTGGTGCGGCGCGTGTCCCGCACCGGGGCACACGTAGCTGAACCATGGCTTGTCCGGCGCGATCACCTTGGCGTCGCGGATGAATTCGATGGTCTTGTCGGCGATGTCCTTCGACAGGTGATAGCCGTCTTCCGGTGTGCCCGGCGGGCTGACCGGGTGGTTGTCGTACACCAGGTCGGGATACCACTGGTCGGTCTCGCCGCCCATGAAACCGTAGAACCGCTCGAAGCCGCGCGAGGTGGGCCAGTGCCGTTTGGTCGATGCCAGATTGGACTCTTCCAGCGGCGTCAGGTGCCACTTGCCGATGCAATACGTGTTGTAGCCCCGTTCGGCGAGCACCTCGGAGAGCAGCGCGGTGTCAGCGGGGATGCGCCCGTTGCAGTTGGGGAACCCATCGGTGAATTCCTCGATGGTGGCCATGCCGACCGTGGTCGCGTTACGCCCGGTCAGCAGTGACGCCCGGGTCGGCGAGCACAGCGCGGTGGTGTGAAATTGCGACAACCGCACGCCGCGCTCGGCGATCCGCGTCATGGCGGGCATCTCGACCAGCCCGCCGAAGCAGTCCCAGGTCGCGATGCCGGTGTCGTCCCACACTAAGTAGAGGATGTTCGGTGAGTCCTCCGGTGCCGTCGGCGCCGCGTACGGCCCCCAGTCCGGCTCCGAATCCCGGATATCGAGCTCGATCTTGCCTTGAAAGCCTCGCGAGTCAGTGGACATG
>NZ_DATJPU010000158.1:0-5507 GCF_035506235.1 Mycobacterium sp.
CACGGTGGAACCGGCCGCAGTCTGCAGCAGCCATTCACCCGGCCGAACATCGAGTTCGTCACCGGTCAAGATCACCGCGGTGAGCGGATTGGCGAGAACCTGGGCGGCGGTGGAATCGCTCATGCCGGCGGGAACGGGCAAGACACGCTCGGCGTCGGCGACGACATACTCCTGCCAGGTGCCCTTGACTGCGACCGTGATGACCCGCTGTCCGACGGTCAGACCGTCTGTGCCGCTGCCGATTTCGTCGATGACACCGACGGATTCGATTCCGGGTACGGCGGGAAAGTCTGGGGTGAATCCATATCGGCCGCGGATGGTGTGCAGATCGCTGGCATGAACGGGTACGGCCGTCACCCGGATTCGCACCTGACCGGGACCGGGCTCCGGAATCGGGCGAGTTTGCACGGCCAGAACCTCGGACGGTTCGCCCAATTTGTCGGCGACGACAGACCGCATCGTTCTCATTTGCCTGACGTTAGTTCGCTTGGACCTGATCTCATAGCGGCCCGTCGGCCCCGACGCCCGAGAAACATAGCCCGTGGCCTGGTGCGGCGCGATCCTGGCGAGTTACGGCGCATGTCAGCGGATTGGGACCGCGGAGCCGGACGATGGGGGCCACTTTCCGCGCGACAGGTCGTGATCGAGCACACGAGTTCTGACATCGCCCTCGTAAAAGAGATTCGGGTCGAAAGCGTCGCCGAAGTGCTTTGTCAGCAGCGATGAGAACAGCAGGGCCGCTGACTGCGGCCGGTGATTCATGACGAGCTGACTTGTCTCGCCTGCGTCGTTGAAATACACGACGACGAAGTTGTAAATCTCGACCCCGCTGGGGTGGTACGCCTCGGTGCCACGGATGCGGGAGCGGTAGTCCTCCAAGAAAAGGTCGCCGCGCATGCCGTAGAAGCGGAAGTCCTGAAACGCGTAGAGGCTTCGCGCGAAGCTCAGCATCTTCCCGACGTCCTTTGCACCGCGCAGTTCGCCGTTGAACACGGCGCCTTGGAGGATGACATCCTCGGCGAGGTTGTTCAGCCAGTGGGGGTAGTAGTCCAAATGGGGCGCCTGGTTGGCGAGCTCTCGGCTGGACTCGTTGGGCGTGGTCATGACAGTTGTTTCCTCGTTCCTGGATCGATTTCGTCTGGGGTGCTTGGTGTCGTTGAGGGCGTAGCGGTACCCGACGCGAACCGGAAACGCGCTCTAATCCAGGGCCAGCTCACGGCCCTCGTTCAGGCCTGGTCCGGCCCAGGCTCCGAGGAGTTGGCGAAAAGCCGGAACGCTGTGGCCGGTAATCACCGCATAGGTGCGGGCGCGCACCGTTGCGGAGCGCCGCAGACCGAACAGCGGGCCGATCTCGCCGAAGTAATCGCCGGCCTTCACAACTCGAAGCAGTTCCCGTCCGCGGCTCACCTCGAGTTCCCCTTCGGCAACGGTGTAGATCAGGTCGGACAGCGCGCCTTGTTCGAACAAGACGGTTCCGGCCTCGAGCTGAATCGTTTCGTGGGCGCGGTTGACCAAGGTCGTTGCGGGCGCCATCTCGATCACGCGGTCGGCCAGCGGTAGTAACCGGGGGTCGTGGGTGGCCACGACGACCATGCGGTCGCCGGTCGCGAGTTCGCGGATGAGCCGTAGCATCTCTTCGACCTGGAGGTAGTCCAGGTGGGCGGTGGGTTCGTCGGCCAGGATCAGCGGAGGATCGAGGGCGATCGCGCGGGCCACGGCCACCCGCTGTTGTTGGCCGCCGCTGAGATCGCCGGGACGGTGGGTCATCCTGTCCTGCAAACCAACTCGGGTCAGGAGCTCCTGGGCGCGCTCCCGCGCGGCGCGGCGCGAAACCCCGGCCGCGCGTAGCGGCACGAGGACGTTCTCGAGCGCCGTGAGGCTTGGCACCAGGTTGAACGCCTGGAACACGATGCCGACCTGGTGCCGCCGATATTGCGTCATCGCGCGGCGGTTCAGCGCGGTCACGTTCACATCGCCGACGGTGATCCGCCCGGACGTCGGTGTCAGCAGTCCGCCGAGGCACGACAGCAGTGTCGTTTTCCCGCAGCCGCTGGGGCCGAGCAGGATCGTTAGCGAGCCCGGCTCGAGCTCAAGGTTGAGGCCGTCGATGGGGCGGATGGTATTGCTGCCGCTGGCGTATTCGACGACGAGCTTCTCCGTTCGTAGACCGACCATGATTAAGGACCTCCAAACGCGTGTGCGGGATCGACGGTGGCAGCCCGCTGGACTGCCGTGGCGCTGGCCAACAGGCCGACTCCGACCGCGATCACCGCAAGGAGCGGATAGGCCGAAGCGGGCTCGATGACGTTCATGGGAAACAGCGGGGCGAGCAGCCGCGCAAGCCCCGCCCCGAAGCCGGCGGCGAGGACGGCCACGACGATCGCCTGCAGCACCAGGCCGGCCAGGACCGATCGCGTCGAAACGCCGATCGCCTTGAAGACCGCGAAGTCACGCATGCGTTCCAGGGCCGACAGGTAGACGACGCCGCCCACGATCAACGCCGCAACGATCCACAGCAGGATGGCCACGATCCGGATCGCCTGGACCGCAATCTTGGTCGGCCGCATCAAGTCATCGACGGCCACGTCGCGGTTGACCACCCGGTAGCCGTCGGGGACCTGCGACAGTGTCCCGCGGATCCCGATCGAGGAGACGAGCGGCTGGCCGCCGAACTCCGACTGCTGTACCCCCTCGGTCGTCACGAAGAGGTTCGGCGTCTTGGCCAGCGCGGTGGAATTGTTCACGATGCCGACGATCAGCATCCTGCGCGATCCGACCTCGAGCTGTTCGCCGATCTGACGCCCGATTGTGCTCGACACCGCCACCTCATCGGGGCTTGACGGTGCCCTGCCGACGGACATCGCTGGCATGCCCGGGCAACCCGCCGGTGCGCCGAACATGGCGCCAGGATGCGTTGAGTCGCCGCTCTTGAACGTAGCCCCCTTGTACGTGAGGGGGGCAGCGGCGGCAACGCCCGGGGTGGCGGCGACCACCTGCAATACTGCCACCGGGAACGGCGCGGAGCCCAGGAAGGGACCCGTCGCACCGGATTTGATGAGGAACTCGTCGACGCCGAGAGAATCGACGGTGCGCTCATCCTCTACCCGGAATCCGTTGGCGAGGCCGGTGAGCACGAGCGTCATCGCAAAGACCAGGCCGGTGACGACGACCGCGATGACGAAGCGCCATCTGCGCCACTGAATGTCACGTAATGCGGTGGATAGCATGATCAGCGCCAACCTTTCCCAGTCCGCTGCCAACGCCGCGGAGAACCCTCACGGATGAAATCGCCTGCCGCTGTGCCACTTCGCCATCGCGGGATGATGGCGACATACAGAGCGATGAGGACGCCCACAGCGGCGAAGACAGGCCCGGCCGTCGGTAACACCTGGGGCAGCGACGCCTGGTTGTGAACATGTGCCGTGCCCTGCGCGGTCAACCGTGTCAAAAACGCCACGGCGTCACTCACACTGACCAGATCGTGCTTGAGTGCCTTCGTCGCGGTCAGCCCACCGAGACCCGAACCGATCGCCACGACGCGATGTCGCCGGTCACTCCGGTGTGCGGTGCGGGGGGCGACCGGCAGCGGCTCCGTCCCGAGATGCGGCTCGGGCGACGCTTGCAGTGCCACGGTGGCGGTCATGTATTCACCATCAGCGCATCGCGGATCAAGTGGGGATGCCACATTGATCCCTAGTAGTGGCAGGGACAGGATTGGGCCGCGGGCTACGTGCGCCCCCAAGCCGGAAAGCCGACAAAGACTTGTTGTGGCTTTGACATCCAGTCGCAGCGCCCGGGTGAGCGCATCGCGCACCCGTGAGGACGGGTGCTGGTCACGGCCTTGCTCGAGTCGCAGGTGGTAGTCGCCGCTTTAAGGCTGTCCCTTGTAATGCCAGGATCAACAGGGCTTCCCCGCCGCGGTCCAAAAAGGAATTCGCATTGGCGGCGATGCGCTTCCCGCGGACGAAGCTCAACTCCATCGAGCAAGGAAGACGCGATGTGCACGATTCATTTCTAACGGTCGACACCGTGTTGAGGAGGGGCTTCCGTCCACAGCGTCAAGGCCATCGAGACGCGCGGCGACATCCAAATTCGGCGATAACTGCTATCAAAATTTAGCAGCCCAGCGAAAGGAATTGATATGCGCGCCATTCAGATTGAACAGTTCGGCGACCCCGCAAAGGTGCTCCGCGTCGTCGACATCGAGGAGCCGCCGCCCCCGGGTCCGAATGAGGTTCTGGTGAGCGTTGAGTTCTCGCCGTTGAACAAACACGACCTACTGGTTGTCCTCGGCGCGCTGGCGCAACCACCCCTGCCCCACGTACCCGGTGCAGAGGGGGTCGCGCGCGTGCTTGCCACTGGCTCGGAGGTCGATGGACTTCAGGTCGGCGATCTGGTCGTGCTACCCCTGTATTCCGGTGCGTGGCGTGAGCGACTTGTCGTGCCCGCCGATGGTCTGTTCGCACTCCCCGCTGGCGGCGACATCGAGCAGTACTCGATGTTGGGCAGCAACCCCCCGACAGCAGGGTTGATGCTCAGTGAATGCACCCCTCTGCAGCCCGGTGATTGGGTGGTTCAGAACGCCGCGAATTCCGGTGTGGGGCGGTCATTAATCGCGCTGGCAAAACGTCGTGGACTGAAGACCATCAACCTGGTCCGTGATGACGCAACGTTCGCCGAGCTCAAGGCAGCCGGGGCCGACGTGGTCCATGTCGATGATGACGATGCGGTCGGCGATGTTCGAGCAGTCATCGGCGACGCGCGAGTGGCGCTGGCAGTGGACTCCGTGGGGGGTCCAGGTGTAGCGCGGCTGCTTGGTTTGTTGTCCGACGGTGGATGCTTGGTCAGCTATTCCTGGGCCCGGGACGAACCAATGTGGGTCGACACCCCGATACTGGTTGCTAAGCACATCACGGTCCGTGGATTCTTTGTCGGCGACTTCGACTACCGCGACAAAGTGGTGCCTGTCATTCGTGAGGCGGCACCGCTGGTGGCTGATGGCTCCCTTGGTGTGCCCGTGGCGGCCGTGTACCCCCTCGAGCAAATCGACGGCGCGGTGCAGCATCTCCTCCGTGGCGGCAAAATCCTGCTGAAGGTGGCGGGGCGATGAAGGCGACCACAGCGGGCGGCTGAAGATTCGTACACACCGCAACGAGACTCGTGGCCGGCGATCATGCTGGGTGTCCCTGCCAGTACCGAGGATTGGGGCGGCATCCCCACGTGACCGAGGGTTCGCTGATCGTGGATGTAGGCCCGGCCTTGTGGCGAGTGAGCGTTTCAGCCAACCCACGATGGCGAGCTCCCACCACACCACCGAAGAGGGAAGATGCCATGATCGACGAAACCCTGCGCTCCATTGCCGGTGCCGGCACGCAACTGATCCGTACGTTGCCGCTGCTCGGTGGGCTGTTCGGCGGCCCGGCGCGGCTCGATCTCAACGGCCGCGTCGTGTTCGTCACCGGCGCCGCGCGTGGACTTGGTGCCGAGATCGCCCGCCAATCCCACGC